>CAVYPI010000106.1:0-79104 GCA_963770125.1 uncultured Actinomycetota bacterium | reverse complement strand
TCGCGCAGCACCACATCGTTGTTCACCTGGACTGCGATCCGCTCGGCCAGCATCGGAGTGTCGGGGATCTTGCTGACCCACCACTTCGACGCGTACAGCAGGGCCAGCGGGATCCCCGGACCAAGCAGCAGCGCGGCGATGAGCACCAGCACGAAGTTGGTGGTGTTCAGCGGCCTGATTAGCGACGCGACGAACGGCACCTCCACAACACTGCGAGTCGCTTGGATTGTCCAGCGCCGCAACGTGTACCGGCACGGTTCCGTTCAGCCCGCCGTGCCCGTCATGGTCGGTGCGCAACGCCACCGGTAGCTGTGCGGCCTGCCCGGCCTGCACCTTCACACAGCTCTGTGCGGAGTCAGCTGTGGAGGTGATCCGCGCGGTGCCAATGCCGTCGGGCGCGGCAACCACTTTGGCGGCGTCGGTGTCGGCGATCCAGGCGCAGCCCGGGCCGGTGATGTTCAGCGACGCGGTTGCGCCCTTGGCGGCCTGGACGGTGCCGAAATCAATCCGCTCTCCCGGTGTCGGCAGGCCGAGCTTCGGCAGGATCTGCACGGGCACATCGACGTCCTGGGGTGACAGCTGGGTGCCGGGCGCGATCTGGGCGCCAGACGGGTCGATGGCCGGTGCGGTGGTGATCACCAACGACATCCGCAGCACCGCACGCCCAGGATTCACCTTCGTCAGGTCGGCGTCGACCGGAGTGGCGATGTCGGCTTTGGCGACTGACTGCAGCAACGGGATGGGCGCCGCGCCGTCCGGCACCAGCGCCGCCGACATGGTGGCGGTGCCGGCCAGGTCGGTGGGCTGCATGGGCTTGCCCTGCCCATGGACGAGGCCGAACGTCAGGCCTTTGAGCACCTGCCCGCTGCGCCAGGACACTTTGTCGGCGCCGGTGAGTGCCGGGAAGATGTCGGTGGTGATGTGGATGCTGACCTTCGACACCGCGTCGGGGTGCTGCCCGGTGGTGTCGACGTAGACGATCGCCCACTGTCCCGCCCACTGCGGGGCGTCGGTGTTCTGTAGCGAAATTGTCTGCGCCGATTCCGATTGCCACTCGTAGGTCACCGGCACACCGTCGATGTCGGCGGTGTTCCTCCCGTCCTTCTGGGGCAGCTCCAGCGTTCTGCCGGACGGTGAGATGAGGTAGGGCACGACACCGGCCACGCCGCCGGAGCCGAGGATGTTCACGGACTCAATCGAGCGGTCCAGCACGAAGTTGTGCCGCGCCTCAGGGCACACCTGCAGCTGACACACCGGGCCTTGCTGGGTGGTGCCGGGATCCGGGTTCAGTGCGTCGAACGCGAACAGCATGTCGTCGATGTTGGAAACCGGATAGAAGTCACCCGGAACCGGATCGGTGATCTTCCCACACGACATTCCATTGAGTCCGTGGGCCGTGCTGATCGCCGACATCACGTCGAAGTCGCTGGGTGTCTTGTTGGCGCCCAAGCCGATTCCCAGCATGATGATGCCGCTGGAGCGCAGCTGATCGGCGAGGCCGCCCGGACGGCAGATTGAGTCCACCGCCCGTTTGGTGGTGTCCTCGACTCCGGTCGGGCTGTCGAGGTTCACCCCGCCGGCGTACGGCTTTGACGTGGCTCGCGGGGTGAAATCGATCTTGCCGTCGGAGAACCACGCAATCGCCTGGCAGCGCTGCCCGCCGTTGGCTCCCGGCCCCCGCGTTGCCAACTCCTGGCGGGCACCGTCGAGGGCCAGCCAGTAATCGGTGTCGATACCGGTGTTCTTGCCTGCGATGCTCGACAGCTCCGAACTCACTTGGTCGGCCGTCGATCCGGTCAGCTTCGTCCAATCATGTTCCGGCGCATAGGTGTCGGAGAATCCGGCAGAGGCGACCTCGAGATTGGCACCGACGCGGTCGGCGTACTTGCCCAGCGTCTGCAGCAGGTAGCGCGCCGCCTGCACCCGCGCGGCCTGCGGGTCGGTGTCCTGCAGGCTGCTGGATTCATCGAACAGCAGGAGCAGATCGCCAGTCTTCTGCGAGGCCAGGCAGGCGCCGAACCGCTTCGCCCCGCCGTTAGCCAGATCCGCGTGTGCCGACGGAGCCGCCCACCCGGCCAACGCCCCGATGAGCATCGCCACCGCCAAGCACCGGAGAAGCAGCCCGATGCCGCTGTTGCACAGTCGAATTTGCTGATTCACGGCCATTTACTGCCTGCCCGCCCACAAGGCGATCTGCCAGGCTCCCAATGCGATGCCGATCAGGCACACCGCCAGCACCGCCCAGTACAGCGTGCCGACCCAGCGCGGCGCCGAGTAGATCGATTCACTGCGCCTGCGGGTATCGACCCGGGTGTAAAGCGTCAGCGCGCCGATCGCGATCGGTCCGGCTAGCAGCCAGCCCGCCAACGCGGTCCGCAGCACGCCTCCACCCGCTGCGGCGCTCATGAGCGCGAGCACCACCCCGGCCACGGCCAGCACCAACGCGACCGCGAACCATTTGAGTGGCGGCCCTGCGGTCGCCAACGTCCCGATCGTGGTCGCCTGGCCGAAGGCGTCCTGCTGTCCCGCACGCGGCTGTGTCTTGGGTTGATTCGCCCACGGGTCGAAGCCGGTGGAAAAGCCGCCATCGCCCTGCGTCGGTGCCTGGGCCGATTGACCACCAAACCCGGCTTGCGGCGGGGTTGGATCACCAGGGCGCTTGGGCGGCCCGAAATCGCTGAAATCAAAGGGATTGGGTTGACCCATGCTCACCACCCCGGCCTTCGCTTGCGGCGCTGGTGGGTAGTCGCTTGGGGCATGTTCATCATCATCAGTAGGGGTTCAGGCACAGGGCGAACGAGTGGTCCGGCGGCGCGGCGACGTAGACGGAACGGCATTGGTAGTTGGCGGAGACTCGCGCGGTAACGGCGTACACCCCTTCTTTGTGCGCGCAGTCGACCTTGAACAGATCGAGCGCGTCGTTGCCTTCGTCGCTGCGCAGCTGGATCTCCACGCAGGTGCCGATCGGCACCGTGGCGAGGTCGAGCTTGATCCGCGGAACGGTGCTCGGCGGGGCCACCGAGGTGACCGTCGAGGGTCGCGGCCGGGTGGTCGACGGCATCTGATAGGTGGAGGCGGTCGGCGAGGTTGAGGCGGTCGGCGCGCCGGAGTCCGAATCGCTGGTCAACCACCAAATGAGGGCAGCGATCAGCGCCAGGCACATCAGATAACCGATCACCAGTCCGGCGATAGCGGCCGGGCGGCCCCGCTCACCGGTGCGCCGGATCTGTGGCAAAGCCAGATGCCCCAATACCACCCCCGCCGGCGGCACCACGACCGCGAAGATCGGCGACAGCACCGCAAAAGTGTTGTAGTCGGCGGAGGGTGGTGGTCCGTAGGGCGGACCGATCGGAGCGCCAGGCCCGAACGGACCCGCGCTCGGTGGCGCGGACGGCGGTCCGTACTGTGTGCCGAACGGATCTGCCGACTGCGGCTCGAATGGGTTACCGCCGGGATGCATCAGACCACCTTGTCAGTGGCCCGTGACAATCCTGGGCTGCGGGTCTTCGGCCAGCGAACCGTCAGCCTGCCTCGGCGGTCGACGTGGCTATTGCCAATCAGTGAACACAACCTCCTCATGATCAGCCTCGATAATTCGAGATGCACGCAAAAATCGTTTCTTGCGTGTTGAACAGTGTCTGCCCAGAGCACGAGCTGGTCGACAAGATCTGGTCTACCCGGAATACCCCGTCGCGGACCTCGCACCGCACCGGGAAGATGAGGATGATGTTGGTTTCCGGCCCCTTGGTGGGGTCCGGCTGGGTCTGCTGAACTTCTACACAGTCTCCTACCCGCAGCTCCTCCACTGTGACCGTCGGCCGCCGCGCCGGGGGCGGTGTGATCACCGTCGTCCGCGGAGGTGGCCGCGGAACGGCCCGCGTCGTAGTATGCGTCGCCGTCGTCGAACTCGGTAACGACGGCGACTGGGAACCGTTGGCCGTCAACAGCCAGATCACCAGCGCAATCACCGCCAGCACGATGATCACGTAGGACAGGGTGAGCCCCACAATCGCTCGTTCCCGACCGCGTTGCCCGCGCCGTTTGATCTGCGAGAGCGCCACGTGGGCCAGCGCGGCGCCGGCCGGGGCGAACACGAACGCGAACACGATCGACAAGGTCGCGAACGTGTTGACTTCGCCGCCGGGCGTACCCGAGGGCGGCGGGAAGACCGAGCCTGTCGGTGGGGAAAAGCCTTGGGTGAGCGGCGGCGGCGTGTACCCATGGGTGCTCGGCGGACCGCCGAAGGGGTCCGGGCCGAACGGGTCGGGCTGGCCACCGCCGTGCCCGCCGTGTGTCACTAGTTATCCCGCTCCTCGATACCCCGTCTCGTCTGTGACCGATTCCATCACCATCGGCAGCGCTATATCCGCAGAACGGGTGCGAAATGCGATCCTGACGCACCGAGCGATGTTCGTCACCTCAACGGTGTCATGGAAACCGCTGTGGAATTGGTGAACTCGCCGCGACCTGAGGATTCATCGACTATGCGCGCCGCGAAATTGATCCGGACCTTCCTCGCTAAGAACGAACGGCTTTTGCCGTCCCCACGGGCCGCAGTCGCGGCCCACCGTCTGCGTTATTGAAATCACTCTGCTCGCAGTGACATTCCCATTTGCAGTATCCAGGGTAAGCGCGCTGCCCGCCGAGCAGGCGGCGGCAACCGATCCGGCCACCCCCTGACGGCGACAGCCAAAAAGGATGCGGATCAGCAGGTGACGGTTCCGGTCGGGGTGTTGTTGGGCCTGCCGTCGATTCCGTTGCCACCACCGCTGTTTTGACGGCTAGTACCGCACGTCGCTGGCCAACAGCGGCGGATAGACGGTCGACGGCTCACCGTCCACCGTGGCGCCGGCGAATTGCAGCATCGCGCCCGATCGCCATGCATCTCTGCCGGGTAATTGAGCCTGGGGGCCGACACCTTGTCGAGGACGCGGAGATGCTCGGGGCTCAGTTTCACCTGCAGGCCCGCGAGGTTGCTTTCGAGGTGTTCCCACCGCCGGGCTCCGACGATTGGCACCACGGTTTGGGGCCGAGCGAGCAGCCATGCCAAAGCTACTGCCGCAGAGGTGGTCTCGAGCTCATCGGCAATTGCCCCGGCCGCTCGATGACATCGAACTCGTCGTCGCTGGGACCGCCGACGAAGGCTGCGCGCGCCGAATCGGTAACCTCTGCACCCCGCCGGTACTTCCCCGAGAGGAATCCGTTCTTCAGCGGGCTCCACGGCACCAGCGCCATGCCCTGCTGTTGTGCAAGAGGTGCGAGTTCGCCCTCAACGGTTCGGGCCAGCAGCGAGTACTCGACCTGCAGCGCGATCAGCGGTGTCCAACCTCGCAACAACGCGGTGGTCTGGGCTTGCGCGGTCACCCACGCCGGCGTGTTGGAGAACCCGATGTAGCGGATCTTGCCCGCGCGCACCAGGTCGTCGAGAGTGCGCATCGTTTCCTCGATCGGGGTGTACGGATCCCAGTTGTGCAGCCAGTACAGGTCGAGATAGTCGGTGTTCAGGCGGCGCAGAGTCTCGTGCAGCTGGGCGATGATCGATGAGCGGCCTGCGCCGCCGCCGTTCGGGTCGCCGGGAAACATGTTGCAGAAGAACTTCGATGCCACGACGACGTGCTCACGTCGACCGGGATGCGCGGCGAACCAGTCGCCGAGAATCCTTTCCGAGTGGCCGTTGGTGTAGAAGTTCGCGGTGTCGATGAAGTTGCCGCCGAGATCGAGATAGGTCCCGAGCATCTTCTCGGATTCCTCGACGCTGGTGCCAGCGGCGCCCGGGTCTTCGCCGAAGGTCATGGCACCGATGGCGAACGGGCTGACCCGCAGCCCGGACCGGCCGAGTGTGATGTAGTGATCGAGTGGCATGATTGTGCTCCTTGTCGTTGGAATGAGCAGCTCTATCCGATCGCGAAACAGGAGGTCATCGGTAGATCAATCGACGCAGACTCTTGCACAATTCTGCCGGTATTGCGCTGATCGTGTTGCCAGCTCACCACTGCGAGTGGTTTCGTGAGTTGTGCCCAGCAGCGCCGGCCCCCTCGACGAGATCCGCGACCGCATCGCGGCTCATGCTCGGCCGGATCTGCAGACCCCGATCGATGGGCTGTTGCTCTCCAAGGTGGCGATCACACCCGAGGCTCCGGAGTACTCCCTGACCGAGCCGCTGCTTGTTGTCATGGCCCAGGGCGGCAAGCGCCTCATGCTCGGCGGCCAGCGATACGAATACCTGGCAGGCGATTGTCTCGTCGTCACCGCGAACCTGCCGGTTACCGGTCACTGGACCGACACGGACGGAAGCGCATTGGCGTTGGGGATGGGTCTGGTACTGCGTCCGGCCGCCATCGCCGCGCTACTCCTGCAGGTCGCGCCGCGCCGGTGGTCGCGCGGGACGCCCGCCGTGCCCGCGATCGCGACCGGCAAGGCCAGTACTGAGCTGCTCGACGCCGCCGTAAGGATGCTGCGGTTGCTCGACCATCCCGCCGACGCGCCTGTGCTCGCTCCGCTGATCACCCAGGAGATCTTGTGGCGGCTGCTCGCCGGCCCGCTGGGCGACACGATGCGCCAGATCGGCCTGGCCGGCAGCGACCTGTCACACGTCAGCCGTGCGATCGCCTGGATCCGCGACAATTACGCCGAGCCGATGAGAATCGACGACCTCGCTCGGCTGTCCGGGATGAGTGCCTCGGCGTTCCATCGGCACTTTCGAGCGGTAACGGCCATGAGCCCCTTGCAGTTTCAGAAGCGCATCCGTCTGCAGCACGCGCGCTCACTGCTGGTCGCCCATCCAGGAGATATCGCGGGCGTCGGTCACCACGTCGGCTACGACAACCCGTCACAGTTCAATCGCGAATACCGGCGCCTGTTCGGTGCACCACCCGGCCAGGACGCGCAACGCCTGCGCACAGAGACGCCCATGGCAGCCTCGCTGTAAAGACCAAGGCGGCCTTCGCTTTTCGCTCCACGCAAGACTCTCCGCCGTGCGGCAGACGCACTGAGCGGGCTGCAGCGTGTCACGGATCCTCAGCGGCCTGAGCAGCCATCACGGCGGCCACCTGACCGAATGCGGAGGGTGGCGGAGCCAGCGCGCCGGGTCGCTCCACCATTTCCTTCGCGCGCGCGGCAGCCCCGGCCACCATGGCCCGGTCCGACTTTTCGGCCAGTTCGCGCTCGGCGACTCGCACGACGAGATCGATCTCCGTCGTGACGGCCTTGCGACGAGTCGTGTCGACGCAGTTCTGCGCCACGGCGCACAGCAGCTGAAGCAGCGCAGCGAGCACCAACGGCTCCCGTGCCCATATCGGCGGATCTGGGAGCAGCCGACATGCAGGTAGGTCGCGAAACCCGGGTACGGCAGCCAGACCAGTACCGCCCCCGATCCGTCGCGACGAACGTCATCATGTATGCGCGCGACGCAAGGACTGCCTCAACCGCCGAAACATGGTGCACGACTTGGACTCCGGTATATGGATCGTTGACCGCAGGCGATAGCGCCCGCAGCGCTATGTCCACCATCTGCCGTAGTCCGAACCTGATGTCCTGCTGGAGTGTCCGCTCGAATCCGATGTGCACGTGCCGCAGAATGCGTTGCGACACATCGGGATCGGTGGGGTCATCAGCTGGACGCCTGCGCCAGCACCAGCCCACACTGCTGCCGGCGGTGATGTAATCGCCGACGAACACAACGAGTTGCACGGAGTGTGCCGTCGCGCTGGCCAGATCGGCGAGGTCGCCAACGTCCACCGTTTGCAGGTAGCCGGACTTCGGTGCCAGCAGCGGGACGGCTCCGGTCGGCGGTTTGGGCGGCGCCATCGGTTCCGCGTCGGGTGTGTCCGGATCTGGGAAGAGATCGTCCACCAACGCGAGTGTGCGGCGCTGGACACCTTCCATGATCGTGTCGATCTGATCGAGTGCACCAAGTGGTGGAGGAAGTAGATCAGGGCGCCGATGCTGATGAACGCCAGCGCCAGCGACCCGGTAACCGCAACCTTGGGAACGAACTCGCCCCCGCCCGCATGCTCCCCAACCGTGAGGAGCCCACCGGTGTCGTACGCGAAGGTGCACACGAAGATCGCGAGCACCACCTGGTTGGGCACGTCGCGCAGGAACGTGCGCAGCAGCCGGACCGAGAACTGGCTGGAGGCGATCTGCAGGTATAGCACGGTCAGCGAGAAGACGATGCCGGTAGTGGTGATCATCGTCGCGGATACGACGATCAGTACGCCGCGGGCGTCGCCGGCAGTGCCCTGGAACATCACCTTGTCGATCAGCGAGCCGGGCTCGACGTAGATTATCGACAGCAGGGCTCCCGCCCCAAGGCCGATCACGATGCCGAGCGTCGGCAGCACCCAATAGGCGCCGTGCAGGTATTCCCTCACGGCGCTGCGCCGGCTCAGCAAAGTCGTTGCGACCACGGAATAAGCATGCACCCGCGGCTCGCGTCGGAAGCAACGTTTCCTCAGTAGGAGTCGGCCAGCCGCATCCACTCGTACGCTGGCCGCTGCGGCCAGCCCTCCGGCGAGTCCTCCCACGTCTCCTGGTGTCCGTATGGCGTGAGGTCGAGCAGGTCGAACACCACCATGAACGGCTCTCGCCGCGGTTGAACGTCTGCCAGGTGTGAAACACGCGATCACCCTCGCGCAGGAACACGCTGACCGAGCGGATCTCCTCGCCGTCGACAGTGGCGCCGAAGTCCTCGTTGAATGTCGACTGCGCCGACAACACCCACGGCAGCTTCCAGCCCATGCGCTCGCGGAAGTCCAGCAGCCTTGACAACGGCGCAAGCGAAACCAATACGAACGACGTGTCTTTCGCGTACAGATGCGACAGCGGCCCGATGTGGTCGGCCATCATCGAGCATCCGTCGCAGCCCTGTTCTCAGTCCGGGCCGAACATGAAATGCTGCACGATCAGCTGCCTGCGCCCGTCGAACATATCAAAGCGTCGCGGATCCGGCCTCGGCGTCGAAGGTGTAGTGCCCAGTGATCTCGACCATCGGTAGGCGTCGGCGCGCGGCGCTCACGGCGTCCTTCAACCGGGTCAGCTCCTTCTCGCGAACCAGCAATTCCGCACGCGCCTTGTCCCATTCGGGACGCGACACGATCGGTGGCATCGGAGCTGGTCATACCGGCAGCTTGCCACGCGGTGGCTCCACCGCTGATACGTTCGGCCCGTGCGTACGTTCGGCCCGTGCGCACCAAGTTCGAATTCGACTTCGTGACAACAGCGACACCGGACCAGGTCGTCGAGTTGATGACCGACTTCTCGCCCAACCGCGTTCACCGCTGGCCTGTTTCCTCGGCGAAGGCGTTCGAGGTGTATCACGTCAGCGAGACCGAGGGCGGCAGTGCCGTGCACGGCGACTGGGAACAGACGTCGAAGAATCTCACCGCGCTGATCGGCGTGACCACGATGCGGATCATCGGTCCACGGTTCTTGTCGTCGTACTTCAAGAGGTCTACAACGGGCTCTGACGCTATCGGCTCCGTAGGGCGTCGATGACCCCCGGCGACGGCAGGAGTTCGCCCTCCCGGCAACCATCGCATTCGGCTTCGGCGCGCACCTGTGCCCTGGCGCACAGCTGACCCGAATGGAGGCGCGGGCCGTGCTGCGTGAGCTCGCCACGCGAGTGAGCCGGGTACAGCTTGTCGGTCAGACGCGATTGTCGACCAACAGCTCGCTGTGCGGCCCGCACAGATGCGCGTCAAATCAAACTCACGCCGGCGTATGCGGCCCTTCAACAAGTAGTGACATGCCCTGGTGTGGCTCCATCTCAACGGCGAAGCTGTGGAGGTCGTCCACGAACGCAAACTCCCTGCCGGAGAACATATCTGAGACACGGCTGCCAGGAGGAAGCGTTTCCGATCGTACTGTTCCAGCGATGTGTTCGTTGGCGAAGTTCAAGACGGTGAGCTGATACTGGAAGGGATCGTCGAGCTGATGGACCATGACGAGCATGGCGCGGTGTGAGACCCCTGGTATGTCGATCTGGCGGCTGGTGGCGATGCTGTAGTGGGACCGCACACGCAAGATGGCCTTAAGCTGCCGTAAGAAGCTTGTCTCGTCTGCGAGTTGGTCGGGAATAGTGCCGTACAGGTCACGTCCCCGCGGCATCCCCGCCAGCGAATGGGTTGCTTTCTCGTTGACACCCATGAGGTCATGGGCGGCGCGGTGGATCCATCGGGTGTCTCCGCCCTTCATAAGCCCAGCAACGTCGGCCTGAGGCAATGTCAACATGCCACACAGATCCCACCCGGACAGCGCAAAGACGCCCGGCTGGAGCGCATTGAACATAGCGAGCAGCAAGTGCGCCCGTCGGATCGGCTCGACGTCCCGGATCGAGTCCAGATCGGTGATACCCAGGGCGGCCGCGATGACGGTCGCAGTGGTACAGGCGATGCCGTTTGTCGTGAAAACAAGGTTGTACGGACAACTTTCGCCCGTCAAACGCTCCGTCAGATCCGATCTGATGACCGCACCCAGAGTCTCACCGGTGACGCTCTCGCCCTTGTACGTATGGATGTCCTCGCGATGCCCGGTCGACCAGTGCACCAGTTCGTACGTGAGTTCATCGTGGTTCTGCAGGGCGTGCACCAGCGAGGCGGGGTCGACGCCTTGTTCCAGGGTGGCGCGCAGAGTCAGCCGCAGGAATTCGGTGTCGGCTGTAACCAGGGCGTGGTGGTACGCAGGCCGGTTGATGAAGTCGTAGGACAGGTCGGCGCCCGCTTCACCAATCTGGCGGATGTCATCGATGGTCAGGTTGAGTTCCTGAAACGTGAAGCCGCCGAGCTTGCGCACCATGCTGGCGATGAGGTGATTGGCCGCCTCAGACAGCGGATGCCCCTCCGACCACGCGGGATTGTCTTCGGCGACGGTCTTCTCCGCGCCGAGAAATCCGTTGGCGTCTAAGCGAAGTGCGCCGGATCCGAGATCGGTCAGCGAGTGCAACGCGTCACCGATGACCAGGCGCATGCCGGCGAACGACGGGTCCAGCCAATTGATGGACGGTTGACCTTCCTTGAAGTAATGCAGGTATACCCACCGTCGCTCCACGCCGTCGACACCCACCACAGGTCGGGTGACGCTCCAGTTGGTTTCCTTGATACCTTCGGCGAAAAAGATCACTCGCTGCAGTCGCCCGATGATGTAGCCGGCCTTATCGAGCCAGTCCTCGGTCGTGTTATCGATATTGACCGAGTCTTCGCCAGATGGCACGTCGGGTAACTGCGGCCAGTCTCGAGGGTCGATCTCGACCATGTGGTAGATACCCGGGTAATCGGCGTGCTTCATTTCGGCGAGCCGGAAGTCGGCGCCCTTACCAGTGTGGCCTGGCACGATGTCATCAATGATGGTGCCGCCGTACCAGTTGGCGATGCCGCACATCTGCCGGAACTCGTCTTCGGTACCGAAAGCCGGGTCGATCTGGGTGCTGATCCGGTCGAAGTGTCCGTCCACACTCGGTGTCTGCTGCCAGCCCGAAATGCCGCCGGCACGCTTTACCGGCCCGGTGTGGATGGCCTCGATGCCGATTTCGGCGAATGCCCGCCACATGTCGTCGTCGGCCATCGCCTTCAGGAACGATTCGTTGGTGCGGGTAATCAACGACAACGGATAGGCCGTGAACCACACCGATGCGGTTTCCACAGCGCCACGTGGATTGGGGTTCGCGTAGGGGTTCTGCCACATCGAGCCCTGCCCCGAGAATTGCTGGCCGATTTCGTTGGCATCGGACAACATCGACTGTGACAGCAGCCACGACACATAAGCGGGATTGTCCCCGCTGGCGGGACCGTCCTGTGCGACAGAGCGGCGAGTGAACGGGGCCTTGACGCGCGGTCGGAAGCGAAGCGCGCGAGGACGCGCAGGGTGCAGGTATTCGTCGTAGGTGATGTCCGTCGGCTCGTTGGGCTGATCGCCGACCTCGCTGCTAGCCGTGTCCGACATCGATCTCCTTGTCTCTCAGATGAACATCGCTTGACCTGCTGCACTGTTGCGGTTCTACCCTCCGGTTGTGTTCACCGAAGTTGAATACCAATACCTCAGCTCGCATTCGCTGGGGCGACTGGCCAGCATCGGCCCTGACGGCGCGCCGCAGATTCATCCCGTGGTGTACAGGGTCGATCCTGTTGGCAATTCCATCGAAATCGGCGGGCCCCTTCTGCACGAGACGCAGAAATTCCGGAACATCAAACGCGATCCCCGCGTGTCGCTGGTCGTCGACGATCAGGCACCGGACCCTGTCGAGTCGAGCGCCCGCACGGCTCGTGGACTCAAGATGCGCGGCGCCGCCGAGCTCTCCCAACTTACTCAGCCCCTCACGTCCGGTTTTGGCACCGACATCATTGCATCAGGCCAGCACTGATCGTCACGTGGAACCTTGACGGACCCGGACACCACGCCCGATTCGTCAAACGAACTCATTCATCGCGACCGGGAACACCGACCGACTCACCTCCTTGGGACCTAATACCCACTTGACGGCTTCCAGTTTTGCGCGTCAAACCCACGCCGGCCTAGAGCTCGATTCCCACGCCGCCGGCCGGGAATGCTTGGTTCTCGTCGATCACGCCGACCGCCCGGTTGGGTGTCCAGTCTTGGCGGTAGACCCCGAAGGACGCCGTAGCCGGAAAAGATGACGAGATGTAGTCGTGGACGGTGTGGATGAACGCCGGACGGAGCGCGGTCGGAATTTGAAAAGCCGCTGAAGTGTCCGCTACGCGAACTGCTTGACTACGACGGCCGCGCGGCGCAGCTGGTCGATGTTGGAGCTCGTCGGGATGAGGTCAATCTCGTCGGTGCCTATGGCCGCGAACTTGTGCAGCACCGCGAGCAGCTCGTCGTCATTGCCCGCCCATCCGGTGGTAGGTGCCATCACATCGACGACATGGGCCGGAATCCAGTGCATATAGCGCAGCAGATGCCGGTGTACCTGTGCTCGGGCTTGCTGCGCGTTGTCGTCAATGGCGAACCAGAACGACGTCGCCAGGTGCGGTTTGCGCTTGCCGGCTTGCGCCCACGACTGGCGCGCGACGTCGAACAGCTCGTTCTGCTTGTGGACGTCGAGGTCTAGCGTGGTGCCGGCCAAACCGTCGGAGCACGCCGCGGCGCGGCGCACGGTCTTCGGGCCCATCGTGCCGATCAGCAGCTCCGGTCCACCGGCCTGCACTGGCGAGGGCCCGACCGGGACGACGGACTCGGTGACCTTCTCGCCCGCCCAGATGCACTTCATCACCGCGACGCGCTCGGCCAGCCCGCGCATCGTCCGACCGTCAGCCGCCCACCGCTGAGCATGTCGCCGGCCGACAGCTGCTTCGCCAGCACGACGGGGTCGTGTAGTTGCGGGACCACGACCGTCGTCACCAACTGCACCCGATCGGTCCATGCCGACAACGCGCCCAGCAACGTCAGGCACTCGGGATTGTCGAATGCGATGCGCTCACCCCAACACAGCGACGAGAACGGGCCGTCGTCGATGATCCGGGCCCACGCCTTCAGCGTTGCCGCGTCCACGTTGGGCTCCATCACCGGCATGGTCATCCCGATTCGCACGACCGCGATTCTGGCATGACGCGGGGCACAAACAGCCCGCGATGTTAGTCGGCCGTCCCTCGAAGCCCCAGCACCTGGACAGACCGAAGCCGTGTCGGAAAATCATCGCGCCGCTGTGCCTGGCAGCATGAGCACATGACGATCAACACCAGCTCCATCGCTCACGTCCGACTTACAGTCACCGACATCGAGCGGTCGCGCCAGTTCTACGAGAGCGTCTTCGGCTGGCCGGTGTTGATCGAATCACCCGACAGCGCCGACGCGGCGACCCGTGAGGCGCTCGGCTTTCTGTTCGGCGGCGTGATCTACGACCTCGGCGGCGTGCTGGTCGGGCTTCGGCCCGTCGCGAGCGATAGGTTCCACGAGGACCGCTGCGGACTGGACCACCTGGCCTTCCGCGTCGCCAGCAAAGCCGAATTAGATGACGCCGCAGCCCATCTCGACGACCTCGGGGTCGACCACGAGCCGGTCAAGGATCTCGGCCCGTCCTACATTCTGGAGTTCCGCGACCCCGACAACATCGCGCTTGAGCTCACCGCACCGAAGTAGTCAGGCTTGGCTGAGGCGGACGACGCCGCTCCAGGTCTTGTCGCCCGGATTGCGCGGATCCGGCTGGGGTAGCCACGCCAGAAATGGCATCCACCGCGGCAGCCGATCGAATCGGTGCGCCGCGGTGAACACCGACTCCACTTCGACAGCCCGCCAGCCGAGGTCTTCGAAGTAGGCCAGGCCGTTGGCAGGCGCGAACTTGAACGGCGCACTCTGCATCAGGCCGCGGATCTTCTTGTTCATCCGCTTCTGCAGTCCAGGGGCGGCGAAATCGAGCATCCACCATGCGACCTCGGGGCGTTCGAATGCCGTCGACAGTGCCACCACGTCGCTGTCTTCGAGGTACATCAGGAGACCCTCGGTCAGGACGAGGGCTTTCGTGGCCCCTGCAAGCTCCTCGTTCAAGAACGCGTCGCGGGCGACCGGATCGGCGAGGTCTACCGCATGCCTCGTCAACCGGCACCGCGGTGTCTGGTCGGCGAGCGCTTGCTCCTTTTCGGCGAGCAGCTGTGGCAGATCCGCCTCAACCCAGGTGAAGTCTGGCGGCAGGTCCAACCGGTACGGGCGGGTGTCCAGACCGGCGGCCAAGTTCAGCACCTTGTCGCAGCCGTCGCCGATCGCCTCGATGACGACGTCGTCGATGACCTTGGTGCGGGCAACCAGCCACCAGCCGTTGCGGATCGTAGTTCGCAACCCAGCGCGCCGTGTCGGAAACATGGGAAATGAGGGGATCTGTCGCCACACTGCGAGTCTCGCACGCGACCGCCCAGACACTCACCGTCCCGAAAGAGCGGCGGGCGGGTCCTTCTTGGCCCTGATGGGGTCCGGCGACGGTGGCGCGAATATGTTGCCCCGCAAGCCGCCTCGGAACGTCCGAGCCGCCACCAGACACCAGGTTCCGAGGAGGCCGACGTAGGCGATGGCGGCGGCAACACGGAACGACGGCAGACCCGTGTGGACGGCCAGCTGCGTCGTGCCCGTGACGAAGGTGCCCA
Source organism: uncultured Actinomycetota bacterium (assembly GCA_963770125.1). Taxonomy (GTDB): domain Bacteria; phylum Actinomycetota; class Actinomycetes; order Mycobacteriales; family Mycobacteriaceae; genus Mycobacterium. Next base: position 64,018 of record CAVYPI010000106.1, on the reverse strand, counting down.
CCGGGAATGTCAGACTCCACCACGTCAGTGCGAACGGCATATCGCGCCTGGCGGTACGGATTGTCAGTGCCGTCGCCAACGCGATCCACAACACCGCGAATCCCCAGACCGGAACGCCGTATAAAATCGCGAAGACGACCATGCCGTCTGCCAGGTGCGGGTCAACGGCCAGCGCGGCGTTCGTAGCGAGAAGTCCTGCGGCCGTGATGGATTGGCCAAGCGGACCTAGCACGATCCAGAGCGTCGGCACGCGGGCGGTGCCCGAGGTGCCGAAGTGCGCGAGGCGACTCCACACCATGGTGATGATGATGATCGACGCGACGAGCGAGAGCCCGAACATCGCGTAGCAGCCATACAACATGGTTTGCCGGCCAGTGCCCGGCGCCATGTGCGGAATCAGCAGCGCGCCCGTCGCCGCCGACACCATCGGCGGCACCACCGGCATCAGCCAGCCGCCGAATGCGGCGTCGGGCTCGACGCGGTACCGGGTGAACATCAGATACGGGATGCTTACCGCGGTGAACAGTCCGCCGAGCGTGCCTGCCGTCCACAGCACCCAGTCGAGGTCGACGGCCGCCCGCTCGCCGATGAGATCCTTGCCGACCAGGACCGCCCCGGCACCCACCGTGAGCAACGCCATCGGGGCCGCACCGTAGAAATGACCCATCTGCGGGTTGTACGCGTGACTGCGGGCCACGGTCGGGTGCCGCACCCAATGTGCGACTACCGCGACGACGAGGATCACCAGCCATACCGTCGTCGCCACCCACACCGCCTGCGCGAACGCCCGCAAAACGGGGACGTGCAGCGGCAACGTCGCACCCGCCGTGGCCACGATGCCGGTGCCCATGACCGAGGCGAACCAGTTCGGGCCCAGAAAGCTCAACAAGCGCTGCCGGTCAGTCGTCGCCATACCGTCATCATCTCGCCGCGAGCGTGCCGCGGTGACGTGCTATGGGGGTTTTCCCGGCTGGTAGCTTCCAACAGTCAACATTGCAGGCACTATGTTCAAATTTGCCCGCGTAACGAGCGACAATGTCGTACCGATGCGCGGGCACTCGCTGAGTCGCGAACCGAGCGGCGTTTCACGAACGTGATGTCACTTGTGGTACCAAGTTTCAGCACAGCGCATTGGTGTCGTTCGTCCCATGACTGTGCGGGTCTACGAGCGTGCGACTTCCAGGGGCGAATCGATCAGCGGCAGACCGAACAACGTGACCAGGCCGGGGTCGCCGAACACGACGATGCGGGCGATCCCGGTGGCGGTCACGTCGAGCACCGCGATCCCGAACGCACGCAGCACCCCATCGTCATCGCGACGATAGACCGCAGCCGCGGCTGGCCATTAGCGGCAATGGCCACCATCCGCCAATCACCTTGCACGCCAACCACTCCGGCAAGGTACGGCAGGCAGGTCGCGCGGCCGGCGAACCAGGTCCGCGACCCGACCATCTCCAGCGCGGCGTCGTGGCGCAGTGCCTCCTCCAGCAATGTGGTGTCGGCGGTCTCAAATGCGGTCATGTATTTCTCGAGCAGCTCGCGGGCCCGCGGTTCCGTGGGTTCGATAACCTCGTCGGCGCTCGGCGCAACGTCCTGCATCCTGGTGCGCGTCCGCTGCAGCGCGCTCTTCACGGCGGCGACGCTGATGTCGAGCATCGCGGCGACCTCCGCAGCAGGGAACGCCAACACGTCGCGCAGCAGAAGCACCGCGCGCTGCTGGGCGGGAAGGTGCTGAAGGCTCGCGACCAACGCCAGTCGCAGGCTCTCCCGCGACGTGACGACGACGGCAGGGTCGTCGACCCAGGAATCCGGAATGACCTGCAGCCACGTCAAATTCGGTGCGGGCTCGGGCTCCGTGTGCGGATTGCCGGCCGGCCCGCCCAGGCCCGACGGCAGCACGCGCCGGCTGCCGTGCGCAAGCGCCGTCAAGCACGCGTTGGTCGCGATGCGGTACAGCCAGGTCCGCATCGACGAGCGGTTCTCGAATTTCCGGTATCCGCGCCACGCCCGCAGATAGGTCTCCTGAACGACGTCCTCGGCGTCGTGCGCCGACCCAAGCATGCGGTAGCAGTGCGCGATCAGTTCGCGTCGGTACGGCTCGGTGTCGCGGACGAACTCGCTCATGCGGCGGCCGGTGGAAACTGGTAGACCTTGTCCGGCGTGATCAGCACGATCAGCCGCTCGGCGTCCGGCTCGGGAGGTGGCGCGGCGCCGCCCATGTATGCGTCATACATCTCATAGAGCAATCGCTTCTCGGGATCGTCGGTGATCTCGACGCTACCGCGGATCTCCACATAGCGTGGCTGGCCCTTGTCGACGACAAGCAAGCTGACGCGAGGGTCGCGAGCCATGTTGCGCGTCTTCAGGCGTCCCTTGATGGTGCTGAACACCACCGTGCCGCCGTCGCGCTTGATGAAGATCACCGACGACTGTGGCCGCCCGTCGGCATTCGATGTCGCGATCATCGCGAGATGTGGCCCGTCAAGGACCTCACGCACGGTGTCATTGAAGGTTATTTCCATGCGTGTGTAGACCGGACAAGGCGGGAAAGGAATCGGTCGGTGCGCTAGGTGAGCTCTGCCATGATGTCGGCCACCGTTCCCACCTTCGCTTTGCGGAATCCGGTACCGGCCCATACGTTCACGGCCTGCGGATCGCCCGCACGCACCGAAGCCTGCCGCAGCGGGCTGGTCAGCCAGTGGATCTCCGGATATCCGAACGGCGCCTCGGCCTCATGCTCGTCGATGAACCGGTTGCGCAGCCCACGGGCGTAGCGACCCGAAAATGCCCGCGTGACAACGGTTTCGGTGAACTGGGGATCCTGCAAAGCGGCGCGGTGCACTGGGCTGCTACCCGCTTCGTCCGAGAGCAGGAACGCCGTTCCGAGTTGGGCCGCGACCGCTCCCGCCGCCAACACGCGCCCGACGTCGTCTGCGGTCATCAACCCGCCCGCAGCCACGACGGGCACGTCGACGGCGGCTTTGACCTCGGCCAGCAGCTCGTCAAGGGCTTGGGTGGCCGGCTGCACGGCCGGGTCGAAGGTGCCCCGATGCCCGCCGGCCGATGGGCCCTGCGCAGCCAGCGCGTCGACGCCGCGGGTCAGCGCGGTCTGCGCCTCGGGCAGCGTCGTCGCGGTGCCGACGACCGTGATCCCCGCCTCACGAAGCCGCAAGCACTCCTCGGCGCTCGGCACGCCGAACGTGAACGACGCGACGTCCGGCCGCAGGTCGAGCAGCACGTCGATCTTTGCAGCCCAGTGGTCGTCGTCCCATCGCGGCTCACCGAGTTGGGCGCCGTAGCGCTCCGCCTCCGGTGCGAGCGCCTTGGCGTAGCGCTCGATGTCCGCCGAGGTGCCCGCACTCGGCTGTGGCGCAAACAGATTCGCGCCGATCGGGCCGGAAGTGAGGCCGCGCGCCGCCGCGAGCCGCTCGGCGAACACCTCGGCAGTGAGGTAGCCCGCTGCGACGAAGCCGAGCCCGCCGGCATTCGTCCCTGCGGCCACAAGTTCAGGCGTCGACGGTCCACCGGCCATCGGCGCGACGAGGATCGGCACAGAAAGATCGCGAAAGTCGAACGCCATCGGTCCTTCGTATCACGGCCGCGGAGATAGCCTGACCGCAGGATGTTCTCCGAAAGCGACGGCTACGAGCGGTTCATGGGCCGCTGGAGCCGTCGGCTCGCCCCTCTGTTCGTGACGTTCGCAGGCGTGACCGAGGGCGACCGCGTGCTCGACGTGGGGTCGGGCACCGGCGCACTGTCGTCAGCGGCTGCGGCCATCGAATCTGTGCGGGTAACCGGCATCGAGCCATCGGCGCCCTACGTGCGGTACGCGCAGAACCATGCCGACGGCCGGTTCGTGGTTGGCGACGCGATGGCGCTGCCGTTCTCCGCCGACGCCTTCGACCGGACGCTCTCGATGCTCGTGCTGAACTTCGTCCCGGATCCGGCCGCCGCGCTGCAGCAGATGATCCGGGTCACCCGTCCCGGCGGCGTCGTCGCCGCGGCGGTGTGGGATTACGGTGACGGGATGCAGATGCTGCGGACGTTCTGGGACGCGGCCATCGCACTTGATCCGGACGCGGCGCCGCGCGACGAACGGCGCATGCCACTGTGTACGCGCGGGTCGCTCGCAGAGCTGTGGCGTACGCATGGACTACAAGGCGTTGACGAACAACCGCTGACTATCGAGATGGTGTTCGCATCGTTCGACGACTATTGGCAGCCGTTCCAGTGCGGTCAGGGCCCTGCGGGTGTCTACGTGTCGTCGCTGGCCGAATCCGCCCGGCACACGCTGGAATCGAGGCTGCGCGAACGTCTGCGCGACGGGCGTTTCACACTGTCGGCACGCGCGTGGTCGGTGCGCGGCGTCGTCACCTGATCGCCTTGCCGAAGAGCAGGCAGTCCTGTGGCTCGGCGCTAATGTTCGGCAACACGGCATACCGCGCCAGGCGGCCCTCGAGTGTGAGCCCGCTGCGTTCCAGCAGCCCCGCGGACGCGGTGTTGTCGACGTGGCAGTACGCCGTCACGCGGTACACGGTCGGGTCGCGCTGGGCCTTGTCGAGCAGCAGCTGCACGACCTCGGACATGATGCCCCGCCGCCACCACCGACGGCCCAGGCAATAGCCGAAGTCGATGATGTGCGGCTGCGGCCGACGCCAGCCGCATAGCCCGATCGGGCCACCACCGTCGCGCAGTTCGATGAGCCAGGTGGTCTCACCGCCGACATTGAAGACGTCGGTGATTACGCGACGGGTCTCGTCGACGTCGGGATGCGGGCGCCACGACATGTAGCGCGGCACTTCCGGGTCGGACGCAACGCGCTTGAACAGCAGCTCGGCATCGTCGAGGGTGGGCGCGCGCAGCGTGACCCTCGGGCCGTTCAGCACCTCGACGTCCGGCATGGGTACATCGTGCATTGTTGCCGTCGCGCCACCGACGGTGGTTGACTGGATCGATATGGCAATCACGTTCAACCACACCATCGTCGCCGCGAAAAACCGTGAGGAATCGGCAAGCTTCTTCACCGAGTTGTTCGGCCTGCCAAGCGCCAAGGAATTCGCTCCGTTCCTGGCGGTAGAACTCAACCACGGTGTCAGCCTCGACTACGCGCAAGTGACCGAGGGCGAGGAGATCCGCCCGCAGCACTACGCGTTCCTGGTGTCCGAGGACGAGTTCGACGCGATCTACGGACGCATCCGCGAGCGGGGCATGCAGCATTGGGCCGATCCGCGTGGCAGTCGGCCGGGCGAAATCAACCACCGTGACGGCGGCCGCGGTGTGTATTTCCAGGATCCCGGCGGGCACCGCTTAGAAATCCTCACCCGGCCCTACGGATCGGGTGCCGCCTGACTCAGTTTGCGTGCTGGTTCTCCAGGACGACGGCAACGCCTTGGCCGGAGCCGATGCACACACCGACTGCGCCGTAGCGGACGTTGCGCTCGCGCAACTCGGTCGCCAGCGTCAGCACATACCGGGTGCCGGTGGCCCCGAACGGATGGCCGATGGCCACGGCGCCACCGTTGGGGGTGAGCTTCTCGTCGGGAATCTTGAATCCACCGAGTTGATTCGGCAGCTCGCGAAGTACACCGAGCGCCTGCGCGCTGAACGCTTCGTGCACCTCCCAGACATCGATCTGCTCAGGGGTAAGGCCGGCACGCTTGATCGCCAGGGGCAACGCCCATGCCGGCGCCATGCCCATGATCAACGGGTCAATCCCATATACGGCTGACGACACGACGCGCGCCAACGGCTCGACGCCTAGTTCGGCCGCCCGCTCCCCCGACGCCAGCACGATCGCACTCGCGCCGTCGGTGAGCGGCGTGGAGTTCGCCGCGGTCATCTGCTTCGTGCCCGATTGCACCGGCAGCTTTGCCAGTTGCTCGGCTGTGGTGTCATCCCGGATGAACTCGTCATGTTCGAAATTCCGCGCCGGGGTCTTCTTCGTCGCCGGAATCTCCACAGGCATGATCTCTTTGGCCAGCCGCCCCGAGTCGCGGGCCGCCTTGGCGTGCTGCTGGGAACGCAGTGCGAACGCGTCGATTTCCTCGCGGGTCAGACCGTATCGGTCGGCCACGTTCTGCGCGGTTTCGATCATGCCGATGTAGGCGTTACGAGCCAGCAGTGTCGGATTGGGCGGACCGCCGGCCCCTGCCCACATCGTGTCCAGCAGCAGGACCGGTCCCCGCGGGGAGAACGGCGCATCGCCCTTCATGTATGCCCAGCCCGAACGGGACATCGATTCCACGCCGCAGGCGATCCCGACGCCGAGGTCGCCGGCTTTGATCGCGTGCGCGACATTGATCGTGGCGCTCACCGACGAGCCGCAGAACCGGTTGATTGTGGCGCCTGCGACGCTGTCGGGAAATCCCGCCGCCAGGGCCGCCCACCTGGCGACATCACCCATGCCCTCATGGGCCGGGTTCACGCACCCGGCCACGATGTCTTCGACCTGATCAAGGCCGACACCGACGCGCTCGCAAGCGCCCTTCATCGTCATGCCGAGCAAGTCATCGGCCCGGATGTGTGACAAGGAACTGCCATACCGGGCGAACGGGGTACGAACACCGCCGAGCACAAATGCGTCAGTCATCGTCGACCTCCCAAGGATGCACCGAATCCTACTGACTATTCTCTCCAGGTCCTACGGACCGGATGCCGACCGATGCGCGACGCCAGCACCTCGACACCATCGCCGTCGAGACGGATCAGCATCGCAGGCCGGTTGCCCAGCACGGACACCAGATCGGCGGCGCGGCCCGAGACGATCGAACCTCGTTCACCGCGGGTCCAGTCGGCGTCGGTGGCTATCAGACGCAACCCACGGCTGTTGCGGAAGGTGGGCAGGAACGGATTCGGCAGGGTCACTTGGGTGTTCAGTACTGCGACGAGGGCATCGGCAGGGATCGCCGGCTCGCGGCCGAGCGCGAAGAGCATGTCGATCTCGTGTGTGACGTGGTCTCCCAGCAGTAGCCGCGGTGGGAAGTAGCGGCCTAGTCCACGCGGACGCTTGGTCAGCCGCTCAAAGTCAGCGAGCAGTTCTCCGGGGCTGCGCGTTGCCGCCAACGACCGAGCCAGCGCGGCGTTCGCGCGGTCGAACGATCCACTGTGGCACAGCATTTCAGCCGTCACCGCGACGGCTCCTGCGTTGTAGCCGACGACCAGGTGCGCCAGCACGTCGTGGTTGGACCAGCCATCGCACAGGCTTGGCCGCGACCACTCCTCGGCGGTGAACCCGGCGGCCAGCGTATGGAAGCGTGCGTCGTTGGCCCACAGCAGATCACGCGTCGACACCGAGATGCTTCTGGAGAAAGGCGGTTTGGTAGGTGAGCACCCGGGCCACCAGCGTCGGGTGGTAGATCGCGAAGTGGTGGGAGTCGTAGTGCCGGGCGACGCCCCGGGGTGCGCGGCGGGCGACCAGCGCGGCGTATGCGGGATCCATCAGGTTCTCACGGTCGCATACGCACACGAGCAACGGCGCATCGACATAGCGGGCGTGGCCGAGTCGCCGACGTCATCACCATCGCCACGGCGTCCGCGGCGGCGACCCGGTTGTCGAAATGCCCGTCCGACGGAACCATGATTTCCAACCGGATTCGGCGCCGGCGGCGGTGACCATCGCAAGGCTTCCGGGCGAGCCGACGATCGGCACGTAACGCCGGCCGCGGCGGGAGACGACGCGCAGCACGTCCTCTGCGATAGCAGGTGTCAACCGGAGCGCGGAGGGCAGACCCAGTCGGCGGCCCGCGCCCGGGGCGATGACCGTCTACAACTATGTGCCCGACAAGGAAGGGCTGGAGGAGCCCGTCATCGCTGCGGTGGTCACGCAGGTGCGGCTACCCGACCCGACCGACGATTGGCAACACGACGCGTACGCGATCGCGGACGCGATGTGGCGAGGCATCCGCGCGCATCCCGCCGCGATTCCCCTTGTGCTGACCCGTCGTACGTTGTCGGCCCGATTTTGCCGCGGCCGACGCCCTGATCGGCGCGCTCGGGCGGGCCGGCTTGCCGGACCGCGATCGGCCCGCCGCATTCCACGCCGTACTGGGCCTTGTGGTCGGCGCGGCGCAGGCCGAGCTGGCCGGCCCAGTCACCCACGGCCGTGACGCCGCGGACGCGGCCGGCAGAATCGGGTCGGTGGCGGGCGCGACCTATCCGCACATCGAGGCGCTCTCCAAGGTCGCGATGCAGACGACTGTGGAACAGGACTTCGACCGCGGGCTGCACATGCTGCTCGATGGCATCGCGACCCGCCGACCACGCGAGCGCCGCTAGCCGGCCGAGTGGCCGCGCTGCTCTTCTTGGCCGATGTAGTCGTCGGCCATCTGCGCGACGTGCTCGGGCAGCGCACCGGAGGCGACGTCGGCGAGGCTGGTCTCTTCGAGCACCGACCGCATGCTGGCCCGCAGCGCGCGCCACACGTCGGTCAGCGCCGCGGTCGGTCCTGCGTACGGCAGATCGCCGAGGCCGATGTCACGCACACTGGCCAGCGGGCCGTCGATGCACCGCAGGACGTCCGCGATGCTGATGTCGGCGGCGGGGCGGGCCAGCTCATAACCGCCTTCGCGGCCGCGGTGGCTGCGCACCAGCCGGTCGGTGCGCAGATCGGACAGGATGTCGACGAGAAACTGCGGCGGTATGCCCTGGGCCTTGGCCAGGTCGTCGGTCTTGACCAGGACACCTTCGTCGCCGGTGGCGAGCTGCACCATGGCCCTGACGGCATACTCCGCCTTGGCCGACATTCGCATGGTGGCCACGTTAGTCGGGGATGTCAGTCCGGAATGTCACTGGCGCCGGGAACCACGACGGCAAACAGATCGGCCATCGCGGCGAGGCTGGCGGCCTGCATCGCCTCCGCGGACACCGTGGAGTCACCCAATCCGGGCAATGCGCGGGTCGCCGTCGCCGCGGCGACGACCGTCGGCGCATAGCCGAGATTGAACGCGCCACGGACAGTGGAGTTCACGCACATGTGTGTCATAAAGCCGGCCAGCACGAGGTTCGAGGCGTTTGCCGTCTTCAGCACTTCGTCGAGGTCTGTCTGCACGAACGAATTCGGATAGTTTTTCACCACCACCGGCTCGCCATTGTGCGGGGCCACCCGCGAAACGATCGCGCCGCTCTCCCCCTCGATGTCGTACAGCGAGCCGGGGCCGTCGTCGTGCTGGATATGGATGATCGGGATGCCCGCCGAGCGCGCCCGATCGAGCAGCGCGGCGGCCTCGTCGAGCGCCTCTTGCACGCCCTCGAGCTCCATCACTCCGCGCGTGTACGTGTTCTGGCAGTCGATCAGGATCAGCGTCGATTCGGACAGGGCGACCGGCTGTCGGGGCAGATCGGCAAGGACGCGCAGGGTCGGATTGCTCACGCGCCCGAGCGTACTGTGCTCACGCAGACCCGCTTGCTATCAGTGCCGGCGCCGCGAATCGCACGGACCCGTCGCCGGTGACAAAGGGAGCCAGCCGCGTCGCTGCCGCGCGCCGCAGCCGCGCGTACTGGTCGTCATCGATATGTTCGGCGAGCGTCCATCCTCGGATCTCGGTGTACAACCAGTCGTCGAGTGACGTGAAGCGAGCTTGACCGTCGTGGCGGACCACCGCCACGTCTCCGAACGACTGGCACAGCACGTCGCAAACCTGCTCGGGGGTGCCAAGGCAGAACGGCGCGCGCAGCGCGTCGGCAGCCCAGTCGCCGATCTCCTGTTCGAGCAGTTTCACCATCGCCGCATAACCCGGCGATTCCTCGACGGACGCCCACGCGGCCACCGCCACCCGGCCCCAGGCCGGACGACACGCCGCATCTCTCGGATTGCACGCGGGCGGTCCGAGAAGAACATCAGCGCGAACTGACATGTCAGACAGTCGATTTCGGCCTCGCCGACCGGTAACTGCTCGGCCGTGCCACGGCGGATGTCCAACGCGGGAGCCATCCGCCGAGCGACCGCCAACATGCCTTCGTTGGGATCGACGGCCACGACGGACCCGCGCCCGCCCACACGTCGCAGCGCGGCACGCGCGACCACGCCTGTGCCTGCACCGACATCGAGCATGCGATCACCGTCTTTCGCATCCACCACGTCAAGCATCGGCTCGACAAATTGCGCGAAGAGCGCCGGCACAAAGAATGTCTCGTATACGTCGGCGGCCGTCGTCGAGACCTGACCCGTAGCGGCATCGGTTGATTCATCAGTCGTTATACCGCGATCTTGCGGGGACAACGCCGACTCAGGAAGTTCTGATTTAGAACTCCACCGACACGCCGAAAGTGGCAGCATCACGGCATGGGCACGTATCGGCAGTACTGCCCGATCGCTCGGGCGTCGGAGATCCTGGCCGAGCGGTGGAATCCGCTGATCGTCCGCAATCTCATGTTCGGCGCCGACACGTTCTCGGCGATCGCCAGGGGAGTGCCGACGATGTCGCGCTCGATGCTGCTCAAGCGACTCGCCGAGCTCGAACGCGCCGGCGTTATCGAATCGTCGGTAAACCCCCGAAGGCCGCGGCCACAATTACCGGCTGACCGAGGCGGGCGCCGACCTGGCCGGCATCATCGGCGGCCTGGCGACGTGGGGCGAGCGCTGGCTCGAAGTCACGACAGAACAGTCCGATCCCGGTTTCGCGCTGTGGGCGTGGTGCCAGGTCCAAATGGATCGATCGGCGCTGCCCTCGGACCGCTTGGTCGTCGCCTTGATCTTCCCCGACGAGCGGCCGAGCAATCGCCGGTACTGGCTGCTGATCGACGGCGGTGATGCCGAGCTCTGCTACAGCGATCCCGGCGGGCAGCCGGACCTCGTGGTGGAGGCGGGTTCGCGGGCATTCGTGGACTGGCACCGCGGGGCGCGCAGCTGGCGGGACGCAATCCGCTCGTTCGACATCGAGCTGACGGGCCCCGCGTGGCTACGCCGATCGTTCCCGACATGGAACGCGCACCGGCTGACCTGAGCCCCGCGCCCGGCTTTGTGATCGTCCACTGTTCCAGCGCCACGCTTCGCGCGGCAACAAAACATTTCATGACGCCGCGCGAAGCACCTAGCCCGCGGTGACGGCGAGCACCGCGGCCGCGAACTCTGGGCGGCACACCACAAGGTCGGGCAGCAGCGGGTCGGGCTGGTTGTAGACCAGCGGCGAGCCATCGATGCGCGACGTGTGCAGTCCGGCGGCACGGGCCACCGCGACGGGTGCGGCCGAGTCCCATTCGTACTGACCGCCCGCGTGCACGTAGATGTCGGAGACTCCCTGCATCACGGACGCGACCTTGGCGCCGGCCGAGCCCATTTCGACCAGCGTGCCGTCCAATGCGTCACGCACGGCGAGCGCGATTGCCGGCGGCCGGGTGCGCGACACCACGATGCGGGGCTTGTCCGGTGCCGGCGGCGGTGACGGGACATTCGGCGTGGCGAGCGTAATGCCTTGTGCCGGAAGGGCAACCGCGCCGGCAACCAGCTCGCCCGACTGCCACAGCGCGACATGCACCGCCCAGTCGACGCGGCCGAGTTCGGAGAATTCCCGGGTGCCGTCGAGCGGGTCGACGATCCATACCCGCTCGGCGGTGAGCCGCACCGGGTTGTCTGCGCCCTCCTCGGACAGCACCGCATCGTCGGGCCGCTCGGTGGCCAGCGCTCCCATTAGGAAGTCGTGGGATCGCTTGTCTCCGGCCGCCTTCCGTTCCGTCTCGCTGGCGTCGGCCAGCTCGGTGCGCACATCGAGAAGTAGCTTCCCGGCCGCCGTCGCCAACCGGCCGACCACCTCATGGTCGCTCATCGCCTCGATTCCAGGAGATCGATGACCATGGTCGCCAGCTCATCCGGCGTTCGGTCGGGTGTGAGCCGCAAGTCGGGATTCTTCGGCCGCTGGTACGGGCTGTCGATACCGGTGAAATGTGTGATCTCGCCGGCCCGCGCCTTGGCGTACAGCCCCTTCGGGTCACGCCGCTCGCAGTCCTCCAGCGGGGTGTCACAGAACACCTCGAAGAAGTCAAGGCCCGCTTCGGTGGCCACCCGCCGCGCCAACTCGCGGTGCTCCTCCAATGGGCTGATCGCGGGCACCAGCACGACCTGGCCGGAGTCGGCGAGAAGTGTCGCCACATGGGCGAGCCGCCGCAGATTCTCGGCGCGGTCGGCCATGGAGAACCCGAGATCGGCGTTGAGCCCGTGGCGCAGATTGTCCCCGTCGAGAACGTAGGCCGGAACGCCTTTTTCGATCAGCTTCTGTTCGACGAGCATCGCCACAGACGACTTGCCCGATCCGGATAGCCCAGTGAACCAGACGGTCCTGCCCCTCGACAGCCGGTCCTCGGCATTGCACAGCGATTCGTGGCGCACCGTGTTGGGACTCGACGTCCGTGCGGTGACATAGGGCAGAATCATGCCGGCCGCTACTGTGCCGTTGGTGTGCGGGTCGATCAGGATGAACGAACCCGTGGCCGCGTTACGACTGTACTCGTCGAGCAGCAGCGGCACCCGTGTGCACAGCGAGATGCGGCCCAGCTCATTGAGTTTGAGCGCGGTTGCGGTTTTGTCGCGGTGAAGCGTGTTGACGTCGAGCCGGTAGTCGAGCGCGGTCACCTTGACGCGCGTGGTGCGCGTCGTGTGCTTGATGACGTAGTCGCGGCCCGGCTCCAGTGAGGATCCATCGGCCATCCAGCACACCGTGGCGTCGAACTCCTGTGCCACCCTCGGCTGGTTGTTCGGCCGCGCGATCAGGTCACCGCGGGAGATGTCGACGTCGTCGGCGAGGCTGACCGATACCGCCATCGGCGGAAAGGCTTCCTGGACAGCCCCGCTCGGCCCTTCGATCGCGGTGATGCGGCTTGTCTTCCCGCTCGGCAAGACGACGATCTCGTCACCGGGACGCATGACACCGCTGGCGACCGTGCCCGCGTAGCTGCGGTGGTCGGCGTGCTCGTGCATCTGCGGCCGGATCACGTACTGGACCGGGAACCGAACGTCGACGAGGTTGCGATCGCCGGCTATGTACACCTCTTCGAGATGGGACAGCAGCGACGGTCCGTCGTACCATGGGGTGTTCTCCGACTTGGTGACGACGTTGTCCCCCAACAGCGCCGACAACGGAATCGTCGTCACGTCATGGACATCCAGTCGGGCGGCGAACTCATGAAACTCATCCCGAGTCGTCTCGAATGTCTTTTGGTCCCAGCCGATCAGGTCCATCTTGTTGACCGCGAGCACGATGTGCCGGATGCCCAGCAGCGACGCCAGGAACGCGTGCCGGCGCGACTGCTCGAGCAGCCCGTGCCGGGCGTCCACGAGAACGATCGCCAGCTGCGCGGTGGAAGTCCCGGTGACCATGTTGCGCGTGTACTGAATGTGGCCGGGCGTGTCCGCGATGATGAATTTCCGCTTGGGCGTGGCGAAATAGCGATACGCGACGTCGATCGTGATGCCCTGCTCCCGCTCGGCACGCAGACCGTCGGTGACCAAGGCCAGGTCGGTGTAGTCGTGTCCGCGTTCCTTGGAGGTGCGCTCGACCGAGGCCAGCTGGTCTTCCATGACGGCCTTGGAGTCGTACAGCAGCCGCCCGATGAGCGTGGACTTACCGTCGTCGACGGAGCCCGCGGTCGCGAGTCGCAGCAGCGTGGTCATCAGAAATAGCCCTCTCGCTTGCGGTCTTCCATACCGGCCTCGGAGATGCGGTCGTCGGCGCGGGTGGCGCCGCGTTCGGTGAGCCGTGACACCGCGGTCTCGGCGATCACCTCGGACACCGTGCCCGCGAGCGATTGGACGCATCCGGTGCAGGTGACGTCGCCGACGGTGCGGAACCGGACGGTCTCCTCGAAGACCTCCTCGTCTTTGCGCGGCTGCAAGTACTTGTGCACGGCGAGCAACATCCCGTCGCGCTTGAACACCTTGCGGCGGTGCGCGTAGTAGATCGACGGCAGCTTGATCTTCTCGGCGCCGATGTATGACCAGATGTCGAACTCGGTCCAGTTCGACAGCGGGAACACCCGGATGTGCTCGCCCTTGTGATGGCGGCCGTTGTACAGGTTCCACAGCTCGGGCCGCTGCGCTTTGGGGTCCCACTGGCCGAATTCGTCGCGGAAGGAAAACACCCGCTCCTTGGCTCGCGCCTTCTCCTCGTCGCGGCGGGCGCCGCCGAACGCGGCGTCGAACTTGTTCTCGCGGATCGCCCGGAGCAGCGTGACGGTCTGCAGCGGGTTGCGCGACGGGATGGTCTCGACCACGCGGCCGGCGTCGATGTCGTCCTGCACCTTGGCGACGACAAGCCGCACCCCGGCTTCCTCGACAAGCTCATCGCGGGTCTCGAGGACCTCGTCAAAGTTGTGGCCCGTGTCGACATGCATCACCGGGAACGGCAGCCGGCCCGGCCGGAACGCCTTGAGCGCCAGATGCAGCATGACGATGGAGTCCTTGCCGCCCGAGAACAGCAGAACCGGCCGCTCGAACTCCGCGGCGACCTCCCGAATGATGTGAATGGCCTCGGCTTCCAGCGAGCGCAGATGGCTCAGCTCGTAGCGGCCAGCCTGGTCGAGCTCCCGGGCGGCGGTCATCGCATCGCCGTAAAGTTGGTAGACATTACCAATTTTATCTGCATAACCCGATATGAAACCAGCCGGGTCCCGCGATGTCAACGCGCTTTTGCCGGTCCGCCGCGCACTTACCCCTGAGGTAATTGATCCGATGCAGATACTGGAGCCATGTCAACCTCCACCCGGCCTGAGACCGGCGCCGATGTCATGGCCCAGTTCATCCCATCGTCGCCGTTCGTCGCCAAGCTCGGCATCGTCGCCGACGTGCTCGACGCCGACGAGGTGCGGCTGCGCCTGCCCTGGGACCCGACCAACGTCACGATCGCCGACATGGTGCACGGTGGCGCGATCGCGGCGCTGGCCGACGTCGCTGTGATGGCCGCGGCCTGGGCTGGTGCCGACGTTCCGGACTCCCTGCGCGGCGTGACCACGTCGATGTCCATGCAGTTTCTGGCGCCGGCCCGTGCGACCGACCTCATCGCGGTCGGACGCGTGCTGCGGCGCGGCAAGACGCTGGTGAATTGCGAAGTCGACGTCGTCACCCCGGAGGGCGAGGCGATCGCGAAGGCGATCGCGAGCTACAAGGTGGGGTGACCCGACGCCCAGCGCACGGATGTTGTACACGAATCGCGACTGGGCCCGTCAACAACCGTGCGCTCGGGGCCTCCTAGCGCGTGACCTCATTGAGCCAGCCGGTGGCGACGTCGAAGATGAATCCACGCAGGGATTCGTGTTTGGTGACGAACGGGCTGGCCTCGATGCGGCGCAGCGACTGACGCACGTCTTCTTCCAGATCAGGAAAAGCCTCTGCGGCCCATTCCGGTTTGATGCCCGTCTCTTCCTGGATCGCGCGCTTGAACTCGTCGTCGGTGAAAGTCAGCATGCCGCAATCAGTGTGGTGAATCAGGATGATCTCTTTGGTGCCGAGCAGCCGCTGGCTGATGGCCAGCGAGCGGATCTCGTCGTCGGTGACAACGCCGCCGGCATTGCGGATGACGTGCGCCTCGCCGTCGCCGAGGCCGAGGATCCGGTAGACGTCGAGCCGGGCGTCCATGCACGCCACCACCGCGACGTGCTTGCTCGGCGGCAGCGGAAGCGAGCCCGTGAACGTGCTCGCGTACGCCTCGTTGTTCTTCAGGTATTGGTCGGTGACAGACATCGGGCTCCTCCTTAGTGGCTGGTAGAGACGTTTTCTCGGGCGTTCAGGTCGACGCTCAGGCCCGCCGTGGACACATTTTGGACACACTTTCGGCCACCGCGTCCAGATCACACTCGAACAGATCGGCGTACACGTCCAGCGTCATGGCCGCGCTGGCGTGTCCCAGCATCCGTTGCACCACCTTGGGGTTCGCCCCCGCCGAGATGGCCAGCGAGGCCGCTGTGTGCCGCAGGTCGTGCGCGGTCACCCTGGGGAACGTCTCATCGGCCTCCTGGCAGCGCGCAACCGCGCCGGCGAGCCACGACTCCTGACCGGGAGCACGGAGGTAGCCGCCGTACGGGGCGATCCACAGTAGATCCTCACGGCCCTTTCCGGCGGCCGTCGCCGCCAACGCGTCCATGACGAAGGCGGGCACCACCACGGTGCGGTTCTTGTTCGACTTGAGACTGCCGAGGACGAAGTGGCTGCGCACGCGCACCACGTTGCGGTGCAGGGCGATGCGGCGACGCAGGAAGTCGATGTCGCAGACCCGCAGCGCGATGGCCTCACCCCAGCGCAGACCGCCGACACCCAGCAGGCAGCTTCGCCACCGAACCGCTCGAACTGGCTGCCTGTGAAGCCCACTGTCTCCGCCAGCGACAGCGGTCCGAAGTACCTATCAAGTAGGTTGCGGCACCGATTGGGATCGGCGATCAAGTCGTCGAGCTTTCGCCACTCCGGGTCCTTGGCCACGACCCGACCATAGCGCGGGCCGTGCCGACGCCTAACCTCTGCGCGAGGTGCTTCGCGATGTCCTTCGCGGCAGGCCCGTTCGCCTTCATGTGCTTCGCGGTGGTGATGTGCTCGGCGCCATCGACCTTCCGAGGGTGCCCGAACTTCGTGTCGTTGGCACGGGACGACGCCCTTGGAGGGCGGTGCGCTCTTGACTCTGTTCGGGTTCGCCAAGCGGGTGTCATTTCTAAAGAAACGGGATGGCTCATATTTTGTCTAGGTGCGGGGCGGAAACCACCCCCGACGATCAGGGGTCAGTCTCCGTACGACGCTGACACCGATGCGCTCGTGTTATTGACTTTGTCAACGGGTGGTCGTAAATGTGTGTGCACGACGAGTATGGCGGTGCACCAGAGTCTAGATGGGTGACGCGGGGAATCGGTGCCCGGTGAAAACGGAGGCGGTATGAGCAGAACGAATCTTTCGATGTCCATCTCAGCCGACGGATACGTTGCTGGACCGCATCAGTGCAGCGAGCACCCGCTGGGTGTCGGCGGCGAAGTGCTACACGAATGGCATCTTGGACCCACCAAAGACCACCCGGTCAATCAGCAGGTCGTCTCAGAAATGTTGGACGGGATGAAAGCAACGATCATGGGCCGCAACATGTTCGGACCCATTCGCGGTGAGTGGGGTGCTTCGCAATGGCAAGGATGGTGGGGTGACGAACCGCCGTACCACTGCCCGGTCTTCGTGCTAACCCACTACGAGCACCCTCCGATCGACTTAAAGGGCGGGACCACCTTCTTCTTCGTCACCGACGGAATCAAAACTGCGTACGAGCAGGCCACCGCGATTGCTGAAGGTGGCCCCATATCGATTGCGGGAGGAGCTTCATGTGCCCGCCAAGCGATTGCGGCAGGGATCGTCGATGAAATCGATCTCCAAGTGAACTCAGACATCCTGGGCTCAGGTGAGCGCCTGTTCGAAGGCTTTGAACCTGGCACACCTACGCTCGACCTCATCCGCGTACTCGAGGCGCCCGGCGTTGCTCACCTGCGGTACCGCGTCGCGCGCTGACACGCCTGTCTCGTTTCTAAACATTGCGAACCCGCACGAGCCGGTCCACAGCCCTCAGAACAACCCCAGGTCGAACAGTCCGATTTCCCAGTGTCACAGGCGAGTCCGAGTTCTCGCCCATTGACACCGGATGAATTGTCGGACCTCGGCGGTTCCATATGAGCACGCTCATGCGGCAGATTCCACGGACAGGTACCTGTAGACGGTGGCGCGGGACACCCCCAGCATCTTGGCGATGTCGGTGGCCGTGATGCCCTTCTCCTTGAGCTGACGGGCCTTGGCGGCGTCGGCGTCGTCGACCTTGCGCGGGCGCCCACCCTTGCGCCCGTTGGCTGCGGCGGCAGCCAGCCCGGCGCGGGTCCGCTCGATCATGGTGTCGCGTTCGAGTTGGGCGAAGGCGGCCATGATGGTCAGCATGGCCGTGCCCATCGGCCCGTCGGTGTGCAGACCTTCGGTGACGCTGCGGAATCCGATCCCTCGGCACGTCAACTCGTCCACCACCGCGAGAACGTTTTGGGTGTTGCGTCCGAGGCGATCGAGTTTCCAGACGGTGAGCACGTCGCCTTCGCGGAGATGGTCGAGGCAGGCATCGAGATGGGGTCGGCAGGTCGCTGAGCCGCTGACGCCATGGTCGGTGTAGATGCGGGTGGTCCCGGCTTCCTGAAGCGCGTCGAGCTGAAGCTGGGGGTTCTGGTCGGTGGTGCTGACCCTTGCGTATCCGATGATGGCCAACCGCTGCTCCTATCTCATAATCCCGTCGTAATCCTGGTTTTGATACTAACCGGTTAATGAGACGGGTTTTCAAGACAGGTGATCGGCTCGTTGAGCCTGGAACCGAACCCAATCGCGAGCGGGTCTTGGCAGTCGCATCAAACGACCGTTTTCGAGACAAGCGGTTACGCAGATTTCTAACCGCCGAGTCAGGTCGGCCCGCGCTGATTGGCCGATGAGGCTGCCTGAATGTCTGGTCGAGACATCCGTCAGTGCGGGCAGGGGGCATCGATACTCAGTGAGAGTGGGTCCTCGCGGGATAGGCATGCACGAGTGCGCTGGATAGTTTAGGCACGGCGTGAGTGAGAGTGTGTTCGGCCTCATGGGCGATCCGGTGCGCATCGGTGAGGGTGGTGGCCGGGTCGATGTCGAGTTCGGCGTCGGCGTGCAGTCGGTGTCCGAGCCAGCGCATCTTCAGGCTGCGCACGGCGGTCACGCCGGGTTCGGCGGCCAGGGCGGCTTCGGCAGTGTCGAGGAGTGCGGGGTCCACGCCGTCCATCAGGCGGCGGAAGACGTCGCGGACGGCTGTGCGCAGGACGGCGAGGATGGCGACGGTGATGATCAGCCCGATGATGGGGTCGGCCCGCGGGAAGCCCAGCGCGACGCCTCCAGCGCCGAAGAGCACGGCCAGCGAGGTGAATCCGTCGGTGCGGGCGTGCACGCCGTCGGCGGTCAGGGCGACCGAGCCGATCCGACGCCCGACGCGGATGCGGTAGACCGCGACGAGTTCGTTGCCGATGAAGCCGACCAGGCTAGCGGCGGCTACCCAGCCGAGGTGCTGGATCGGGACGGGGTTGATCAGGCGGCGAACGGATTCGACCCCCGCGATGATGGCTGAGAGGGTGATCATGGCGATCACGAACAGCCCGGCGAGGTCTTCGGCGCGGCCAAAACCGTAGGTGTAGCGCCGGGTGGCGGCCCTGGTGCCCAGCGCGAACGCGATCCACAGCGGGATCGCGGTCAGCGCGTCGGAGAAGTTGTGGATGGTGTCGGCCAACAGCGCCACCGACCCGGAGTACAACACGATCACTAACTGCACGATTGAGGTGGCACCCAGGGCCAGCAGGCTGATCTTCACCGCCCGGATGCCTGCGGCGCTGGACTCCAGCGCCCCGTCGATGCTGTCAGAGGCGTCATGGCTGTGCGGGGCGAACGCCTCGCGGATCGCCGCGCCGATCTTGCCGCCGCGACCGCCATGGTCGTGCCCATGACCATGATCGTGACCTGATCCGTGGTCATGTCCGCAACTGTGAGCGTGGTTGGTGGCGGGTTCGGGGTTGTGGGTCATGCGCGGCGTCCACTCGGTCGTGCTGAGGATGGTCCGATGGTGGTGTCGGGATGCACGGCCGCCAATTCGGCGGCGTCGCGGTGATGGCCGGGCACGCCCGGTCCCGCATGTTCGGCGTTGAAGACCGCGTCGGTGACCAGCTGTCCAATGTGGTCGTTGTCCAAGCTGTAGTAGATGGTGGTGCCCTCGCGGCGGGTGCGGACCAGCCGGGCCATCCGCAGCTTCGCCAGGTGCTGAGACACCGACGGTGCGGGTTTCCCGACGTGGGTGGCGAGGTCATTAACCGACATCTCCCGACCCACCAACGCCCACAGGACCTGGACGCGGGTGGCATCGGCCAGCATCCGGAACACCTCGACGACGAGGTCCACCTGATCGTCGGGCAGCCGACGACCACAAGATCCCGTATCTGCATTCATACGCAAATAGTAGGCATGCTTGTGGGGTCGAGGCAACACGACGGGTCCGCAACGGCGCTCAGCACCTCGGGACTGTGGCGATTACGGTGCGGGAGCCCGTTCGAGGAGTGCCGGGTGACCGTCGGACCCCGACGGAATGGGGTAGTAGCTGCGGTGGGTGGCGGGGTCGATAGCCACGACGTGTGCCCCATCAGCCAGATGCGCCGACCCGACGACACTGAGTTTGTCTCGTTGCCGGTCCAGAATGGTGACCTCGCCGCTCTCGGCGGCGACATAGAGACGTTGTGCAGCGGCGTCGTAGGCCAGCACGTCGGGGCCGTCGCCGACCGGGTTGGTGCCGCTGACCCGTCCGGTGGCGATGTCGACACTGAGCATGGTGGCGTTGCCGTCGCACGCCACAAACGCAGTGCCAGCGGATGGGTCCAGAGCCAGGCCGTGGGGGTGATCGCATCCCGGCAGCGCGAACCGCCGCGACACCGTCATCGCGACGGGATCCACGACGCCGAGGTCGCCACGGCCCTGCACGGCGACCAGCATCTGGTCGGTGGCCGTGTCGTAGGCGACGTTGCCCGCCTCCCCACCTACATCGACCGTCCCGCGCACCGCGCCGTCAGCAGCGCCGATCACCGTCTCGGAGCCACCGGTCTCGTTGGTGGTCCATATGGCGTTGCGTTTCGGGTCGTAGGCCAAGCCGTCGGGATACTCGCCCGTCGGCGTCCGATACAGCACTACCCCGGTGTCTTCGTCGATGCTGGCCATGTGATTGTCGCCGGTCGCGGTGGCGAAGACCCGGTGCAACTCGGGCACCACCAGCACTCCGTGAACCTGGGCGAGGTCCCCGATCGTGCGCAGTACCGAGTTGGCGCGCAGGTCGACCTCGATCACCTCACCAACACCCAGGTGGGCGATGAACAACAGGCCGCGACCGCTGTCCAGACTCGCGTAGTCGAATCGAGAATTGTTACCGGGCAACGCCACTTCGCCCACCGGCTGCAGGGGTAGCGGTGAGAAACCAGATCGGTGGGGATTCGCCCCAACGCACGCGGTCAGCTCGATTGCCGCCAATAACGAAGCAAGGCCGAACTGCGCTGCCCGGACGACCCGCGTAGCAGATATCGACATGCGACCTCCACTGATCAGCGTCGTCTGGTGCCCCGGAGGAGGCAACCTCCGCTATGGCAGACCTACACGCAGCCGGAGCCTAGGTTCATCAGGTCCGCATCCGGGTCGAGGAGATCGGCGACGCGGGCTGCGATGTCGTCTCCGACCAGGCGCATGCGTTCGATGCCGTCGATCCTGGGCCTCGCGACCGAGGGTTACCACCACGTCCATGACCTGCCTCGAACCGTGTCGAATGACTCGGCGCGTCGCTCACCGGCGGGACTGTTGCCGCCTTGGGCCGTTAGTCAGTGGTGCGAGGACCATCGCCCCTATCAACCAATGCGACTCGACTTCATGCTGAAGCAAAGGCGTGAGCTTCCATGTTCGGCGTTGCTGAAGGAGACGGTCTGCCGATGATGTACGGCGGGGACGGTTGGATGTCGGGCGGCTGGGGTTGGGGCAGCTGGATACTCATGACTCTTGCCATGGTTGTGGTCTGGGCGCTGGTGATCACGGCCACAGTCCTGGCTATCCGTTATCTGACCGGCGGCAGCCACCCGAGCCAGGCCAGTCCCAGTTCCGCTCGGGCGGCAGAAGACGTGTTGGCCGAACGCTTCGCCCGAGGTGAGATCGACGACGACGAGTATCGGCAGCGGATGACGACGCTGCGTGAGCACCGGTGATCACGATGACCGCACGGCGGCTCCGGCTGATACTGATGATCACCTTCGCCGCCCTGGTGCTCGGCGTGGCTTCCACGGTCGCGCTGGCTGCGGCGGTCGGGCCGCGAATAAGCCCGCGCAGCCCTTTCCTTAGTGATGCGCTACCGCCTCCAGCCGCGTGTGCGACGCCCGCACTGACCGGGTCGGTCGTCGATGTCACCCTCACCGACATGGGCGGGATGATGCGACCCGCCATGATGGGCAACGGCCGGTATGGCCCCGGCATGATGGGACCCGGCATGATGGGACCCGGTCCGTATGGCCCGAGCGCACCAAACAGCGGGGTGTCGCCATGGCAAAACGGGTCCCCGTGGCCCGGTATGGGGATGATGATGCAGCGAATCTTCGTCGTCCCATCCTCGTTCCCGGCGGGACCGGTGTCGCTGCGGGTCCACAACACCGGCGCGCTGACCCACGAGGTGATGGTGCTGCCGCTCAATGCCAACCAATATCCCGGCCAGCGGGCAATCGGCACTACTAACCAAGTCGATGAGACCGGCAGCCTGGCCGAAGCCTCGCGTTCGTGCGGCGCTGACGCCGGTGACGGCGTCCTTGCCGGGGCCACTGCCTGGACCACCGTGAACTTACCGCCAGGCCGCTACGAACTGCTCTGCAACATCGCCGGGCACTACGGCGCTGGCATGTACGCCGAACTGGACGCTATCGGCAACAGGTAACCCGTCACTGGGGTTGCCGGACAGACCCCCGATGACGAACCTTGGTGCTATGCCCACACGCCAGCACAACAATCCCGGTATGCCGCAGCGATGAGCACCCCCATCGACGCCCTCACGCCTGAACGGACGGCGCGACTGACCCGACGCGGGCTACGCCTCGCGCAGTTCACCATCGCCTACAACGTGGCCGAAGGCGTCGTCGCGGTCACCGCTGGACTGGTTGCTGGACTGGTGTCCGTCGTCGGCTTCGGCTTCGACTCCGCAATCGAATCAATGGCCGCGATCCTGGTCGCCCTGCGGCTATCCGCTCGCCTGCGGCACGGCGTCGCCGACGAACGCAAAGAACGGATCGCCCTCAAACTCATCGCCGTCTCGTTCTTCATCCTGGCGGGCTACGTCACCATCGAAGGCATCCGCAGCCTCGTCACCGCAGAGACACCCGAGTCCTCACCGGTCGCGCTCATCCTGTTGGCCGCATCACTGGTCGTGATGCCCATTCTCGCGCTGGCGAAGAATCACGTGGGCGTCGCCCTGCACGACAACCTGATCTTGGCCGACGCCGCCGAAACCAAAATTTGCGTCCTGCTGAGCATCTCAACCCTTCTCGGCGTGGGTCTCTATCAACTGACCGGCGCGGCCTGGCTTGACCCGGTGGCTGGCTTCATCATCGCGGTCTTCGCCATCCACGAAGGCCGTGAAGCCTGGCACGGCGAACTGGTCGACCAGGAATAGCCGAGGCGCGCCCACGGCTAGAGGGCTTGAGGGGTTCGCCGTTTCGCTCCTCGAGGCTCTCGCTCGTCGGGGTGATGCCGAGTTCGTCGAGCAGGCGGCGGATCCGCTCTTCGATGTCGTCGCGGATCGGGCGGACGGCGTCGACTGCCTGTCCGGCGGGGTCGGGCAGGACCCATTCCTCATAGCGTTTACCGGGAAAGACCGGGCAAGCGTCGCCGCAGCCCATCGTGACGACCACGTCGGCAGCCTGGACAATCTCGTCGGTCCAGGGCTTGGGGAACTCGCGGGTGATGTCGATGCCGACCTCGGCCATCGCGGCGATGGCAGCGGGGTTGATCTCCGTACCGGGTTCTGAGCCGCCGGACCAGGCGACGCCTTTATCACCGGCAAGGTGGCTGAAGAACCCGAGCGCCATCTGCGAGCGGCCCGCGTTGTGGGTGCAGAGGTGGGCTTCGTGTCGGTGATCTTGCCTTCGACTCGTGCGAGGGCGGTGAGGCGTTGGCGTGCCCAGCGTTCGGCCAGCAGCGGGAGGAAGTTGGGGATGGTGGCACGTCCGGCGAACTGGTCGTAGGACGAGTGCAGGAACCGTTGGATGGTCTCGACGCCGAAGTGCTCGCCGAACTCGGAGTGCAGCCGGGTCGCGGCGGTCCGCAGTGCGAGTTGCTGGTCGATGGACAGATCGGGATGGTGGTGGGCGGCCAGGGGGACGGAACTCTCGGTGATGTCGCACTCCGTTGATCGGCGTGATGGGTTTCGGTGTGGTGCGGGATGACGACATCGTCGGCGGTGGCGGCGGCATCTGGGTAAAGGGCCGCGAACAGAGCCAGTCCGAGACAGCCGGATCAGCACGGCCAGGCCCGAACACCGTGGCGTGGTGGAGTTCTCCAGGAGTTGCTCCCCAGATGATGTCGGGCGAACCGGCGATGAACGCCGGACGGCACGTGTTCAGTCGGTTGCGGTGAGGGTCAGTTGACGGGCATGAAAGTCGAAGTGCTGGCCGGGGTACCGATACACGTCTGCCAGCGTCATGTAGTCGTTGAAAAACGGGTCCCATCGTGTCGGGAAGTGCATCCCGCGTTGCGAGGCGTCATCGCTTTCCAGCGCTAGTTTGCGTTGCAGCGCGGCGATGACGCAGTCCATCTTTGCCCCCATCCGGCGGCGGTTGTTAGATCAGGGCCGCTGCGCTGGAGCCGTGGTAGCTGATGACATCGAACGGTTTGGTTGTCGCGTTGAGGAGGCGGGCGAAACTTCGGCCGACTTCATCGGGCAGCCGGGTGAACACCTTCACCAGGATGAGCAGCCCTTGCACGATCATGTAGCCGAACACCATGTGAAACAGCAGTTGCTCGTTGGTCCACCGGGTGCCGCGCGTCCGTCTGCCCCAGTCATGGGGTCCCGCCACGTCCAGTAGCCGGTGGAACTCGATTCGAGCGTGTTCCAAGTCGACAGCAAGCCCGGCGTGGTCAATCGGGTCGGTCGGCATGGTTCCCGCCGAGGGCGGCTGTTAGTTGCTCGATGCTCGGTGCGCCGGTGGTGCCTTGAGCGGAGCGGTACAGCCGACAGGACAAGCCCGCCACCGCGTCAGGTTGCCCGAACAGATCGACCCCATCGATAAGGATAGTCGGCGATCCGGTGAACCCCAGCGCGTCGGCCTCGGCGTCGGTGTGAACCTGTCGGAGCCGAATATCGACTCCGGCTTGACCGATGCCATCGAGGGCATGCCGCAGCCGTAGCCGGGTGACCGGCAGGCTGGGGCAGCCCTCGACGAACCGGACTTCAACGTCCACCCTTCGATACTGCGCGTGCTAGCAGCATGTCGCCGCGATAGCGGGCTGGGTCTCGTCGTCGGCGCGTTTGGTGCCACCGCAGCAGACGCCGCCCTCGGCGTTGTCGTCGTCGAGGTGTTGTGGGCTGGAGCCGAAGGTGTCGGAGTCGGCGAGCACGGTGTAGATCTCCCACTTTTCGCCCGCTGGGCCGGTCACCCAGACCTTGTCTTGGGTGGCGAAACAACAGGTGGTGCCGATCTCCTCGTCGGTGAACAGGCCCTCGCCGGTGAGCCGGGCGATCTCCGCGCGCACGGTGTCGCTGGACTCGACCTCGACGCCGAGGTGGTTGATGGTGCCGCCCTGACCGGGATTTTGAAGCAGCACCAGCTTCAGCGGTGGCTCGGCGACGGCGAAGTTGGCGTAGCCCTCCTTCACCTTGGCCGGTGCGGTGTTGAACAGTTTGGAGTAGAAGGTGATGGCCTCGTCGAGGTCATCGACGTTGAGAGCTAGTTGAACGCGGGACATGATGGCATCCTCTCATTGGTTGTGAGACATATATCGAACTAGCGCGCTGACGCCAGCATGCCACCTTTTTGATATATGTCAATATCTCTGGCAGGATGGACGGCATGCCGAAGGCGCTGCCGATGATCGACATGTCCGCGCCGGTGTGCTGCGCACCCGTGGCGGCTGGACCGATGAGTGATGACGACGCGCTGCATGTCGCGCTGCGGCTCAAGGCGCTCGCCGATCCGGCCCGCGTGAAGATCATGTCGTATCTGTTCAGCGCCTCATCCGGCGAGGAGAACAGCGGTGATCTGGCCGCCGCCTTGGGGCTGACCGAGTCCACGGTCAGCCACCACCTGACGCAACTCCGGCGCGCCGGACTGGTCGAGTCTGAACGTCGTGGCATGAACGTCTATCACCGACCGCACCGCGATGCAGTCGGAGCACTGTGTGCGGTCTTGGACCCCAACTGCTGCACCTAACGCTGCGCTGAAATTTCGAGATCGGGATTCGAGACACTCCACGGCCACACCCGGTCGGGCCTTGAGCATCTCGGTCGCTCGCTGTCCGGCGCGGGTCGAGCTTGACCGTGGCCACCGAGACGGCGAAGGATCACATCGGTCCGTCGCGTCCCGCCGCGCGGACAGGCCACAGGAGGAACTGTGATTGGTGTCAACGTCAGGTTCCAGTACGAGGATTCGTTCGACCGCGCGCGAGTGATCGGCGTTGCCGACAATGCTCGGGCGACGTTCGAAGGCATGCCAGGCCTTCGCTTCAAGTTCTTCACACTGGACGAGTCCGCCCGACGGGCGAACAACTTCTACGTCTGGGATTCGAAAGAGGCGGCGCTCGAGTTCTTCTCCGACGAGCTTCGTCACCGAGTGACCGACCTTTACGGCGTCGCACCGACGACCGAGTACGTTGAAATCGCGCAGATCGTCGATAACTCTGGCTCACAGAACTCCCAATCGCCGTCCCTGGCATAGCCGCACTGCACTGAGCCAGCGTCCTCTCGCCTGGCTAATCGGAGCTACGAACTGTCCAGGAACCGGCCTGTCGCCTTGTCGACCACCGGTGTGCTTGAACATGAAGCCGCCGTGCGCCTCGATCGCGGTGCGCAACACCTCGTCATGCGCCATAAGGGCCGCTCGCATCGCGTTCGCGTCTGCTTCCCACCGACGGGTCGAACCCTCAATATCGGTGAAGACAAACGTCACCACCCCCGAAGGAGCAGCCGCTGTCATGTCATCGCCTCGGCCCAGGCGATATGCCCGTCGTAGCCGAGCGATGTCGCCATGTCGCGGTAGCGATCCCGATGATCGCGGTAGGCGGCCTCGTCACCGTGAGCCTGTGCCAATAGTGCGCGCAGCCGCAGCAGCCAGATATCCCGTACCGGAACGTCGTCGACCACTGTCTCGGCCAGCCGCTCAATCACAGCTTCCGCCTCGCAGATATCAGCGTCAGTTCCGCGCCCGAGCAGCGTCTCGACGAGGACGCGCTGGCCGCACTGCACCATGAGAGCTGTCCTGCCTCAAACATCTTGTCCACAGCGTCGCGCATGAGTGGGACGCTTGCATCGACGTCTCCGAGCTTGCTGCGCGCCCATGCCGCGTACAGACGGGCCATGGGCAATTCGGACAGGTAGAACCGCTCGTGTTGGCACATGTCGGCGACGCTCGCCAGCACGTCCACTCCGCGCTCGATGTCTGATCGGGAGTCGCGGTGGACCAAGACAAGGCCAAGGGTAGAGGCCACCATTCCCACCGCAATGTCGTCGCTGAATCGCTCGGTCATCTTCGCTGCCTCGTCGATCTCACGGACAACGTCATCTCCGGCCCGCAGCGCTCCGATGTGAACGGTGTGGACGTACTTGTAGCCGACGACAATCGCGTACGACACCGGGTCGACCTTCTTGCTCATTTCGCTGGCCTCGTCGAGGTCCTTCCGCCAACCCGGACGTCCCAGGCGACATCGGGCCAAACCACGAGATGCCAACGCCGCCGCCATGGGTGATCCCAGCCCCATGACATTGCCGCCCTTGACCGGGTCGCCTCCCGCGATGTCGATCATGCTCTCTGCCACCCGTAGGACCGCGAACATCTCGCCCGTTTCCTGCTTGACGGAAATGAAGTTGATGCTCAAACCCAGCGTCAGCTTTGGATCGGCGATCGACTCGATGAGTGCCAGCTGCTCGGACACCATCCGCGACCCTTCACCGGCGCGGCCATGAATCATGTGTTCGGATACAAGGCCGCTCATGCCGATCGCCAGCGAGGACTTGTCGTCCGCCGCCGTGCACAACTCCCGAAGTTCCTCGAAATACGTGCCAGAGATGTCGGCATGAACTCGCCAACCGGTGCCGCATAACATGGTGCGCGGCGCGATGCGCATCGCAACTCGATTCGGATCGCCATCGGGCAGCGCGTCAGCCACCTGCAGTGCTCGGTCCCAACTTGATCTCGCTGCGGCAATATCGCGGACGGCTGACCAGGCCCCGGCACGCATATACCATGCGTAAGCGTCACGCAGATCGCCTGCCGCCCTTAGGTGCTCGGCGATCGAAGCGGCATCTTCATCAGCCAAGGCCGCGTCACGCGCTTCGATCGCGACCGCCAGTCGCCGATGCAGGTCGGCGCGATCCGACTTGAGCTGAGCCTCGTAGGCTACCGCGCGAATCAGCGGATGGTGAAACACATACTCGGGTTGGCGGGTGAACCTGACCTGATCGATGAACTGGGCTGCCACCAGGTCGGTAACAGCGGGTTCGACGTCTAGCTGGGTCAGCAGGTCGAGGTTGAAGCGTGACCCGATGACCGCCGCCGCGCTCAAAGTGCGTTTTGCTTCTGGTGGAAGCCGATCGATGCGTGCGGCGATGGTCGCCTGCAGCGTCGCAGGCACGCTCACCTCGGAGACCTCTGCGGTCGAGATGTATGCGCCCGACTCCCCGCGCAGCACGCCACGCTCGGCCAGTTCGCGCACGATTTCCTCGGCGAAAAACGGATTACCTGCCGCCCTCTCGGCGATCGTCTGGCCCAGCCCGCCGACAGAGGGGTCGGGCCCGAGCAGCTCCGAAACCAGTGGTGCGGTCTCTGAATCGCTAAGCGACGCAAGGGCTACCGTTTGCGTACCAGCCAACCGGGTCAGTGCACCTTGATATTCGGGTCTGTAGGTGATCAGTACTAGCGAGGGTGTCTGCGGAATCACGGTGAAGAACTCGGTCAGCATCGACTCGCTGACCTCATCGATCCAATGGGCGTCAACGACATAGACCACCGGGGTCTCGCGGGCCAACGACGCGGCGTTCACCAACGCGGTCAAACGCCGCCGACGAGCATCGGGATCGATTTGGGATAACGGAGTCTTCGGGTCGGCAATGCCCAGCAGGTCATCGAAGAGCACCAAATCCTCGGGGTCTGCATCGGGAACCTGGGCGCGCACTCGGTCGCGGGCGGCCTGCCCGTCAAGCTCGTCGACACCAGTGGCCGCTCGCAGCAGCCGCGCGACCGCGTGAAAGGGAACCTGGCTGGCATGCGACTCGCAGAAGGCAGTGAACACCTCGACACCACGGGTGGCTGCCATCGCCGCCACCTCGCGCACCAGACGGCTCTTGCCGATGCCCGGTGGCCCGACCACACCGACGACGGCGCCGTGGCCGTCGATTGCGCGATGTAACAAGCCTTCAACGGCGGACATCTCCCACTGCCGTCCGACCAGATTCGACTCGACACGCTCGATGAGGCGATGCCGTTCCTTCATGCCCACCAGCCGCTGGGCCGCGACGGGCTTATCGGCACCCTTGATCTGAACCAGCTCAGGCTCACCGAGAGCCGCTGCACCATCGACAAGTCGCGCGGTCGATGCGCTCAGCATCACCCCGCTGGGGGGAGCGACCGACTCCATCCGTTGAGCCATCCCGACCTGCTCGCCGACGGCGGTGTAACCGAATGGCCCCGAACCGATCTCACCGGCGATCACCTGGCCCGAGTTCAAGCCCACCCGCAACTGCAGCTCGACACCGTCGCGGTCTTGGACGTCGACGGCAAGCCGCTTCGCCTCGTCCTGGACGCCGAGGGCCGCAAGACAGCCACGAACAGCGTGGTCCTCCAACGCCACCGGCGCGCCGAACACCGCCATGATGCCGTCGCCGGTGAAACTGCCGACCGTGCCGCAATAATGCTGAACCACAACTGCCGCACGGTTGACCAGATCGGTCATGATCTCGCGCAGGCGCTCCGTACCGACGGTTGCTGCGATGTCCATCGAATGCACCACGTCGGCGAACAGCACCGTGACCTGCTTGTACTCAGCCGATCGAGTGGCGTGCGTGAGCGCTGCACCGCACTCGTTACAGAACTTGGAGTTGGGTGGCAGTTCGGTGCCGCACGACCCACAGAACAGCCCCGTCGCGGTCAGTCCACCGACACCGTCCCCGCTGGGGTCCACGTCAGTATCGTTTCACCGCTGCTCGGTGATGTCCGTCAGATCGCCGTGCCATCTCCGACACGAAGTTTTGAGACCCTGATATGTCGTCTCTATTGAGACCACGGTCCCGCGCTGCAGCAGCAACTGTTTCCTCAGTCGCATTCGCATGGGCGGCTCAAGCGGCACCTAGGGCACACGGTCTCCCGCCGCGCGCGTTGACTCTCGTGCTGACCCGCGCGGGTCACACCCTTGAACATGGTCGATGGTTCTCCACCCAACAACCAACTCATGACTCCACGGTCTTGCCGCTAGGCGCAAACCGCTCCTCGGTGGAATGTCCTTTCCGTATTCGGTGACACCCGTGAATTAACCGCTTTCAGCCGCTGCCTTGATGCGAGCCAGCGACGCGGTCATGCCCTCGACAAGCTCACGCTCGAAACGGGGCACGCCGCCGAAAAACGCGTTTATCGCGAAGTTGGCTACCGGTTTGGCGCCGTTCTCGGCGTGGCGGCTCTCGATCACGCGGGTACCCTGCTCGGTCGGGTGCAGCTCATAACTCCAGATCAGACCGTTGATATCGACCCGGAACGCCACCTTCTTCTCCGGGATCACTTCGGTGACCGTGCACGTGGTTGGCCAGAACTGAAGATTGCGGCGGTTGATGTTCACCGTCCTGGCGCCTGGCCGCAACGGGCCGAGCGTCTTCATCATTCGGCATTGTGGGCTCCATTGCGGCATGCGGCTGAAATCACTGATCAATGACCACACCCTCGCCACCGGAGCATTGATCTCGATCTGCGCTTGCAATAGCGGCGCAGCCGTTGCCTTGAACCGTCCCCACCGGTCCCGCTGATTCGACTTCATCGGTGATCACTCCATTCTGCTCGGTCTTGGTTGACGTCGTCCGACCGGCGGGGCTTGCCAAGGTGTGGCCTGATGACACCATCGCCGTGGCCTATTAGGTGGGGCGAGCAAAGATGCGCTGGCCCTCGGCTTGGACGTACCAGATCGGATGGCGGAAGTCCTCGACGACGTCGTCTCGCAGGGTCCCCGGTTGGAAAAGAAGATGGCCTACCGTCGCGATCGCGAAGCCGACTATGTCGCCGATCACGGCCACTCGTATGCGCCTCGTGACGACACCCGCAGCGAGGCCCCCTACTGCCACGACAGCCGCGACCGTGTGCAACGCGCTGTTGACAGGGTTCTCGTGACGGCTCAAATACTGCTCACGGAAGGCGCTGAAGGATTCACTCATCAGATCGGTCTCCTCGGAACAGGTCAGCGGCGTTACGCCCGGATTCACCGCAGTCGCCGGGAGCCAAGACGGAACATTTCAGCTTGCTGGCTACTGCCGTTGAGCCGTCCTGTGGAGCACACAGTGGCTGATGAGCTGATGCTCCTCCGCTAGGTGAGTCGGCGTAGTCTTTTTGCAAATCTGTGGTCGCACAACAGATTCCTGAATATGTGCTGTGAATATGCTGCCTGTTCGGGCTCCCTCAGCATCGGGCCGATCCAGAATTGCCAGACCCGTTCGACGAATCGTTCAGGTTGCAAAGGCAATCGAATAAGCGCCCACGGCCTGTGGGCAGCCTGGACGATTGGTGCCTTGACGGCAGATCGGCCACACGACCCGTCGCTGGGGTTTACGCGAAACCGAGGCAGAAGGTCGTCGCTCGTTGACATCACGGCTCACTCGTACAGGTCGGCCACCGAA
This sequence comes from uncultured Actinomycetota bacterium, assembly GCA_963770125.1. Lineage (GTDB taxonomy): Bacteria > Actinomycetota > Actinomycetes > Mycobacteriales > Mycobacteriaceae > Mycobacterium. The sequence goes on along the minus strand of CAVYPI010000106.1, from coordinate 32,444 downwards.
GCACGTCCCTGCGTTTCGATCTCTATGCGGCGCCGTTCTTCCTTGAGGTGATCCCACTGGCGCCACTTGTATCCGCCCGGACGAGCTGGGGCGGCTGTCGCGGCACCTGCTGGGCGGCGACAGCTGACACGAACCCTGGCACAACGGCACCTCGTCCGAGTCGGCGTAGCGCGCGACGCTCAGCTGAGCTGAGTGATGGTGAACACGTTGCCCTCGCTGTCCTTGAACCATGCGGCGCGCCCGACCGGAGTTACCGCTATCCCATCCACTGTGCGCAGATCCGGCCCGTCATACTCCTCGAAGCGCACGCCTCGCTGGCGGAGCTCGGTCACCTCTGCCGCCAAATCATCGACTCGCCAGGCGGCAAGCTGGTGCTCGACAGCTCCCGCTTCATCAGAGAAGAACAACAAGAGTGACTGACTCGCTCCGGTACGGTATGCCAGCGCTTCGCCTGGCACCTCCTGGACCGGGGCGAGGCCGAGCTTGTCTTCGTACCAGCTTCGGGCGCGTTCCAGATCACTGACCGGGATCTTCAGAGTCATCGGATGGTCGACGAGCATGGATCCTCCTCGCTGGTCTGCCACATTGCACTGCGATCGGCTACCCGCCGCATGGCGAAACCATAACCGAGCCAGCCACTAACACCCCGGCCCCAAGGGCGGATTCACCCGGCCGTCGCAACACTCTCGATTTGAGAGGTTGCGGCGACCGTGTCGTTTTCGGAGGACTCTGTTTGGTTTGGTTACGAAGCCGCGTGCGCGCCGCGCAGCTCCACCTTCAGTCGACAACACGGCATCTCGCTTCCCGATGACGTGACTCCCAACATGTCGGCTGATGTCGTCCGCGCGAGTTGTGCTCAGCCGAGGGTCACGGTGTCTCCTCGCTGGACTCTCCCGGCGCGACGCACTTCTGCGTATACGCCGACGTGAACTTCGTTGTGGCGTGCCGCCGTGCGCAGGATCCCGTTGTCCTTGGGCAGATCTCCTTGCGGAATTGTGGTCATCACGCAGCGCGGGCAGTGGTCGGTGATCGCGAGCACGACGTCGTCGCCGATCCGAGTTTCCGCCCCACCCGCGTGCTCTCCACGAACTCGGCGTCGTCGTTCTCGGGACGCACGACGATGTTGGGCCGAAAGCGCCTGACCTCGAATTGGCCCTGCGGGTAGAGCTCTCGTAGCCGGTTGATCGTCGCCGTCGTGAGCACATGGATGGCGGCGAGGTCGAAGAACGTAGTGGAGGGCATCGCCTCCTGCGTCACGGTCTCCCGGTGGGCGAGCTCGGCGATGTCGGGCCAGTACTCCTCGAGGCTCGGCTCCGACAGTGCAGCGCTGGCAGGCGTCACCGGTCTACCGAGAGCGCCCGTGAGCAGCTCCGCGAAGCGGGCGTCATCGGAGGTGAAGCTGACGCCGTCGGGCAGTGTCAGCCGCACCGGCACCGAGTGTGTAGCCATCGACTGTGTAGGACCCGCGGTGCGGCCACTGAGTTTGTGCAGCCCGGCGGATTCTGCACGCGCTGTTTGCGCCGAGATGCCGTGTCGGCCCGCTCGGCTGAGCACCGACCGCGTCTGAACACCAACATCTTTAGCGTCTCGGGACCACTCGTGCCACCGCCGCACGATGGCGTCGAGTGCCTCTTCCTCACGCAGGTCCGCCCCGGTGGCGGCTACCTCAGCGATGGCGATGGCCATCGAGGTGTCGTCGGTCCACTCACCGGGCTCCCAGCCGAAGCCCCCGCCTCCCACCATGGCGACCTCAAGTTGCGGGCCGCGGGGCGGACCGAACTCGTAGGCGGCACCCAGGGCATCACCGGCTGCAGTGCCCAGCAGAACGCCGACGGCGCGGTCAAGCTGAGCGGGTGTCAATGTCATGAGATCGAGTCTCCTTTCACCCACTGACACGTGGGAGCGAGCGGATGCTGTTGCCCCCGACGCGGATTAGGCCGAGCCCTGATTCCCCCGCCGGGGGTGAGTAGTCGTGTCGTCACCCCCGCCGGGGGTGCGCAGGTCGGTCGTCACCCCCGCCGGGGTGCGCAGGTCGGTCGTCACCCCCGCCGGGGGTGCGCAGGTCGTGGCCTGCCCCCGCCGGGGGCTACGCGGCTTCGTCGGCGAGGTACCTATATAGCGTTGCGCGGCTGACGCCGAGGTACTTGGCGACGTCGCGTGCGGTGTGCCCATCGGCCTTCATCCGTCGTGCGGTCGCGACGTGGGCGGGGTCGGCGACCTTCGTGCGTCGCCCGAATTTGGTGCCGTTGGCACGGGAGACCGCCCGCTTGAGGGCAGTGCGTTCCTTGATCAGTTCGCGTTCGAACTCGGCCATGCTCGCCAGCACTCCGATCACCATGCGCCCCGCCGCGGTTGACGAATCGATGCCGTCGGTGGTGGAGATCAGCGTGACGCCAGCATCGGTCAGCGCCTTGACCGTCTCCAGGATGTGCAGAGTGTTGCGGCCCAGCCGGTCGAGCTTCCACACCACCACGGTGTCGCCCTCGCGGACGTACTGCATCAGCGCAGCCAGGCCGGGACGGTCGTCCTTCGCGCCAGACATGGTGTCGGAGAACGTCTTGGTGACGCCCGCTGCGGCAAGAGCGGTGTTCTGCTGATCCAGGGTCTGGGCAACGGTGCTGACTCGCGTGTAGCCCACCCGCGTCCCGCTGTTCGAAGCTGATTCCATGTCCAAACCCCCTGTCTTACAAGGGGTTAAACGCTCCGGGCGAGACTTTTATTCCCTTGGTTGGACGTCAAGACCTGTTCGCAGCAACGTCAAGGCCTGTTCGCAGCGCGGACCGCCGGGCGATATGACAGACAGCTCTGCCCACCGGTGACACGATATTGAGGTGAGCGACGGATTGAGGTGAGCGACGGTCGGAATGCCGGAGCGCTGGACGGCCCGAGTCGTGGTGACGGGGCTTCGGTTCATGAGCTGCGGGAGAGGTCGCGATGACGGCGGCGGCAGCCTGCCGTACGTGCGGCACTGAACCCCTCGCGAACGCTCGGTTCTGCCACGGCTGTGGCTCACCCGTTGTCGAGTCAGAAACACATGCCGAGTACAAGCAGGTCACGGTGCTGTTCGCCGATGTGGTGCATTCGATGGACATCGCGGCGGCGGTGGGTCGGAGCGGTTGCGCGAGATCATGGCCGAGCTGGTCGACCGCTGCGCGGCGGTGGTGCAGCGCTACGGCGGGCACGGTGGACAAGTTCACCGGCGACGGGATCATGGCGATCTTCGGTGCACCAGTCTCGTTGGAGGACCACGCTGTTCGTGCCTGTCTGGCGGCCTTGGGCGTTCAGGAGGAGGCCAAGCGGCTCGCCGTCGAGGTCCAAGACCGCGACGGCGTGGAGCTGCGGCTGCGGGTGGGCCTGAACTCGGGTCAGGTGATCGCCGGTGAGATCGGTTCGGGGCCTTTCGGTTACACCGCGTCGGTGAGCAGGTGGGGATGGCTCAGCGGATGGAGTCGGTCGCTCCGCCGGGTGGGGTGATGCTCAGCGCGTCCACCGCACGACTGGTTGATGGCGCAGCGGCTCTCGGCGAGCCGGAGATGGTTCAGATCAAGGGTGCCGATAAGCCGGTCGCGGCCCAGCGGCTGTTGGGCATGGAGGAACGGCATCGCCTGATCGAGCGTGCCGAGTCGAATCTGGTGGGTCGGCGGTGGGAGATGTCCGCCGTCGAGGGCTTGTTGGACCGTGCAATCGATGGCCACGGCGCGGTGGTCGGCGTGGTGGGATCACCCGGCATCGGCAAGAGCCGTCTGGTGCGCGAGGTGGCGGCGATGGCGCGTCGCCGTGGTGTGGAGGTGTTCACCGCCTTCTGCGAGTCGCACGCCAGCCAGGTCCCCTTCCATGCCGTGGCGCGGCTGCTGCGCGCGGCCACCGGCGTCGAGGGTCTTGACGCGCAGGCCGCCCGCGATCGAGTGCGCGACCGGGTTCCCGACGCAGACCCCGAGGACGTGCTGCTGTTCGATGACCTGCTGGGCATCGCCGATCCCGATGCTGGTGCTGCCCAAGATCGATCCGGATGCGCGTCGGCGGCGGTTGACCGCGCTGGTGAATGCCGCGTCGTTGGCCCGTACAAACCCCGGCGGTCTATGTCATCGAGGACGCCCATTGGATCGACGAGGTCAGCGAGTCGATGCTGGCCGAGTTCCTCACGGTGATCCCGCAGACGCCCTCGCTGGTGCTGGTCACCTACCGTCCCGAATATCGAGGGCGCATTGACCCGGGTGCACGGTGCACAAACGATAGCCCTTGCGCCGCTGAGTGATTCGGAGACCGCCGCACTGGTCTCGGAGCTGCTCGGGCCCGACCCCTCGGTTGGGGCATTGGGCCAGACGATCGCCGAGAGGGCCGCCGGTAATCCGTTCTTCGCCGAGGAGATCGTGCGCGAACTGGCCGAGCGTGGCGTGCTGCACGGGGAGCGCGGGCGCATACATGTCGACGGCAGAGGTTGCCGAGGTGAGTGTGCCTGCCACGCTGCAGGCGACCATCGCCGCGCGCATCGATCGCCTCGACCCGAAGGCCAAACGCACGCTGAGCGCAGCGGCGGTGATCGGCTCGCGGTTCAGTCTCGACCTGCTGACTGCGCTGGGGGTCGAACCTGTCGTTGGATGACTTGGTGGCGGCCGAGCTCATCGATCAGGTCAGGTTCACCCGTCAACCCGAGTATGTGTTTCACCATCCGCTGATTCGCACGGTGGCCTACGAGTCTCAGCTCAAGTCGGATCGCGCCGAGCTGCACCGGCGCGTGGCCGCCGCGATCGAACAACGCGACCCGGCTTCGGTCGACGAGAACGCCGCCTTGATCGCCGAACATCTGGAGGCCGCCGGTGATCTGCACGCCGCCTACGGCTGGCACATGCGCGCCGCAACGTGGGCGACCAACCGCGACATCGCCGCGGCGCGACTGAGTTGGGAGCGCGCCACAAAGATCGCCGACGCACTACCCGCCGAGGACCCCAACCGGGCAGCCATGCGCATCGCCCCGCGCACCATGTTGTGCGGGACCGCCTTCCGAGTCCATGTGAATGTGGCCGGTGACCGCTTTGATGAATTGCGGGAGTTGTGCACCGCCGCCGGGGACAAGGCGTCACTGGCCATCGGCATGGCGGGGCTGGTGATGGATCACGCGTTCCAGGGCCGGATGCGCGAGGCGTCGCAGCTGGCATCCGAAGCCTGGGCCCTCATCGAGTCGGTCGGCGATGCGACCTTGACGGTGGGGCTGTCCTTGCCGCTGATCTACGCCAAGATTGAAAGTGGCGAGTGGTCTGACGTGCTGCGGTGGTCACAAAGAGTCATCGACCTGGCCGACGGTGACCCGTCTAAAGGCAACTTCCTTGTCGGGTCTCCGTTAGCGGTCGCCTTTACGTCGCGGGCTATGGCCCGTTATTGCCTGGGTCGTCCCGGGATGGCGCGACGACCTGCGGCACGGCCTGGCCATGGCCCGCAGCGCCGACCCCCTGTCCTACGCCACGGTCGTCGCCTACGTCTACTTCCCGGGGATACCGATTGGCGTGCTGAGGCCCGACGATTCCGCGGTGCGCGAGATCGAGGATGCCCTGCAGATTGCCGAACGATCCGGTGATGACCTCGCGTTGGCCCTCGCCCGGCTGACGCTGGGCGTTGCGCTGGTGCACCGCCACACGGCTGCGGAGCGTGACCGCGGACAGAAGCTCCTGGCCGAGGTCAGCGAAGTGTTCGTGCGCCGGGGACACAACCTGTGCGATTTACCGATCGTCAACGTGTACTTGGCACGTGAGAGGGCTCGGCGCGGAGATCGCGATGAGGCCATACCGCTCATGCGCGCCGCCACCGACCATCTGGTCCGCGACGGGACAACTGCTGCAGTGGGGCATTCCCGCGACAGGTGTTCTGGTGGAGACACTGCTCGATCGCGGGGCCGACGGTGACGTGGCCGAAGCCGAGGCCGCGATCGAGCGGTTGGCCGCCGCGCCAGCCGACGACGGGCTGGTGATCCGCGAAATCTGGCTGCTGCGGTCTGCGGGCGCTGCTGGCGCGGGCGCACGGCGACGAGGCCGCCTACCGCGACTACCGCGATCGCTACCGCGACATGGCGACATCGCTGGGCTTCGAGGGGCACATGGCGTGGGCCGAGGCGATGCCATGACGGCGGCCCTTCTGCAACCCTCGTTTTGATCTCGGCAGGCGTCTCATTACTACTCAAGGGCGGAAGACGAGACACGTCGCTGTGAGACGAACTTCTGAGACATCGCGACGTGCGGAATCACGCGCCCTGCAAACGGATCGATGCGTGTCGCAGATGTGCTCTATTTCGAGACAGCTCTACGGGCGTTACGCCCGCACGGTTGTCACGGGTCGTGGCATCTGCAGCGAGCCGAGGTCTCCCGACCATTGGGGCCGTTCTACAGGCTGCCAACACCCGCGATTGGGGCACCGATGACGATGACGACGATGCCGAAAACGATAAGCTGCGTACCTTCGCGGGCACCCTTGACGGCCTTGACGACTTTTTCGAGGGCATTGAGCGTCTTGGCAGCGCCCTGCTCTTCGACGTGGACCTGCGCTTGGCGTCGGCGCGCACGGTCCGTCTGCCAGTCGAAGATCAGGCCCGGAGTCACCAGTTGGGTCCCGCGCCAGGCGGCGGGCACTGCGGGGTGCACGGGACTGCTGGACCAGTGCCGATCACCCACGGCTGCTTCATCCCGTCGTTGGTCCCCCAGAAGAACCCCGAGTCGCGGCTCGTATACATGCAGCGAGCCAACCCACCGTCGGTGTCGGGCACGATCTCGTTGAGGTCGGCGTGGGGACAGCTTGCCCCGATGTCAACCGGAGCGTCGGTGCTGGACTCCTGGTCGGCGTGGGCAACACCAGCGCCGAACAGGGCAGCTCCGGTAAGTGCGAGTGCGGCAAGAAACTTCTTCATGATTCCTCCTATTCCACGGCACCCAGCAGGACCCAGATGTAATGCGGCCCTGTGCGGTCTGGGTCGGGGAGCTTCACGCACTGAACCGTCTGGTTCTGGTTGTCCGTCGTCACGGCTCCCAGCACGGTGCAATCGTCGCCGAGATTAGGCCCTGGGTCGGCGTGGGCAATACCAGCCTCAAATAGCGCAGCTCCAGTCAGTGCCAGTGCGGCAAGTAGCTTGTTCATCTCATGCCCCACACACGTGGGCTGTCGGGGCCACAGAACGGGTAGTCGTTACCCAGCCCCTTGACGGATACGGTGACCACGTTGCCAGGACCATCACTGGGGATATAGCGGGGATAGGGATGGTCCTTCGCGTAGTCCTGCACGGGTATGATGTCGATCTCAACAGGGACCGCTGTCGGCACTGCGCGGGTATCTGAGCTGTCCTTGACGTAGCCGAAGAACTTGCCGTCGCCGTTGTCGTCATAGGCCGTCAGCCCGATGTGAATGGTCATGGCGGGCATCTCAACCGCGCTGCAGGTCGGGCAGGCGGGGTCATCTGGCACGTGGACCACGACCGACCCGTCCGGGTCAACCTTCATCACGCGATGGTGTCCCTGTCAGACACCCACCAGCGGGGCATAAGGATCGTTGTCGGCGTGGCCGACACCAGCCGTCCCGAACAGGGCGGCGAAGCCGATCAGTGCTGCAGCGATAAGCGTCTTCATTTGATGTAGCCCTCATGCCACAGGTCAAAGCAGGTCTGGCTGGGTCGCCAACCTGCTGGGTCGTCTTTGTCCAGGACAATCAATTGATCCACCAGTGCCTCAGCGTGATTCGCGTCCAGCCCGTAAACCCGTTCCAGTTCCTGCACGGCCTGATTAGGACCATCGAAAGCAGTTTGGGGTTGGTGCAGAAGCGCCTGGCAAGCATGTGGAACGTCAGAGTCCGGCTTCGACTCGACCGTTGGAACCGGCTTCGGCTGGACCGTCACCGCCACAGGCGGTGGTGGAGGCAGGACGGTCACTGTCGCCGTCACAGGCGGCGGCGCTGGAGGTGCAGGCTTAGTTGTCGTCTCGACGACAGAGACCGGTGCCGGAGCAGGCTCCGGCTGGCGAAGCACGCCGAACGCCACACCACCGGCCACCGCAATCGTGACCAGGCTCGCCGCCAGTCCCAGCGACGTGATGCGCCGTGGCGTCAGCCGCTGTGTCGGAAACTCATCAGGATCGTCATAGTCCAGCGCCCAGGCGTAGGCCATCTCGGTCTCGGCTTCGGCGGCGCCTGCCATCTCAGTTGGCTCGGCGTGCTCGTTCATCACGAGCCGATCACCGGTATCCAGACGAACGCTGGTGGTGGACACCAGAGCGCATATCTGCTGCCATCAGCCGGATCCGCCCATTGATGAGCTTCCGAAGCCAGGCAGTGTGTTCCGGCTGTCCGGGTGCCGACTCCGATACCGTCGTCCATCCCCCACTCGTCGGGAGTAATTGCCTGGGCAGCCGGAGCCATTCCCAGGCCTATGGCGAGGGCCATGAGGCCCCCGCCGATCAGCTTCTTCATGAGTGACCTCCGCAGTACGGGTATTCCGGGCAGCAGCGACCCGACACGAGTGCCGGGCTTCTGCCCACATGGGCGGTGTGGCACTGCCAGCACGTGTACTCGGCCTGCCCCATCGGGAGGTTCTGCCCGGCGCCACACCGGGCGCACTTGGCGGCGTACATCCCCGCCGGGGCCTTGGGTAGTTCGGCGGGCATGCAGAGCAGGATCACCACGCCGATCAGGCCCAGCAGGATGCCCAGCGTGAGCGACGTCCCGAGTCCAATATTCTTGTGCTGACCGATGATTACTGCGATGACGGCCCAGACGATCCAGAAGAAGATGATGACGCTCATGACGTCAGCCGATCTTCGTCAAGGTCACGCCGTCGAGCTTGACGGCGACAGCGTCGGACGACACCACCATGATGCTGCTGTTGTTGAAGAAATCGTTGTCAATAATCCCCGATCCTTCGCAGGCATAGGTGGCGCATGTCTCCCAGTAGCCGGTGCCGGTGCCATCGCTGGATACCACCCGATAGGAACCGGGTGAGATCTCGGTGGGAACCAAGAAGGTGCCGCTGGTGGTAGCGCTGGCGGTTCCGGCTCCCAGCAAGGAGCCGACGATGGCGCCGCCAACCAGGGCGGCGGTGATTACTTTCTTCATGCGTGTTCCTTTTGTGAACATCTGCTGAGACTCGTTGGGCCTCAGTCACTTTGGTCATCGTTCGATCCTCATCGAATCTGGGTGGGGTAGCAGTGTTCCGGTACATCGCGACCGTGGTCTAGGCACCACTGCCTGGCCTCGTCGGCGGTGTTGAAGATGTACGCCGCGTAGGTGACCCAGTAGTCGCCATGGCCGAAGGTGTTCGGCCAGTCGCCGGACCACAGCAGGTTCGCGTTGTAGGCCGCCCGCAGCTGCGTGTGCTCGGCCATGATCGAGTCGCAGTCCCAGGTGATGCCGTCGGCGACAAGTCCGGGCTGCTTGGAACTCAGCTGCGGAACCCAATACCCCGTTGCCTGTTCGGCAGTGACCGGGTAGTCGATGTTGGCCTGATTCCGCAGCTGCAGGCAGGCGGACACCGGCTGTGGCGATGGTGGCGGTATCGGTACGGGCACCGTCACCGTGTTGGTGGCAGGCGGCGGAGGTGGCGGCATGGTCACTGTGCTCACCTGAGTCACGATTGACGGTGGCGCGGCCACCGTCGAGGTGATGGTGGACGGTCCCGCTGTGATCGGACGACTGGCCAGCGCCGCAGCCGCAATCACCAAAGCGACCAGGGCGATCACCGCGATACAGGTCCCGATGATGGACACCGGGGTCAGCCATGGTGGGCGGGGCGGCGGATCTGCCGGGTAGTCGTACACGCGGTCGGAGTACGTCACCGGCGGCGGTCCTGCGCTCAGCGTGGGATAGTCCTCAGGATACTCAGTCATAGTGTGTCTCTTGGGTTTTCGTTCATCTCAACTCGACGGACTTGTCGGCAATCGCCACCATGTGGTCGAAGTCCAGCAAGCTTCTTCATCAGGTCGTTCCTCAGTAGTAGCTCGGGCAAAAGTGATATTCCGCGCCGTGTAGGACGTACCGCGCGTCGTCAGCCTGGATGTTGAACTGCGCTGCACTGGCGGCGATCTCGGATTCGGAGTGGCCCATCCTCATCGCTTGGCACTGCCCAGGCGCCCGAACGGCTCGGTGTGACGTCGCCGCCGCGAATGTGACGAGCCGGGATGGTTCATTGGTGAATTTCGACGATGGTCTCGTCGACGTAGTTTTCCTGGTGTGCCTGGCGCGCGTCGTCTTCGCTGGCGGCGTAAGTCGTGCGCACGATATGTTCGCCACCCGAGCCTTCGCTGATGACGATGAAAACGTCGTGCATCTCACCGTCCTGTCCGCGCTGGTTGGACTGTGGGCAGAACCTCGCGACCGCGTCGATGACGACGGCGTTCGCGGGGGTGGTGTCTAGCTCGGTGTCCAGCACCGCCTGCGCGACCTGGTCTTTGCTGTCCCCAACATGCGGTTCCGTCACAAGGGTCTCCCGTCTGAGTGTCGATCGTAAGAAGTTACTGGCAAGTATATGCATATTATCGAAACGATTTCCACAGTGATATGCATCATAGTGGTTACTGAGAGCACGTCTCGCCGTCGATCTCCTCCAGTTGCCTCCCGCGACGTTCCCACACCGGTTTGTCGGACGCGGCCACGCCCGAGGCCAAAGTGGGGCGCCGGGAGCTGGCCAGGGTGCCGAAGGTCGAGGTGGTCGGCCTGTCCAAGGAAAGGGTGGAAGAGACCTTCTGGGACGCGGTCACCCAGGTCCGGGCCGACCTGGCCGGAGTCCCGAGGAAGTAACTTCCGCTGTTTCGTGCAGCAGATGGAACAAAATAGGCATAGTGACTCGACATTGCCGCTCTTATCCGTCATGATGACTGCATGGACCGACACGCCCTGCAACGGCTCGGCCACCACGTCGTGAGCCGCCGCGTGGCGCTGGGCTACCGCAACCGCACCGATTTGGCCGACAGCCTGCAGTTCACCGTGCGCACCCTGGCCGACATCGAGCACGGCGTGCGCAAGGCCAGCGCGGGCACCTACGCCATGCTGGAGAACAAGCTGTCCTGGGCGCCGGGCAGCATCGACACCATCCTGGCGGGCGGGGAACCCCAAGACCTCGTGGTCAAGCAGCGCCGCACCACCCACAACCCGCTAGCCCACACCGCCACCGAAGCCCCCTCCCGCGCCTCCACCGAGGGGTTGCTGCTGGAGCTACGGCGCCGCATCATCGCCCCCCGCAGCAGACGCCACGAAACCTGGGACGACTGGGAGACGGTCACGGATTCGCCGCCCCGAAACAGCCCGCGCGGTTCGTCCCCTGCTGTGTAGATCGCCGCGCGGGTCGACGCCCCCGTGGGGAGGACACGCTACATCCGCGCGGCCGGACCGTTGGGCGAGGCCACCTCGGCGAATCAGCTTGGGACTGACGTCGTTTGGCCGAAGCACGGCGGTTCCCACAGGCCCCGGCCAGCGGCCTTCGCCTCCTGTTCGGCAGCTGCAATCTCGTCGGCTCGGGCCGAGGGAATGGCCGTGATAGATGTAGGAATGGGCCACACCCGCACGGGACGCTTCGACCGAGTAATCCCAACCGTCGGCCTTGTCCAGGTAGGCCAAGGACCGGCCGTAGCGGTCGTACATGCCCTGGCACGGATCGGTGACGACGGCGACACGTTGCAACGATCAGCCGCGCAACTTCGCGAGTGCTCGCCGTTAAATTGTTACCAGAGCTTGCCTTATGCGACACGTCTCGTAGCAAGAATGCGACGGGTGAAGCGCCGTGGCGAACGAAAGGAAACAGTGACCGACAAGGACCTGTATAGGGCGATCCTGAACGTGTTGCAGTCGCACTTCGATAGTACTGAGCTGCTACGACCGGCATCACAGGCCGAGCTCAATGACGGTGCCGTGGTGACCAACTCGGGAGACGCGAACCGAGTCATGCAAGCTCACCAGATCGGCCAAGACGCCGTTAATGACTGGCTGTCGGCGAAGCTGACCCCGGAGCGTTTGGATTTCGTCGGGATGATGCGACTGACGTCAGGGTGGCGATCACCAAGCTGACCGACGAGGTGCCCTCGCCGGAGGACACCGAGCGCGTCAAGCGACGCCTGGCTGCCGTCGGATGGCCCGTCAGCGATCCCTTCGGATCGCCGGAATAGCGACCCCCTGGTCACAATGTTGGCGACCGGCCACAGGGTAACGCAAACGCGCCGGTGCTTCCCATGACCCGGTCCTCCGATCGTGCCCAGGCTCAACTGTTCGCCGACATCCTGCGCCAAGAGGTAGCCCAGATGAGTAAGAGCATCACCAAGGCCGAGTCGCAGTGGCGACATCGTTGTGAAGTCGAAGGCGATGTCGATCCACCAGAGCGGCTAACGCTGGTGCGTCGGCGCATGGAGGAGGCTGTCAAGATGCTCGACGCCCTCAACGCCCGATTCCCCGGCACCCGGTAGAACGCGCTCGGGTACGGCCATGTACGCGCAACACCCGCTGCTGTACGAGTCGTGACAGGCTATCTACATCGGGATGCAGCACCCCGCCATTCGCGGCACTGAGGGCTGGCACGGAGCTGCGACTGACATTTGAGACTCTCGCATCTCGTCTATTTCAAGACACTGGCGGTTGTCATGGTGCCCTCATCTGACGAGTCGAACTGCAGTCCACAGCGGACACGGCGGCGAGATGATCCCTCTCGCGACTACAAACGTGACATGTTCGCTGAACTAAGGGCGACGCAGTGATGACTGATGTATAGCCTTCACGACCCCGATCAATCCGCTAATAATGTGCGCCAATCCTTGGGATGCCGGACACCCGAGGCCCATACACCGAGCCGGGTCCGATCGTTGTGGGCACGAGACCCGGCGTCGTCGAGGAGATGGTCATGATCGCTCGGATGTGGCGAGGCTGGGTTCGGACCGAGCAGGCGAACGCCTACGTCGCCTACATCACCGGCACCGGTTTGCGTGAGTATGCGGCGACGCCGGGCAACCTTGGCTGCCAGATGTGGACGAGAGACCTGGGAGATGGTCGAACCGAAGTCCTGACGGTCAGTTGGTGGGAGTCACGGGCTGCCATCATCGGGTTCGCGGGATCCGACATCGAGGCCGCCGTGTTCTACCCCGAGGATGACGAGTACCTCGTCGATCGCGAGACCACGGTCTCACATTTCGAGGTTGCGGCCGCCCAGGCCGGTTGATGTCGCCGCGCAGTCGTGCCGTTAGGGCTCGCCCTCCCGCATTCGTCAGTGTCCAGGTGACTCCAAAGGTCACAAGCTCGCAGAACTGGGAGTTGCGGGCAGCGGCCGTACATCTGTGATTGACCGGTGCCGTTGGCGGGAGAATCCTCAAGGTGATCGCCGGGACGATCATCGGAGGGTGGACGCAGCCGACCTACCGCGACGATCCGGGAGGGTAGTGAGTTCGGAACACGTAACAGAGCAGGTGCCGCTGGCGGAGATCCGGGAGGGTGACATGCTCCAAGATCCGAAGTCCGGCAACTGGATCAAAGTCGTGCAAACAGCCGACGGCACAACGAGCGCCACTCGCAGGTACTCGGACGGGGAGAGGACGGTAATCGAGCAGTATCGCGTCTACTACGGCGACGGAGGTGAGGAGATCGATTCCCGGTTCGTTAAGGGCCTCGTCACTCGCCAGGTGAGAGAGTAATCGCGAGCGTCCATGTGACCGCGAACGCCCCGTCCACACCGGCGGCGGTCCCCATTGCCCTCGGTGATGGCTCGCTGCGGAGGTCAAAACTCGTCGTCCTCGTCGATGAACTCTGTCGGGTCGGCCAGCTCCTCGGCGTGCGCCAGAAGGATGCGTATCTCGGCGATGGCGTCGGCGCGGTCGCGGTAGGTCAACAACCAGGCCCGGTGCGCGGTCTCGGTGGCGCGCTGGTCCCCGACGCACCGCAGCAGCTCCACCACATACGGGATCGCCTGACGGTCGTGGCGGGCGGTGAACGCCGACAGGACGCGCTTCCACCACAACGCCTGCAGTTCGTACTCGTTGGTCTCAGCCATCGGAGTCGTCGTCCTCCTCGTCTAGCCGGGCGATTAGTTCATTGAACGCCGCGTCGTCGCGGGCCGCTTGTCGGCGCTGGGACAGGTGAAAAACAGGCATGCAACTCGACCATGGACGGCCAGATCAACCGGAGCACGGATTCGAGGTCGTCGCGGTCGAGGCGGGCGGTGGCGAGTTCGGCGGCGGTGGTCGCGCTGACGGGCAGGGGATGATCGGCCAACGCGATCGCGGTGCGGTTTTTCGCGAAACCGATCGTGGCGCCGATCGCGTGCGCACGAATCAGCGCAGTGCGCGCGAATCTTCGCGTTCGGCGAATTTGCGCGCGATCGGGGCACCGGGCGCCGCCAAATGCCCGCACCAGTTCGCCCAGGAATCAAGATCACCACCCTTCCGGTGTCAAGTGGATGGGCCGAGATCGTCGATCGCCCACCGAAATTGCGCGATCGTCGAAACCGTCGACGATTTCGTCGACGCGAACACCCGTCGATCGCATGCATCGCCGAACGCGATCGCGGCGCGGCCAGCGCGCGGCGCAATGTTCTCGGCGCGGCGCAGGGCAGGACGCCGCGAGCCGCCGACGGTCGAACCCGTGATCACCGAGGCGAAGTACTACCCCGGCTAGCGTCGCGCCCGGCGGCTTCTACGGCGGCGGCTCCAGTATTCAGCGCAAGTCCCGCACCGGCGTACTCGGCAGAGGTCAGCCGACGGATCGGCGTGGCGTGTGAAACGGGGATGACCGAGGAGATTGGGCTCACATGCCGCCCGCGACGGCTGCAGGCAGCCAAGCCGGATGGGCGAGGACGAGCACGGCATACGCGATGAGGAAGAGTCCTGCCACCGGGACCATCCGCTGGCCGCCGGGGCCGGTCTTCTCGTAGACCATGATCGCGGTCAGCGCAGCCATCCAGAGTAGGCTCGCGACCCCGGCGACGAACGTCACCAGCATCAGTGCCCAGCAACAGCCCACGCAGAACCACCCGTGGCCGCGTCCAAGCGCAAACGCCGATCGAATTCCGCGCCGGTAACGGGCGAGCAGGTAGGCGCCCGGATTGCGGCACTGGCGCAGGCACCGGTCTTTTAATGGCATGAACTGGAACACGCCCGCCATGGCCAGTACACCCGCACTGATCAGCCACGAGTGCGCCATGAGCCACATACTGCCCATGACGGCGTGGTGCACGGCGGTGGCGCCGAGGAACGCCAGCGCGCCGAACCCGGTCCACACCAGCGCATACCCACCAAGCAGGGCGGCCATCGCGGTGCGCGGACGCGGCCCGTTCGCGGACACCGCCGCGAACAGCGCGACCAGCGGCAGGCTCGATGGCAGCATCATCGCCGCGATCATGACCTGCCAGGCCAGCAGGAACACCGCCAGCGCCACCACCATCGGCAACCGGCCCTCCATCTGCGCATGCTGATGCAGAGCCTGCGATCGCCCGGTCACCTGGGCCAGCACCGCCAGCAGCCAGGCAGCCGCGATCGCGGCGATGATAACTACCGGGACGCGGCGCCGTGGCGTGATGAATGCGCCCGCAGGCGCGCCCGTCATGGGGTGTATTGGATCTGGTAATCGGCCTGAATCGCGTTGCGCCCGGTAAACGACCACACCATGCCGTGCTCGGGCAGGTTGACCTCATGCGAGTCGGCCACCGCGACGTAAGCGGGCGAGCCCGGCACCGTCGAAAATAGAGAGTCGCGCAATGTGGTGACGGTGCCGTCCGGGCCGGTGAAGGGGTGCATCGTGGCCGCCACCACATCGCCGATGCGTAGCACGCCCTTGCCGTCGCTGACCTCGTGGCTAATCGGTGCATCGCGCACCGCCAGCGTCTCGCCGATCAGTCCCGCCAGATCCGCGAGCGGTCCGCCCAGCTTGCCGTCATAGGCGTCCAAGATCGCCTGCCGCTGCTCGGCGGTCGCGCGGTCATCGACGAACACCACCTGCCGCCAGCTGCCCGGTGCGAGCACGTTGCCCGGAATATGCACCACCCGAACGAACGACAGGCCGCTCACATCGACACCGCCGATCGTGCCCCGGTCGAAGTGTTAGGCGTTGAACGCATCACAGCTGCCCTGGTCGGGATCCTCACCGATCCAGCAGGGACACAGCACCCCCCACGAGCACGCCTCCAGCAGAGTGCCCTGAAGAGCGTATCCACGTCCCGTCAACGCACACCTCGCAGTCCACGCCGTCGTCGCATCGCCGGACACTTAATGTTCCTCCCACAGGCAAGGCGCGGCAATGGTGGGCCGGGTGTCAGCTGGACGACAATTTGTGGTTGCCACCGCTGCTGCTGCGCATCGGGGTTATCAGCGACCTCACGCAACTGCGCCGGGTCCAGGGCGACAGCTCGTCGAGCAGCATCACGGGGATATCTCGGTGTCGGCCACTCGGCCACACGACCCGTCGCTGGGGTTTACGCCAACCGAGGCAGAAGGTCGTCGCTCCTTGGCATCACGGCTCACTCGTACAGGTCGGCCACCTCGGCTCGACCCTTGGCCTCAACTTCCCGCTGGCGCGCAAGTTCGGTCAGGTGTGCCCACTTCTTGGCGGGGTCGTGGTCGGTCTTCTTGCGGGCGGCGTCGGCGCGGTGCCGCGCGATGGACTCGTCGTCGAGATCCGCCGGGTACCAGCCGAGTTCGGCGGCCAGTTCAGCACGCAGACGCTTGTCGTGGTCGCTACTGGGCACTTACTCGTCGTCCTCGTCGATCTCGGTGTACCGGCCCCAGCTCAGCATGTCGGCCAGCCAGCCCGAGAAGGAGTGGTGGTCCTGCAAGTCGACGCTTTCGGGGTCCATGGACGCGATGTCCTCGGCCCACTGTGAGCGCATGTGCGCCTCGGTGAAGATCTCGTCCTGTTCATCTCGATAGGTGTTCATGACTGCTCGTCGTCGACTTTGTTGTAGATGCCGGTGTTAACCGACTCGGCCAGCCAGTCCTGGAATCTCAACTCGCCGCCGATGAACTGCCCCATGTCCAGACCGACGACCTCGGCGGGGAACACCACGTCGCGCATCTGCTCGTAGGTCCAGACGGTCTCGCCGTTGGTGTAGAGGGTCGTGTCAGTCGTCCTCGTCATCCACCTCCTCGATGGTGCCGACCAGAACCGACTCGATCAAATAGTCGTTGAAGTCGAACTTGCCGTCTCGCCAGGTCTCTGGCGGCAGATGAGCGGCCTCGGCCTCCGGCTCCTCGCGGCTTTTATTTCGCGATCGCCCCGAGGTGAGCGAACTTCTTTCGAATCTGCTCCGGGGTCAGGATGCGCCATATCCCGCCACAGTCACAGCGGACCAGGTCGGGGTTCTCCGCCGTTGGCGAGTGCTCTGGATGGTGACCCAGATCGCGGTGGCGCGCAATCCACTCCGCTTGTTTCATCTGCATCCGCTCATAGGTCAACCGAGGTGGCATCACGTCGGAGTTCGTCGACGCCATCTCGTGAAGCAACCTCAGGGTAGTTGCCGAAGCAGACCACCGCCTCCCAACAGCCCCAGCGTGACCTCGGGGCGTGCTCTGCTCCCGGCGGCGCCGACCGCCGGGCTAGGTCGCGCTGGTGCGGCAAGGCGCGATCGTGCTGACGATGCTCCAGTCCGAGGCCCTTTCGGGTGTGAGGGTCGGTTCGGCACCTCGGTGCTCAGCCCGCTGGGTGTGGTGACCGCTGACCTGACGGCCGGAGTTGGTGAGCTTCGATAACCCTCGCCAGTTGCGGCTGTGACGCCACCTTCGCCGGGATGGCGGCCTGTCACTGCCTGCGCTGCCACCGCTCCTTCGCCGACCGACCGGCGTATGACGCCCACCGGCGCCTGGCACGGCCTTGTCTGCACCCAGTCGTGCTGGGCATGGAGCTACTCGATGATTGCGGTTGGGGTGGGCAGCTCGCGACGCCGCGTAAAGACTCCCGTGGCGAGGCTGCCCCGATACCCGGACCATCTACGGGACAGTCCGAGAACAAAGCAGACGTCTCGAAAACCCTGCTGAACCCACGGCCGACAATCCCACAAGCCCCGCTCGCAATAAAGCCCGGTAAACGGTATTGGTGCTAAACCGATACAGTCGTCTGGTGGCCAGAATGCTGGCTTTCATCCAACGAAAAGCGCCGTTCCACATCGTGGACTCACGGCTGATCGTCGATAGTTCCCCGAATCCGGAGTGCCGTGCAGTGGGCTTGTCGACACATGTGTTGGATGCTGCGCGTGGGTGCCCCGCGGCTGCGGTTACGGTGGCTGTGCACCAACGCCATAGGACGCAGTGGCAGCTGGTTGGCGCCGGGGCGACGGACGCCGATGGCCGTTACCGGCACGCCGGTGGATCGGCTGGACAAGAGGGGTTGCCAGCCCGGGTGTATCGGCTGGACGTCGATATAGGTAGGTATCACGCGGTGTCGGGTCAGGTGGGCTTCTACCCCGAGGTCTCCGTGGTGTTCGAGATTACAGGCGCCGATCTGCATTACCACGTTCCTTTGTTGTTGTCGCCGTTCGCCTATTCCACCTATCGAGGGAGCTAGGAAAAATGAGTGGAACGCTCGGACACAATCAGCATGGAAAAGCGGAAACCCGGATGGGGTTGGCGTTCGATCCGGGGCAGGGCTGGTAGCGGGCGATGTCACACGATTCAGACCCGGCAGGGGCGGCCGGTGATCACCTCGTGGTCTTCGAGGACAAGGGCCACCCGGTCGACGAGGTCCTCAAACCGGGACCCATGTTCGTCTACGGGTTGCAACATGTGATGAGCATGTATGCGGGGGTGGTCGCGGTCCCGCTGATCGTGGGCAGTGCGATGAAGCTGGAGTTCTCCGACCTGTCCTACATGTTGGCGGCCACCCTGCTGATTTCCGGTCTTGCGACCTTGCTGCAGACCCTGGGTGTGCCCTGGATCGGCGCGAAACTGCCGATCGTGCAGGGGACCTCGTTCGCGGCGGTGGCTTCCATGATCGCCATCGGTACTGGTGCGGGTGGTGGGACAGCTGGACTGCGGGCGATCTTCGGGGCCATTGTGGTCGCCGGTGTCATCGGGTTCCTGCTCAGTGGTGTGTTCAGCCGACTGCTGCATTTCTTCCCACCGGTAGTCACCGGGTCGGTCATCACGGTCATCGGGATCTCGCTGCTCCCGGTGGCGGCACGTTGGGCCGGTGGAGGTGTCGGCGCCGCGGATTTCGGCTCCCTGTCCAATATCGGGCTCGCCGCGATCACCCTCGGGATCATCCTGCTCATCTACCGGTTCCTGCCCGGATTCTTCTCCCGCATCGCGATTCTGATCGGGCTGGTCGCTGGCGGGGTGGTCGCCGCGCTCTTCGGTAAGATCGACTTCTCCCGCGTATCGGAGGCCCAGAGCTTCGCGATCTCCACACCCTTTCACTTCGGCGCACCGACCTTCGAGGTTGCCGCCGCCGTGTCGATGGTCATCGTGATGCTGGTGATCATGACCGAGACCACCGCCGACCTGCTGGCCATCGGTGTCGTCGTCGGCCGTCCGGCCGACCGGAAGACCGTTGCCAACGGGCTGCGGGCGGACACCCTGTCCACTGCGGTGTCCGGTGGTCTGCTGAACGGCTTCCCGGTCAGTGCGTTCGCGCAGAATGTCGGGCTGGTCGCGCTTACTGGTATCAAGAGCCGGTTCGTGGTCGCGGTCAGTGGCGGGATCCTGTTGTTGCTGGGGTTTTTCCCTCAGGTCGGGGCCGTCGTCGCGGCACTGCCGCTGCCGGTGCTCGGGGGCGCCGGGTTGGCGTTGTTCGGCACGGTTGCGGCCAGCGGCATCCGTAGCCTGTCCGCAGTGCACTACGAGGGCAACCACAACCTGATCATCGTCGCGTTGTCGATCAGCATGGGGATCATCCCGATCGCCGTGCCGGACTTCTACCACGACTTCCCGTCGTGGTTCCAGACCATCTTCGATTCCGGCATCAGTGCAGCAGCGGTGACCGCCGTGCTGCTGAACATCCTGTTCAACGTGGTCGGCCGCAAGGATGATGTCGCTCCGATTTCCGCGGAAGGCCCGGCTGTGGGCTTGACCCCGGACTACCAACCCGGTGGCCATGTGCCGCACGACCCGAACGTTGCGGGTGATTCCGGGCCGGGCGCCACCGATCCGGGTCACCCCGACCGCCGCGACGACTCTGATGACGGATCGTCCTCCCCACGGTCCGGGCACTGAACAGCATCGAAACCACGCGACACGTAAATCGGACGCAGCCATGACGCCGGGCGCAGTGTCAGCCGTGACCTGCGATATCACCACCAAAGGCCCTGTGGCACAGGCGTAGTCATATCGCGACGACTGTCAATTTGTGCCCATCCGGCCTAGCGCAGGCCCCGTACCTTGGTGGCCCGCACCTGACGCTGCCAGGCCGAGGCAATCGCAAAGACACGCTGCACCGTTACCTGCGGCGCCAGCACACAGCGGCCACACTCACACTCGCGGGGATGAGCGGCCATCTGGGCCAGGTAACGCTCGACGTCGCCGTAGGTGAGGCGCTGGCGGGTCTGCTCGGCGAGGTTGACGACGTTGGCAGGCAACCAGTTCGACGGCCTCGATTCACGCACGGGGTGGACTGTAGGCCGCCCATGGCCGAGGTGATCGAAGATCACGTTTGTACCGACGGCAAGCGTAAAACGGACCAGCCGTGATATGGGGCGCGCAGGCATCGGTGACCTGCACCTTCACCCCAAATACCCTGTGGCACAGGTGTAGTCGAGTGTCACTAAGGGATCAAATTTCTTCGTACTTAATGCGAGCTGCTCTGGGCTATTCGATAGGCGTTCTACACGCGGTTATCCCCGCAGGGCCTTCTTGAACTCCTTGAACTCCTTGGACATCCGGGTTCTCCAGTAGGCCGCAATCCCGGCCAGGTCGTAGTGACGCTTGGCGTGGACCCACAAGCTGTCGTAGGTGATCCGGTCTCTCTTGTCACGGCCCTCGTTGAGGGGCTCCAGGTCACGCAGGATCTCGGTGAGAGTAATCCGGTGTGTCTTGCCACGGCCCAGAATGACCGGGACACCGCGCCAGTCCAGCAGCTCATTGACGAGGATGCGCACAGGCTCATCGCGACAGATCCGACAGCGTGGTTCCCGGCGCTCGAAGTCGGCCCTCATGGGTTCAGCCGCCTTAGGTATCGTGCTCATCAGAAAGTGGTTGTAGCCCTGCGGGTTCACGCACAACGTTCACCACACGCAGAGGATCGTCAGGGGGCACAACGTGATACTGCAGTCCCTCGGCGTGATCAGGAGTCACAGCCCTCACGATAACGCTCTGGACCGACGAGGCCAGCGCGGAAGGATGAACCACAAAGGCGACGATCGGTTCGCCGATCGGGGATTTCGGCGCTAGCAGCCTGTGTGGGCGCCGGACAGCTCCAGCCCCAAACGTGATCCGGACATCGCTCGATCAACTCTTTCACCCGTCGCGGACGGGCCGAAGCCGGGCGATGGACACGCCGTGGACACAATCTGGACACAGCTACAGCAAGTCCCAGCGATCTGCCGTGATGCCTTTTCGCAGGTAGAGGGCCTTTCGAGGCCCTCACCAGCCACGCGACGGAGGTGTCTGGATGTTCTTCAGATACTCGTCGGTCACGGACACTGGGACCTCCTCGATCGTCTCGAAGCGACCATAGCAACGCGGCTGCCGAATGCCACAGGTGAAAATCACTGCGAATAGATGGTGACGGCCGTCTGATCTGGCGGGCCGTCTCAGAGCAACGGGATCCAGATCGGCCCGAGCCAGAAGCCCCAGGCGCGGTACCCGGGATCGAACACCGGGTTCACCCACTGGCGACGTATCAACGGGGCCGGCTGAGGTCGTAGACCGTGGTGCCGCCGACATCCATTGGCGTGAAATGCTGTTGCACCCATTGCGTGATTTCAGCCCCGCTGCCGGACCGTTCGCCGTGAGGACCACCCCGACCGCTTGCGATGAAGTAGCGGACCTGTCCGTCGGACACGTACTGCTGGAACTGCGCGAGCGTAGGTGAGTTGTCGGACCCGGTGAACCCGCCGATCGCCATGAGCGACGTCCCGGTCTTGAGTTCAAGGCTGCTCACCGCGAACGAGCCGACACTCGCTGCCGCCCAACGATTCCCCGTGTTCTCGACGAGCTGATCCAGCGCTGGGTTGTCAGCCTGGCCGAACGGACCGCCTCGGCCATCGGGACCGACCAGGGCCCCCCGGGGCGCCCCGGACCGCCGGGCCCACCCGGACCGCCGAATCCGCCGGCGTGGGCGGGACCGGACGTCGTTCCGGGACCGCCGTGGGGGTGCATGACGTTGTAGATCGCGAACGCAGCGGGCGCGGCGAGCCCGAACAACGCCGCTGCGATGGCCACCACCGCGGTGAGCTTGCCAAGCCTGTGTGCCCCGACGGCGACGACCGACGCCACCACGATCGAGCCCACCAAAACAACCCACCGCAGCCAGGGTGTCCAATCCGGCGTGCGGTCCAGCAGCATGTACGCCCACACACCCGTTGTCGCGGCCATGACCGCCATGACGATCCTCGGCGTCAGGTATGCCCTGCCACGCCAGAGTTCGCACACTGAAATCCCCACGATGGCACCGATCGCGGGCGCCAGCTCGACGGTGTAATACGGGTGCACAGTACCGCCCATGTAGCTGAGCACCGCTGCGGTCACCAGCAGCCACCCGCCCCAGAGCAGCAAGCCCGCCCGGACTGTTGCGGTGCGCGCGGTACGCCGGGTGAACCACAGGCCCGCGAGCAAGCCGATCAAGGCGGCGGGCAGCAGCCATGACGCTTCGACGCCCATCGAAGGACCGAAGAGTCTGTCGATACCGGGAGTGCCCCCGAAGAAGAGGTTCATGCCGCCATGGCCGCCGGGATCTCCGCCCGGGCCGCCCTCGTTACCGGTGATTCGCTCAATCCCGTTGTATCCCAAGGCCAATTGGAGCAGGCTGTTGTCGGTCGAACCCGCGACGTAGGGCCGGGATTCGGCGGGCCACAGGCTGACGAGTGCGACGTACCAACCCGCCGACACGATCATTGTGACGGCGCCGACGAGCAGCTTGCCTATGCGCCGCCACAGCCCGACCGGCGCCGCCACCAGGAACACGAGCGCGAGCCCCGGGACGACCAGGAACGCCTGCAGCATCTTCGCCAGGAATGCAAAGCCAACGGCGCAGCCTGCCAAGGCCATCCAGCCTGTGCTCGCCGTTTCGGTCGCGCGCACAATGCAGTACGCGGCGGCGATGAGCAGCAGCACCATCAACGCGTCAGGGTTGTTGAACCGGAACATCAACGCCGCCACCGGCGTCAGTGCCAGCACCGTACCGGCGATCAGGCCCGCAACTGGACCGCTCCACCGACGAACCGTCGAATACAGCAGTGCGACGGAGCCGACCCCCATCAATGCCTGCGGTAGCAGCATCGTGAAGGCGCTGAAGCCGAACAGCCTGCCGGACAGGCCCATCACCCACATCGCCGCAGGCGGCTTGTCGACCGTGATGGCGTTGCCCGGGTCGAGCGAGCCGAACAGCCATGCCTTCAGGTCCTGTGTGCCCGCCTGCGCCGCGGCCGCGTAGTAGCTGTTGGCCCAGCCCGACGAGCCAAGCCCCCACAGATACAGCAGGGCGGTGGCCACCAGAAGCACTAGCAGCGCGGGCCGGACCCACCTCGGCTGGGAGCCGTCGCCGAGAACCAGACGCGTGAAGATGCCGTCGCGGCGACGGGGTGGCTCGTGCCGCGCGGCCGTCGTCTGCGGAGGCATGTCTGCGGTGATCGTCATCAATCTATTCCTTTGTGTTGAAGTGAGGTCAGCGGGATCTGCCGGGGTGAAACACCCAGCCGCGCAACAGCACGAAGCGCAGAGCGGTGGCAACGAGATTGGCCAGCACCAGCACAACCAGTTCGACCAAGTGGTGCGGCGCGGGGACCACGGCGTGCAGGACACTTAGCGAGCCGCTGGTGATCGCCAGTGCGATCGCGAAAACGATCAGCCCCTCCACATGATGGCGGCCTGCATTGTCGCGGCCGCCGACTCCGAACGTGAACCGCCGGTTGGCGGCGGTGTTCCCGATCGCGGTGACCAACAACGCGATGAGGTTGGCCGCCTGCGCACCCGCCCAGCCCTGCATCAGCATAAACAGCAAGAGGTAGGCCGCCGTCGACACGACACCGATAGCGCCGAACCGGACCACCTGCCGGAACAGCGATCCGGGCGCCGCAGCGAGCTGCGACGACCCGAGCTGTGCGGCGATGTTGTTCACCGGGATCGAGCCGTCGGCGAAGCCGCGCAACAACCGTCCGATTCCCTTGAGGTCGGCGGTCGCGGTCGCGACGATGTCGACGCGGCTGTCCGGATCGTCCACCCAGTCCACCGGGACCTCGTGGATGCGCAGGCCGCTGCGCTCCGCAAGCACCAACAGCTCGGTGTCGAAGAACCAGCCGGTGTCGGCGACGTGGGGCAACAGGCGCTCAGCGACGTCGGCGCGGATCGCCTTGAAGCCGCACTGCGCGTCGGAAAAGCGCGCGGCCAGTGTGGATTTCAGGATCAGGTTGTAGCACCGCGAGATGATCTCCCGCTTGGGCCCCCGCACCACCCGGGCACCTCGGCCCAGTCGGGTTCCGATGGCCAGATCCGAATGACCGGAGATCAGCGGTGCCACCAGCGGCGCGAGCGCGGCGAGGTCGGTGGACAAGTCGACGTCCATGTAGGCCAGCACCGGTGCATCGGACGTGGACCACACCGCATGGAGCGCGCGGCCCCGGCCCTTCTGCTCCAGTCGCACCACCCGAACATCAGTTAGTTCGGCCGCCAGTTCGGCGGCGATCCGAGGTGTGTCGTCGACGCTCGCGTTGTCGGCGATCGTGATGCGCGCGGGGAACGGGAAGTGGTCCTGGAGGTGGCGATGCAACCGGTGCACCGAGTCCGCGAGGGCTGCCTGCTCGTTGTACACCGGGACGACCACGTCGAGCACGGGTACGCCCGCGGCGCGGGCCGCCAGTGCGGCATTGGGCCGTGACCCGAATCGGATCCGGTCGTCCCAGGTGGTGTCAACGTCAAGGGCGATGTCTGTCATGAAACCCATGGTTGTGCAGCAGCGTGTGTGCCTCGTTGGGTGAAGCTATGCCTCAGCTATGAATTCCTCTGCGGCTGCGTGAGGTCGTAGATGATCACGCGGTCAACGGTCTGCGGGGCGTAGTGGGTTTCCACCCACTCGGCGATATCGGCGGATTCGCGGCTGCCCGTCGAGGCCCCACCCCGGCGCCCGATCATCATCTTGCCGCGGACGAAATAGTGGATCCGCCCGTCGGCGACGTAGCGCTGGAATTCCTCACGCCTCGGCGAGGGGTCGGTGCCGTTGAAGCCCCCGATCGCCATCACCGGTGCGCCGCTGGCCAGCTGATAGCCAGCCCCGTTATTTGACCCGACGGCGGCCGCGACCCAGGTGAAATCGTGGGCCTCAGCAGACAGGGTGGCCGACAGCGCGGGCCCGGGAGTCGGTGAGTCAAGCAGCCCGCCGGGCCCGGTGAAACCGCCGAAGCCATGCCGCGCCGGGCCGACAGACGGGATCGCGCCGCTGTGCGCTGTGGCCGCGGTGGCAACCGAATACACGGCGGGCGCCGCCAGACATGCCGCGACGGCAAGGGCCGCCGACTGCGCGGGCGACGGGCTGGGTCAGCCGCCCAGCGACCGACAGCAGCGCGGCGGCTCCCACTCCCCCGATGGCGACGGTCGCCCGCAGCCACGGCATCCACTCGCTGTCCCGGGACAACAGCACCGCCGCGAGGATGGTGGTGACCAGGACAGTGCCGGACAACGCCGTCGCAGCACGGATGTCTGAGCGATTGCGCCACAACAGCGTTGCGCCGATACCGATCGAGGCGCCGATAGCCGGGGCAAGCGCGACGGCGTAGTAGGGATGCAGGATGCCGTTGGCGAAGCTGAACACCACCGCGGTGACGACGAGCCAGGCGCCCCACAGGATTAACGCCCCGCGCGCTGGATCCGTCCTCGGTGCGCGTCTCGTGATGACGAACCCCGCCGCGAGGCAGATCACCGCCGCGGGCAGCAACCACGCGATGTCCAGACCCATCCCGGAGCCGAACAGCCGACCCCAGCCGACGTCGAAGTTGAGGTTGCCCAGCCCGCCCGGCTCGTCACCGGTCAGACGTCCCAAACCGTTGTAGCCCAAAGCTAATTCGACGATGCTGTCGTGCTGCGACCCGCCGATGTAAGGCCGGGCCGACGCTGGCCACAGCTCCACGGTCAGCAGATACCAGCCGCCCGACACCACAAGCGCCGCGGCGGCGGCAAGCAAGTCGACGATCCGGCGCCGCATCCGACGGTTGCCGGCCACCATGTAGGCCGCGCCGAAACCGGGTAGAACCAAGAACGCCTGCAGCATCTTGGCCAGAAACCCGAGGCCCACGAGGATGCCTGAGGCGATCAACCACCAACGGCTACTGTCCTTTTCGCAGGCACGCTGCACGCAGTACGCGGCGGCAACCAGCAACAGCACCAGCAGTGCGTCGGAATTGTTGAACCGGAAGATCAACGCCGCCACCGGCATCAGCGCGAACGCCGCGCCCGCGAGCAACCCGGCACCATCGCCACCGACCCGGCGGACCGCGGCGGACAACAACGCCACCGCCCCAACGCCTTCCAGTGCCTGTGGCACCAGTACACTCCACGGGTTCAGGCCGAACAGCCGCACCGAGACGTCGTGGACCCACAGCGCGGCGGGCGCCTTGTCGACGGTGATGGCGTTGGCGGCGTCACTGGACCCGAACAGCATCGCTGTCCAATTGCTGGCCCCGGCCTGCGCAGCCGCGGAATAGTATGCGTTGGCCCATCCGTTCGCCGAGAGGTTCCACAAGTACAGCGCGGCCGTCGCGGCCAGCAGCACGCCCAGTCCCCAGCGCGAAAAGACGCGAACTCGCACGCCAGAGGCGGATTTTGTGCGAGTTTGTGTCTGCTCAGCAGGAAGCGCTACGGCCGTCATCAAGGCGATCTTTGTTGAGCCCGCTAGGCGCCGGTCTTGGACGAGCTGTGGCCTGGCTGTGAATTGGCCGGGAGCCTCACCACGAACTCCGTTTTGCCGGGCACGCTGTGCACGTCGATCGTGCCACTGTGGGCTCTGACGACGGCGGCGACGATCGCCAGGCCCAGCCCGGTGCTGCCACCGCGCCGGGAGCGCGACGAATCGCCGCGGGCAAACCGCTCGAAAATCTCGGGCTGCAGCCACGCGGGTATCCCCGGACCGTCGTCGGCGACCGTCAGGACGGCAGCGCCGGGCTCGTCAACGACCACCGATGTGGTGACCGAGGTGTCGGGCGGCGTGTGGGTCCTGGCGTTGGCGAGCAGATTGGCGAGCACCTGGTGCAGCCGCGCTTCATCGCCGTCGACGATGACGGGCTCGTCGGGCAGATCGAGTGACCACTTGTGGTCGGGTCCCGCGATGTGGGCGTCGCTGACGGCGTCGACGACCAGCCTGGACAAATCGACCTGCCCGCGTTCCAGCGGCCGTCCGGTATCCAGCCGCACCAACAGCAACATGTCCTCGACGAGCTGCGTCATCCGCTCGGTCTCGGATTCGACGCGGCTCATCGCGTGTGCCACGTCGTCTGGCAGATCGTTTTGTTTGCGTTGCGCCAGTTCGGTATAACCGCGGATTGCGGCCAGCGGGGTGCGCAATTCGTGGCTGGCGTCGGCGACGAACTGCCGCACTCGGGTCTCGCTGGCGTGACGCGCCGACAAGGCGCCCGCGATGCGGTCCAGCATCCGGTTCAACGCCGAGCCGAGCTGCCCGACTTCGGTGTCCGCGCTCACTGGATCGACCTCGACGATCGGGGTCGGCAGCCGCACCTCGCCCCGGTCGAGTTCGAGGTCGGCCACTTGGCGGGCGGCTTCGGAAACCCTTGACAGCGGGGCGAGTTGGCGACGGATGATCACGATGCCCGCCGTGGTGCCGCCGATCAGCGCGACGGCCGCGACCACGCAGAAGATGACGGCCACATTCACCAGGGTGTCGTCGACGTCCGACGTCGGCAAGCCAGTCACGATCGTTTCGCCCGGCCCACGGGCGTGCATCGCGACGACGCGGTACCGGCCCAGCCCGTCGAGTTCCAGCGTAGTCGGCACGTGATTCGGTGGGACGCCCGCAAGTTGATGCGCTGCGGCCGTGCTGATTCCAGTCCGGGTGCCGTCGGCGGTGATGACACCCGCGTCGACCGGCGTGCCGCGCGAGATCACCGCGCCGACTGTCCGGGCGGCTTGCCCCGGCGCGTTGAGGAAGGCGGGGCCGGGACCATAGTCCTCGCGAATGATGACGTGCCGTGGGTATCCCGGAGGATTCGGGTAGCCCGGCGTCATCGGGCCCATGCCCGGCGGTCGCGGCCCGAACTCGAACAGACCCGCCGAACGCCGTCCGGTTTCGGCCAGCCGATCGTCGAGCTGGTTCATCAAGAAGTGTTGCAGCGCAAGCTCCGTGCCCACTCCGATCGCCGCACACACAAGGGCAAGCAGAATGATCTGGGTGGCAAGCAGCCGGGCCCGCAGCGACCAGGTCCGCGGCGAACGGAAGCGGCTGCGGCGCGCGTCAGCGCGGGGGCTTGAGGACATAGCCCGCACCGCGCAAGGTGTGGATCATCGGTTCGCGCCCGATGTCGATCTTCTTGCGCAGATACGAAACGTAAAGCTCGACGATGTTGGACCGTCCGCCGAAGTCATAGCTCCACACCCGGTCCAGGATCTGCGCCTTGCTCAGTACGCGTTTGGAATTGCGCATCATGAACCGCAGCAGCTCGAACTCCGTCGCGGTCAGCGAGATGACGTCGCCGCCGCGGGTGACTTCGTGACTGTCCTCGTCGAGCACCAGATCGCCGACGACGATCTTCGCTCCGCCCGTTTCGCTCGTCACCCCGGTGCGCCGCAGCAGTGCGCGCAGCCGCAGCACCACCTCTTCGAGGCTGAACGGTTTGGTGACGTAGTCGTCGCCGCCCGCGGTCAGACCCGCGATGCGGTCTTCAACAGAGTCCTTCGCGGTCAGCAGCAGCAGCGGCAGCCCAGGAATCTGCTCGCGCAGCTTGTGCAGGACATCCAGCCCGCTCATGTCCGGCAGCATCACGTCGAGCACCACCACGTCGGGCGGGGTCTCCCGAGCCGATGCAATGGCCGAAGCGCCGTCGCCGGCCGTCGCGATCTCCCAACCCTCGTACCGCAGGGCCATCGACACCAGTTCGGCGAGCACCGGTTCGTCGTCGACGACCAGCACGTGGATGGGCTTGCCGTCGGCGCGCCGCATGACGACGCGTGCGGGTTCGTTCTCGTTGATGGTGAAACCGGTGGGACTGGACACGCGCTCATTATTGGTGGCGCCCATGAGTCCAGACTGTGCCTTGTCTATGTGTGAGCTGTGAAGGGCACATAGACATAACCGACGCTGACACAACGCACAGCAGACTCACATCAAGGGCTTGCACTGTGGTCGCATGGCCACCGATCAGATTGGCACCGAACATCAGGTATGGGGTGCACCTCAGCCCTCGCCTAGCCGGTGGGGCTGCGGGAAACCGCGGCGGCCGTGGCCGTCGCCGCTGTCATCGCATCCCTCGGCGGTGCCGCGATCTACGCCGCCACTGAGGGCAATTCCGATTCCTTCGGCGCACCGCACCAGGCGCTCGGACCAGGTGGCGGAATGCCGGGTGGCCCCGGCGGCCAGCATGGCGGCGTGGGCGGGCCAGTCCCGCCCGCTGTGGGTGCTACGTCGCTGCACGGAGAGTTCGTGGTGGCCGACGGCGCAGGCCGCTACACCACCGTGCTGACGCAGACCGGCACGGTCACCGCGGTCTCGCCGACCTCGATCACGGCACGAAGCGAGGACGGCTACAGCCAGACCTACGCCATACCGAACACGGCGGGCAATGCAGGAGCGCCGCCGTTCGCCGTGGACGACCAGGTGGTGGTGCGCGCGACGCGCAACGGTCAGACGGCGACGGTCACCAATATCGGCAATCCGCAGCAGGGGACACCCCTAGGCCCGGATGGACCCGGCGGGCCGCCGCCGCACCGGAACTAGTGCTTACGCCCCGCCGTTTCCGAAGCCTTCGGGCACCGAGGCCGTCACCATAGGTGTAGCTATCGACGTCTCGGGCTTGGGTGGCGCCGTCGTCGACGTGGTGGTTTCGCCCAGCGTGATTTCCGGACCCTCGCTGATGCTTCCCGGTGAGTCACTGAAGACAACGGTGAGCGCGCCCCATAGCAACGACTGCGCTGGCACCGATGCCAGCCGCGGCAAGCTTGAGCTGACTCGATTTCACCTCTGACCACTCCATTCGGTCTCTGGCTGGCCGTCCCATGTGGCGCGGGACGACTCCTCGAACACGTCACGAGGGGTCGATTGCTAACCCCTTCGCCGTTATGGGACAGCCGAAGGGGTCGGAGGTGAAACGCTTACTCGGCAGCCTGCTGTTCGGGGGGCAGTGGCGCGGGCCCCTTGATGCCCGGCACTGCGGCGACCGGCAAAAGTGCAGGTGCGATCCGGTGAACTCCCCGAAACTGCCAACATTCTGAACTTTGGGTGCGAACTACCCAAAGTGGCCGCCGTACTGGCAGTCACCGGCGAATATGTCGGCGGAAAGCTCGCGGCTACGGCGCGGCTGGCCCCTGTTCTTCGGTGGGCAACGCTGCCGGTCCTCTGATCAACGGCACCGCCATCATCGGTGTCGTCGTGGCGCTGGTAGGACCGGCCGCTGTGGAATTGCCGCTGCTCACCAGCACGGCAGGCCCGGCCTGTTGCTGGTCGATCGCGACCGACAACGCGCCGATGGCCACCACACCACTGGCGCCGATCACCGCGGCAAGCAGTCTCACGTTGTTGCGTTTAGGAGAACTCATCTTGGAACACCTCACCTTCCTGGTTTTTCTCGGGTAGCCGCGACAGCGGGGCGACCGATAAACCTGCAGGCGAGATAAGTTAACGCCGCCAAACTGACAACCGCCTTAGACGCAGGTACCAATTGTCTAGTCACGCTCGAGAAGCAACATCCGACCGCCACGGGGGCCATCTCATTACCCTGTGCGTCATGCACGCCGCCCGGGGACATCGCCTATGACGCGCTTCCTCGCGCGGCGGCTGCTGAACTACATCGTGCTGCTGGCGGTTGCCTCGTTCCTGACCTTCTCCTTGGCGTCGCTCACATTCAGGCCTTTGGACAGCCTGCTGCAGCGGAATCCGCGGCCACCGCAGGCCGTCATCGACGCCAAGGCCGCGGAGCTGGACCTCAACAAGCCGATCCCGGTCCGCTACGGCCACTGGGTGGCCGGAGTGGTGCATGGCGACTTCGGCAGCACCATCGGCGGACAACCCGTGTCGGACGAACTATGGCGGCGCATCGGCGTCAGCCTGCGCCTACTGGTCATCGGCTCAGTCATCGGCACGGTGATCGGCGTAGTGGTCGGTGCCTGGGGAGCGATCCGGCAGTACCACCTTTCCGATCGGGTCATCACCGTGCTCTCCCTCTTGGTGATCAGCACACCCGTGTTCGTGATCGCCAACCTTCTGATCCTCGGTGCATTGCGGGTCAACTCGGTGCTCGGAGTGCAGCTGTTCGAGTACACCGGCGAGACCTCACCGGACGCGGTCGGAGGAGCCTGGAACCAGTTCGTCGATCGGCTGCAGCACCTGATGCTGCCAACGTTCACGCTGGCGCTGGGAGCCATCGCGGGCTACAGCCGATACCAGCGAAACGCGATGCTCGACGTGCTCGGCCAGGAATTCATCCGCACCGCCCGCGCCAAGGGATTGACCCGGCGCCATGCACTGTTCAAACACGGCCTGCGCACAGCGCTGATCCCGATGGCCACACTGTTCGCCTATAGCGTCGCCGGTCTATTCACCGGTGCGGTTTTCACCGAGAAGATCTTCGGCTGGCACGGCATGGGTGAGTGGTTCGTTCAAGGCATCGCGACCCAGGACACCAACATCGTCGTGGCGATCACGCTGTCTTTCGGGCGTGACGATCCTGTTGGCCGGGCTGCTGTCCGATGTCGTCTACGCCGCGCTCGACCCAAGGGTTCGAGTGCGATGAGCGAACCCGTCACCACAGACACCGCGACCACGGCCAAGTCGGGCGTCGATGTCGCCCGGTTCGCCTCACGGCGTGCGCTCGTGCGGCGCCGATTTCTGCGCAACAAGCCGGCCGTCGTCTCGCTGATACTGCTGGTGGCGCTGTTCATCGCCTGCTATGCGCTGCCACCGGTGCTCCCCTACAGCTACACCGATCTCGACTTCTCCGCGCTGCAGCAGCCGCCCAGCGCCGACCACTGGTTCGGCACCAACGCGCTCGGCCAGGACCTGCTCGCCCAAACCCTGCGCGGCATGCAGAAATCCATGCTGATCGGCGTCTGCGTGGCGTTCATCTCGACCATCATCGCCGCCACAGTCGGAACGATCGCCGGCTATTTCGGCGGCTGGCGCGATCGCACACTGATGTGGATTGTCGACCTCATGCTCGT
>CAVYPI010000105.1:0-12398 GCA_963770125.1 uncultured Actinomycetota bacterium | reverse complement strand
GCTGTCCTGCGCTGCGAGCCGGTTCTCGACTTCGCGGGGAAGCTGGGCTGCCTCTGCTTCCTTTCACGAGGCGGGCGCGCCCGTCGTCACATTCACGATCTGGCTGCGTCCTTGGTCGGCGGGCAGGCGATGCTCCTGTTCCCCGAGGGCGCAAACTTCACCTGGCCGCGGTGGCGCGCCGCCATCGCGAAACTTCGCTCGACCGGCCGGATTCGCGAGGCAAGCCGCGCATTTCGACAGTCCTATACGCTGCCCCCGCGCACCGGAGGTGCCGCCGCCGCGGTGGCTGGAGCACCCAGCGCCAATGTCCTTGTGCTCACTCACAACGGCTTCTGCCCGGACGGACGGGCCCGTCCGTGGTGGCAGCTGCCGATCCACCGGCAACTGCTCGTCCGCACGGCTCTGGTCCCGGCGGCCCAACTTCCCCCACCCGATCGGCTGACACCGTGGCTGGAACGAACCTGGACCCAAGTCGATGCCTGGGTCGCAACCCACACCGACCACTCCCAGGGGCCTCATTGAGCCGTCGTCGCCTGGACCGACCTGCACCTGACCTCCGAGCGGGGTCATGCGGTCCAGCTCGCCACCGCACGGTCCGCCGTGCACCGCCTCGAAGCGGCCGGGCTCGCTGCGCTGGTCAGCAGACTCGGGCCGCCCTCGACGACATCCACTGCTGGCCAGGACGAAACGGCGGGCCGAAAATGCGCACAAATGTGCGGAACGTTGACTTGCGCGGGTTGTGCGCAGAAGCGGAGATACGCCCCGGCGCCCTTAGCGTTACGCCACAAGTGCCGAGGCATAAGAACACGACGTGGAAGAAGACCGCCGATAAGTCCACTCCAGGGCCGCTGCACGGGACGCGGGTGCTCGACGTCAGCACTGTCTACGCGGCGCCGATCACCGCAAAGCTGTTGGGCGACTTCTATGCTGACGTCGTGAAGATCGAGCACCCGGTCGGCGATCCCGCCAGAACCCACGGGGTGGCCAAGGAGGGCCACGGACTCTGGTGGAAAGTCATTTCGCGTAACAAACGTTGCGTGACAATGAATCTCAGCACACCCAGGCGCGTCCATACCGGCACAAAGTGGCCCTGCTTACGCCGAGGTACTTCGCGATGTCCGTGCGGTATGCACATCAGCCTCGATACGCTTCGCCGTGGCGTGGAGTCACGGTTGGTGTCTTTCTTTCGCGCCACGGTCATCGAAGGTGACGTCGATGCGCTGGAATCCTTTAGCGCGTTGAGCTTTGGCCTGCCCGGTGTAGGTCTTGCGGTCAGCACGGGTCAGTTCGACATTGTCGGTGAAGGGAGTCAGCAGGGCACGCGGGTGGAGGCGATCGGCGGCCACCACGTTGGCTTGGGCGCACAGCAGCAATGTCGTGGCGATCAGATACAGGAAGGCCAACAAACCGAGCACCAGAGCAAACACGCTATTGGTCGCGCTCGACGACTTGACCACCTGCGATACGTAGATCGCGCCGAACCACTGCAGCAGCTGCCAGATGATCGCTGCCGCCAGTGCACCGGGAGCCACCTGACGGTAGGTGAGGTCCCGGGCCGTCGCGACCCGGAAAGCGATGAGACACACGCCCACATTGATCAGCACCGACAGCACCACAATGCCCGCTTTGCCGACTATCCCGAACGATTCCGACGCGCGACCAATCGCCGCCAGCACGGTGGTGGCGATCAGCGCCGAGCCAAGGACGAGGAGCAACAGAAAGCTTCGGATACGCGCCCGGATGGGGTCCGGCCGGTCGTTGCGCGGCACCGCCCACAACGTATCCATAGCGTTCTGTACCGCCTGGCCAACGCCGAGCCCTCCATACAGCGCCCCTGCAATGCCGACGATGACCCCGAGCGTCCCACCGCTCAGACCTTGCGGCTGACCGAGTTGGTCACCGATAACGGGGAATTGGGCGACCGCCGACCGCACAATCTGCTCCTGTAGCTCTGGGTGGCCCACCAGAACCACTCCCAATACGGTGGTCAACAGCAGCAAGGCGGGAAACAGTGACACGAATGCGTAATAGGTGATCAGCGCGGCAAGGTAGCTCCCTTGATCATCCAAGTACTTGTAGATGACCGCGATGACGAAACCGGCGCTGCGGCTTCGCCGCTGTAAGCGATCCAGCCAACCGACCATGAGGGGACTCCGCTGCCAGATGCGGAAGGGCCCGCACGCTGCAGAGATACCCAAACTGTCCAGGCGCAAATCAATACGGGCATTGGGTGCAGCCGCGTTCTCGTGGTCAGTGAAGTGCATGCCCGTCCGCGTCACGGTATCGGGCGAACCGTTGGCGATGATCTGGGCCGAGCAGCACGAACGACAATAGGGCCTGGCGCAACGCGGTGCCCCGGATGGTGCGGCCTTTCAAATCAGTGTCGGATACTTGATATGTCATGCCGATAGTGAATGCGAGGTAGGCGAAATCGATTCCGCTCGAACCTTTTAGGTAATACAGGCGCGCGTAACGCAACGTGAAGACAGTGTGTACGACGAGCCACGCCGCGGCGACGCTGCCGATTCCGACCGCAGCGGCAACTTCAGCCTCGCCGGCCGCCTTTGATCCTGCTGACAAAAGGTATCCGACGCCCACCAGACTGGCCACGCTCGCCGAGATCACGATCGCATCGGTCGGCGCAATGCGGTGCGCTACGTACAACACCAGCACCGGTGTGAGCCGCGCAGCAGCCCTCCTGCAGCGTGACTAGGTGAAGCGCGTACTCATCCGAATTCACGCATTTTGCTCACCGCCGATTCGCGAACTCGCTCGCAGGCCACTGCAATCGGAATCACCAGCGCGACAGCCAAGTTCGAGGATCATCGATGCGGTCGCCTCGCCGTCGAGAGTCAAAGATGGCGCTCAGGGACCGCCTCGCCAGTGTTCGATGCGGTGATGGTCAGGAGTGAAGCCGTGCTTCACACCCCACAGGACGGCCTGGGTCCGGCTGCTAACTCCGATCTTGCGGTAAATGGTGCGGATGTAAGACTTCACCGTATTAGGGCTGAGATATGTCAGCGCCGCGACCTCGGCATTGCTTCTGCCCTGGGTGATGAGGGCCAGAATCTCCGACTCACGATCGCTGAGGCCCTCGCCTCGGCCGGGCCAATCAAGTCCTACGGCGCTGCGCGCCCGCGGCGGAACATCACTTATGACCGCCTGTCCTGCATGAACTGCCTCCAGTGCGGCTACCAACTCTCGCGCAGGCAACGTCTTCGATAGGTAGCCGTGCGCTCCCTGCTGCTGGGCACTGCGGATAAGGTCCGGGTGAAAGTTCCAGGTGTACACCACGACTCGGCGTGCACGCGGATTGGCGACCAGAACGGCGATCTCTTCGTGATCCGATTCTGGTTGGGCGAACGAGTCATACAGAACGATGTCGACGGCGTCCTCGACAGCAGTATTCGAGTCCAACTCGGCGACAACCACGCGGTCTCGGTACTGGTTGAACATGTTAGCCACGCCCATCAGCACCACGTCGTAGTCGTCCACCAGCGCCACGGTGATCGGTTTGTTCGCGCGGGAGGCCATGCATCTCAAACTACCTACCTAAGGGTGTAACGACACCCTCCCTAGGGGTGTTGACTGTAGTCGGCGCGAGCAACCGCTCGGCTGGACCGACTTCCACACACCTGGCGACGTGACTCGGAAGGGCTCACAGCCATGATCATTCTCGGAATGATCAAAAAGGGGATCCACAATGGTCGATCATTCTGCTGAACCAACCATCCCCGCCGTTTCCGCACACCAACAAAACGGCCTCAGGGTGCGGGAAAGCTGGAGCGACCGGGTCGTGGTGTTGTCCGTGTGTGATGTGGTCGACATGCTCAGCGCACCACAAATGTCTGAGGCGATCTGTGACGCGCTCGGCAAGGCGCCGGTGGGGCTCATTGTTGACCTCACCGGAGTGCATTTTCTTGCCTCAGTTGGAATGAGCGTTCTGGTGGCAGCGCAGCAGGCGGCTGATGCGATGTCGGTCCGATTCGGGATCGTCGCCGAAGGGCCCGCCACCAGCAGGCCGATCAGGCTGCTCGGAATTGACGCCATCCTGGCGCTTTATCCCACACTCGACGACGCGTTGCGCGATCTTCGCTGAGCCTCAGCCAGGTTCGTCCAGGACCGCCCGATATCGATTCGGATCATGGCCGACAATTAAGCCCAGCCATCCACCAGCGGTCGGAATGGCATCGCCGACTTCTGGCAACAAGAGGAGCGCGGGACATCAGCGGGATGCGCACCTTGACTTGATGACGAACCAACTCGTGCTTAATCGCCTTTATTACCTTCCCAATTCGCTGATCACCAGAGTCGAGATCGGTCAGAACAACACCGTCGCGTACTGGTTGAACGTAAGGCCACGCCCAGCCGCACCATGTCGTAGTCGTGCACCAGCGCCACGGGATTGCACGCTAAATGCGAAACCCAGATTACCCCCCTAGGGGTGTAGTACTACCCCTCTTGGGGGTGGTGAACTGGAGCCAGAGTCGCGCAACCGCTCGACCTATCGATAGCGCAGAGCGTGCGCGAAACAGAAAGGCCCGCAGCCATGATCGTCCTTGGAATCATCTTGCTCATTGCCGGATTCCTCCTCAAGATTTCGATTCTGTGGACCATCGGAATCATCCTGCTCGTCATCGGCGTCGTTCTCGCGATCCTGGGTTCAGTGGGACGCCCTGTGGGCGGCCGGCGCCACTACTTCTAATGACCAACCTGCCGTCGCACCAAGGTTGCCGAGCTAGCGGAGCAAAAATTTGAACGCGTAGTCGAAGCGTGGGAAGTAGCCGGTACCGACCAAGCCGAGTTCGCCACGAAGATGCCACTGGGACGACCGGGCCGGCCTGACGAAGTGGCGTCGGCCATTTGTTTCGTCGCTAGCAATTGGGCCTTGCCACAACCGTTCGCGCGGAAGTTGCCTTCATTACCGACGCAGATCGAAACGGCGGCCTGCACGCTCTTGGCCGAGCCCCCCACCAACAAGTAGGCGACCCCGGCGAGGCTGGCCACACTCGCGGCGAGCACGATGACGTCCGTCGCGACCCGGGTGGGATCCTCCCGGGTGGCGTGCGAGGCGGTGCGCTGCTCATCCATCCGCGACACCACCACCCACGTCCACACCAAATACACTGCCGCCGCGGCGATCCAGCCCACCGGCGCGTCGCGACGGGACCATCTCGACCCAGGGCCGGCTGCGGCGTCATTGCTTGAGTGTGACGGTCCGCGCGGGCATAACACCGCATCGGCGCGCGGGATGTCTGGGTCTGGCTGCGATGGTCGTACGGGCCGCACGGCAGGTCCCCGCGTCCAGTCGTGATCCCGAAACCCGAGCAGGAGGGAGGCCTGTGGCGGGTCGGCAACCACGGCGACCCGCTCGGCTTCACTCCACTGGAGTTCTACGAGTTGGCCACGCGTCGATGACGTCCAGCGACCTTTTGCTATGCACGCGATCACCCGCCACATAACGGTCTATGCGCTGGAAAAGACATCCGCGGATGGTCGTAGCGCACCTCCGATCTGTTCTGACCCGCCCAGCTAGCCTCGATCGCTTCGGGACAGACGTATCCATCGGTATCCCCAGCCGTTCAGCGTGAGGTCTGTCAGCTTCTCGGTCGGTGCGGCGTACGGGCCGTCCACGAACAGGTCGTACGGGTTGCCGTTCATACCCGGCTGCGCGCCGATATCCACCGTGACCGTGGTGTCGGCTAGATTGTGCAGCAGCAAAATCGACCCGGCGGCCGCGTCGAATCGGTGTGCCACCACCGAGCGCGGCAGCGCGGCGTCGATGACCGAGCAGGTACCGGTCCCGATCTCCGGCGCGGTACGCAGGGTGTGTATCAGGTTCTCGAACCAGCGCAGCAGCGAATGCGGGTCTTGTTGCTGCGCACGGACGTTGACCTTCTTTGCGCCAAACCGACCCCGCATGGCAACGGGTCGAAAGAGAGTGTCTGGCGCCGCTGGACTGAAGCCGGCATTGGGTGTGTCATCCCACTGCATAGGCGTTCGGATCGCCTCGCGCCCGTCAAGGCTCAGGTCCTCGCCCATCCCGATCTCCTCGCCGTACCGCAGCGCCGGGGTGCCCGGCAGCGAGAACTGCAGGGCGTAGGCGAGCTCGATCCGGCGGCGATCACCCCGCAGCATCGGCGCCAGCCGGCGCCGAATGCCGCGGCCGTACAACCGCATCTCACGGCGTGGCGCGAAGGCGCGGAAGACATCACCGCGCTGTTCGTCGGTGAGTCGGCTCAGGTCGAGCTCATCGTGGTTGCGGAGGAAGCTGACCCACTGCCCACCTTGGGGCAGCCGCACTGCCGTGGTCAGAGCTTCGATGAGCGGCTCCGCGTCGCTGCGAGCCAGAGCCAGCCAGACGCGTGGGTTGAGCAGGAAGTCGAACATCATCTGCGCCCGATCGCTCGGGCCGTCGGAGCGGCTGCCGACGAAAGTGCTGACGTCACTCGGGGCCACATTGGCCTCGCAGAGCAGCACGGCGTCGCCGCGCAGCCATTGGGTCTCTTGGCGCCAGGAGTCCATGATCGAAAAGTCCTTCGGCCCGGGATCAACACCGGGCGACACCTGCTCGAGGACGAACGGCGCGGCGTCGATGCGGAAACCGGCCGCGCCCAGCTGCAGCCAGAAGCTCATCACCTTGGCCATCTCCGCCCGTACGGCAGGATTGGCCCAGTTGAGATCGGGCTGGAAGTCATAGAAACGGTGGAAATACCACGCCTTGGCCTGCTCATCGAAGGTCCAGGTCTCGTTCTGCTCGCCCGGAAACACGATACCTTGATGCCGGTCCGGAGGCTCCTCGGCGCTCCAGACATACCAATCCCGGTACGGCGAATCAGGGCTGCTCCGGGCCGAGGTGAACCAGGGATGCTCGTCGGAGGTGTGGTTGATGACCAGATCGAGGACGAGCCGGATGCCTCGCTCCTGGGCTTCGCGGGCCAGCTCCGCGAAGTCACCAAGACTGCCCAGCGCCGGGTGGATGCCGTAATAGTCGCTGATGTCGTAGCCGTCATCCCGCCACGGACTGGGGTGGATGGGATTCAGCCACAGGCATGAGACGCCCAATCGGGAAAGGTAATCGAGGCGACTGATCAACCCCCGCAGGTCGCCGCGGCCGTCACCGTCAGAGTCTTGGAACGAGGACACGTCGACGCTGTAAATGACGGCCTCCTGATACCACCTGTTGATCACGATCTCCTAGCGTTCCGGCCGACCGCTGCGGTAAGACCCGCACCTGCCGCCGCCGCGGCGCCCAGCAGGGCCTTGTGGTGCTGAGACAAAAAGACCTGGGCGCTGCGAGGCTTGGCCCTTTGGTCGAACCCACCATGGGCGCCAAAGTCGTGGCCCCCCGCGCCGTCCGCCGGCTCCCACAGGTTTGCCGGCTGATCGGGATCCTTGGGCCGCCCGGTCTGCTGTGCCTTAAACCCAGTCCGCGCCAGATAGCGATCCAGCAAACCAGGCACAACGGCGTTCATGATCAGCGTGGCGGCCGTGCTCGCGCCGACCCAATACTCCCGCCGATCCGGATGATCTGCCGCGTACACGACCGCGCGAGCGGCGACCTCAGGTTGGTAGATCGGCGGCACCGGCTGCGCGCGCTCGGGCAGCCGGGACAGCACCCACGAGAACTGCGGAGTGTTCACCGCCGGCAGCTGCACCATCGTC
Source organism: uncultured Actinomycetota bacterium (assembly GCA_963770125.1). GTDB lineage: Bacteria > Actinomycetota > Actinomycetes > Mycobacteriales > Mycobacteriaceae > Mycobacterium. The sequence continues at coordinate 4,733 of CAVYPI010000105.1, read as the reverse complement.
ACCTGGACATGGCTTTGATCATGCAACAACTCGCAGCGCAACGACTCGTGAAAACCTTGCAGTGCATGTTTTGCGCCGCAGTACGCGGTCTGAAGCGGAATCCCGCGGTACGCCAGCGTCGAGCCGACTTGCACGATGGTCCCCGCGTCGCGCTCGCGCATCCTGCGCAGCACCGCCATGGTGGCGTACACCGCGCCAAGATAGGTCACCTCGGTGACCCGCTTAAACTCCTCAGGGCTGATCTCAGCAAAGCGAGCAAAGATCGAGGTGAACGCCGAGTTGACCCAGATGTCGATGGGGCCAAGCTCGTCCTCGATGCGCACGACTGCTGCCTCGATCTGGAAGGGGTCGGCGACATCGACAGGCACCACCATCGGGATTGCGCCCGCTACCGTCACCTCAGCCGCGGCCGCAGCCAGCCCGACCTCGCCACGAGCCAGCATCGCGATCGAATCCCCTCGCTTCGCGAACTCGCGTACCACTGCCCGGCCAACACCGCCGCTCGCGCCAGTCACGGCGACCACGCGACCATGTACCTGCCCATTGCTCATGCCCTACGCAGTACCCAATGGCAGTCAGTCGAAATCCCGTTACGCACAACAGCACCCAGAACCAGGTACTAGTTGGATTGGTCCGCGCGCGAAGCGACTTGAAGTCAACGTCGCGCTCGTGCCCCCCGGCACATCCACCAGCGTCGTGCGTTGACCGGGACACCACCAGCGATTCATCGGGCACTGGCTCATCAAATGGCCTGCATGCGCTTGCTGTACGACCAGGTGGAGTGGTCCTGCACCGCTCTGGGTCCGCAACATTAGTGGCCAAGACCGCTTCGCTGACGATCTCGGCCGCCCTCGTCAGCTCCGGCTGAGCGGCGACGAGGGTGGCGATCAAGCCCGCGCCAAGCCGCAGCCCGAAGCGCTCGTCGGCGGCCGACAGATGGCGCTCAGTAGCCCACCGCCCCATCCCCTTCGACATGCCTTCTGTCGTGCCCGGACGGCGGCTCAGTACACGCCGGTGAACCGGCGCGCTGTGCGCAGTCTCGGCGTCAGGACGGTCGACTGAGCGGCACGCGGCAAACTTCGTCCAGCGCAACCGGGCCACGCGGCTACTCGAAAAGCACCTCGGCGCTGCGGCCGTCCACTTGCAGGGTGGCGATGGTGTTTCCGAACAGCGGACCGCCGGTGTTCGCCCAGGACAGCGGAAGTGCGGGTACGCCGTGTCGGTGTGCCCACCTAGGGCGAGCGCGGCCGCGGGACGCGACCAACTCAGCGTGAACGCCGGTTTGAGGAACAGCGGCACATAGTTGTTCACCGGCACCAGTTGATGCACCGTCGCGCGCCCAACGACTGGGCCGAATCGCACGCCCACTCGGCGCGCGCGGCGTAGCTATGGTGCACGTCCACGGAGAGCACGCTGACAGTCCTGGGACCGTTGGGATGGCTTGCGACGCGGGCGATCATCTCGGCCAGGCGTAGGAATGACCTGTAGAAAGCCAGCCAGTGTTCGAAATCGACTGCCCTGCGGGTCTTTTCGGCAAGTCGCCCGCGTAGCCCGGGCCGGTCTGCGTTTCGCTCATTGACTGCCTCCAGGTCCCCGATGGCTGGCGGCATCAGCCACGGCACCGACGAGGCCAGCATCAGGTGGTCCAACTCGTCGAGGCCGTCGGTGGCCTGGGTCTCCAGCCATGCGAACTCGTGTTCGCCGATCATCATGCGTTCGCCGGAATCGAGGATTCGGCCGTTACGCGAGTCGATCATGATGAGCCGACTGCGGCCGAGATCCCATCGATAGCTGAATCTGATGCCCTTGTTGCAGTCGACCTCTTGATCGGCCCGGTCGGCCAGATCGACGAGGTGTGGCCACGTGTCGCCGTCTGTCGTCACTAGGCGCTGATAGTCCTCGTCGTCGGCCAACTCGGCCGGGCTCATATTGCCCAGGTGCTGATACACCCAGTAGGACGCCAGTCCGGCTCGGATCCGGTCGCGCCACCACGGTTTCTTCTTAATGTCGGCGCGCCAGGACGCCGACGTGTTCCAGTCATCCCTGATGTCGTGGTCGTCGAAGATCATCGCGGTGGGAACCGTGCACATGAGCCATCTGATCTCAGGGTCGCCCCACGAGTGGCGGTACAGCCGTTGGTATTCGGCGAAGCTGACCACCTCGTCCGGCGGCCGCTGGCCGCGCTTTTTCATCCGGGGGCGGCCACCCGCCAGGCGTTGTCTCGTCTCTGGTGTGAGTTCGTCGGCGTACAACTGGTCGCCGAGCAAGATCAACGCCTCCGGCCAGTCGTCAATCGGCTGCGTGGCCATCCGGGTGGCGTACACGTCCAAAGCATCGAGCCCGAGTTTGGAGTCGAGCTTCTCATCGCCGGTCTTGGGGTATCGGCAGGATCCGAAGATCGCCTGTAGCCGGTGAGTCGACGCGGGCCCGCGGGTGCGGATGACGCTGGGCGGGAAGGGCGCGTCCGCGAGCGGCCAGACCAGTTCCCCGTCGACCTTGACGTCATATTCGGTCACTGTGTCCGGGGTTAGCCCGGTCACCGTGACGAGGGCGTAATGGTGACCCTGCACAGCGAACGTCCGCGCTGAGCAGCCGAGGACCTCCACTGTTCCCGCGCAATCGGCTTGCACCCACACGACCGCCTTGGTGTCTGAAATGTGCCGCAGGACAGGACCGAGCAAGAGCGTCACCGAACCACCTTACGAGCAGGCGCTGAGCTGACGCGGCTACTTTCACGCCTGAGCTTGGGTGGCAGGTGCAGCGCCACCTGGCAACGTCATATCGCGGACGTCGGGGTAGACGACCTAGCACCAGTGGTCGCGCGTCTGGTCGCCCGAAGGCCGCCCACAAACTCGCCGGTACCAGTTGCCCTTGCCTCCGGAGCACTGGCAATCGGCATCGAGGCATACCTGCAACTTTACGTAGACAACCGACCAGCGGCTGGTGGCACGGTCGACGCGGGTCAGGTTGTGTGGACCCAGTCGAAGTGGTTGCTGCAGTCCTGGATTGGGAACAGGTTGAAAACCCGGCCCGTCATGTTCGGCGCGGACCCCACAGTCGAGCTACGCGGATGATTTGGCGACGCTGAGCATTTCGTCGAACGCGGTCTGCATACAGTCGGCATAGTGACCTGGGTCAGGTAGCGCACTGCGATCCGCCGTCGCGCCGATCGAGATGGTTCCGTGGTAGCTCGCGACGATATGGAAAAGATTCATCCCGCCGATCAGTGGGCCCAGACCGGTGACCCTCAGAAGGCGAGCGCCCGCGAAGAAGATGGGGTCGGCCGGGCCCGGCACGTTGCTCACCGTGGTGTTGGCGATCGTCGGGCCCGAAAAGGGCACTGCGCTGGCGGCCCTCACCGTCCATCCGATCAGTGTGGTGGGCACGGTACCTACCAGCTCCATCAGCCGGGCACTGCTCGAGGAATCGGAAGTGTCGCGGAAGGCGGAGGTCTCCTCAACGATCGCCGCCAACCGTTCGAGCGGGTCAGCGATCGTGGTTCCCAGTGCCTGCAACCTGCCGAACAGCCGATTGCCGCCAGTGCCGCTTTCGCCGCTGGACCGTATCGACATCGGGCACGCGGCGACCAGAGTCTCGTCAGGCAGCTCGCCGTGGCCGTCTAGGTAATGGCGAAGTGCGCCGCCAACATAGGCAAGTGCCACGTCGTTGATGGTCGCGTCGGGCACGCAGGCCTTGATCCGCTTGAAGTCGGCGAGGTCGTGAAAGCGCGCGTCAAACACCCGGTGCGGTGTGGCCGCGTTGTTGAAGCGCGTGCTCGGAGCGAACAGCGAGCCCGAGCCGGGGGCCAGTGTCGCTGCTACTCCGCCGGCAAGTTTGCCTGGCAGTTCCGCGATGTGGCGGAGCGCGTTAAAGGCACTGGGAATCAAAATTTTGCCCGCGCGCAGTGGGTGGAGCACGCCGTTGATCGCTGTCCGCGAGACGAGGTCCGCTGTCGACGGCAGCGCTCCTGGTTTCCAAGGCTTTTCCGGCGGGGCGGGACGCGGGCTGTCGAACGCGAGGTCATGCATGGCGGCCATTAGCTCGACGCTTTCCATCCCGTCGACGACACAGTGGTGCAGCTTGAGTGAGATCGCGAACGATCCCTTCGGCACGCCCGGGATGGAGTTCAGTCCCTCAATGACCGTCATCTCCCACGGCGGCCGGCGAAGGTCGAGCTGGCGTCCGTGGATTCGCGCGATCTGTATGCACAGCTGACGCCAGTCCCCGGGTTGAGGCAGCGCGATGTGACGCACGTGGTATTCGAGATCGAAGTTCGGATCATCAACCCAGTACGGCATGTGGAGGCCACCAGGCAGTTCGGTCAGCCGCCGTCGGAAAGTCGGCGCAAGATGCAGTCGGGCATCGATCTCCCCCAGGATGCGCTTGAATGTGACTCTGCGGTCAGGCGCCGTTGACTGGTCATAGATCAGCAGCATCTGGATTTGCATCGGGGTCTCCGGCTTTTCGGCGCGCAACATCATGTCGTCGGTCCAGCTCAGCTGCTCCATGTCCCACCCCGTCCGCCGCAGAACCCCAAATCGACACACAAGACGCGTCGTTTCGCAGCTTATCGGCGAATCGTTCACATCCTCTGACAGATCCGCGGAAAGCGGCCCGTGAGCAGCAAATGTCTTACGGCGAGGCAATTCTGTACCCGCAAGTTGTCGTCGCGCCGGACCGTGCAGCGATGTCTCGTGTGGAATCTGGACAGACGGCTCGTACAGTCCGGTGGT
>CAVYPI010000104.1:0-59025 GCA_963770125.1 uncultured Actinomycetota bacterium | reverse complement strand
CTGGGCGCTGACAGGGTTGACCTCCGCCTGGCGAAGTGGACAGAGCTGCCAAGCGCCTGAGAATTTGCGCCGAATTGGTCATATGACCCCAGTAGGCCTGTAGAAGAAGATCGGGCACGGGTCGTGCCGCCACAGGGTCTGCTGGAGCGGCAGCGGACAGGCGGGGCCCAATCCTTAGGGGAGGTCCGCCGTGTGCTTCTTCCCTCGCGGCAGTGAACTTAGTCCATCAACTGAAGGGCAACGACATTGACGAGCACGTCAACCAACAGCAATCCATCCGTGGTCGACTACGTTGTGCAGCGATTGGCGGCGCTCGGAATCAAGCACGTCTTCGGCGTAGCGGGTGATTTCGCCTTTCCCATTGATATCGCCATCGAGGAATACGACGGGCTCACCTGGATCAACTGCAGCAATGAGTTGAACGCGGCCTACTCCGCGGACGGCTACGCCCGGATTTACGGCGCCGCCATACTGAGCACTACTTATAACGTTGGAGCGGCTGCTGCACTCGCCGGAGTCATGGGATGCAAGGCCGAGCGAGTGCCCGTCTTTCACCTCGTCGGAGCTCCGAGCACGCGGATGGCGCGGACTCGCAGGCACATGCACCACTCATACGGTGACGGAAATCTCGATCAGTTCCGTGGGTACAACGAGGTATCGGCCTGCGCAAGCGCGTATCTCACCCCGCAAAACACGATCCCCGAGATGGAGAGAGTGATCTTCGAGGCGCTATCGCAGCGCATGCCCGTTTACATCGAGATCCCCGCAGACCAGGCTCTGATGCCGGTCGTCGGTATACCGGTCCGCGGTGTCCCCCTTGCCGAGGCGCCCACTTTCGTGAGCAACGCCCAGGAACTGGACGCCGCTGTGACGGCGACTATGGCCCGGCTCGCGGCGGCGCAGTCTCCGGTGATTCTTCCTGCCTTCACGATCGCGCGCTATGGACTGCAAAGGGAGCTGGAAGCGTTTCTGGCTGCTACCGGAATCCCCTTTGCCACCACTGGCATGAGCAAGGGATTGCTCTCGGAATCGCATCCGCTTTACCTCGGCATGTACAACGGGGAATCCTCGCTGGGCGACGTTCGCAAGATAGTGGAGGGCGCGGATCTCGTGCTCGATCTGGGTGGCGTGGTCTATTCCGACGGCGAAACCGGAACATTCAGCGCTCACCTGGATTCCTCGAAGATGGTAGCGGTCTGGCCTGACCATGTGGAGATTGGCTCGGCGGCCCACACGGGTGGCCGCGGCGAAGCGACCTACGGGCCCGTCCACATGAAGGACGTCCTGGAGGCTCTTACGAAGCAAGCCCCCAAATTCACGACGCCCGCGTTCTCGCGTCCCGCATCACCGTTCCCCGCATCGGATGCGCCGAGCGATCAAGTCACCGACGTGTCGCTCTTTTCGCGGCTAGAGCAATTCCTGGCGCCGGGCGACACGGTGGTCGCGGATACGGGCACCGGTGACCTCGCAGCGACAGCCATGCTGCTCCCCGACGGAGTGCAATTCCAACATGCGCTCCTTTGGGGCTGTATCGGTTGGGGGACGCCCGCCGCTTTGGGGGTGGCCCTGGCCGATCCCTCGCGACGCGTGATACTGGTCCAGGGAGACGGCGGCCACCAGCTGACCGCAAACCACATCGGAACAATGGGACACTATGGGGTGAACCCCATCATCGTGCTGCTGAACAATGGCATTTTCGGCATCGAAGAGATCGTTCAGGGGAACAGCGACCCCGACAAGGTCCGGAACTTCGACAGGCTGGCTCCCTGGCAATACCACAAGCTTCCCGAAGCCATGGGCTGCCGCGATTGGTTGTGCACGAGCGTGGAAACCAACGCCGAGTTCGATGCGGCCCTGGAGAACGCACGAAAACATCCCGGAGCCGCATACATCGAGGTTCTCCTTGGGGGCGACAAACTGGTTCCCGCGCTACCGCCGGAGGCCCTCGACAGGATGTATCAAACGGCACCGCCGAAAGCGTAGGCGACATTCCAGGAAGCTGGGCTAGGCGCGGAAACGATTGCGGCCCGTGCCGCCACGGCTCAAGCCAGCCAAATCAAGGTCAAGACTCATCAGCCCGCCGGTGGTGTTTCCACGGCACCCCTAATGCCGCTTCCTCTCAAGGAATTGGTCGATTTCTTCGGCGTGGACAAACGAGCGTCGGCCGATCTTGACGAGCGACAGCTCGCTCGCTTGACCAGCGCGTAGAGGCTCGTCGGGCTGATGCCGCCTAGCTGCTGGCGGCCCCGGCTGCTGCCAGGAGGTGGCCCCGGTCCAGGTGTAGTCGTAGTCGCCGGGAGCGGATGAGGCCACGAGACAGTGGTTGCGTTCATTTTGAGTTTTCCTTGGCGAGTGGGTGTTGGGTCACTCAGGGCGGGATCGAAGGATCGTTCCCGCCCTGAGTGCATGCTCCCCGTCAACCGTCAGCGGTGCCCGCGGTGATGAAACAGCAGAGCGCCCCCATCGCCATACCCGAAGAATGGATACTGCTGCTGAGCGGCGTACAGCCCCGCGTAATCCGGCTCAGTATTGATCTGCACATTGCCAGGCGTCTGGCATTGCGTCGCATTACCCGTATACGTGCAGGCCGTTGGCGCGGCCGCGGCGGTGCTTGCGTTGGCAAGTGCGGAGAAGCCCAAAGCGGCACCGCCGATGATGCCGGCGGCAGCGATGGGGGCCGCAACGAAGCGGATGAGGTTACGAGACATGGTTGCGTTCATTTTGAGTTTTCCTTTGCGAGTGGGTGTTTGGGTTTGCCAGCCGGTGTTTTGCGGCGTACCACGACTATTCCGCGGCGGTCCCTTGGTGTCAGTCCGCCGAACGGCCCGTAAGGATGATGAATTGAGTGTCGGCCGATTAGGGGATATGCGTGTCCGCCGATTGGGGATAACGGCCTAGTACTCCGCATCCTGATCCTCGAACTCAAGGCCGTCGCGATCTCGGTGCTGTCCCCGGTCGCCGTCGCGCAACACGCACTGGACGGTCATGCTGTCGAGGTCGGGGCAATACCCCCCACCTGTCGCCGAATCCACTGCCCCGCTTACTTTCAGGCATACCGTCCAACAGGCGCTTGGGCGGGTCTAAGCACATGACCGACACCTGCGGCCTCGCTCACGGTGGCCACGACCGGCACACCGAACAAACGCCTCGAGGCCGGGTCGTAGGGCAGCGACAGGTGTTCCACCGCGTTTGTGGACGACAGTGCCAATTCGACGCCCTGCCAGTCGGCCCGCGTAGCCAGCGGTCTCCAGTTTCGTCAGGCCCTTGCGAATCGTCACGAGCACGGTCGTGGCGTACGCCTGCGTCTGGATTCCCGAGGTGCCGTTGATGTCGGTCAGCACGTTCGCCTCGACGGCCAGGCCCAGGCCGTATTGCAGCTCGTTGTTCAGGAACTGCTGCGGCGCGGAGTTGCCGACGAACCAGTAGCGCGGGACGCCCTCGGACAAATGAGCGATGACCTGTGGCGTATTCTCAACGCGCACAACGCTATAGACCGACGTCGGCTTGGCTGCACCTTCGCCGACCTCGAACCCGGCTCGCTCTGTCACCATGGCGACTGGGTGATCGGCGAAGCTCGCCTACAGGGCACCCACCGGGCAGCCTTCGGGGCCTTCCCCCAACCGGCCGGAGGGTCGATGTGCCGATAGTGGCGATCTTTCAGTCCGACGCCCCCGACCTCCTCTGCCGAATGCGTACACTTCGACCGCCTCACGCTGTTCATCCAGCTCGGTATCGCACGGAACCCGAACACCCGAGCCGGTAGGCTCACACTCTCCTCAACCGCAGCCCGGGACGCTCGCCCGAGCGACACTGCGCCCGCGCAGAGTCGGCAACAGCTGGGCTAGGCCGATTCGCCGGAGAAGTACACCAATCCGGCGAATCATATTGTATGCCAGTATGTTTCAGCGAACACGCGATAGCGAATCACCACTGCGATCGTCGAGGAGCTGGAGGAGCATCCGGAGGTGCTCGACGTCGGCACGGACTCCTTCGACGACGCTGACGACGACGCCCACGACCCGACCGAGTTCATCGACGAGGACGACGAGTTTTGACCTCCGTCTCGCCCGCCACCACCGAGGGCGATGGGGACCGCTGCCGGTGTGGACGGGGCATTCGCAGTCGCTTGGACTCTGGGCCCGAGCCCCCGGTGAGTACGACCTCTAGCGGGGTTCGAGCCGAAAGATGGGGATCTGACGCCCTATCGGCGCGGTCTTGGCACTGATCGTCTGGATATGTCGCCCGATCACCGGCGTCGAGCCGACGCGGCGCAGAGCGCGATCACGTAGTTGCCTCGGTTTGCACTCGTTATCGATCGGATCCAGGACCGGACTGTACGAGCCGTCTGTCCAGATTCCACACGAGACATCGCTGCACGGTCCGGCGCGACGACAACTTGCGGGTACAGAATTGCCTCGCCGTAAGACATTTGCTGCTCACGGGCCGCTTTCCGCGGAGTCTGTCAGAGGATGTGAACGATTCGCCGATAAGCTGCGAAACGACGCGTCTTGTGTGTCGATTTGGGGTCCTGCGGCGAACGGGGTGGGACATGGAGCAGCTGAGCTGGACCGACGACATGATGTTGCGCGCCGAAAAGCCGGAGACCCCGATGCAAATCCAGATGCTGCTGATCTATGACCAGTCAACGGCGCCTGACCGCAGAGTCACATTCAAGCGCATCCTGGGGGAGATCGATGCCCGACTGCATCTTGCGCCGACTTTCCGACGGCGGCTGACCGAACTGCCTGGTGGCCTCCACATGCCGTACTGGGTTGATGATCCGAACTTCGATCTCGAATACCACGTGCGTCACATCGCGCTGCCTCAACCCGGGGACTGGCGTCAGCTGTGCATACAGATCGCGCGAATCCACGGACGCCAGCTCGACCTTCGCCGGCCGCCGTGGGAGATGACGGTCATTGAGGGACTGAACTCCATCCCGGGCGTGCCGAAGGGATCGTTCGCGATCTCACTCAAGCTGCACCACTGTGTCGTCGACGGGATGGAAAGCGTCGAGCTAATGGCCGCCATGCATGACCTCGCGTTCGACAGCCCGCGTCCCGCCCCGCCGGAAGAGCCTTGGAAACCAGGAGCGCTGCCGTCGACAGCGGACCTCGTCTCGCGGACAGCGATCAACGGCGTGCTCCACCCACTGCGCGCGGGCAAAATTTTGATTCCCAGTGCCTTTAACGCGCTCCGCCACATCGCGGAACTGCCAGGCAAACTTGCCGGCGGACGTAGCAGCGACACTGGCCCCCGGCTCGGGCTCGCTGTTCGCTCCGAGCACACGCTTCAACGACGCGGCCACACCGCACCGGGTGTTTGACGCGCGCTTTCACGACCTCGCCGACTTCAAGCGGATCAAAGCCCGCGTGCCCGACGCGACCATCAACGACGTGGCACTTGCCTATGTTGGCGGCGCACTTCGCCATTACCTAGACGGCCACGGCGAGCTGCCTGACCAGACTCTGGTCGCCGCGTGCCCGATGTCGATACGGTCCAGCGGCGAAAGCGGCACTGGCGGCAATCGGCTGTTCGGCAGGTTGCAGGCACTGGGAACCACGATCGCTGACCCGCTCGAACGGTTGGCGGCGATCGTTGAGGAGACCTCCGCCTTCCGCGACACTTCCGATTCCTCGAGCAGCGCCCGACTGCTGGAACTGGTAGGTACCGTGCCCACCACACTGATTGGACTGACGGTGAGGGCCGCCAGCGCAGTGCCCTTTTCGGGCCCGACGATCGCCAACACCACGGTGAGCAACGTGCCGGGCCCGGCCGACCCCATCTTCTTCGCGGGCGCTCGCCTTCTGAGGGTCACCGGTCTGGGCCCACTGATCGGCGGGATGAATCTCTTCCATATCGTCGCGAGCTACCACGGAACCATCTCGATCGGCGCGACGGCGGATCGCAGTGCGCTACCTGACCCAGGTCACTATGCCGACTGTATGCAGACCGCGTTCGACGAAATGCTCAGCGTCGCCAAATCATCCGCGTAGCTCGACTGTGGGGTCCGCGCGGCCCGGTGTATTAAATCCAGCGCTCCCAAGTCCGGTAACGATACGCATCGCAGGGGAGTCGCGCCGCATCCGACCGTGTCGGCGCAACGGTTGCAGGGGTCGCCCGCCTCGATCATCGTGTCGGTGGCACCCACCACTGCGACGTGGTCGTCGCACACCGCGACGCCCTGAGGATCAGTCGCGGTGCCGCTGCCACCTGAGCCGTGTGGGTCCGCTAACTGCGGGGGAATCGGCCGCGCCATGTTGACGGCGTCAACACCTTTCGCGTATCCGCAGGTCCATTTCGCGTAGTTTCGCGTGGTTTCACGTAGTCAAACTCAGTGCTTGCGCAGGTCAACGCGATTTCTGTAGCTGGTTCGATTCCCGGCAGCTCCACAGAGAAGGGCCGCAGATCAGCGGCCCGTTTCCTTTGGATGAGCTGACGGCGCATCGACATTTTCGTTATTGTTGGGCACCTCGTCGATTTCATTCGGCGTCGGCAGTGGTTCTAAACGCCGTCCGTCACTTAGCGCAATGCGCAAAACCTCGGACTCGCTCGCCGCTTGCGTGGGACGGCGGCAACGTTGGGGGGACCGATCTCCTCGCCGGTCTGATGAGCGAACCCGCTCATGCGCTTGTCATACGGGCCTGTCTTGCCAAAGCCGTTGACACGCAACATGATCAGGCTCGCGTTCAACTCGTGTAGCACGTCTGGGCCCAGGCCCCAGTTTTCCAGCACACCGGGCCGGAAGTTTTCGACGAGCACGTCGGCGCCCACCCACGAGGTCGCGCAGGATCTGCTGCCCCTCGGGTGTGCTGAGATTCATTGTCACGCAACGTTTGTTACGCGAAATGACTTTCCACCAGAGTCCGTGGCCCTCCTTGGCCACCCCGTGGGTTCTGGCGGGATCGCCGACCGGGTGCTCGATCTTCACGACGTCAACACAGAAGTCGCCCAACAGCTTGCGGTGATCGGCGCCGCGTAGACAGTGCTGACGTCGAGCACCCGAATCCCGTGCAGCGGCCCTGGAGTGGACTTATCGGCGGTCTTCGTTCACGTCGTGTCCTTATGCCTCGGCACTTGTGGCGTAACGCTAAGGGCGCCGGGGCGTATCTCCTCGCTTCTGGGCACACCCCGCGCAAGTCAACGTTCCGCACGTTTGTGCGCATTTTCGGCCCGCCGTTTCGTCGTGGCCAGCAGTGGATGTCGTCGAGGGCGGCCCGAGTCTGCTGACCAGCGCAGCGAGCCCGGCCGCGTCGAGGCGGCGGTGCAACGGCGGACCGAGCGATGGCGAGCTGGACCGCATGACCCCGCTCGGAGGTCAGGTGCAGGTCGGTCCAGGCGACGACGGCTCAATGAGGCCCCTGGGAATGGTCGGTGTGGGCGGCGACCCAGGCATCGACTTGGGTCCAGGTTCGTTCCAGCCACGGTGTCAGCCGATCGGGTGGGGGAAGTTGGGCCGCCGGGACCAGAGCCGTGCGGACGAGCAGTTGCCGGTGGATCGGCAGCTGCCACCACGGACGGGCCCGTCCGTCCGGGCAGAAGCCGTTGTGAGTGAGCACAAGGACATTGGCGCTGGGTGCTCCAGTCACCGCGGCGGCGGCACCTCCGGTGCGCGGGGGCAGCGTATAGGACTGTCGAAGTGCGCGGCTTGCCTCGCGAATCCGGCCGGTCGAGCGAAGTTCGGCGATGGCGGCGCGCCACCGCGGCCAGGTGAAGTTTGCGCCCTCGGGGAACAGGAGCATCGCCTGCCCGCCGACCAAGGACGCGGCCAGATCGTGAATCTGACGACGGGCGCGCCCGCCTCGTGAAAGGAAGCAGAGGCAGCCCAGCTTCCCCGCGAAGTCGAGAACCGGCTCGCAGCGCAGGACAGCCTTAAGCACTATTCGCACCCGCAACCGGTACTCGACCGTCAGCAGCCAGGCCACCAGCACGGTGTCGCCCGGTCCGCAATGCCGTGACAGCACAATCACCGGCTTGTTGCGAGGAATTTCCGCCGGGGTGACCGAGGACGGGTCGAGCACCACCTCGACGTCGAGGATCCGGCGCGCGGCGGCGTACGCCGCGTTGAGGAAGTCCGCCATAAGCCGATCGCAGTCCAGGTTGCCGATCGCGAGCTTCATCAGAGTGCGCAGTTCGATGAACGCGTAAGCCATGGCTAAGGCCACAGTGCGGACCGGCCGGCTCGACCCGGCTGCCAGACTCGCCAGCCCGGCGACTGCCAGCAGCAGCGGGCCGAAGACCAGCACGCACACCATGACGGCGGACACCACCGGCACGGTGACGACGCGGCGCAGCCAAGTCATGGCAGCGCCTCGAGATATTCGCGGGTTGCGTCGTAGGCCAGCTGGGCGCGCCGGACGATTCGGCGGGTGTCGCGATACCTCAGATTCGACCACGTCGCGGCAGGCCGCTGCGGCAAGCCGCTCGGAAGCACATGCACGGTGATCTCGGAGCCCACTCGTTCCAGATCGCTGTGGAAGCGGTGACGGCGTGAAACCTCGAAGGCCACAAACGCGACCTCCCACGGGAACCGCGGCGGGGCGAGTTCCTCCTCCAAACGCCCGACGTGCAAGACCCACACGGTGTCGGCGCCATGGGCCACCGCCCGATCCAGCGGAATGCTGTTCACCAGGCCACCGTCGAAGAAGTGCTGGTCGCCGATTCGCACAGGTGGGAACACCCCTGGCAGCGCGCACGACGCGAGAATCGGCTCGATCAGGTCTCCCGTGGTGAACCAGTGCTCGCGGGCGCGTTCGATGCTGGCCGCTACGCACTCGAATGGCACGGCGAGGTCCTCAAAGGTCTGCGCGGGTAATCGGTCGCGCAACAGCCGGCGAAGGTCACCGTTGCCGTGCAAGGACGTTCGGTGGCGCACGAGTTCGGCGACCCGCCGCATCGGTGACCCGTCGAGGACTCCGTCCTCAGCGAGTGCGTCCCACATCTCCAACAGACGCTGCGCGCCTGCGGGCGTGGGCTCCGCCGCGATCGCAGCGCCATTGATCGCGCCGACGGAGGTGCCGCACACCAGGTCCGGGCGCACCCCAGCCTCCAGCAATGCGCGCGCCATGCCGACCTCAGCGGCGCCGAGCACACCGCCTCCCCCCAGCACAAACGCATCGCATGTCACTCAGCAGCTATACCCCCAGAACCGCGGTTGACGCGAGCGCAGCAGCCGGCACCTGGGCCGCGTGGGTCCGGTAATAGCCGGGGGGCGGCTTCGGCGTGTTGACGCCGTCAACACCTCTCGCGTCTCCGCCGGTCGTTTCGCGTGCTTTCGCGTGGTCACTCTCGACGTTTCCGCAGGTAAAATCGATTTTTGCACCGAGCTCGATTCCCGGCAGCTCCACCAAGAAGGCCAAGGTCAGGATATGAGTTCCGGCGTGGGCCTTTCTATTTCACCGCGTCTATTTCACCGCGATGGACACGGTTCGGCGCTTCAGTCGGCGCAGCGGCGCGCCATCTTTGCTGCGGCGGCTCGCAATCGCGCGGCGATGCGCGGGGCGAACATTGGCACCGTCACGTCCTCGCGAAGCCGGGTCAGTTTGGAGGTCTTGATTCGCCATCGGCCGTCGATCTTCTCGTAGGTCTCGTGGTAGTGGCCGTAGCCGTGCAGCGTAAAGGTCGGCACCAGGCGGACGACGTCGTTGAGTGCCCAGATGCTCCGAGCCGTCGTCGCTGATGTCAGTTCGATCTCGGGAGCGTGCACTTGACTGGACAGTCGCTTGTGACGGCTTGCCGATCGTGTTGCGGGTGTAGGCCATGAATTCGTCCACGCCGACGATCACGCTGCCTCCCGCTTCCGTTGTGTCGCCGACGAAGTCGTCGGTGAAGACATCACGCCATTTATCCCAATCCTTCATGTCGAGATACCGGCAGTAACGCGCCTTCAACTTCTTGATCGACTCGATCTCCATGAGCGCGGTGTCGTCGTTCATCGCGTACCTCCTTGTTTCGCACAATGCTGTTGAGCATCGGCAGAGCGACATCGTGTCGAATGATTTTCAGGTTCCGGCGCACAGCGTACGGTTACGCTGAGCGAATGCTCAGCACAATCGGACTTTGGCTCCCCCAATGATCACGGGCCACGTCATCGGCACGGACCCTCAACCGATGAAGGTCCAGCCGGCCGCGTTCCGTGCGCGGCGACTACGATTTCGCCGGGCGGCACCTGACCCCTCGGGCCGAGCGCGCGATGCTTGACTACCTCGCCAACAAGGGTGACCGCTACGGCAAGTTCCGCTATTCGACGTCGTTGCTCACCGACATCGGTGAGGACCTTGACGCCCTACACGACGCGTTCAGACCGTTCCGCGAACGGTTCGGCCCCGAGATCGAGACGATGGCCTAGTCATGCATCCACGCGTCGGCCTGCACCAGGTTGCGTTCCTCGACGAAAGCACCACGGCGTTCGTCGAACACTGCCGCCGGATCAGCGTGCACCACACGACGCTCGTGAGCGCTTCGCTGATGCGGCCGGGCGGGGTGGACGAGGCTCAGCAGGCACTCGCGGGCGGCGGGCCGCGAGTCGAATCTGTGAATCATCAATTCGCCGCCTACCCCGACCTGGATAGCGACCGCGGCGAGGCGACCGAGAAGCTGTTGCAGGCCATCGACATCGCCGCGGCATTGGGGGCGAGGTCGGTGTATCTGCAAACGGGCGGCCGCGGATGTTTGACGTGGGAGCAAGCTGCCGAACGCTTCGCCGCGCTCATCGCGCCGTGCAACGTGGCAGCTGCAGCCCAAGGGGTCAGTGTGCTCGTCGAGAACGCCTCGTCGTTCAATGCCGATATCCATATTGCCCACACGCTCGCCGATACCATCACCCTCGCGGAACTCGCCGGCATCGGTCTGTGCATCGAATGGCACGCCTGTTGGATGGAGGCTGGTTTGAAGGCGCTTCTGCAGCACGCGATTCCGATGACAGGTCTCATGCAGGTCAGTGACTACGTGCTTGGGGACAGGACCGCACCCTGTCGCGCGGTGCCCGGCGACGGAGTGATCCCGCTCGACCGAATACTGGGCGACGCGCTCGAGGCCGGGTACGAAGGCGTCTTCGACATCGAGTTGGTCGGTCCGCGCATCGCTGCAGAGGGGGCGCGCGCCGCCACCGAACGCGCGGCGCAAAGGATATCGGAAATCCTCACCAGGCTGGGAGCCTGAACCGATGGCCTATGGCGACGGGCCTGTCGACGAGAAGCTTCGCAACGCGTGGCACCGTTTCTGCGATCAGCTCAGGTCCGCGGGCGACGATGTGTTCAAGGACGCCAACCCCGGCTGCTCTCGCTCTGAGAGCAGACCTCGACCCTGAGGCGAAAGAAGGAGACATGGAACAACTTTCAGGACGACGGGTACTCGTGACCGGCGCGAGCGGCGTCGTCGCATTTCCGGTCGCCAAGGAACTTGCGAAGGCGAACGAAGTCTACGCGGTGGCGCGGTTCTCCGATCCCGCGCAGAAGCGGATGCTGGAGGAGGCGGGCGCACACCCGATTGCCTTCGATCTTGCCGATCCCGACCTGTCGCCGCTGCCGGAATCAGTTGATGTGGTGATCAATTACGCCGTCCTGCCGCCGCAGAAGAACGCCTATGAAGTCAATGCGGGCGCCGCCGGCCGCCTCGCGAGGCGCTACCGAGACTGCGAAGCCTTCGTGCACGGCAGCACCGGTTCGCTCTACGAGTACCAGGGCCAGCGCCCCTGCGCGAGGACGATCCCTACGGCCTGCACTCCTCCGCCGAGAACTATGCCGCCAGCAAGATCGCGGCCGAATTCCTTCTCAAACATCTCAGCGTGGATTACCAGCTGCCGGTCGTGATGGTGCGGATTTTCTCCTTCTACGGCCCGCGGGGCGGCGGAGTCACGCAACGCATCGACCAGATGATCCGGGATCAACCGGTGAGCGTCTATCCCGGCGTGCGAAACGTCCATACCCCGCTGTACGAGGATGACTACGTCGAAAAGACCATCGCTGCAGCGGGTATCGCCAAGGTCGGCGCCGAGATCGTCAACGTCGGCGGGACGGAAGCAGTGACGACGCAGGAGTACTGCCAGATGGCCGGCGAGATACTCGGCAAGGAGCCGGTATTCGTCGAGAACAGCAAGGCCTGGCCGATCTGGGCCGACACGACCAAAATGGTCGAGTTGCTGGGTCCGAACAAGGTGTCGGTTCGCGAAGGCGTGCGCCGGACGATCGAAGCCGCGAAGGACAGGCTGGGTACCTCCCACCACGTCATCGGCGAACCGGCGAAGGTCTAGGCAGGCCTGATGATTACCTTCATCGCTCACTTGCGGGTGCGTCCAGAGAACGCGCCGGCGTTCGAAGATCTGATGACCCATGTCACCGCAATGACGCTTGAGAACGAGCCCGGTGTCGCCTATTACGGCTTCGCCAAGAGCGTCGAAGAGGCCGACACCTACGTGGTCGTCGAGGTGTATCGGGATCGAGCAGCCTGCGTCGCGCACGGGGATACCGCCTGGGTGAGGGAGTCGGTGCCCAAGTCGCTGCTCCTGACCGAGGGCATGCCCCAACTCGTGCAATACGTCAGTCCAGGCGCGGAACCGGTGGTCTCGCGGTTCGAGGAGATGACATGAGCCGAGCCAACGGCATGACCGATGTCGAGATGCTGGTCGAACTCCAGGCGATCTACCGGCTCAAGGCCCGACGCGATCATGCGGTCGACCAGAAGGACTGGGCGACATATGCAGAGTTGCACACCGACGACTACGTCGCAATGTCGATCTCCAGCGAACCGATCGTTGGCGGAAAAGCCGCAGCCGAAGTACTTTCAGTTCAGCTGGCAAACGTCACCACCGTGCATCACAGTCATACGCCCGTGATCGACTTTCAGGACTGGGACAACGCGACTGGTGTGTGGGCCATGGAGGACAACCTGTTCTGGATGCGAAACGGTGAGAAGCAGTGGCTGCGCGGGTTCGGCTTCTATCACGAGAACTACGTCCGCGGCGAGGACGGCCGATGGCGCTGCATGACGATTTCGTTGTTCATGAAGCCGGAGGTCTACCGTTCAGCGGTGACTATCACGGGTCGCAGGGCTTCTTCGAGCTTCTGAACAGGATGAACGATCTGCTGGAGCTCACGGCGGGTCCGATCACCACTGATCCGCTAGGGGACGATGCCGTCGCCGCGCGCTTCCGGCTCACGTTCATTTCGCGGGCCTCCGGCAAGAGCGTCGAGATGGGGCTTGTCGAGATCTATACAGTGCGGGACGGGCGAATCGCGGAACTCGACATGTACTACAAGGACCCGGCGGCGGTCGCTGCACTTCTGGCGACTTGAGGTGTTCGCCATGGTGAGCCGTGGGCCGAGGCTTGATGCCATCAACACCTGCCCGATGTTGCGGACCAGCGCTCTGGTCCCCGACGTATCGTCAGTCACTCTTGACATCAGATGTGCGCTAGCTCACACTAGTGACGTCAGACATCAGACATCAGATGGCCGGATGAAAGGGCTGGGGCGTGGCGCTTCCGGAAGAACTCGCGGACATTCTTCTCGAATCGATCGTGGATGGGCAGTTCCCAATCGAGTCGGTCCTTCCCTCGGAGGGGGAGTTGGCCCTGAAGTACGGAATGAGCCGATTGACTGTCCGCGAAGCGGTGCGCATCCTGCGGTCGCAGAACATCGTGACCATCCATCGCGGTCGCGGCACCTTCATCAACCCGCCGCAGGCTTGGACGTCGCTGGCCGCCGTCGTCCGCATCGAGGAACGCCGGTCGCCCTCGGGCGGAGTATCAGGACGCCTGATCGAGGCGAGGCGGATGGTCGAGATCGGCGCAGCGCAGTTGGCTGCCATCAACCGGTCGAAGGAGGATCTCGAATCCTTGGCCGCCAGCATCGAAGAAATGCGGCTGGCCAACAGGTTGAACCGGGTCGATCTGTTTGTCGAGGCGGACATCGCCTTTCATGACGTGATCATGCACGCGACCGCAAACATGTTCATCCCGTTCATGTTTGAACCGTTCGGCAATCTGCTGGTCGAGGCCCGCACCGAGACATCGTCAATCCCGGAGATCCAGGTGAACGCAATCGCCGCGCACGAAGCGGTTCTCGAGGCACTCACCGCCGGTGATCCCAGGCGGAGTCGCGACGCCATGGAGGCCCACATGGACCAGACCGAAAACGACTTGCGCCGATACGTCCTCGACGCCGATCAGCGCTGACCGCGGCCTCACCCCACTCGGAGGAATGAATGACAACCACCCGCAGCTTGTCTGAAGCCGACACCGTCGAACGCAATCAGCAGATCGTGCGGGCAGTGGTCGGCGCAGCACAACAAGTGGACGGCGACGCACTGCGGGATGTCGTCACCACTTTGAGAAGTGTCTGATGCTGCTCACTGGCACCGAAACCCTGCACCTCGCCGCTAAACAGGGGTGGGCTCTGGCCGCCTTCGCGGTCTACAACCTCGAGATGGTCCAGGCGATTGTTACCGCCGCAGAAGAGGCCGACCGACCCGTGCTGCTCCTCGCGGGGTCGAGTCACTTCCATCATGCCGGGCAGACAGCGCTGATGAACATGGCGCTGACGGCAGCGCACTCAACATCAGCACCGATCGGCGTGCATCTCGATCACTGCCGGGACCTGCCGGAGATGCAGCGCTGCCTCGACGCAGGCTATTCGTCGGTGATGATTGACGGCTCGCACCTGAGCTTCGAGGACAACATCCGCTTCACGCAAGAGGCGGCCGCACTCGCCCATCGCGCCGGTGCCTGGATCGAGGCCGAACTCGGCGCAGTGCCGGGAGACGAGGACGTCTCCACGAATGCACTTCCGTCGCAGACGATGACCGATCCCCGCCAGGCCCATGAATTCGTCGAGCGCACACGGATCGACGCTCTCGCAGTGGCGGTCGGCAACGTGCACGGATTCACCGCCAACCCGGTCACCCTCGATCTGGAACGGCTCCACGCTATTGCAGCGCAGTGCCCAGTTCCCCTGGTCCTGCACGGCGCGAGCGGACTGCCGCCCGGACAGCTTCGAGGCGCCCTCACCTGTCGTGTTGCCAAGGTAAACGTCAACGCTGAATTGCGTCGCGCCTACCTCGCCGGAGTCGAACGCTCACTGCCGCAAGCGATGTCGAATGCCGACGCCGTCGCAGTTTGGAAGGAGGCACGCGCCGCTGTCACGGCCGTGGCGCTACGAACCATCGACTCGTTGTCCCCCGAGTGCTGAGCACGCTTGCACCCCTGCCACTCCAGAAAGGCACCACCATGGCTACTGCCCTGGACACCACGCTCTATATGCGCCCGGATCGCAACCTGGCCCTGGAGTTGGTGCGCGTCACCGAGGCCGGCGCGATGGCGGCGGGCCGCTGGGTGGGCCGCGGCGATAAGGAAGGCGGCGACGGTGCCGCCGTCGACGCGATGCGACAGCTCGTCTCCTCGGTGTCGATGCGCGGTGTGGTCGTCATCGGTGAGGGCGAAAAAGACGAAGCCCCGATGCTGTACAACGGCGAAGAGGTCGGCAACGGGCTGGGCCCGGATTGCGACTTCGCCGTCGATCCCGTCGACGGGACCACGTTGATGGCCAAAGGGATGCCGAACGCGATCTCAGTCCTCGCGGTGGCTGAACGGGGCGCGATGTTCGACCCGTCGGCGGTGTTCTACATGAACAAGATCGCCGTGGGTCCCGACGCCGCCGACGCCATCGACATCACCGCACCCATCTCGGAGAACATCCGTGCGGTGGCCAAGGCGAAGAAGTCCTCGGTGTCTGATCTGACGGTGTGCATTCTGGATCGCCCTCGCCACGCTGAGCTGATCGCACAGGTCCGCGAGACCGGCGCCCGGATCAGGCTGATCTCCGACGGCGATGTCGCCGGCGCGATCGCCGCGGCGCGACCGGAATCGGGCACCGACCTACTGGTCGGAATCGGCGGAACTCCCGAGGGCATCATCGCCGCGGCCGCGATGCGTTGCATGGGCGGAGCGTTGCAAGCCCGTTTGGCGCCCACCGATGACGTCGAACGTCAGAAGGCGATCGACGCCGGCCACGACCTCGACCGCATCCTGTCCACTGAAGACCTGGTCTCGGGTGACAACGTGTTCTTCACCGCCACCGGCGTCACCGACGGTGATCTGTTGCGCGGTGTCCGCTACAGCGGTGGTGGCGCCCACACTCAATCGATCGTGATGCGGTCCAAGTCGGGCACCGTCCGCGTCATCGAGGCCTACCATCGCCTCGACAAACTCCGCGAGTACGCCAGCATCGACTTCACCGGCGATGACAACGCACCGGCCCCGATGCCATGAAGCCGTACCGCATCACCTCGCCCTACCGGTGGTCTTCGCCGCCGGGAACGACCTGTCCTCGATGGGCGCGGACCTCGATGGGTCAGCGGGTCCGTTGGGGTTCAACGCAATTGAATACTGGACCCGTTGAGAGTGGTTTGGTCGCGCTCGTGCCTCTTAGGCTTTCACGCGCGACTTGCGGTTACTTCCGGTGCGGGAATTCGTCCGATTCGTCGACAAGACCGAGCAGCGCGGTTGATTTGTCGCGCAGTCACTTTGCCGGCCTTGATGCTGTGCCGCCGCTCTCGGCGTCCGCGCGGTCAGGGCGAAAGCGCAGTTGGGCGCATTTGTGGGTGCGCATGGACCCTTGACATGGCGCACGCCGAGGAGTTGCCTGATGGGTAGTTGAAACACCAGCCGGCCTTGGGCCGGTGTCGTCCCCTGAACTGGCAGCGGCACCGCGAAAACGTATGCCGCCCAGGAACTATTCGTAGAACCCTCAAGACAAATACGCAGCCCGTGCGCCGCATCATCGATGCCGCCTCTACGGCCTATTTCTTGTCCCCGTTGTAGTCCCCTCATGATTGGAAAGTGCTATGCCCGGATCCCGAACATCCGTCGAATCACTGGGTGAATTAGGTGATCGCACGATCAGCAAGGTCAAGCGGCGGCTCTTGCCGCTGATCGTTTTTCTGTATTTCATCGCGTTCCTCGATCGGAACAATGTCGGCTTCGCGAAGCTGACGATGAGCAAGGATCTCGGCCTCAGCGCAACCGCTTTCGGGTTGGGCGCTGGGATCTTCTTCATCGGGTACGCCATCTTCGAGATCCCCAGCAACGCCGGCATGCTGCGGTTCGGTGCCCGCAAGTGGATCGCCCGGATCCTGCTGTCGTGGGGCTTCTTCGCCACGATCATGGCGTTGGTGACGAACGAGCTCACTTTCTACATCATTCGGTTCCTGCTGGGCGCCGCGGAGGCTGGGTTCTTCCCGGCCATCATCCTGTATCTGACGTTGTGGTTCCCCGCCCGTCAACGGGTCGCAGTCTTGGGGGTGTTCATCCTCGCCCAGCCGGTCGCCAACGCGATCGGCGCACCGATCTCGGGTCTGCTGCTCAAGATGGACGGCATCCTCGGCCTGGCGGGGTGGCAGTGGATGTACATCGCCGAGGGTGTTCCCGCGATGCTGATGGCCTTTGTGGCGCTGAAGGCAATGACGGACTACCCCAGGGACGCGATGTGGCTGACCCTAGAGGAACGCACATGGCTGCAGGACAAGATGGACGCCGAGGACGCGGCCAAGGGGACCGGCCATAAGCACAGCTTCATGGCCGGTCTCAAGGATCCCCGCGCCTTGGTCTTCGCGGCGCTGTACTTCGGTCTGGTGATGGGCATCTACGGGCTGAGCTTGTGGCTGCCGTCCATCGTCAAGGCCATGGGTGATCTGTCGAACACGCAGGTCGGGTTCATCGTCCCGATTCCGTACATTTGTGCCGCGGCGTTCGTCTGGTATTGGAGCCGGCACTCGGACCGCACAAATGAACGCGTCGGTCATGCCTCGGCGGCGATGTTGCTGGGCGCCATCGGTATGGTCGCCTCCGGGTTCCTGATCCAGTCCAGCCCGGTCCTGGCGTTGATCGCGATCTGCGTCGCCGCGATGGGTATCTTCGCGGCGATCTCACCGTTCTGGGAGCTACCGGCCGCGGCTCTGGCCGGAGCGGCAGCGGCGTCCGGCATTGCGCTGATCAATTCGCTGGGCAACCTGGGCGGGTTCGCCTCGCCGTACGCGGTCGGGGTGTTGGTCGACAAGACCGGTGATTCGAAGTACGGGTTGCTGATGTTGGCCGCGGTGTTGTTCATCACCGCCACCGCAACCTTCCTGTACGGCCGGAAGATCCACGCAGGGACGGTGCCTCCCCTCTCGGACGAGGAGCTGCGCGCCAAGGAGTTGGCCGCCCACGACGGCCACCGGGGCGACCCGAGCGGCAAACCCGTTACTCCGGGAAACGACGCCGTAATGCCGGAGCGCCGATCGCAACAGTGGTACGCCGGGCCGGACCCGCGGAACAACTACCTGCACCGGGCGTGGATGCGCCGCGGGGTACCCGACCACGCGTTCGACGGCCGACCGCAGATCGCCATCGCCAACACCGCCTCCGATCTGACGCCGTGCAACGCCCACTTCGACGAGGTCGCCACCAGCGTCAAACAGGGTGTGTACGAGGCCGGTGGCATTCCGCTGAACCTGCCGGTGATGTCGCCGGGCGAGACGCAGATGCGGCCCACCGCGATGCTGTGGCGGAACCTGGCCGCGATGTCGATCGAGGAGATGTTGCGCGGCAACCCCATCGACGGGGTGGTCCTGCTGGGTGGGTGCGACAAGACCATCCCCGCACTGCTGATGGCCGCGGCCTCGGTCGACCTGCCGGCCCTGGTGCTGCCGGGCGGGCCGATGCTGACCGGTCACTTTCGGGGAGCGGCACTGGGCTGCGGCACGGACGTGTGGCGCTTCGGTGAGGAGGTCCGCGCCGGTCTGATGTCCCAGGCGGACTTCCGCAAATCCGAATCGGGGATGATCCGCAGCAAGGGGCACTGCAACACGATGGGCACCGCCTCGACCATGGCCGTCATGGCCGAGGCGCTGGGTACCACGATCCCCGGAGTCGCCGGCACCCCCGCCCCGGACAGCCGGCTTCTCGAGCACGCCCACGCCGCCGGCCGGTTGGCGGTGGAGATGGTTCAGGAGCAACGGCGGCTCAGCGACGTCATCACGCTCGCGTCGTTCCACAACGCGATCGTCGCGTTGGCCGCCACCGGCGGATCCACCAACGCAGTCGTGCACCTGCTGGCGATCGCCGGGCGGCTGGGGATCGAGCTGCGGCTGGAGGACTTTGACCGGATCGGTTCGGGGGTGCCGTTGCTGGTGAACGTGCAACCCGCCGGCACATACCTGATGGACGACATGTACAGGGCCGGTGGGCTTCTCGCTGTCCTCCGCGAGGTGAAGGACCTCCTCGACCCGACCGCGGTGACCGTCACCGGCCGGCCGCTGACGGACTACCTCGGGGACGCCCGGATCTTCGACGAGGACGTCATCCACCGCCGGAACGCCCCGCTGATGGACAACGCCGGCATCGCCGTGCTCCGCGGCACCCTGGCGCCCAACGGCGCAGTGATCAAACCGGCTGCCGCGTCGAAGGATCTGCTGGTGCACCGGGGCCGGGCGGTGGTGTTCGACAGCATCGAGGACTTCCATGCCCGTATCGACGACCCCGACCTGGACATCGACGAGACCTGCGTGATGGTGTTGCGCGGTTGCGGACCCAAGGGATATCCAGGTATGCCGGAGGCCGCCAACACCCCGCTGCCGGCCAAGCTCCTCGCCGCCGGTGTGCGGGACATGATCCGCATCTGTGACGGCCGGATGAGCGGCACCGCCTACGGCACCGTCGTGCTGCACGTGGCGCCGGAATCGGCGGCGGGTGGGCCGCTCTCACTCGTCCGGGACGGCGACATGATCAGTCTGGACGTCCCTGGCAGGCGGGTCGATCTGGATGTCCCCGCCGAAGAGTTGCAGCGCCGCCAGCCCTCGAAAGCCGCAGGGGCCGCCTATTGTTCACCGCTGCGGGGCTGGCAGCAGTTGTACGTAGACCATGTCATGCAAGCCGACCGGGGAGTGGATCTGGACTTCCTCGTCGGCTCCAGCGGCGACACCGTGACCCGGGATTCGCACTGACCATGAACCAGCCCACCCTTCTGTCCGCCGTCCCGGTGCCCTTTGAGGCCAACGGCGATCTGGACGTCAAAGGCCAGGAAACGCTACTTCGCCACCTGAAGGTCACCGGCATCGGCGGCGTGTTCATCGCAGGCACCACCGGGGAATTCACTGCGCTGGACGACGACGAAAGAGCCATCGTGCTCAGCGCGGCGCTCGAGGTGTATGGGGCGGATGCCGTGTATGTCCACGTCGGCGCCGCTGCAGCCCGGCAGGCTGAAAGACTTACCGCCCAGGCGATTACGTTCGGCGCCCGGCGCTTGGCAGCGATCACCCCGTTCTACCTGCCGGCTGGCCCTGCGGCATTGATTGACTACTACCGCCGGTTGGACGCCGTCGCCGGTAACGCCCGGATTTACGTCTACCTGTACGCCGCCCGCACCGGGAGCACCGTCACCCCGGATCAACTCGCCGAACTGGCGACGATTCCGTCGGTCGCCGGGGCGAAGATCAGCGGTGAGCCGACATCCCAAGTCCTGCAATACGTCCGGGCAGTTCCGGACGGCTTCGAGGTCTACTCCGGCAACGACATCGAGTTCGGCGACTTCGTCCGCGCCGGCGGCACCGGTGCCGTGTCCGGGGTCTCCAGCGTCTTCCCGCGACCATTCCTGGACCTGGCAGATGCGCTGAACCGCAGCGACAACCAGGCGGCCGCCGCGGCGCAGGACCGCATCAAACAGGCCGTCGAGGCCGTGAGCGGGGCCGACATCGCGCTGCTCAAGGCAGGCCTATCCCTGCAAGGGCTACCTGCAGGTCCGACCCGGGTTGCCCTCGACCAGCCAACTCCCACGCAGCTGGAAACCCTGCGCACCGCAGTCCAGGATCTGACATGACAACGTCTACACACCAACGGAACTCGTCTCAGTGGCCGCGAAACATGTTGCTGGACTGGCCAATTCCTGTTCTGCATCTCTGTCCGATCAACATCCCCAACTGGAAGGCAGCCATCTCATGAGTTCTCCACTCCCGACCGAGCGCACCGCCGTCGTCACCGGCGGCGCATCACCCCGGGGCATCGGCCGGGCCACCGCCGACCGGCTGGCCCGTGACGGGTGGTCCGTTGCGATCCTCGACATCGACGAGGGCGCCGCCAAACTTGCAGCCGACGAGGTCGCCGACAAGTACGCGGTATCCACCGTCGGCATCGGCGCCGACATCTCGGACGAGAGCTCAGTGCAAGCGGCTATCGCGCAGGTCGAGTCGACCCTGCCGCCGATCGTCGGACTGGCCAACATCGCCGGGGTCAGCTCTCCAACCGAGTTCCTGGATGTCACACCGGCCGAGTGGGACCGGGTGTTCAACGTCAATATGCGCGGCACGTTCCTCGTCACCCAACGCGTCGTGCCCGCCATGATCGCCGCCGGGGTCGGCCGGATCGTCAGTGTCTCTTCCATCTCCGCGCAGCGTGGTGGCGGGACGTATTCGAAGGTGCCCTATAGCGCGTCCAAGGCGGCAGTCATCGGGTTCTCGCGGGCGTTGGCCCGGGAGTTGGGCCCGCACAACATCACTGTGAACTCCGTGGCCCCCGGGCCGATCGACACCGAGATCATGGGTGGCACGCTGACCGACGAGCGCAAGGCGCAGATGAGCGCCGACATCCCCCTGGGCCGGGTCGGCACCGTCCAGGACGTTGCCGCCCTGCTGACCTTCCTGATGAGTGAGGACGCGGGCTACATCACCGCGGCGACCTACGACGTCAACGGCGGCTTGCAAATCTCGTGACCTTCTTTACCCAGCCCGAGGAGCTCGGATGACCGCGAAAAGCACTAACACCAAACGCCCGTCGGCCGAGGAACTGCTCGCCGCCGCCCCGCCCGTGCGGCACGAACCCGGTGCGCGGGAACGTATCCGGGCCGTCAACGCGGCCACCGGCCGCCGTATCGCCGTGCTCGACGACGACCCCACCGGCTCGCAGACCGTGCACGACGTCAGCGTCGTCACTGTTTTCGAAGCCGACGAGTACGCCGCCGGCCTGGCCGCACCGGGGTCCACCTGCTTCATCCTGACCAACACCCGCAGCTTGTCAGAAGACACCGCCGTCGAACTGAACACAAGTGTGTCCACGAGCCTGTTCACTCTCGGCCAGAGTTTGGGCGGCCCCATGGAAGTCGTCAGCCGCAGTGATTCCACGTTGCGCGGCCACGTTGTCGCCGAGATCGGGGCCATCGACGCCGCCCGGCACCGCGTGACCGGTGCCGGGTTCGACGGGGTCCTGCTGGTCCCTTGCTTCTTCGAGGCGGGCCGTTTCACCGCAGGGGACGTCCACTGGGCCAACGTTTCCGGGCGGGCCATCCCAGCGGGCGACACGGAGTTCGCCCAGGACTCGACGTTCGGTTACACCTCTTCCAACCTGCGGGACTTCATCGCTGAGAAGAGCCGCGGCACCATCACCAGCGACGAGGTGCACAGCATCTCCCTGGACGACATCCGGCTCGGCGGGCCTACTCGGGTCGCCGAGATCCTGGGCGGGGTCTCCGGCGGTGCCTTCGTCGTGGTCAATGCGACCGACTACGCCGACCTAGAGATCGTCGTACTTGGGCTCTTGGAGGTGCAGGAGCAGGGCAAGTCGTTCGGATACCGTTGTGGTCCGTCGTTCCCCCGTGCTCTGGCCGGCCTCGAACCTCAAGGCCCGCTCACCGCTGCGCAGATCTGGCCGACCGGTCGTCCGGGCGGGCAGGGGCTCGTTGTCGTCGGTTCGCATGTTGGCCTGACCAGCCGGCAGGTCGCCAAGGCGCAGGAACGCGGCGGGCTCGCCGAAACCGAACTGCACGTGCCCACCCTGCTGGACCCCGAACGACGCGACGATCATGTCGCCGCCATCGGCAGGCAGGTCACCGAGGCACTCGCCACCTCCGATGTGCTGCTTTTCACCAGTCGGACCCTGATGCGCGGCGGTGATGCCGATGACAGCCTGGCCATCTCCCGCACCGTGTCCACTGCGGTCATCGAGGTCGTCCGCGCTGCACTTGCCGCCCACCCGGCCTGGGTCGTCGCCAAAGGCGGAATCACCTCCCACGACGTCGCGGTCCGGGGCCTCGGCATCCGCCGCGCAGAGGTCATCGGCCAACTGTTCCCCGGCATGGTGTCGGTCTTCCGCCCCATCGAGGCGGCACCCGAAGCCGTCGGCACCCCCTACGTGGTTTTCGCCGGCAACGTCGGCGACGACGACACCCTCGCCGACGTCGTCGACCTCTTCGCCGGACGCCGATGACGCCCGTCGGCAAACTCGCTCGACCCCACACCTCTAGCAGAAGGAACTAGCAGACATGACCAACGTCGGATGGATTGGACTGGGAGCCATGGGTTCTCCCATGGCATCTTTCGTCGCCAAGGCTGGACATGCGGTCACGGCCTTCGACATCGACCCGCAGAAGGCCGCGGCCCTAGCCGGCGACGGCGTCAAAGCCGCGGCCACCATCAGTGATGCGGCGGTCGACGCCGATGTGCTCGTGCTGATGGTCGCCACCGCCGAGCAGGCCGAATCGGTGCTCTACGGGGACGGCAAGGCCGCCGCGGCACTCAAACCGGGCAGCGTTGTGCTGTTGATGGCCACCGTCGGACCCGCAGCTGTCGAAGACTGGGCACGGCGCCTGGCCGTGACCGGCGTCCAGATCGTCGACGCCCCCGTGTCCGGTGGTGCCGCCCGGGCCGGGCAGGGCGATCTGCTGATCATGGTCAGCGGCTCGGAGACCGCGCTGGCCACGGTGCAACCCTTGCTGGACGTGATGGCCCGCAACGCCCCCGTCGTCGGAACCGAACCCGGGGAAGGGCAGAAGGTCAAACTCGTAAACCAGTTGCTGTGTGGAGTGCATGTCGCGGTCGCGGCGGAAGCCCTCGCCTACGCCGAGGCGCTCGGCCTGGACGCCGGTGAGACGTGGGAAGTGCTCCGGCACGGCGCGGCCGCATCGTTCATGCTCGACGACCGCGGGCGCCCGGATGATCGACAATCCGAACAACGACATCCGTTCCGCCATCGACATTTTCGTCAAAGACATGGGTCTGGTCACCGAAGCGGCCCGCGCGAAGGCATACCCCACCCCGCTGGCCTCCGCAGCTGAACAGCTCTACCTCGCCAGCCGCCGCGCCGGCCTCGGACGCGCCGACGACTCCTCCGTCATCCAGATTCTGCGCGGCACGGCTACCGCATTGACCTGACGAAGCGGGACGTACGGAGGAAGACGAATATGTCCGATGCGACCGACTACACGTCGCTGTTCCGGCTCGACGGACGCAAGGTCGTCGTCGTCGGTGGCGGCAGTGGCCTGGGCAGGGCCGCCAGCATCGCGCTGGTGCAGTACGGCGCTCGTCTGGTGGTCGCCGATGTCAACGCGGAGGGTCTGAAGGACACCGTCGCCGAGATCGAATCGCAGGGCTACAGCGCGGAATCCGCCGAAGTTGACGTCACCGACACCGAATCCGTTGTCGCACTGGCCGCCGCGCATCCCGATACCGAGGTGCTGGTGGCCACACCTGGAATCAACGTGCGCAAGCAGCTACTCAACACCACGGACGACGAGTTCGACCGCGTTCTCGACGTCAGCCTCAAGGGCACGTACCGGCTCGCCAAGGCGTTCGGGCCTGGGCTTGTCGCCCGCGGCAAGGGCAGCATCATCAACTTCTCCAGCTTCCGCGCGCTGGTCGTCGAGCCGGGTCAGGGGCTGTACGCCGCTGCGAAAGGTGGTGTGCTGCAATTGACGAAGGTGCTGGCGGCCGAACTCGGTCCGTCGGGTGTGCGGGTGAACGCGGTCGCACCCGGCCCGTTCGAGACACCTCTGACGCAGCAGATCAAGTCCGATCCCGACTGGTACGGCGCCTACGCGGACAAGACCGCGTTGAAGCGCTGGGCCACCCCCGACGAGATCGTCGGCGCGATCTTGTTCCTGGCATCGGACGCATCCACATTCGTGACGGGCACCCTGCAGTTGGTCGACGGCGGATGGACCGCCGTCGACGGCCGCTTCGTCCCGAAGGTCTA
This sequence comes from uncultured Actinomycetota bacterium, assembly GCA_963770125.1. Taxonomy (GTDB): domain Bacteria; phylum Actinomycetota; class Actinomycetes; order Mycobacteriales; family Mycobacteriaceae; genus Mycobacterium. The sequence goes on along the minus strand of CAVYPI010000104.1, from coordinate 34,034 downwards.
GCGCATGACGGGGCAGCACGATCAGTCGACCGGGGTCGACACGTCACAGGTGAGCGGCGTCGCAGCGGGCAGCGCGACCAGCGGGCACACCGTACTCGTTGAGGCCGACGGTGGCGCCTATCAGTCGCTGCGGCAGCGGCCGGTGACAAGGGCGGAGCGGTACGCGCTCGGCAAGAGTCTGCGCAAGCGGGTACCCCGGCGCTCGCTGGCCGACTGGACACCACCCTCCGACCGGCCCGACCCGATCCAACAGATCATGGTCAGCCACCAGGGCAGGGCCGACCGCCTGATCCCGGTCCGCGTCGGGCGCATGATCGCCTCGCCGTACGGCTTTCTACGCGGCAGCGCCGTAGTGATGGCCGAGGACGTCGCACACCTGCCATCCACGGGTATCACCCCAGTCGTCTGCGGTGACTCCCACCTGGGCAACTTCGGGTTCTACGCCTCGCCGGAGCGGGACCTGGTGATCGACCTGAACGACTTCGATGAGGCGCACCCGGGCGGCTGGGAGTGGGACCTGCGCCGGTTGGTCGCCAGCATCTGGGTCGCCGGGCGCCAGAACGGGGCCTCCGAGGAGCAGTGCGGCGCGTCGGCGCGGTCCTGTGTCGTCTCCTACCGCGGGGAGTTGCGCCGGTTGGCCGACCAGCCGCTCTTCTCGCGTTCCTTCGTCCGCCTGGACGTCGACCGGCTGGCCGCGGAGACGGCCGGTCCACTGCAGGAAGGGGTGGCGCGCTCGGCCAAGCGGGCGCGTAACCGCACCAGCGACCGCGCGCTGCCCCGGTTCACCCGCGAGGTGGACGGGGTCCGGAAAATCGTCGAGGAACCTCCGCTGATCACCCGGTTGCCGGAGGGGGAGGCGGAGTTGCTGGCCGAGGCGCTCGATGAGTACCTACACACCCTTGCTCCGCATTGGCGGCGTGTGCTCGGCGGTTACACCCTGGTCGACGTCGCGCACAAGGTAGTAGGGGTGGGCAGTGTCGGGCTGCGTGCTTACGTGGCGTTGCTGGAGGGGTCCTCCGCGGATGACGTGGTGTTCCTGCAGCTCAAGCAGGCCCGCCGATCGGTGTTGGCACGCTACGTGCATGGTGAGTCGGCGTGGCACGCGCACCAGGGCCAGCGAGTGGTCGAGTACCAGCAGGCTCTGCAGACGGTGAGCGACCCGTTGCTGGGCTGGACCACGATGGACGGGCGGCAGTTCTACGTCCGGCAGTTCCGGAATATGAAGGGCACCATCCCCATCGACGCGATGGACGCGGCCGCACTGACCGACTATGCGGGAGTCGTGGGGCAGCTGCTGGCCAAGGGACACGCCCGGACCAGCGGCGCCTCGATGATCTCCGGTTACATGGGCCGCTCGGATCGAGTGGACGGGGCGCTATGCACATTCGCCCGGCGCTACGCCGACCAGACCGAAGCCGACCACGCCGCGATGGTCGCCGCCGTGAACCGCGGGATGCTGCCCGTCGAGCGGGGGGTCTAACCGCCCGCGGGGAATCAGGTTAGGTTCGGGCTTGTGGCTTGGCCCGCCGGCAGGAGGGTGGCCGGGTCCTGGTAGGGCAGGCCGTGTGCCTCGGCCACTGGTCGGGAGACCAGTTTGCCGCCGAGGGTGCTCAGGCCCTTCGCCAGCACCGGGTCCCGCGCGGCCGCGCCGGCTACGCCGTGCGCCGCGACGCCGACGACGTACCGCAGCGTGGCGCTGGTTAGCCCGAGGGTGGAGGTGCGGGCGACTGCGCCGGGGATGTTGGCGACGCAGTAGTGCACGACACCTTCTTCGACGTAGGTCGGCTCCGAGTGCGTGGTCGGCCGGCTAGTCTCGAAGCATCCGCCCTGGTCGATGGCGATGTCGACGACGACACTGCCGGGCCGCATACTCTTGATCATGTCGCGGGTAACCAGTTTCGGCGCTTTCGCGCCGGCGACCAGCACGGCGCCGATCACCACATCGGATTCAGCCACGTACGCCGCCGTCCGCGCCCGGTTGGGGACCACCAGGTCAAGCCGGCCACCGAACACGTCGGAGAGGTAGGACAGGCGCGCCGCGCTGGTGTCCAACACCCGTACGATCGCCCGCAAACCAAGAGCCATCTTGGCGGCCTCGGTTCCGGCGACGCCGCCCCCGATGATGGTGACCTTTGCGGCGGGGGTGCCCGGGATCCCGCCCAGCAGCAGACCCGCCCCGCCGGCGGGACTCTCAAGGTGATGGGCGGCGGCCTGGACAGCCATCCGCCCGGCAACCTCGCTCATCGGCGTGAGCAGCGGCAGCCGCCCGTCCGCGGTCTGCACAGTCTCGTATGCGATCGAGTCGATGCGCCGGTCAAGGAGGAACTCGGTGAGCCGGCGGTCTGCCGCCAGGTGCAGGTAGGTGAACAGCTGCTGACCCGGGCGGAATCGGTCATATTCCTCGGGGATGGGCTCCTTGACCTTGACGATCAAGTCCGCAGCAGCAAACACCTCATCTGCGCTGCCGACAACCCGGGCGCCGGCCGCAACGTACTCGTCGTCGGGAAAGCCACAGCCCGACCCAGCGCCGGCCTGCACTACAACCTCCCGGCCGTCGTAGACCAGCTCGGCAACGCCGTCGGGCTGCACCGACACCCGGCCTTCCTTCTCCTTGATCTCCTTCGGCACACCAACCACCAACCCGGCCATACCCGCTCCCTTCCTTACTCCGGCGCGTGCGCTGTGTGAGGTTCCCCCGCTTTTCGGGAGGCTCTCGATCTTGGTCTGATTGGGCCAAGGGAGGAGCTGTTGTGACTAGACCGAGCAAGTTCGCCCCGGACTTTAGGCACGCGCGATCGATTTGTATCGGACCTCAGAGGGCCGCACGATCACCGCGCCATACACCTCGACGGGCTCACCCGCACCAGTGTGTGTCGACGTCGCCGGCCGACCCCCCATTCTCATCAGTCAGTGCAGCGACTCGAAGAGCGCAACCGATTGCCCCTCAAATCAGAGCCAGACTGACACAGCTTGCAGGACCTACCGTGGGGACGGTACCCCGTGACGGCTCCGGACAAGGCCGAATCGGCACTCCACCGCAGCGGCTACGTCATGGATACCGGCGCTGCATTTCCCCCGGACCTTCGGCCCTGGCCACGGGACCGCGGCCCTGGCGAGGCTGTGCGGCGTTTTGAGAACCGTCGGCGGCTCGAAACCGGAGACGCGTTAGCCGGTGCGGATGAGTTTCTTGTTCACGAACTCATCGATGCCGAACCTGCCGAGCTCGCGGCCGAAGCCGGACCGCTTCACACCGCCGAAGGGCAGTTCGGCGCTGTCGGCGCCGACCAAGTTGACGAAGACCATGCCCGCTTCGAGCCGATCGGCGACCCGGGAGCCCTGATCCTTGTCTGTGGTGAAGACGTAGGAACCCAGGCCAAACGGGGTGTCGTTGGCCACTTCGACGGCCTCCTCTTCGGAGGCGACCTTGTAGACGGTGGCGACAGGACCGAACAGTTCCTCCTGATAGGCGGGGGAGTCCGGCGAGACGTTCGTGAGCACACCGGGCGGGAAGTAGGCACCCTTGCGTTCACCCTCGGAGATCAGGGTCGCGCCGTTGTCGACGGCCCGGTTCACCTGTTCGTCGAGTCGCTCGGCCGCGGCGACGGACGACAACGGCGGAAGGCTCTCGGCGGTCTCTAGCACCTTCTTGGTGAACTTGTCGAGGAATGAGTCGTAGATGTCCTCTGCGACGATGAAGCGCTTGGCCGCGTTACAGGCCTGGCCGGTGTTCTCGAAGCGGCCCGCGATGGCGGCGTCCACGGTGGCGTCGAGGTCGTCGGAGCTGAACACGATGAACGGGTCCGACCCACCGAGCTCGAGCACCACCTTCTTGAGGTTGCGGCCGGCGATCTCGGCGACCGCGGCGCCCGCGCGTTCGGAACCGGTCAGCGAAACCCCTTGCACCCGTGGGTCGGCGATGGCCGTCGCGATCTGCTCATTGGTGGCATAGACGTTGACGTAGGCACCCTCGGGATAGCCGGCGTCGGTGAAGATCTGCTGAATCGCGGCGGCCGACTCGGGGCACTGCGGCGCATGCTTGAGAATGATGGTGTTGCCGAGCGTCAGATTGGGGCCCGCGAACCGCGCGACCTGGTAGTAGGGGTAATTCCACGGCATGATCCCGATCAGCACACCTACCGAGCTGCGACGGATCAGGGCGCTGCCCTCACCGCCGAGAAGGTCGATGGGCTCGTCGGCGAGGAACTTCTCGGCGTTGTCGGCGTAGTACTCGTAGATCGCGGCGCTGAAGTCGACCTCACCGAGCGCCTGGTCGAGCGGTTTGCCCATCTCGCGTTGGATGATCTTGGCGAGCTCCTCGCGTCGTTCGGTGTGCAGCCTAGCGACCTGCTTCATCAGCGCAGCCCGTTCGGCCAGCGTCGATGTCCGCCCCCATTCGCGGTGCGCCTTGACCGCGGCCGACAGCGCTTGCTCCATTTGTTCGTCGGTTGCGGTCGGGTACTCCTGCACCACATCCCCGGTCGCGGGGTCGACCACTGCGTACAGACTCATGTCACGCCCCTTACCCATGGTTCGGATCTCGGTGTGGAGGTGGTGGCGGTGCCGGAGGCATAACGTGTGTGTCCACCTCTCACAGCATCTGCTTACCTCATATCTTGTTGTTCTCTGCGGCCATTTGTGTAATCGGCTTAGGACACAGCCACATCCAGCCCGGACAGATCCCGCGTCTAAACCATGGCCGCCGCGGCAACTTGGTGTTCGACGGCGACAGTGCAGGCGTGACAACGGAGGCGAAGTACGACACGGACACCCGTGCCGAGCAGGCGTCCTGACGGCCGAAATATGCAAGCGAAAGGTGACGTAGTGCAGAAGACGAGCGACTTCGCCAACGGCGCCGCTCAACCAACCGCCGTTGCGTCCGGACGCGCCGAATCCAGCAAACTCTTTCTCCAGGTCTGCCGCCCCGGCGCGCCCCGCTGACAGGGCCGATCGACGAGCCAAAGAGCTGTAGCAGCATATGTTTTCGTCAATCGACGAAGTCATCGAGGTGGGGAAGAACGAAGGCATCGAGGCCGATATCGTCAAAGACGGTCTCATCCATGTAGCCACCAACAACGCGCAACTGCGTCGACTTACCCATCACGTGGAGGAACTTCGCACCCAAGGATCGATCGCAGACGGAGCCTGGCGATAGGCATCGCCAGCGCCGTCACCGCGCTCTGGTGCGTCTACCGCGTGTTCTGGGCGATCTACCTGTCGACGACGCTCATCAGCGTTGGCTGGTCCCCTGTGTCGCTGGTGTTCCCCTTGGTGCTGTGGGGTGTGATCGGTGTCGTCGCGGGGATCGCGGCCGTCGGCTTCCTTACCCGGTACGCCGAGCGACCGTGAACCGGGACGGTTTGTGTCCTCGGTCGACGGCGTTCCAACCTGCCGAGGCGCGACACGGCGCGACACTTAGTGTCCGCTAGTGAACCGACGCAGGAACTGGCGGGTCCGGTCGTACCGCGGATTGGTCAAGACCTGCTTGGCTGAGTCGGATTCGACGATTCGGCCGCCGTCGAGGAAGCAGACCGTGTCGGCCACCTCACGGGCGAATGCCATTTCGTGCGTGGCCATCACGATGGTGCGGCCAGAGGTCGCCAACTCGCCGACGAGGGCCAGCACCTCGCCGACGAGTTCCGGGTCCAGCGCGCTGGTGATCTCGTCGAGCAGCAACAGGCGAGGTTCATAAGCCAAGGCGCGGGCGATGGCCACCCGTTGTTGCTGCCCGCCGGACAGCTTGTCAGGGTAGGCATCGGCCTTGTCGGACAGGCCGACGCGTGTCAACGATTCGCGGCCGCGTTCCTCGGCGTCGCGGCGCGTCGATCCGTGCACCACCCGGGGAGCCAGGGCGACGTTGGCCAGCGCGGTCATGTGAGGAAACAGGTTGAACGACTGGAACACCATGCCCATCGCTTGCCGGGCGGCATCGGCATCGATACGCGGGTCGCTGATATCGCAGCCGTCGAGCAGGATCTGGCCGTCGTCGATGTCCTCGAGCAGGTCGATACACCGCAGCAAGGTCGACTTGCCCGACCCTGACGCCCCGATCAGCGCGACCACTTCGTGCTCCCCGACGTCGAGGTCGACGCCGTCCAGCACGGACCGACCGTGGTAGGCCTTGACCAGCCCCCGCACCGACAGCATCGGCGCCGGGGAGTTCACAACGCCCCCTGTCGAATCCCGGCACGCTTGGACGCCCAATCGGCGAGACGTGCCGACGGAACCGCCAGTGCGACGAACAACAGGCCGGCTACAACGTACGGGGTGAAGTTGTAGGTGGTGGCGGCCTGGATCTGCGCGGCCCGTACGGCGTCGACGGCGCCGAGGACCGAGATCAGTCCGCAGTCCTTTTGCAGAGCGACGAAATCGTTGAGGAGCGCCGGCGTCACCCGACGCGTCGCCTGGGGCAGCACCACCAGTCGCATCGTGCGCCGATAGTTGAGCCCCAGGGATTTGGCGGCGGCCAGCTGCGACGGATGGACCGATTCGATGCCCGCCCGGAAGACCTCCGCCACGTAGGCGGAGTAAATCAACACCAGCGCAAGGCCACCGAGCAGCACCGGGTTCGTCGGAATGCCCGACAACCGCAGCCCCGGCAGTCCGAACCCGACGAGGTACAGGCAGATCAGCAGGGGCAGGCCCCGGAAGAGGTCGACATACCCGGTTGCCAACGCCCGCAACGGAAACCACACCGGGCCGCGCAGTGTTCGCACCGCGGCCAGACCCAGTCCGAAGACCAGGATCAGCACTTGGCAGACCACGAGCACTCGGACGTTGAGCCACAGTCCCTCCAACAGCGCGGGCAGGCTGGCCCAGCCGACGCGCAGGTTGAAGAACGAGTCGCGCACTCGCGGCCAACCCGGGGACGACGTGACCGCGAACAGCAGTACCGCAGCGAACACCACGGTCGACAAGAGTGCGATCAGCGTGGATCGTCGGGCCCGGGACTGCCGGTAGGCCACCCGGTCGATGGCGTCCGCGGTCACGAAAGGACCGGCGCGCTACCGGCGCCGGTGAGCCAGACCTTCTGTAGCTTGAACAACTCGCCGTCATTGCCAAGATCGTCGACGGCCTTGGACACACATGCCGTGAGCGGGCTGCCCTTGTCCAGCACGATGCCGAACTGCTCAGCCTTCTCGGTACCGGCAGGCAACTGGCCGACGATGACGCCGTCCGTCAATTCACTCTGCACCTCGAAGGCTGTCGGCAGATCCAGTACCACGGCGTCGATCTGGCCGTTGGTCAGCGCGGCCTTGGCGTCGTCGTTGTTGTTGAACACCGCGACGCCGGGGTCGATCGCCTTGGCGGCGGTGTAGCTGGTCGAGCCGACCTGGGCGCCGAGCTTGAGGCCCTTGAGCCCGTCGAGGGTCTTCACCTGAGCCGCCGGCGAGGCCTTCACCGCGACGACCGCCTGCGTCACGTTGAAGTACGGCGATGAGAAGTCGACGGCCTGCTTGCGTTCGTCAGTGATGGAGAACTCATTGAGGTTGGCGTCGAACGTCTTTGGCCCCGGCGCGATGGCCGCGTTGAACGGCACACGCACCCACTTCACATCCTCCTTGGCGTATCCGAGCTTGTCGGCGACGGCATAGGCGACCGCGGATTCGAAGCCCTTGCCGTTGGCGGGGTCGTCGTCGATGAACCACGGCGGGTAAGCCGGCTGATCGGTGCCGAAGGTGATAACCCCCTTGCTCAGCGTGGTCAGGGAGTCCTTCGTGCACTTCTCGGCACCGGGAGCAGGAGCGGATGACGTGTTGTCGGCAGGAGCACAGGCGGTCGCGGTGACCAGACCGACGACAGCCAGCATGGACACGAGACAGGAGACGTTGCGCATGGGCGGCATCATCGCGCACCTGGCCATTCGGCGCCAACATTCAGATCATGATGACCCGCGCGCCGAGGGTCCGTCGGTGGTCCTGCCCGGCTCCGGCGTGTAGACATCGGAAGCTGACCTGGTTCGGCGTCGACGTGGATGTCTTCGAACGGGAGCGTGAGCTCGCCGGCACCGCTGGCGCAACGCGGGTTCGGCGGCAAACGTCGCCGATACGCAATGCGGTTCGGCTGCGGATGCCGGCTAAATCGCGTTGTGCGTCATACCGATCCGGCATGACTATCGGCTGGCGGCCACGTCGAATCCGCCGCTGGCTTCGAGATGCTGACCAGTGACCCAGCGTCCGTCGTCGGACGCGAGAAAAGCCGCGACCGCGGCGATGTCGTCGGGTTGTCCGAGTCGCTGCAGTGTCGTGATGGCCACGATCTGTTGCTCGTTCTCGGTGTCGCCGAGGAATTCGGCGCTTTGTTCGGTGATCGTCCAGCCGGGCGCCAGCCCGTTGGCGGTGATGTTCCGCGCGCAGAGTTCGGCGGCATCACCACGTGGGTGTCCGCCGTGGCCTTGGCCATGCAGTAGGCCACGGTCGGGCCGAACGGACGTTTGGACCTGCCCGAGGAGATGGTGATGAGGGCCCGGGCGAATCATCGCCCGGCCGCCACTGCCGTCCAGGGTGGGCGAGGTTACCTAGCTCTGTGCATCGCTGGTGGGCCTTGCTGGCCGTTGGAGGCTTCTCGAGCTGTCTCACGGGTTGTGGATTCCGGGCGCGCGGTGTCGTCGAATTCCGTGTCCGGGTCAATCTTGTTGGCACGGTCGAATTCCTGGTTCACCTCGTCGCGGGCGGTGGCCGCGTCACTGCGACGTATCTGCGCCTGGTGTTGTAGGCCGGTCGCGTGCGCTGCTTTGGCGTCGGCTTCGGCTTGAGCGGCACGGGCCTTGGCCGCCGTCTCGTCGGCGAGCGCCTCCCGTTGCCCTACCTTGTGGGACTGTTCGGCAGCTTTGTCGCGGATGTTCCCGGCCTCGACGCGACGGTGCTGGGTGCGTTTGTTACGCGCCACCCACGCGATTGCGGCGATGAGCAGAACTGCGACGACCGCGACGACGACGATCAAAACGATGGTGCTGGTAGTCATGTTGACTCCTAGAGTTGGTCGAGAGGGTGGATGGTTCGAATCGGTTGTGGGCGTTAGGGACTGGGTCTAGCAGAGCGATTTAGTAATAGGTGCGACGGCCGGCGACGGCATGTCCCATCGATCCCATCACCGTGAGGACCACGCCGGCGATGAGGACGATGATGCCGATGGTCCACAGGATCGAGATCTTGAGGAGAAAACCGGCGACGAGGAGAACGATTCCGAGAACGATCATGGGTATGTACCTGATTCCTTGTTGGTGGGTGTAGGGGTCAGCGGTCAGTGCTTGAAGACGTCTTTGGCTTTGGCCCCTGCCTGTTTGGTGTTTCCCTTGGCCTGCTCGACGCGTCCCTCGGTGCGCAGCCGGGTGTTGCCGGTGGCGCGGCCGAAGTACTTCTTGGTGGCGCCCTTAACGGCTTCGGCCTTATGGGCGAGCTTCTTGCCGATGCTCATGTGGGACTCCTTCGGTGTTGTGGCGATTGCAAACCGACCGGGGCCGGGTATCGACCGGAGTTCGGTGTTACCGCCTGATCGGGTTCGGTGCTACCGGGTTGGTCGCGTTGCGCGGCGCCGGCATTGTTCAGCACTCCGACGATTCCGCTCACGGCGACGGACCAAAACAGCTGATCGACTGATGACGATCATGGCGACGCCTCTGATTCCGGTGCTACATCTGCCAGTACACTCCTAATTAGATCGCCTGTCAACAGTGTCGACACACAATATGGGTCTACAGTGTCGAACAGAAGGGAGTGCTGCTCCGATGACGCAACAGCCAACTCGCACGGCCCGCGACGGTGAGTCATCCGTGGCGGTCGGCCGCGACAGCGGTCAGATCACCCGGTCCCTCATTCTGCGAACGGCGCTGGGGATCATCGACCGTGACGGGGTGGATGCGCTGTCCATGCGCCGACTCAGCGACGCCGTGGACCGCGACACGACGGTGCTCTACCGGCACGTCCCCAGCAAAGCCGCCGTGCTCGACGGTGTCGCCGAGATCGTCTTGAGCCAACTCTCGGTGGACACCACCGACCGCGACTGGGCGGGCCAGTTGCATATCGTCGCCCACCACTTCCGCGCGCTGGCCCTCGCACATCCGAATGTGGTGCCGCTCCTGGTCACCCGACCGTTGGCCACACCCCTAGGGCAGCGGCCACCAGGAACTCTGCGACCCCTCGAAGACGTCCTCACGCTGCTCACCGCCGCCGGGTTCACCGGCGACGATGCCCTCCACATCTACCGGGTGCTGTTCGCCTACCTGCACGGCCACATCCTCGACGAACTGCAGGAGATCATCGAACGACCCGAGGAAACCGATCACGTCCTACAGCTCGGGCTGCATCGGTTGTCGATCACCGAATTCCCCCAACTACGTGCCCTGGCACCCGCGCTGGCCTCCTACGACGGGGCCGCTGAACTCGACCGCGGCCTCGACCTCCTACTCACCGGCCTCACCGCAACCCTCATCCACCCCGACGGATCACCCCGCACCGCCTGAGACGACGCGGACCGCTACCGCCGCCACAGTTAGGGCCGGTGCCCTGATGACCACAGGTGGCCGAGTAGCCTGAGGACATTCCCATCCAAGGCGGCGCTGGCGGCCCGATTCGAATCGCCGTGCTGGCGCCGATCGCGTGGAGGACACCACCTCGTCATTACGGGCCGTGGGAGCAGTTCGCCTCATTGCTCACCGAGGGGCTGGTTGCCGCCGGCCATCACGTCACGCTGTTCGCCACCGCGGACTCGATCACCACGGCCAGCCTGCACGCAACCGCGCCGTTTGGCTGGTCTGAAGACACGACGATCGACGCCAAGGTCGCAGAGTGCCTGCACATCGCCTCCGTGTTCGAGCGCGCCGGCGAGTTCGACATCATCCACAACGGGTTCGACTTCCTGCCGCTCACGTACAGCGATCTCGTCACCACACCGGTGGTCACCACGATCCACGGGTTCTCGTCCGATCGGATCGTTCCTGTCTACGAGCGCTACGACAGCACCACCGCGTACGTGTCGATAAGTGGCGCCGATCGACACCCGAATCTGCACTACGCCGCCACCATCCACCACGGCATCGATATCGACGGGTTCGCGATCCATCCGGGTCCCGGCGAGCACCTTCTGTTCTTCGGACGGATCCACCCCGACAAGGGCACCGCCCAGGCGATCGAGGTCGCCCGCCGATGTGGCCGCCGACTCGACATCGCCGGGATCATCCAAGACGAGGAGTACTTCCGCAACGAGGTCGCGCCGCACGTCGACGGCGAGCAGGTGTGCTACCTCGGACACGTCGACGCCTCTTCGCGCGCCGAGGTACTGGGGGGTGCGCACGCCCTGCTCCACCTGATCGACTTCGACGAGCCGTTCGGCTACAGCGTCGTCGAGGCGATGGCCTGTGGCACGCCGGTCATCGCCAACTCCAGAGGCTCGATGGGCGAGCTGATTGCGCACGGTGTCACCGGCTTTCTGGTCGACGACATCGATTCGGCGGTGGCCGCCGTCGCTGCAGCAGGCGATCTCGACCGGCGCGAAATCGCCGAACACGCGGCCGAGCGCTTCACGGTCGCCACCATGGTCGACAAGTACCTAGCGGTGTACCGCAACGTCATTGGCAGTCGGACGTGAAGCTGTCGCACGATGCTGCGTGGTGGAAGTCTGCTGTCGTCTACCAGATCTATCCGCGCAGCTTCGCCGACTCGGACGGCGACGGGTTCGGTGATCTCGGTGGCATCATCGGGCGGCTCGACTATCTGCAGGCGCTCGGGGTCGACGTGGTCTGGTTGTCACCGATCTACCGCTCACCACAGGCCGACAACGGCTACGACATCAGCGATTACCGCGACATCGATCCGCTGTTTGGCACCCTGGCCGAATTCGACGCGCTGCTCGCCAAGGTGCACGAACTCGGGATGAAGCTCGTGATGGACCTGGCGGTCAATCACACATCTGACGAGCATCCGTGGTTCGTCGAGTCGCGTTCATCCCGCGACAACCCGAAGCGGGATTGGTATATCTGGCGGGACGCCCGTGAAGGCGCCGAGCCGAACAACTGGGGCTCATTCTTCGGGGGGCCGGCGTGGGAGTGGGAGCAGATCACCGGCCAGTATTACCTGCATCTGTTCGACCGTAAGCAACCGGACCTGAACTGGAAGAGCCCGCAAGTACGAAAGGCAGTGCACGACACCATGGTTTGGTGGCTCGACCGCGGCGTCGACGGCTTCCGCATGGATGTCATCAACTTCATTTCCAAGAGCGAGGGCCTCCCCGACGCACCAGCGATCCCGGGGCAGCGGTTCGTCAGTGCGATGGACAAGTTCGTCGATGGGCCGCACGTGCACGACTATCTCGCCGAGATGACCCGCGAGGTGTTCGACGGCCGCGACGGCGAGTTCATCACCATCGGCGAAATGCCTGGGGTGACGACCGAACAGGCGCGTCTCTACACCGACCCGGCTCGGCACGAGCTGAACATGGTCTTTCAGTTCGAGCATGTGTCCGTCGACCAGGGCCCAGCAGGCAAGTTCGACTACCTCGGTCTCGACCTGGTCGTCCTGAAGAAGTCGCTCCATCGGTGGCAGGCGGCCTTGGCAGAAACCGGTTGGAACAGCCTGTATTGGAACAACCATGACCAGCCTCGTGTCGTGTCCCGGTTCGGCGACGACGACCCGGATTACTGGGCCGCCTCGGCGAAGGCACTTGCGACTGTTCTGCACGGTATGCGTGGTACTCCGTTCGTCTATCAAGGCGAGGAACTCGGAATGACGAACTACCCGTTCCGAATTCCGCAGGATTACAAGGACCTTGAGGCCGTGAACTACTACAACAATGTGCGCGCAACCGGGGGTGACGAAGGTGCGGCGTTGGCCGGTCTGGCCAAGATCAGCCGGGACAACGCCCGCACACCAATGCAATGGGACGCGGGAGCGAACGCCGGATTCACCACGGGTGACCCATGGCTGCCGGTCAACCCCAACTACACTTGGCTGAACGCCGCAGCCCAGATCGACGCAGCGGATACGGTTTTCGCGCACTACCGAGCTCTCATTCGCCTCCGCCACAAGTTGCCCCTCCTGGTGGACGGCGACTTCACTCCACTGATGGCGGACGACCCGCAGATCTGGGCGTACGTCAGAACCAGCCCGAACAGGAAACTCCTCGTGATTGCCAACTGCGGACGCGATCCCCGGACCGTCGAAATCGGCCGAGAATGGATCGCGGCCGATCTGCTGCTCGGCAACATGCCTGATGCCCCGGCCACGTCGACGTCAACGTCCCTCGATCTGGCCGGTTGGGACGCGCGCATCTACTCCGCTGGCCTTTGACGGACCACGCTTCGGGCCGAATGGACCGTCGGCCCAAGCGAAATCGCCGAGGCGGCCGCAATCCACGCCGGCGTGGCTCCCTATCACCCCAACAGCATCGACGGAGACGAGCCGCCGCCCGCCGATGAGAAGCACGGCGGGTACGTGCAGACGCGCGGGTCATAGAAGGCACGGGGGTGCGCGCGCAACCCGCCTCGTTCGATGACCAGTTCTCGCAGGCGACCATGTTCTACCGCAGCCCGTGCCCGATCGAACAAACCCCCGTCGGCGAAGCCTTCACCTTCGAGCTGTTCAAGGTTTACGAGCAGACGATCACGGAACGCGAACTCCAGGTACTGGCCAACGTCGACACCGACCTGTGCGAGCAGGTTGCCGCCCGTCTCGGTCTGTCTGCCCCGAAAGGCAAACCCGCCGAGAACGTCACCGTCTCGCCCGCGCTGGTGCAGATGCTGGCCGAGCCGGGTCGAACCGACGGACGCAAGATCGGCATCATCGCCGATGCGGGGTCCGACCTCGCTGGCGTCTCTAAGCTAGTGAAAGCTACAGGTGCACTTGGTGTCACCGCATTGGTGATCGCGCCGGTCGGTGGGGTTCTGAAGGCAGGACGCCGCACGGTCACTGTCGACCGGACGCTGGCCACGGCACGGTCGATCGAGTTCGATGCACTCGTCGTGGCCGGCGGCACGACGCCGACCGGTGACATCAAACTCGTCGTGCTGCGCTCGATGCCGAGTGTCTTGAGCGGATCGATCATCGCCTTGTCCCGCTCAAGCCACGGCGCGGTTGATCAGCGTCCGCAAGCGCACAAACCTTGACCCGCCGCGCGTAGGACACGGCCTGTGCGACACCGGTGTCGCTGCCGCTGCGCAGGATCGACCGCAGCAGAGCGTAACCCGCGTAGGTGTCCGACGGCATCGCGATATATCCGTCGGGAACGGCGCCCTCATAACCCGGCGGCAGAATCAGATACTTACCGCCCTGGCCCTTGTCTACGCCGCCAGGTCCCACGTCCTCAATCGCGGTCTGCCAATAATTCATGACACTTCCGTTGAAGACGCCATCGTCGGCAGGGGGGATCTCCAGCACCACCGGACCGACGTCTTGGGTGTTGAAAAATGGCATCAGGTAGATGACGTCGGGATTGGGTGTCAGCGTCTGGTTTCGCCAATCGAGCAATCGCGACCAGTAGAGAACCTGGTTGAACCCGCCATCGACCGTGCGGACCATCTCCTGGTACATCAACTGGTAGTTGACAGCCGGCATACCCCAGATGGCCGCTTCAACCACCCGACGTTGGACAGCTCGCCGCGCTACGTCGCCAAGCCGTTGACTGGGCACAGCCGGATGGTAGGCCCATTTCGGCTTGGAATTTTGGCGCATGAGAGAACCCCATGTCCGGATCAGCCTCGGTCGCCTGCCGACTACCTGCACGGGTTGCGTTTGGCTGCGGCCAGTGTGTCCCTCGAGGGCTGCAGGGTGTCTTTCGACCGGTGGCGGACGCCGTCGAACTCAGGGCAACCTGCTAGCGGATGGATGCCCGCCTCGGCGCTCTCATGCGCCAGCACTGCGCCACGACCATCTGCAGCCACGACCGCGACCTATGCAAGTTTCAACGGGATCACGATTCGCGATCCCTACGGCGATTGCCACTTTCGCGGTCGCGGTGGAGTCGAACATGTTCGGGGATCCAGCAGAGGTGCGCCGCATCGAACACCAGGTCGCCCGCGAGGTCGTTACGGAGGTCGATGTGACCTCAAGTGGCCTGATCCCGGCTCGTGGACCACCGACCACGTCACGCCGATCGCGAAGGGCGGCCATGATCCTGCTGGCGCACTGGGCGCATCCCCCTGCCGAGCGACCCCTGCCGAAGTGACCCCTGCCGGGGCCGACAGCGATAGCCTGGCTGCTATGCCACGATCATTCGACTTCTCGGTCGAATCCTCGGTCAGCGTCGAACAAATCCATTGGGCGTTCTCCGAGGAAGATTACTGGCTGGCGCGGCTGGCGCCGTCGGGCGGCACCGTCAGGCTGGACTCGTTCACCATCGGCACCGATGGCTCTGTGACCGTGGTCATCACCGGGGACGGGCGCCACGAAGGGCTGTCCGGGCTGGTCGCCAAGTTCTATCCCCGTAGTTTTCAAGTCGTGCAAAAGGAGACGTGGAGCCCGATCGACGGCGGACGGGTGCACGGGGAGGTCAGCATCGCGGCGCGCGGAGCGCCGGGATCCGGGGTCGGCAAGGTTTTGCTGGCACCGGCGCAGAACGGCTCGCGCCTGAAGTGCACCGCGACCGTGGAGTTCAAGGTCCCGTTGGTCGGCGGCAAGATCGAGAGCTTCATCGGCCGCCAGCTGGTCCAACAGATTTCTGAAGTACAGCGCTTCACCACGGAGTGGATCACGGAGCATGCCTGACGCCGGTTGTGTTGCGGTGTAGCATATTCCGGCGTGGGCGATGTGGTAAGCAGGTCGGCCTCGATGCTGCCGAACGCCGCATCGACCTTGCAGGCCAGCTGGCCGATAAGCACGATAGATCGTCAGATCGATGGTCGACTGTGGCGGCCGGGTGGGGCTGGCGTGCGGCCAGCGTAACCGCGATACGCAGCGTTGGGCACTGCTTGTATCTCCCGGATGGTCGTCCGTTGGTCGCGGGTTCGAGCTCCGACCGCTCCATCTCGGGTGTGTATGACGTCGGTTGATGCTGGATGTTACGGCGTCGGGCCGACCGTCATGCAGCTGTTCACACAGTAAACATCCAGTCATAACACGGGACGCAGAGGTTGCACCTCACAGGTCGTACACTGGCGGTAGCCACCATCGTGCGATGGTGCCTGCTCGCCTGGATTTCCTTGTAACGCAGTCGAATTCGGTTCGATGGCCCATGACGAGTCCGCTCGCGTTCCGCACACGCGGAGGAGAGGTGTTCTTTCACCTTCTCGGCCTTCCGAATCCGCCGTTCCCGCTAGGGCTCAATGCTGAGGGGCAACTGGCGGCGCTTTACTGCGGTCCAGGGACACACGGACTTCGCCGAACTCGCCGCAACGCTCGGACAGCACGAAACCGGTCGCAACCCATACGTGCCTGTCGAAGACAGCGATCCTGATGCTCTTCGGGACGTTGCTGAACGGGCGGCCGGTGCGATCACACACCTAACGCGGTCGTTAGTGTCGACCGGCGCTCCGCGCGGCGACTTACTTTGTGTTGACGCCGTCTACGCCTTTCGCGTCTCCGCAGGTTGTTTCACGTCATTTCGCGTAGTTAACTTCAGCCGTTTTTGCAGGTCACACCTTTTGTAGCGGGTTCGACTCCCGGCAGCTCCACTAGACGGAAGGGCCAGCGCTACCAGCCCTGGCCCGTCTTCTTTCGGGCCAGTTCGCCGAGCACCGACAGAACCCTTGGGATCATGGGGTTTTCGACGGATTCCGCCCAGGCGGCCACCAGATCCACGGCTAGCGTGCGGGGTTGCAGAGGCCGGTAGCTCACCCCGGCGATGTCCAGGGCGGCGGTCGGGGCCGGCACGATTGCCACGCCGAGTCCCGCGGCGACGAGCGTCACGAGAGTCGAGGTTTCCTCGACCTCGTGGCGAACGCGGGGAACGAATCCCGCGTCGGCGCAGGCCGCCGACAACACGCCGCCCATCACCGAACGGCCGCCGCCCGCATGGGCGACGAAGTCCTCGTCGCGCAGGTCGGCGACGGTCAGGCTCTTTTGGTTGACCAGTCGGTGGCCGGCGGGCAAGGCCGCAAGGAGCCGGTCCTGACGCACTGTCTCGGTGGCGACCCCCCGTTCGAGCACGGGCGGGCGAAGTAGCGCCAGGTCAATGGCTCCTGCGACGAGCGCCTGCAGTTGAGCGGGCGCCAGCATCTCGCCGCGCACGCGGACGTCGACTCCGGGCAGCACCTCACCCAACGCCCTCACGAGTTGTGGGAGCAGCGAGTAGGTGGCCGACCCGACACATCCGATCGTCAACCGGCCCTCGGTGCCGTCGGCGATGCGGCGAGCTTCGTCGGCGGCGTCGTCGACTGCATTCAGGATCTGGACTGCCCGACGCAGGTAGGCCCGCCCCGCCGGCGTGAGTTCGACGCTGCGAGTCGAGCGGCTCAGCAGCGTCACACCCAACTCCCGCTCGAGCTGGCGAATCTGCTGCGACAGCGGTGGCTGCGCGATGAGCAGGCGCTCGGCGGCCCGGCCGAAGTGGAGTTCCTCGGCGACCGCGCGGAAGTATCGCAGGTGACGCAGTTCCATCCGTCAAGACTCCATGAATATCAATAGCGCAGATTTAAGTATTTCAGAATATCGCTCGCTAGGCCTACGTTCGAAGCATGGATGTCGTGATCTGCAATCCGGTCCGCACGCCGGTCGGCCGCATGGGTGGTGTGCTATCCGGATTGACGGCCGCCGACCTGGCGACCGCGGCACTACGCGCGCTCGTCGAGCGGACCGGCCTCGTCGAGGGCCAGGTCGATGACGTCGTACTGGGCAACGGATACGCCAACGGCGAAGCGCCCGCGATCGGCCGGATCGCGGCCATGGACGCGGGGTTGGGCGTCGGCGTCCCCGGACTTCAGATCGATCGACGCTGCGGTTCCGGCTTGCAGGCGGTGCTCTACGCCGCGGGTCAGGTCGCCACCGGTGCGGCCAGCGTGGTGGTCGCCGGGGGAGCGGAGTCGATGTCGAACGTCGAGCACTACGCGCTCGGCCTGCGCACCGGAGTACGCCAGGGCGGCATCGCCTTGCTCGACCGACTCGACCGCGCCCGTGAAACCGCAGGCGGCGCATCGCATCCCGTCCCCGGTGGCATGATCGAGACGGCAGAGAACCTTCGTCGCGAGTACGACATCTCCCGCGAAACGCAGGACGAACTGTCCGTACGCTCCCATCACCGCGCGGTCGCCGCGCACGAGGCGGGTCACTTCGCCGACGAACTCGTGCCCGTCACCGTCCCCGGCCGCCGCGGCACGCCCGACACCCTCATCGACAGGGATGAGCATCCCCGCGCCGACATCAGCGTCGAGAAGCTGGCGGCCTTGCGACCCATCCGCGCGAAGCTAGATCCCGCCGCCACAGTGACGGCCGGCAACGCCTCCGGCCAGAACGACGGTGCGGCGATGTGCATCGTCACCACACCCGCCGACGCCGAAAGGCTGGGACTCACACCGATGTTGGCGCTGCGCTCCTGGGCGATCACCGGCTGCGCCCCGGAGGTGATGGGCATCGGGCCGGTCAGCGCCACGGCCGCCGCCCTCGAGCGCGCCGGACTGACCCTGGACGAGATCGATCTCATCGAACTCAACGAGGCGTTCGCCGCACAGGTCCTGGCGGTGCTCAGTGAGTGGAAGGTCGATCCGCTGGATGACCGGCTGAACCCCAACGGATCCGGGATCTCGTTGGGCCACCCCATCGGGGCCACGGGCGCGCGCATCCTGGCGACCGCGGCCTACGAGGCCCGTCGCCGCGGCGCCCGGCACGTACTGGAGACGATGTGCATCGGCGGCGGGCAGGGCCTGGCCGCGGTGTTCGAGGTCGCCCGGTGAGCGCGGTGGACGTCCACACCGTCGTCAGTGGCCCCGTGGACGCGCCCGTGGTAGTGCTGTCGAACTCGCTCGGCTCGACCCACCGGATGTGGGACGCTCAGCTCGCCGAACTCGAAAAGCGCTTCCGGGTGGTGCGATACGACACCCGTGGGCACGGCCGCTCGCCCGTGCCCGACGGTACGTACTCGATCGACGACCTCGCCGACGACCTGGTGGCGCTGCTCGACCGGCTCGGCGTCGAGCGGGCGCGGCTGGTCGGGCTTTCCCTGGGCGGTATGACGGTGATGCGCGTGGCCAGCCGCAACCCCGAACGCGTGGAGCGGCTCGCGTTGTTGTGTACCGGAGCGCAACTGCCGCCGGCCACCGCCTGGACGGACCGGGCGGCGACAGTGCGCGCCGAGGGCACCGAGGCCGTGGCGGCCGCGGTCGTCGAACGCTGGTTCACCGCAGAATATCTCGACTCCCACCCCGACGTACGGACCGGGCACGAACAGATGGTGGCGTCCACGCCCGCCGAAGGCTATGCCGGCTGCTGCGAGGCGATCGCGAAACTCGATCTGCGTGAACAGCTTTCCGCGATCTCGGTGCCGACCCTGGTGATCGCCGGCGAAGACGATCCGGCCACCCCTCCGGCCAAGCTCGAGGAGATCGCCGCGGGGATACCAGGGGCGAAACTGCTTGTCGTGCCGCACGCTGCGCACCTGGCGAACGCCGAACGGCCCGACATCATCACCCCCGCGCTCATCGAACACCTGGAGCAACAATGACATTGGACAAGACCGTGCCATCGGCGGCAGAGGCCGTCGCGGACATTCCCGACGGAGCCAGCCTGGCCGTCGGAGGCTTCGGGCTGGCAGGCATTCCGTGGTTTCTCATCGAGGCGCTGCTGGAGCAGGGAGCGGGCGACCTCACGATCGTGAGCAACAACTGCGGCGTCGACGGCGCCGGGCTGGGGCTGCTGTTGGAGGCGCACAAGATCACCCGGGTCATCGCGTCGTACGTCGGCGAGAACAAGGAATTCGCCCGCCAGTACCTCGCCGGGGAGTTGACGGTCGAACTGACCCCGCAGGGCACGCTGGCCGAACGATTACGTGCCGGCGGTAGCGGAATCGGTGCGTTCTTCACGCCGACGGGAGTCGGCACCTTGGTCGCCGACGGTGGACTGCCGTGGCGCTACCATCCCGACGGCAGTGTGGCGCTGGCCTCCGCGCCGAAGGAGGTCCGCAGCTTCGGCGGACGTCAGATGCTCCTCGAGGAGTCGATCGTCACCGACTATGCCCTGGTGCGTGCGGCCGTCGCGGACAAGGCCGGTAACTGTGTATTCCACGCGGCCGCAAGGAACTTCAATCCTCCGGCAGCCATGGCAGGCCGACTCACCGTCGTCGAAGCGGAGAAGGTGGTGGAGGTCGGTGAGCTGCATCCTGACGAGATCCACCTGCCCGGGATCTTCGTCCAGCGTGTCGTCGAGCTGACGGCGGAGCAGGCGTCGCGCAAGGGAATCGAGAAGCGCACGACCCGGCCCCGTCCGGCAGAGTCTCAGGAGGCATCGTCATGAGCTGGACCCGTGACCAGATGGCCGCCCGCGCGGCCCGGGAACTCCGCGACGGCGACTATGTCAATCTCGGGATCGGCCTGCCGACGTTGATCCCAGACCACCTGCCGGAGGGCTCCGACGTCACCTTGCACGCCGAGAACGGCATCCTTGGCGTCGGCCCGTTTCCCTATGACGACGACGTGGACCCTGACCTGGTCAATGCGGGCAAGCAGACCGTGTCGGTAGTCGACGGCGCGTCGTACTTCGATTCCGCCACCAGTTTCGCGATGATCCGCGGCGGCCACGTCGATGTCGCGGTGCTGGGCGGCATGCAGGTGGCCGCCAACGGCGACCTGGCCAACTGGATGGTGCCGGGTTCGATGGTCAAAGGCATGGGTGGAGCGATGGACCTCGTCAACGGCGCCGGACGGGTGATCGTGGTGATGGACCATGTGTCGAAATCCGGTGTGGCCAAACTCGTCCTCGACTGCGACCTACCCCTGACCGGTAAAGCGGTGGTCAGCCGGGTCATCACCGATCTGGGCGTCTTCGACGTGACCGGAGCCGGGTTCGACGTCGTCGAAGTCGCCGACGGGGTGGATTACGACGATGTAGTCGCCAAGACCGCCGCCCCGGTTACCGATGGGCGTCAGCGCCGCAGTGCCGCCAGCTCCGACCGGGAGCGCACTCCCAGCTTGGCGTAGATACGGGTGAGGTGATACTGCACCGTCTTCGTGGACACGTAGAGCTCCGCGGCCACCTCACGGTTCGAAAGCCCCTGGGCGACAAGGGTTGAGACCGCTTCTTCCTGTGGTGTCAGCTCCACGTCGTCACGCGAACCGCGGGCCTGGTGCAAGCCACCGGCTTTGAGCTCGCGGTCGCAGCGGGCGACATAGGTGTGCGCACCAAGAGACAGGTAGAGCTCGCGCGCGGTGCTGATCACCGTGTCCGCCTGCCGTCGCTTCCCGGCGCGCCGCAACGTCTGGCCGAAGGCGAAGTTGACCCGCGCGGTGTCGTAACGCAGCGGGAGTCCGTTCAGCAACTCCAGTGACGCTTCGAAGGACCGCCGTGCGGCGTGGATGTCACCGCGTGCGCCGTGCAGGCGGCCGCGGGCGTAGCCAAGGCGGGCCTGTGCCGACCGGTGGCCACGGGCCTTGGCCCGCTGCTCGTGCGGTTGCAGCAATGCGTCGGCGGCGTCCAACTGCCCGTCAAGCACCAGCGCATTGGCCAGCAGGTCCGGCCACGGCCAGTATCCCGGCTCCTGCAGCGACGTGCCGCTCGCCATGCGGCTCAGCGGTTCGACGAGCCGACGAACCTTGGCGTAATCCGCTTCCGCCTCGGCGATCTGCGCCCGCGCCAACACCGTGGGGATCACCATCATCTCGTACTCACTGGTCACCAAGGACGCCCGGTGCACCGCCGATGCGGCCTCGGGCCAGTTACCGCGCAATGCGGCGATCTGCGCCGCGGTCCACTCCAACAGCGGTGTGGTCACGACGATCCCGCTGGTCGCCGCCAGCGCGCGTCCGCGCTCGACAGTGCTTATCGCCTGGTCCCATTCGCCCAGTGCGAATTGGACTCTCGCCAGCCAGGCCAACGCCCACAACGTGATTCGTCGCGATCCGCCCAGGCCTGCGGTTGCTATCGCGCTTTCCAGGCTGGTGCGTGCCCCGTCGACGTCGTCGCGGATGAACTGCACCCAACCTCGCCCCATGGTGACACGCTGCGCCTGGGCGCCATGCCGGACCCGCGAACTGAGCTCGTCGTACGCCGCGGTGGCACGTCGAGGATGCCCCGCTGCCAGCAGCCCGAGACCCCGGATCGCCGCGGACTCGATACCAGCAGGAGAGTCGCTGTCGGCCAGACCCAGCGCGCGGTCAGCCCACTGGACCAATTCTTCTCCGCGGCAACGGATCAGCGAGTGCAGCACATGACGTTGCGCGATCAACGCCGCGGTATCGGGGTCCCGTTCGGCATTCACGATGTCCCAGGCCCGACGGAGCCGAACGTCGGCTTCGGTCGCGCGGCCGCGCAGGATTGCCAAGTACGCCAGCACCGCGTTGCGCAGTGGGGTTTCGCGAAGGCTCTCCACCGCCGGAACTTGCGCGGCCGCGGCCACGCAGTCACCGGAGGCGATCAACGCGTCGACCGATCGGGTCAGGCGCTCGTCGTGCAGTAGCGGGTCGGCGGTCAGCCGGGCGGCGTCGCGGAACAGCGTCGCGGCCTGCGCCCAGGCGCCTTCGGCCCCGCGGGCACGCGCCAGCCGATCGACCTCGTCGGCCAAGTTGGCGTCCGATGTGGGGGTCGCGGCCACCCGGTGCCCGAGCCGGCGTACTGGGTCGGCGACGATGCCGGCGGCACGGCGGTGCGCTTCGGCGGTCGCCGCCGCCCCCATCAGCGCGAGGATCGCGGTGCGCGTCAAAGGATCACGCAGCCGTGGCTCGTGCGGCGACGCCATGGTCAGCAGTCCGGCGGAGACCGCGCTGTCGACGGCTTGCAGCGGGTCGTCGAGCCCGGCCAGCATGGTGGCCCCGGCCAGCGACCCAGCCTCGCCGAGCACGGCCATGGCTTCGACGAGGCTGCGGCCGTCTGGTCCGCAGGTCTCCAGTTCGTCGCGAGTGCGAGCCAACAGGTGATTGGGCGCCGGAAGCTGCGCGTCCGGCTGTGACCACACCGTCGCGGGCACCTCGTCGAGCAGGGCGAGCACGTCACGGGGATTGCCCATGGTGTGGCGGGTGAGCGCACTCACCATCGACGGGTGCAGGGTGTACCCGCTGGACGCCGCGAGGTCGGCGACGGCGTCGTCCGGCAGTCCACCCAGCAGCAGCCGCTCGGACGCGAGGTCCGCCAGCGCCTGCGTCAGCGTGGTCACCGCAAGCACCACGAGGATGGGTAGGTCGCGCTGGTGTCGCACGACGGTCGAGATGGCCCGGAGCGAAACGGCATCCGCGTACTCGGCGTCGTCGATCACCAGTAGCGCCGGGCCCCGTCCCTCCAGCCGATCGACAGCAGCGGCAGCTGCGTCGACGGGATTGGCGGGGATGTCATCCTGCAGCAGTTGGGACAGCACGCCGCCGGCTAGGTCGGTCTCCCACGGCGCGGCCTGCGCCCACCGCGCACCGGGGCACCTGGCGGCCAACGCCCGGAGCAGTGCGGTCTTGCCGCTGCCGGGTCCACCGACGATGGCGACGACCTGGGCACCGTGGTCGACGGTGCAGTGGAGGCGTTCGGCGAAGTCGGACAGTTCGGCGTCACGCCCGACGCAGCCGGTGGGCCCGATGAGCACCGTCACATCGTAGAGGCGTGTTGCCGTCAGCCGAGGTCGCCGCCCGCGACGGGAAGCACGGTGCCGGTGATGTACGCAGCTTCCTCGGATGCCAGGAAGCAGATGGCGGCCGCCTGCTCGTCGAGAGTGCCGTAGCGCTTCATCAACGACGATTGGATGGTCTGCTCGATGTGGGCGTCGAACCACGCTCGTTCGGTCTCGTTGCGAGGATCGGGAGTGCCACGCGAGATCCGTCTGGGTGGGGCCGCAGTGCCACCGGGCGCGGTGGCCACGACACGAATGCCGTCCTCGGCGTACTCCATGGCCAGCGACGCGGTGATCGCGTTGATGCCACCTTTGGCCGCCGAGTAGGGAATGCGGTGAATCCCCTTGGTCGCCGCCGACGATACGTTCACGATGACGCCCTGCCCGCGGTCGACCATCGACGGCAACGCAGCGCGGCAGGCGTACAACGTGGTCATCAGCGACCGGTCGATCTCTGCGCGGATCTCCCCATCGGTGAACTCGGCGAATGGTTTGAAATTGATCGCCCCGCCGACGTTGTTGATCAGCACGTCGATTCGGCCGAACGTCGAAAGTGCTTGCTGGGCCAGTGATTCAGCACCCTCGTAGTGCTCGAGGTCAGCCGTGACTGCCAGTGCCCGGGGGCCGTGCACGCTCAGTTCGTCGGCCAGTTCCTTGACCAGCTCCGAGCGATCAGCCAGCACCAGGGTGCCGCCTTCGGCGTGGAGCCGGCGTGCGGTCTGCTCTCCGATGCCTTGCGCGGCACCGGTAACCACCACGACTTTGCCTGCGAACCGGCCGGGGGTCACGAACTTCGGTCTGCGGGCGGTGGCCGCGTCCGCCATCGCCCGGCGCATGGTCTGCTTGGAGCGTCCGGCATGAGCGACGATGAGCGCTCGGGCCGCTTCGCGGTCGCCCGCCTCGAATGCGCTGACGATGTCCATGTGGTCCTGTGCGCACAACGGGTGGCACCAGGTCGCGTTGCGAAGCACCTCGCTCATGCGGCCCTTGACGCCGAGTGCTTGATACGCCTGCAGCAGATGCTCGTTGCCGGTCAAGGTGAACAGGTAGTCGTGGAATGCGGCGTTGGTTTCGGTGTATTGGGCGGCGTCGACGAAGTGATCGTCCTCGACGTAGGGCAGCGTGGACTCGGCCAGCAACCGGTAACCCGCCAGTTGCTGAGTCGAAAGGCGCCCCAGTGTCAGCTCGAGCGCGCCGAGTTCGAGCGCCTGGCGGGCCTCGAACAACGCGTCCGACGCGTGGACCTCCGGATGTTCCTCGCCGATCTGGTAGCCGTCCTGGGCCACCACCACATCGGTCGGCGGGACGGCTGAGGGCGCGACGCTGACGGGCGCGACGTTGTCGAACACGACCTGCCCGGCCAGATGCCTTGCACCACTGGGGATCAACGCGCCGTCATCGGCAGCGAGAACGCCCGGGTCATCCGATCCCACTGCCGGTGAAATGAGTTGGCCGGCGACGGAACGGATCGCTTCGTCGTCGTCGATCGCATCGGCTGTGGAGGCGTGAGCGGCGATGTCGAGTCGCGGCAGTACGACGTTGCCCGCGATCCCACGGGCGTCCTCGGATATTAGGAGCGCTTCTTCCGGGGCAGCGTCCACAGGTGGCGCTGATACGGGCTGGGGTGAAGCGCCTGCGTGGGCCAGCGCGAACTTCTCGTAGTAGAAGCCGGTCGGCACGACGCCTGCGTCGGCCACGTGAGTCCGTACCGCCTCGACCATCGGTGGGGGTCCGCAGAGGTAGACGGCGACGTCGCCGTCGTAGAGGTGCGCCGGCTTGATCAGGCCGGTGACGTAACCCTTGTTCGGGGCGCTCGAGGCTGGATCCGCGACACAGAAGTCCCACGTGAATCCTCTCAGAGCAGAGGCGATCTCCTCGATCTCATCGAGCGCCACCAAGTCTTCGTCGGTGCTGACGCCGTAGATCAGGTGGGCCTTGCGCGGGCTGGACGTGTCGCGCAACGTGCGGAGGATCGACAACACCGGTGCCAACCCGGTGCCGCCGGCGAGCAGCAGTACCGGGTGGTCGGTCTCGCGCAGGAAGAACGACCCGTTGGGACCGGTGAAGGAGATGGTGTCGCCGACGGAGGCGCGCTGCGCCAGATAGCCCGACATCGCACCGCCCGGGGTAAGTTTCACGAGGAAGGTGAGCCGTTCGTCGTGCGGGGCGTTGGAGAAGGAGTACGAGCGCTTCTGGTCGGTGCCGGGCACCGCGATGTTGACGTACTGGCCTGGGAGGAAGGCCAACTCGGAGCGGTTGGGGATGTCCACGCCGATGGCGACGGTAGTGGCCGAGAGCCGATCGAGCGCCGTCAGCGTACCGCTGTAGGTGGCGGCCTGGGTCTTGGCGACATCGGATGTCGTGGCGATCTGCAGCACGAGATCCGAACAGGGCCGCATGCTGCAGGGCAGCACGTAGCCGGCGGCCGCCTCTTCGGCAGACAGCGCGTCGTCGATGTAGCTGCCGCCGTCGTAGTTGCCCGACTCGCACAGCGCCTTACAGGTTCCGCAGGCGCCGTCCCGGCAGTCCAATGGAATGTTGATCCGTTGGCGGTAGGAGGCGTCGGCGACGGTCTGGTTGTCCCGGCAGGTGATGAACCGGGTCACCCCGTCCTCGAAGGACAAGGCGACCGTATGGGTTTCGGTGTCGGGCATGGTTGTCATCGGCGTGCCCCTAGAAGTGGTAGATGTCCACCACGTGGTGGATGTAGTCGTTCTTGAGGACGACGGTCTTCCGTCGGATCAGCGGCTGCTCACCGGAGAAGTCGACGGTGTAGAACGAGGTTCCGTAGTACGGGTCGACGGTCTTGTAGCGGAAATACATCGTGTGCCAGTTGAACCGGACGTCGACGAGGTCGCCACGGCGTTCGATGACCTCGACGTTGTTGATGTTGTGGCTGGTCCGGGGTTCGGGCAGCGAAGTCGCTGACGAGCGTTCGGTGCGGATGCGGAAGACCCGGTCCTCCAGGCCGCCCTTGTTCGCGTAGTAGATCAGCGAGATGTCGCGCTGCGGGTCTTCAACGAGCGTGTCGTTGTCGTCCCAGGAGGGCATCCAGTAGACGACGTCGTCGGCGTAGCACTGCAACCACTTCTCGAACTCGCGGTCGTCGAGGTACCGGGCCTCTCGGTAGAGGAACTGCTCGATCATGTTCTGGGTGATGAGTTTGGTTCCGGTGCTGAGGTTCTCGGTCGAGGTCATGTCAGATCTCCTTCGCCTGTTCGCGAGCCAATGCGCCCTGCATCGTCTCCAACCAGTAGCCGTGCTGAACCGGGTAGAGGCCCTCGTCCTCGTTCTTGACGCCCGCCGAGATCACGCCGTGCATGTCGAGTGATTGGGCGACCTCGTCGGGTCCGGTCAACCAGTGCTCGGCGCCCCGGCTCATGTCGTTCCAGGGGGCGGCCTGTGCGCGGAACGTCAATTGGCAGGAGCGGAACTCCTCGAGGTCGTCGGGGGTGGCCATGCCGGAGGCGTTGAAGAAGTCCTCGTACTGACGGATTCGGTGCGCGCGGGCTGTGGCGCTTTCGCCCTTGGGGGCGATGCAGTAGATGGTGACCTCGGTCTTGTCCGGCGCGATCGGACGGAAGTGGCGGATCTGAGTCGAGAACTGGTCCATCACATAGACATTCGGGTAGAGGCACAGGTTGCGTGAGCCCTTGACCATGAATTCGCCCTTAGCGTCGCCGTAGGTCTCCTTGAGCGCGTCGAGCTTGTCCCACAGCGGTCGGTCCTGCGGGTTGGCCGCCCACGTCCACAGGCACAGGTGCCCGTGCGGGAACGACCAGTAGCCTCCGCCGGACTTGCCCCAGCTGCCGGCGTCCAGGGCCTTGGTGTCGTTCTTCGACTCGCCGGTGCTGCGGCGGCTCGTGGTGGCGGCGTAGTTCCAGTGCGTGGCCGTGACGTGGTAGCCGTCGGCGCCGTTCTCTGCCTGCACCTTCCAGTTGCCGTCGTAGGTGTACGTCGACGAGCCGCGCAGTACCTCCAGCCCGTCGGGCGACTGGTCGACCAGCATGTCGATCACCTTGGTGGTGTCGCCGAGGTGTTCGGCCAGGGGCAGTACGTCGGCGTTGAGGCTGCCGAACAGGAAGCCGCGGTAGCTGTCGAAATGCGCCACCTTGGTCATGTTGTGGCCGCCGTTGACGTTGAACGTCTCGGGGTAGCCGGCGCCGTCGGGATCCTTGACCTTCAGCAGCGTTCCGTCGTTGCGGAAGGTCCAGCCGTGGAACGGACACGTCAGCGTCATCCGGTTGTCGGTCTTGCGGCGGCAGATCATCGCGCCGCGGTGTGCGCACGCGTTGACGAGGCAGTGCAGTTCCCCGGACTTGTCCCGGGTGATGACGACCGGCTGCCTGCCGATGTAGGTGGTGAAGTAGTCGCCGGGGTTGGGCACCTGACTCTCGTGGGCCAGGTAGATCCAATTGCCCTCGTAGATGTGCTTGATCTCCAATTCGAAGATCTCCTCGTCGGTGAAGATCCTGCGGTTGGCGCGGTAGATGCCGGCCTCCGGGTCGTCGACGACGGCGTTGGCGAGGACCGACGCGACGTGGGTCGAGTGCTCGGTGATCGATGCGGTCATGGTGCCTCCAGGAATGGTGCCTGCTGACACCGTGGCATCGACTGGCAACGGTCACACTAGGTAATTGCCTAGTCCTGACCTGGCGTCTGATTGATCGGTAATCTTTATGAATCCAGGAGAAATATGTCCTTGTATCGTATGGGTGAGGCACTTACCGTCGAACGTGTCGCCCACCACACCGAGCGGGCACGGAGCGGACGGAAAGCGCTATGGACCTGCGTCACCTGCGATATTTCGCCGCGGTGGCCCAGACCTGCCACTTCGGGCGGGCGGCGGAGCAGCTGCATGTCGCGCAGCCGGCGCTGTCGTACGCGATCCGCCAGCTCGAGGAAGAACTAGACGTCACGCTGTTCAACCGGACCACTCGGCAGGTGACCCTCACGCCGGCCGGCGACTTCCTGAAGACGGAGGCAGAACGGATCCTGGCGGGCGTCCACGACGCCGAACGGGGGGTCCGCCGGATCGCTGCCGGCCGCAGTGGTCTGCTCCGCATCGGGCTGACCGGCACAGCCGCCTTCTCTCATCTGCCGCGCATCGCGCGCATCCTTCGCCAGGAGCTGCCGGGCGTGGCCATGGAGATTCAGGCCGACACGCTCACCCCGCTGCAGTGCGACCAGCTACGCGCCGGTGCACTCGATGTCGGCGTGCTTCGTCCGCCCGCGGTGGGCGAGGACATCGAGCTTCGCAGCATCGAGGTGGAACCGTTGGTGCTCGCGGTGTCAGCGGATCACCGGCTGGCAGTCGAACCCGTGGTGTCGCTGATCGACCTGCGCAGTGAATCGTTCGTCGCGTACTCGAGCCGGGATTCGGCCGTGAACGACGCGGTGCTGCGCAGTTGCAAGCATGCCGGATTCGTGCCCCACCGCGAACACACGGCTCCCGGGACCGCGGTTCTGCTGGCGCTGGTGGCCGCGGGTCTGGGGGTTGCCGTCGTGCCTGCTTCCGTTCGCTCGTTGCCGTTGCAGGGCTTGGTCTTTCGCGATTTGGTAGATAGCGGGAGCATCGAGCTGGCCCTGGCGTGGAGGCGTAGCGGTGACAACCCCGTCGTCGAGGCCGTCGTCAACGTGCTGTCAACGGCGTTCGCCCAGAACCCGGTCGAGGAGTTGCTGTGAAAATCACTGCCGTCGAGGCGATTCCGTTCGCCATCCCGTATGTCAAACCGCTGAAGTTCGCCTCGGGGGAGGTCCACACCGCCGACCACGTGCTGGTGCGGGTGCACACCGACGACGGAATCGTGGGTGTGGCCGAGGCGCCTCCGCGTCCGTTCACCTACGGGGAGACGCAGACGGGCATCGTCGCCGTCATCTCGCAGATCTTCGCCCGTCAGGTCATCGGGCTCACGTTGACCGAACGTGAGGTCGCGGGTTCACGGCTGGCTCGTACCATCGGCAACCCGACCGCCAAGGCCGCCATCGACATGGCGATCTGGGACGCGCTGGGCCGCACCCTGGGGCTGCCGGTCAGCGGTCTGCTCGGAGGGTTCACCGACCGGATGCGCGTCAGCCACATGCTCGGCTTCGACGAGCCGTCGGCCATGGTCGCCGAGGCGGAACGGATCCGGGATACCTACGGCATCAATACCTTCAAGGTCAAGGTGGGTCGCCGACCGGTGACGTTGGACACCGTGGTCGTGCGCGCGCTGCGTGAGCGATTTGGTGATGCGGTCGAGTTGTACGTCGACGGCAACCGCGGCTGGACGGCCTCGGAGTCGTTGCGCGCGATGAAGGAGATGGCCGACCTTGACCTGCTCTTCGCCGAGGAACTGTGTCCCGCCGACGACGTGCTCGGGCGCCGGTGGTTGGTCGACAAGGTCGACGTGCCGTTCATCGCCGACGAATCCGTACCCACCGCAGCGGACGTCACCCGCGAGGTGCTGAGCGGCTCGGCGAATGCGATCAGCATCAAGACCGCGCGCACCGGGTTCACCGCGTCGCAACGCGTCCACCACTTGGCCGATGGCCTCGGGCTGGAGGTCGTGATGGGCAACCAGATCGATGGTCAGCTCGGTACCGCGTGCTCCGTGACGTTCGGCGCCGCATACGAACTGACCTCCCGGCGGGCCGGCGAGCTGTCCAACTTCCTGGACATGTCCGACGACCTGTTGGCGCAGCCGCTCAGGATCCGGGACGGCCTGCTGCATGTACCGCCCGGTGTCGGACTCGGCGTCGACGTCGATCCCGAGAAACTGGCGCGCTACCGCACTGACGGGCTCTGAGTTCGCCCCGGGCGGCCCCCGTGGGAACCGAAAGATCAAGAGAGAAGAGAGAAACCGATCATGACCACCATCCATCATCCTTCCGAGGTCGCGACCGCCGCGGCCTCCGGCGCCTCGGCCACCGAACGCTTCCATAGCGACAAGTCACCGTTCGAGGCGGTGAAGGACACGCCTGCCGAGCGTGTTGACACCCTGGCGCGCGACGTGCTCGCCGCCGTCCATGACACGATCCGCCGGCACAGGGTCAACTACGACGAGTACAACGCGCTGAAGGCGTGGTTGATCAACGTCGGCCTGGACGGTGAATGGCCGCTGTTCCTCGACGTCTGGGTCGAGCACGTCGTCGAGGACGTCGCCACCGACCACCGCGCGGGCAATAAGGGCAGCATCGAGGGCCCGTACTATGCGCCTGGCGCACCGGAATTGGGCGCCAAGGGCACGATCCCGATGCGGGACGGCGAGCGGGGCACGCCGCTGGTGTGGCGAGGCCGCATCACCGACACCAACGGCGCACCGCTGCAGGGCAAGGTCGAACTCTGGCACGCCGACGCCGACGGCTACTACTCGCAGTTCGCGCCGGGCATCCCCGAGTGGAACCTGCGCGGCAGCTTCTCGACTGGACCGACGGGACCTTCGAGATCACCACGATTCGCCTTGCGCCGTACATGATTCCGACCGACGGGTCGTGCGGGAAGCTGATCTCAGCGGCCGGCTGGCATGCCTGGCGTCCGGCCCACCTGCACGTGAAGGTATCGGCCCCCGGGCATGAACTGCTGACCGCGCAGCTGTACTTCCCGGGCGATCCGCACAACGACGACGACATCGCCAGTGCGGTCAAACCCGAGCTGGTCCTGGACCCAGCGGAGGCGGACGACTCGCAGTCGGTCACCTACGACTTCGTACTCGATCCCGAACGGAGCTGATGTGCTGTTCCACGTACGCATGGACGTGCGACTCCGGCCGACCTCGACGCGCAGACTCGCGACGAGCTCGTCGGCCGGGAAAAGGCCTACTCGCAGGACCTGCAACGGAAGGGCAAGTGGAAGCACATCTGGCGCATCGTCGGCGAATACGCCAACTTCTCTATCTTCGACGTCGAGTCCAACGACGATCTCCACCAAATTCTTTCGGGGCTGCCGCTGTTCCCTTACATGTCCATTCATGTGACGCCGCTGGCGACACATCCGTCGGACGTGACCGCGTAGCGAGGCTTGGATGGCTGATTCATTTCCGGCTGCCCTTGGGAGTTGGGTAACGTCGTTTGATGCTGATCGACAAGGCGATTGCACCGTCGTACTCCACCCTGCGGCCGACCAAGCCGATCGCGTCGTCCACCTTCCCGGTGTACGGCGATCTCGGCGCGTCGCTCGCCGGGGTCAGGCAGCAACCCGACCCGACCGTGGCCCACACCCTCGCGGTGACGGCCGGCTATGCCTACTCGGACCCCGAGACGGTGGCGATGATGCTCGCGCGCATGGGCCTTGCCGAGAACCACTGTCTGCGGGTGGCCATGTCTGTGGACGCGATGTTCATCCGGTCCACCGCCCACCTGGTCCAGAGCAGCGACGGCAGTGTCGTGATCCTGGCCTACCGCGGAACCGAACCGACGAACCCAGTCAACTGGCTGACCGATGCCGACGTCCAACCCCGACAAGATCGCCTTCCGGTTTGCGGACGCCGACGACCTGTATGCCGTCCATGCGGGGTTCTACCGCAACGTGCGGGCGACCCGGTTCGAGGTGGTCGCGGCGCTGAAGCGGGCTCTCGAAGGGCGCTCCGTGCTCGACGACGGCAGGGAAGCATCACCGATGCCGCCCATGGCGAGCCCGATGACAACGCTCTACCTCACCGGTCACAGCCTCGGCGGGGCGATGGCCGCGCTCATGGCCGTGATGCTGTCGGTGGAGGAGGAGTACGTCGAGCGCTTCGCGCCGGTTTTCAAGGGCGCCTACACCTACGGCGCACCGATGGTGGGCTCGCCGAACTTCGCCGAGGCCTGCGCCGCGCACCCCTTCCTCGACCGGAACGTGGTCCGCTATGTCTACAAGCGCGACCCGGTGCTGCATCTCCCGCCGAAGGACTCCGACGACTTCCAGCACTTCGGACGTGAGTACCGCTACGAAGGCAGCTACCCGTGGAAGGACACCTCCGACGACCCCGATCAGGCAGATTGGCCACGTCCTTGGGCTCATCGAGGCTCCGCTGGCATTCGTTGCGCGCCAGTTCCGGCTGGTGCGCGATCTGCTGTTCCAGTTCCTCCGAACGACCACGGCCCGCAGCACTACATTTCCGCCATCACTCCGCCCGAGGTACCCAACGAGTTCGGCGATGCGTACCTGATCCCGGCGACCTGACCTCATTACTCACTCGTTGAGATCGGGCGGCGCTCGCGTTGATCCTCTCGCACTCCTATCTCTCAGTGCGTTCGCGGCCTCGCTCGCCGACGTCGTTGGGACGGTGCTCCGCCGGCTCGGCCGGAAGAACCGATCTGTCCGCCGGCACCGTGTGGCTGCTCAACCGGCCAGGTACCTACTCCATCGACGAGGCCCAGATGATCCTCTGCTACCAGCCACTGGTCTCGATCGACGAGGGCATGAATCGGCCGAAAATGATCTCGCGCGCAGAGTGTTTCATCGACGCCTGAGGCCAAACCCATAGCCGGCTGACGCCTCAACCACGCACTTCGGAATAGAAGGATCGAAATCTCCACCAGATTCATCCGAGAGCACAATCGGGCCTTGCCGAGGGACGTATCAGATGCATCATGGTCACGGCAGGCCTGGAGGCGGCGAGAAATGTTGGGGCTAAGCAGATTACGTGGTTCTACGTCGAACTGGGGGATGCCGCGCCTGTCGCACGGCGCGGCGCTCCCGTGATCAATGAGCGCGAGCGTACGGTGCATCTCGGTCGGCGCGATGGCCGTTTTTGTTTGTGACGATGGTCGAGGAAAATATCATGAGCAGGCCCGCGGTTGGCGTAGCCGGTCAGCCATTGAATCACTGGCAGCCTCCTTGCGCGCCGGCTGTGCACCATGTAGGAGTGGCGCGAGCCAGGCCACCCATCACACGTCCACGCGCAGCGTCGCCTCGGCGAGGCGCTTGCGCCGACCGTCGCGGCGCTGCGCCTGCTCGTCGAACCACCGTGCATAGGCCGTCTCCTCCCGCACGCCGTGGGGCTCGGCGATCGCGAACTCTCGGCCCAGCTTGTCGATCCAGGACTGCACCAGGTCGCTCGAGCGCCCCTCCCTCATCGCAGGCCATTCGTCCTTGGTTACGGCGCGCGCATACAGATCAGTTCGCCGTGCAGACGATCGCTCAAGGGTG
This sequence comes from uncultured Actinomycetota bacterium, assembly GCA_963770125.1. Classification (GTDB taxonomy): domain Bacteria; phylum Actinomycetota; class Actinomycetes; order Mycobacteriales; family Mycobacteriaceae; genus Mycobacterium. The sequence goes on along the minus strand of CAVYPI010000104.1, from coordinate 268 downwards.
ACTGAAAGACACTGGCGACGGAGTGGAGTTGGGCGACGGCGATGGCCTCGACGCTCGACCCCTCCCGCGCACGCTGATAGCTCTGGAGCGCGAGGAGGATCACGAACGCGAGCATTACCGCGAACATCGTGCCGATCACCGACAACGTACCTGCGCTGCGCGACGAGTCGCAGCCGCCGACAGGCGCGCGGCGGCGTACAAGCAACTTGATGGTGATCGCCGCCATGACCACCACGACGAGGACAAGTCCGGCGAGCCAGATGCGCAC
>CAVYPI010000103.1:0-142164 GCA_963770125.1 uncultured Actinomycetota bacterium | reverse complement strand
GACCGTGTTCTCGTCGACGACGGCAACGTGGGTCTCGTGGTGGAGGGCATCGACGGCAACGACGTCATCTGCAAGGTCACCGAGGGTGGCGCGGTCAGCAACAACAAAGGCATGTCGCTACCGGGCATGAACGTCTCCGCCCCGCCACTCTCCGAGAAGGACATCGAGGATCTCGAGTTCGCTCTGCGCCTCGGAGTCGACCTCGTCGCGCTCTCGTTCGTCCGCTCGCCCGCCGACATGGAACTCGTGCACGAGGTGATGGACCGTGTCGGCCGCCGTGTGCCCGTCATCGCCAAGCTGGAAAAGCCAGAAGCCATCGACAACCTCGAGGCGATCGTGCTGGCATTCGACGCGATCATGGTCGCGCGCGGCGACCTCGGCGTGGAGCTGCCGCTGGAAGAAGTGCCGCTGGTGCAGAAGCGCGCCATCCAAATGGCAAGGGAGAACGCAAAACCCGTCATCGTCGCCACCCAGATGCTGGAGTCGATGATCGAAAACTCCCGCCCCACCCGGGCCGAGGCGTCCGACGTGGCCAACGCGGTGCTCGACGGCGCGGACGCGGTGATGCTCTCCGGCGAGACCTCGGTGGGCAAGTACCCCCTCGAGGCCGTCAAGACGATGGCCCGGATCGTCTGCGCGGTCGAGCAGAATTCGGTGGCCGCGCCACCGCTGGCGCACGTGCCGCGCACCAAGCGCGGCGTCATCTCGTACGCGGCCCGCGACATCGGCGAGCGGCTGGACGCCAAGGCGCTGGTGGCGTTCACCCAGTCGGGTGACACCGTCAAACGGCTGGCCCGTCTGCACACCCCGCTGCCGGTGCTGGCGTTCACCGCACTGCCCGAGGTGCGCAGCCAGTTGGCGCTGACATGGGGCACCGAGACGTTCATCGTGCCACACATGAAAAGCACGGACGAAATGATCCGCCAGGTGGACAAGTCGCTGCTCGGTCTCGGCCGCTACAAGCGCGGCGAGCTGGTGGTCATCGTCGCTGGCGCTCCGCCCGGCACAGTAGGCTCCACCAATCTGATCCATGTGCACCGGATCGGAGAGGAAGACGTCTAGTCGGACGACGATCAAGCGGCGAGGCACGAGCCGCGTTGAGGAGTCCGACCATGGACTAGGACGGGTTAGGAGAATCGGTGTCAACGGCAGACTTCGAGGAACTGCTGGCGATACTGGACCTCAACCGCCTCGACGACGACACGTTCGTCGGCTCGCACCCGAGCCGCAATCCTGTGCGGACGTTCGGTGGCCAGATGATGGCACAGGCCTTCGTGGCAGGCAGCCGCACCGTTTTGGAGAAGCTTCGGCCGAGCGCGCTGTCGGTGCATTTCATCGCGGGTGGTGACCCGGAGAAGGACCTCGAATTCCGCGTGGTCGCGGCTACGCGACGAACGCCGCTTCGCCAACCGCCGCGTGGACGTCATGCAGAACGGCGAACTGCTGACCACCGCGATGATCTCGTACATGAACGGTGGCCAGGGCATCGAGCACGGCATCGAACCCCCGGAGTTGGCCGATCCAGAGTCGGTGCCGTCCGTCGACGACCTGCTGCGCGGATTCGAAGACGTGGTACCGCATTTCGTCAGCGCGCTGCGGCCCATCGACTGGCGCTACACCAACGACCCGTCCTGGGTCATGCGCGACAAAGGGGAGCGCCTGGACTACAACCGGGTCTGGATGAAGGCAGAAGGCGCGATGCCCGACGACCCGGTGCTCAACGCCGCGGCGCTGATCTACTCGTCGGACACCACCGTGCTCGACTCGATCATCACCACGCACGGGCTGTCGTGGGGCTTCGACCGCATCTTTGCGGTGACCATGAACCACTCGGTCTGGTTCCACCGCCCGGTGCGGTTCGACGAATGGGTGCTGTACTCGACCTCCTCGCCGGTCGCCGCGGACTCGCGCGGCCTGGGCACCGGGCATTTCTTCGACCGATCCGGGCAGCTGCTGGCGACGGTAGTGCAGGAAGGAATCGTCAAGTATTTCCCGGGAACCAACAGGTAGCGGGCGTAATCTTTTTGCTGTGAACGAACCGCCCGTCAATTTTGCTTCACGGCTGCGGGCGCGCGAACGGGTAGTCGTTCAGGTCGATTCACCGGCCGCGCGGTGGATCGGCGCGCTGGCGGTGCTCAGTCTGTTCTGCTGGCTGATCGTTCTGCTGGCCCGTGACCATGATCGCGACTGGCAGGCCGCAGGCCGGCTGGCGTGGTCGCTGACGATTCTGACGGCGGTCGCGCTGATCGCGCGCGGCATCTTCTTGGGCAGGCCGGTCACCGCCGCCCACGCCTGGCTGGCGCTGGTGGCGGTGCTGGCCGGCCTTGGCGCGCACGTGCTGGTTTTCGACCTGCTCGGCAATCTGCTCATCGCGTTGGCAGGCGCGGTGTTGATGTGGTCGACCACCGCGCGACCGAATCCTGCTGACCTGCACAGGATTTGGGCTCTTGTCAACGCAACGGAGGGTGATCCGCTCGCGCCGTTCGCAATGCAGGACTTGAAGTGTTTTCACTTCACCGCCGACCGCACGGCGGCCATCGCCTACCGCACCCGGATGGGCTACGCGGTGGTCAGCGGCGACCCGATCGGCGACGAGGCCGACTTCGCCGAACTTGTCGCCGACTTCGCGGCCATGTGCCACACCCGCGGCTGGCGCCTGGTCGTGCTGGGCTGCAGCCAGCGCAGGCTGGATCTGTGGGCCGACGCGACCGTGCTGGGCCAGACCCTGCAGGCAGTGCCGATCGGGCGCGACGTCGTCATCGACGTGACGACCTTCGACATGGTCGGTCGTAAGTACCGCAACTTGCGCCAGGCCGTGCAGCGCACGCACAACTTCGGCATCACCACCGAGGTGGTTTCCGAGCAGGGGCTCGACGGCCGGCTGCTCGCGGAGTTGACGGAGGTTTTGCTGGCGTCGCCGAGCGGAGACGCACCGAGCGCGGGTTCTCGATGTGCCTCGATGGTGCTCTCGAGGGCCGGTATCCCGGGGTGCAGTTGATCGTTGCCCGCGACAAACTCGGGCGGGTGCAGGCCTTTCACCGGTACGTCACCGCCGGGCACGGCAGCGAGGTGTCGCTCGACGTGCCGTGGCGGCGCCGCGGCGCCCCCGATGGGATCGATGAGCGACTCTCGGTGGACATGATCGCGTGGGCCCGTGACCACGGGGCGCAGCGGCTGTCGTTGGCGTTCGCCGCGTTCCCTGAGATCTTCAACGACAAGAACCGGGGCAGGATCCCCAGCCTGGTCTACACCGCGATCCACCTCGGCGATGCATTGATCGCGCTCGAATCGCTATACCGCTACCTGCGCAAATTCCATGCACTCGGCGACCGCCGCTACGTGATGGCGTCGCTGACGCAGGTGTTGCCGCTGTTGGTCGTGTTGCTGTCGCTCGAGTTCATGCCGAGGCGGCGCCATCTCGGCTAGGGCGTCGGCGACATCGTGATCGAGAACTGATTTTCGACGCGGTCACGGAACTGGTCGGCGCACTGCTGGACGGCCTGCTGGTTGGAGCCGGCCTTGGACAGGCAATCGACGTAATCCGTCCCGCCGACCTCGTCGAAGACGCCAATCCAGATCGGGATGAAGATGAGCGAGACGATGATCGCCAAGAACCCCAACACGATTCCGGCGATCGCGACGCCGCCGTTGGTGGCCTCACCGCGCGTGACCCGGCCGCGCGCGACGAACCCGATTACGACGGCAGACAGACCGAGGATGACGCCGCCGACCACCGTCCAGCAGAAGACGAGCCCGATGATCGCGATCACCAGCGCGGCGACGCCGAGCCCGTTCTTGGGCCCGATCGGCGGAGGGGTGAACCCGTAATACGGCTGCGGTGGCGGCGGCGGGTAGCTGGTCATGCCGGTGAGGCTACCCGCTGCCGGCGAGGTTGAGCACGGGAAAGACAACGTCGCCGGGCAGGTGGTGGGTGGCGACGACGACGGTGCGGTCGGCCGGGAAAAGTGCGCCGGGGGTGAGGAGTTCGGTCAGGAGCTGGTTGCCGTCGGCGGCGTCGAGGTGCTCGGTCGGTTCGTCGAGCAGCACCATCGGCGCCGTCGAGATGAGCGCCCGCGCCAGCAGCAGCCGCCTGCGCTGCCCGGCGGAGACGGCTGCCGCGCCGCCGACGAGTATCGTAGACAGGCCGCCGGGCAGGCCGTCGAGCCAACTGCGAAGGCCGACCCGGTGCAGCGCATTTCGCAGCTCCTCGTCGGTGGCGTCGCCGCGGGCAACCAGCAGATTGTCACGCACCGTGGTGGCGAACAAATGGGCATCTTCTGCGAAAAATACTGCTTCCGAGGGGTTTTCGGCCATCGCCATGAGCAGAGTCGTCTTGCCGGAACCGCTGGGTCCGGTGACCGCAAGCCGGGCGCCACCTTCGAGGTCCACGGGCGTCGCCGGCGGCCGCATCCGCATGTCGCTGTCCGGCTCGGTGAGTTCGCGCAGCCGCCTCGCCGCGATCCGTGAGCGGGTGAGCTGTACAGCGGCGGCAGGCAACGCGGAGGTCGCCTCGAAGGCGGAGAGCGGCAGTAACATCAGGATGGCGACGGTCATCGGCGTGACCGAGTTCGCCAGAGCGATCGCGGCCATGATGGCGCCGAGCACGCTGATGCCGACGGCCGCGGTCGGCGCGGCGGCCGCCACAGCGGCGGGAGCGGCGGCCCGGTCGGTGGCGCGGCCCCAATCGCGGTGCCGGTGCTCGGATTCGGCGACGACCGCGTCGAGGCGGCCGCTGACCCGCAGCTCGGGCGCATGCTCGAGGGCGAGCATCACCGCAACGTCGCGCGCGGAATGATCCTGCGCCGCCACCGCTTCCGCTGCCACAGCGGCGCGGGCGGCCAGCCATGGCGCAACGACGCCCGCGATCAACAGGCAGGCCCCGAGCACGACGGCCGCGGCTGGGGAGATCACGGCGATCGTCGCGGCGGCGGCCACTCCCAGCACGATGGCGACCGCGATCGGCAATACGGCGCGCACCAGCACATCGGACAGCTCGTCGACGGAACCGCCGATACGGGCCACCAATTCACCACTGTGCAGCCGCAGCGCGGCCTCGGCCGGCGCGTCGGCCAGCCGGCGATACAGCCGCTCGCGGGTGTCGGCGGCGGCCCGCAGCGCGGTGTCGTGCGAGGCCAGGCGCTGGCAATACCCGAGGACGCCCCGCGAGATGCCGAGCGCGCGCACCGCCACCACCGCCACCGTCAGGTCAAGCACCGGTGGCATCTGCCATGCCCGCGTGATCAGCCACGCCGAGATCCCGGCCAGCGCCAGCGCGCTGCCCAGCGACAGCGTCCCCAACGCGACGGCCAGCAGCAGTCGCGGCAGGCGGGGACGCAGCAGCTCACGCATCGACGAGACTTCCCATGTGCAGTACCCGGTCGCCCACCGCCAGTAAGGGTTCTCGGTGTCCGACGACGAGCACCGTCGCCCCGGCCCTGGCCCGCGCCACGATGGATTGCAGAACACGCGACTCCGATGCGGGCGTCCAGGTGCGACGTGGGCTCGTCGAGCAGCACCTGCGCCGGAGAGCCGAGCACCCTGGCCAGGCCAAGCCGCTGTCGTTGGCCCAGCGACAGGCCGACCCCACCGCGACCGATGACGGTCTCCAATCCGTCCGGCAGCACGGCCAGCACCTCGTCGAAACCCGCCGCACGGCAGGCGCTGTCGGGGTCGGAAAGCGGTCCGAACAGTTCGAGGTTTTCACGGATGCTTCCTGGCACGAGGACGGGACGCTGCGCAAGCCATGCCACCTGCGCCCACCACAGCTGGGGATCCAGGTCGGCGACGGCAACACCGCCGACTCGAACGTCGCCGGGGCTCAACCCGAGAATGGTCTGCAGCAGCGTGGTCTTGCCAACGCCGTTGGGTCCGGTCAACACGGTCACCAGGCCCGGCTCGATGTCGGCGTCGAGCGCGTCAATTCGGACGGTTGCGCCGGCCGCCGTCACGGTACGCCTTCCGCCTGGGGGCGTTCCGAGCGTGTCGAGTAGCCGGAAGGCCTTGTCGGCGGCCGTCTTTCCATCCTGTGCGGCATGAAACTCGATCCCGACACGGCGCAGCGGCCAGAACACCTCCGGGGCCAGCAGCAGGGCGGTCAGACCGGCCGATAGCGTTACCTCGCCGAACACGAGGCGCAGCCCGACCTCCACGGCTACCAGCGCCACTCCGAGTGTGGCCAGTAGCTCCAACACCAAGGCCGACAGGAAGGCGATCCGCAGCGTGGCCATGGCCGAACGCCGATGGGCGGCACCGAGTTCGGCGATCCGCCCAGCGGAATCGCCGATGCGACCCAGCGCCCGAAGCGTGGGAATGCCTGCCACAAGATCCAGCAGCCGTGACTGCAGGGTGGTCATCGCGGACAACGACGCCGCGGACCGTTCGCGGGTGAGCAACCCGATGAGCACCATGAAGATCGGGATGAGCGGCAGCGCGATCAGGACGATGACCGCCGAGGAGATGTCGTAGACCGCGATGACCACGACCGCGGCCGGGGTGAGGATGCCCGCGAGGAACAGCGACGGCAGATACGCGGTGAAGTACGGACGTAATCCGTCGAGCCCGACGGGTGATCAGCGCGGCGGCGGAATCGCGGTGCGCGGCGAGTTGGCCCGGTGGCAGCGCCGTGACGGTGCGCAGTACCTCGCGGGCCAGGTCCGCGATTACCGCGGTCGCGCCGCGTTGGGACAGTCGGCCCTGCAGCCAATGCGCGAGCGTGCGGACCACCAACAGCGCCACCAGGATCCACAAACTGGCCGGCCCAGTGTGCGACCGTGCGGGTTCCGGGTCGGTGATGACGCCGGCCACGATGTGCGCCAGCACCACGGCCGACGCGATCGTGGTGCCGCTGATGACCACACCGCAGGCCACCGATGCGGCCAGGAAGCGCCGCATCGCGGGGGAAGCCTGCAAAAGGTTCGAGTTCGACCGCCTCGCCAGTCCGATGGATGCGGGTATCGCCTCCGCGGTGATCCGGCGGCGGAACACCCAGTACGTCCACGCCTGGCTTCCGATGATCAGTGGGAGCAACGTGAGCGACGCCCACGTCATGATCTTCAGCGTGTACGGGGTCGACGACCCGTTGTAGATCGTCACGCTCCAGTCCGGGTCGAGCGTGGACGGCAACAGGTTTGGATACAGCGAGCCGAACAGCAGTACGACAACGGCTGCGATGACGACCGCGGTGCACACGAACGCCAACCCCTCGTGGCGCCGGGCCCGCATCAGTGCGACCGCCGTCAACAGTGCGACCACCGCGACGGCCAGCGCCAGCCAGGTCCAGGCCTTGCCGTACGCGAAGCTGGGTCCATAACCCGAACCCACCGGCCAGCACGACGACCGGGACCGACAACACCTGCGCGAATCGGAACGCGTCGTCACGCACGGTTCCGGCGGTCTTCAAAGCGATGAACACGGCGCCGTAGAACGCGAACAGCGACGCGGTCGCGAGCCGCCGAGCAGCGTGTAGGCGTTGAGCACATCGCCGATCGACAGGTGCACCCGGTGGTCGGCGTCAATCGGCAAGCCGCGGACCAGGATTGCAAACGCCACACCCCACAGGATCGCGGGCACCCACGATCCGATCGCGATGCCGGCGTCGGCCCGTGCCGCCAACGGGGGTCGTCGATCTTGCCGCGCCATTCGATGCCGACGATGCGCAGGATCATCGCGAACAGGATCGCCAGCAGCGGCAGGTACAACGCCGAGAACACCGTCGCATACCAGTTCGGGAACGCCGCGAACATCGCGGCACCGGCGGTGATCAGCCACACCTCGTTCGGCATCCAGACCGGCCCGATGGTGTTCAGCACTGCGCGCCTGCGGGTTTCGGAGTCACCCTCGCCCACCGCGCCGAGGGGCACCATCAGCATGCCGACCCCGAAGTCGAATCCCTCGAGCACCAGAAAGCCGAGGAACAGCGCCGCGATCAGAAAGAACCACAGTTCTTGCAGTCCCACGATGACCTCCTCTCTAGTACGCGAAGGACAGGGCGCCACGTCATCGGACCGTGGAGGCGCGGGCGGGGCGGGTTCGGATCGTGTTCCTGGGGTCCCTCGATGACGTAGCGCCGCATCAACCGAAACCAGATGACGGCCAGCACTCCGTAGAGGAGGGTGAACATCGCGAGCGAGAACAAGACCATCCCCGCCGCGTGGTCCGACAGACCTTGCTGCACGGTCAGCCGCACCATCTGGTCACCGGTCGGATTCGGTACGACGACCCATGGCTGTCTGCCGATTTCGGTGAACACCCACCCGGCCGAGTTGGCAAGGAACGGTGTCGGGAGGGTGATCAGCGCGAACCAGCGAACCAGCGTTGGTCGGGAATCCGTCCACGACGCGTCAGCCACAGCGCTAGGAGCGCGAAGCCACTGGGACCAGCAATCAGTCCGACCATCGCGCGGAACGCCCAGTAGGTGACGAACAGGTTGGGCCGGTAGTCGCCCGCCCGAACTTCTCCTGGTCCTGCAGTTGAAGGTCCTTGACACCCTGCAGGGTGACGCCGCTGAACTTGCTCTCGGCAAGGAAGGGCAGCACGTAGGCGCCTCGATCAGGTGCGAAACGCTGTCGCAGTTGTTGTGCGTGCCGATCGTGAGAACCGAGAAGTCGGGGTCGGTTTCGGTGTGGCACAACGATTCCGCCGACGCCATCTTCATCGGCTGCTGTACGAACATCAGCTTGCCCTGGATGTCGCCGGTGAAGAACAGTCCCGCCGCGGCGGCCAATGCCACGAGGCTGCCTGCGATGGTCGCGGGCCGATACATGCTCCTCGCGTCACCGGTTTCGTCGGGTCGCTTGTGCGAGCGGATCATCAGCCATGCCGACACCCCCGCGACGAAGGTCCCGGCGGTCAGGAGCGAGCCGGTGACCGCGTGAAGGAACGCCCAGATTGCGGTGTTGTTCGTCAACAGCGCGCCGAAGTCGACCAGTTCGGCTCGACCGGTTTCAGGATTGAACCGGGCGCCGACCGGATGCTGCATGAACGAATTCGCCGCGATGATGAAGAACGCCGAGGCGTTGACCGCGATCGCGACGATCCAGATACAGGCCAGATGAACCAGCCGCGACAGCCTGCTCCAGCCGAAGATCCACAGCCCGATGAACGTCGACTCGAAAAAGAACGCCATAAGGCCCTCGAACGCCAGGGGCGCACCGAAGATGTCACCGACGAAGCGGGAGTACTCGCTCCAGTTCATCCCGAACTGGAATTCCTGCACGATCCCGGTCGCCACGCCCATCGCGAAGTTGATCAGGAACAGCTTCCCGAAGAACCGGGTCAGCCGGTACCACGCTGCGTTGCCGGTGACGACCCAAGCCGTCTGCATCGCCGCGATCAGCGGAGCCAGGCCGATGGTGAGCGGGACGAAGATGAAGTGGTAAACGGTGGTGGTTCCGAACTGCCACCGCGAAACGTCCAGTGCGTCCATCAGACCCTCTTTCGTGGCTGTGTCACGAGCCTACGACAGTGAGTAGTAGATGGCTATGGGTTAGGTCACCTCGGCCTTGTCGACGCGTCCAGCAATGTCCTTACCGGCTTTGCGGATGCCGAATGCCGAGACCGCCTCGAAGACGCCGATGACGACCAACCAAATGCCGACGACGAAGGTCAGCGTCGCGATGGATTCGAACGGCGAAGCCAGCACGACGACACCTGCGATGAGGGTGATGACGCCGATGAAGATCTCCCAACCGCGACCGGGCAGCGTCGGGTCGCTGATCGCGGAGACGGCCGTGGCCACGCCGCGGAAGATGAACCCAACGCCGATCCAGATGGCCAGTAGCAGGATCGAATTCTGCAGGCTGCGGAAGCACAGGATGGCCAGAATCAGCGACGCGGCGCCGCTGAGGAACAGCAGCACCCGCCCGCCGGCGGACACATGCAGGCTGAACGCGAATATCACCTGGGCGATGCCGGTGACCAATAGATAGGCGCCGAAGAAGATCGCCGCAACGATGATCGTCTTGCCTGGCCAAGCCAACACGAGAACGCCGAGAATCACCGCGAGAATCCCGGAGAGTAGGGCGGACTTCCACAGATGCTGCAACATGGCGGGAGGAGCGGGGCTTTCCATGCCCTAAGCGTGGCACACCAGCCAACCGATATCTGGCATTTCTCCCTTTCGCGTTAATCAGCGCAAAGGCGGAGGTAACGTCGGCGCAAAGAGGCCGGGTTTCCCCGGAATCCAATTCCTGGTAACGCTAAGGTTGTTCGCTACGACGTGTAGACGAACGGTCCCGTTCAGCGAAGTTACGCGACTCCAGGGGCAAACCAGGAGTGAGGATGACGAACGCGGCGTTTCGGCGAACCACCAGCGCGCTCGTTGCGGCTGTATTCATGGCGGTCGGCGCGGCCGGATCCGTCGCACCGGCACACGCGGACCCCGTCTCTCGGTAGGGCGGGTCGACCTGGAAGGCCGGGTACAACTTCTAAAAGAGGAGGGCTGGACGCAGTCGGAGACCGAAACCTTCATCCAGGCGGCGGTTCCGACGTACTGTCCCGGCCTCTGGGGTTGATCGGCGGCTTCCGTTCTCCTCCCAGCGCGTTAGGTCTCTACTACTGTTCCGTTACCGGTGTTGCGCGCCGGATCCACGAAGCAGAAAGTAGAGGCAATCGTGTCAGCTGGATGTCAAGGCGGACCAAAGAAGTTCTGGCGCATCGCGGCGGTGTTTGCTGCGACCGGCGCTCTCGTGCTGTCGGGATGCTCGAGTAAGAGCGAGGAGAGCAGCGGGCCGACGACGGCCAACACGGCGGTGAGCGCCGAGAAGGTCGACGCCATCGCGAACACCGTGCCCGAGGCCATCAAGTCGTCCGGAAAGCTGGTCGTCGGTGTCAACATCCCCTACACACCCAACGAGTTCAAGGACGAAAGCGGCAAGATCGTCGGCTTCGACGTCGATCTGATGAACGCGATCGCTGCCACGCTCGGATTGACCGCGGAGTACCGCGAGGCGGACTTCGCCAAGATCATCCCGTCGATCCAGGGCGACACCTTCAACGTCGGGATGTCGTCGTTCACCGACACGAAGGAGCGGGAGCAGACGGTCGACTTCGTCACGTACTTCTCGGCCGGCATCCTGTGGGCCCAAAAGGCGGGCGCCGGGATCGACCCCAACAATGCGTGCGGGAAGAAGGTTTCGGTCCAGGCCACCACGACCGAGGAAACCGTGGAGCTGCCTGCCAAGAGCAAGGCGTGCACAGACGCCGGCAAGCCGGCGATCGACATCATAAAGTTCGACGGCCAGGACGCGGCCACCAACGCCGTGGTGCTCGGCCAATCCGACGCGATGTCGGCCGACTCGCCGGTGACGCTGTACGCGGTCAAGCAGAGCAACGGCAAGCTCGAGACCGCCGGCGAGATCGCCGAGGCGGCGCCGTATGGCTGGCCGGTGAAGAAGGGCTCGCCGCTCGCGCAGTCGCTCCAGCAGGCGCTCGAGCACCTGATCGAAACCGGCACTTATAAGCAGATCGCCACGAACTGGGGCGTCGAGAAGGGCATCATCGACAAGCCGGTCATCAACGGCGCGATCAACTAGGTCGAGGATCTGCACATGACTGATGTCGACACGTCGCCACCCACCAGCCCAGCCGCGATCGATGCTGTTCCGCTGCGTCATCCGTGGCGGTTGGTGGCGGCGGCCGTCATCACCATCCTGGTAGGGCTGTTCCTCTACGGGATGGCTACCAACCCGGCCTACAGATGGAACATCTTCGCGAAGTACCTCTTCAATGATCGGATCTTGTTCGGTGTATGGAACACCTTGCAGCTGACCATCTACTCGATGGTGCTCGCCATCGTGCTTGGTGTGGTCCTCGCCGTCATGCGGCTGTCGCCCAACCCGATCTTCCGGTCGGTGTCGTGGGTGTTCCTCTGGATCTTCCGCGGCACGCCGATCTACGTGCAGTTGTCGTTCTGGGGCCTGATCCCGACGATCTATGCGCACATCCAGCTGGGTGTGCCATTCGGGCCGTCGTTCTTCCACCTTAACCTGCAGGCGCTGTCCATCCCGTTTATCCTCGCGATGCTCGGCCTGGCCCTGAACGAGGCCGCCTACATGGCCGAAATCATCCGTGCCGGAATCAGTTCCGTGCCGGAGGGCCAGTCGGAGGCTTCGACAGCATTGGGCATGTCGTGGGGGATGACGATGCGGCGCACCGTGATTCCGCAGGCGATGCGGGTGATCATTCCGCCGACGGGCAACGAGGTCATCAGCATGCTGAAGACCACATCGCTGGTGACGGCCGTGCCCTACGCGTTTGACTTGTACAGCATCGCCACCCGCGAGATCGCCGCCCGGACCTTCGAGCCCGTCCCGCTGGCGCTGGTGGCGGTGGCCTGGTACCTGCTGATGACAAGCATCTTGATGGTCGGCCAGTATTACCTGGAGCGGTATTACTCCCGCGGGGCAAGCCGAAAGTTGACCACCAGACAGCTCGAGGCGTTGGCCAAGGCGCAGCAGATAGGTGAGGCGGGGCACGTATGACGACGACACAAGAATCCAAGCCGATGGTGCTCGCCGAGAGCGTTTGCAAGAACTTCGGCGCCCTGCGTGTGCTGAAGGGCATAACGCTCGAGGTCGGCAAGGGCCAGGTGCTGGTCATGGTCGGCCCGTCGGGCTCGGGCAAGTCGACGTTCCTGCGCTGTATCAACCATCTCGAGCAGGTCAACGCGGGCCGGCTGTACGTCGACGGTGATTTGATCGGTTACCGCGAAAAAAAACGGGGTGACAAGCTGTACGAGATTTCGCCCCGTGACGCCGCCAAGCAGCGCCGCGACATCGGCATGGTGTTCCAGCACTTCAACCTCTTCCCGCATCGCACCGCGCTCGAGAACCTCGTCGAGGCGCCGATGCACGTCAAGGGGGTCAAGAAGGCTGAGGCTGTGGCGCGGGCAAAGGATCTGCTGGATCAAGTGGGGATGGCGGAAAAGGCCACCGCCTATCCGGCACAGCTGTCCGGCGGCCAGCAGCAACGCGTCGCGATCGCCCGCGCGCTTGCGATGAACCCCAAGCTGATGCTGTTCGACGAGCCCACCTCGGCGCTCGATCCGGAGCTGGTCGGCGAGGTGCTGGAGGTGATGAAAAAGCTGGCCCAAGAAGGCATGACGATGGTGGTGGTCACCCACGAGATGGGGTTCGCCCGCGAGGTCGCTGACCAGCTGGTGTTCATGGACGACGGGGTGGTCGTGGAGAGCGGGCCTCCACGCGAGGTGCTCGCCAACCCGAAACACGAACGGACGAAGGCCTTTCTGTCCAAGGTGCTCTAGTGCGTGAGCCCGACCCGGTCACCCCACTATGGCCGGCGGCCCTGATGGCCGCGCAGACGGCCAGACACGAGGAGGCGGTCGCCGAGGGTCGTGTCGGGGTTGCCAAGCTGTTCCTGTTCGACCTCGGCACGATGGACGGCATCTTCTGCGTGGTGGCAGCAGGATCAATCAGGTGTGATCCAGGCCACAGCACTAATTTGGACTCATTCCAGAATATCCGGCGTTGATCCAAGCATGAGCACTACAACACGTCACACAGAAACAGAACTACACGGATTTCAGGCATCGCCGGCGCTCAGCGCCAACCTGCAACGGGTGCTGGTCGACCTGATCGAGCTTCACCTGCAGGGTAAGCAGGCGCATTGGAACGTGGTCGGCACCAACTTCCGCGACCTTCACCTGCAACTCGACGAGCTCGTCGACTTCGCCCGCGAGGCAAGCGACACTATCGCCGAGCGCATGCGGGCACTGGACGTGGTGCCGGACGGCCGGTCCGACACCGTCGCGGCCAGCACAACGCTGCCGCAGTTCCCGGCCTACGAGCGCAGCACCACCGAGGTCGTCGACCTGATCACGGGTCGCACATACGCGGCGGTCGACACCATCCGTACCGTGCATGACGCGGTCGACGCCGAGGACCCCAGCACCGCTGACATCCTGCATCAGCTGATCGACGGCCTGGAGAAGCTGGCCTGGCTGATCAAGTCGGAGAATCGCAAGGTCTAGTCCGGCCGAGCGCAGATCACGCCGACCGTGTCGCCGATCAGCGCGTCAAGGACCACTGTGGATGCGCCGGTGCGGGCACGCACCGCAAGGGTGTTCAGCGCGGCGGTCGCGATTTGTGCGAGCACGTCGGGCGCGTGCGGGGACAGTTCCCCGTCGCGCTCGCCCTCGAATCGTTGGGCGCCCGACGGGCTGCGCGCGATCTACAGATCCCTGCGCTGGTACCACCGCGTCATCGCCGCCGAATGGGCCGCTTCAACCTCGTCGCACACGACTACAGCGGCTTCCTCGGGTGGTGCGGAGCGGCCAAAGCCGGTGAGTGTGTCGAGAGATGTGGCCGCCTCGCGCCAACAGGTGTGGGACGTGATGGCCGATGGATGGACATATTCGCAGTGGTTGGTCGGTAACAGTCGCATGCGTGTGGTCGACGGGTGCGGCACGAGTGACGTGCGGCCTAGCGATATTCCCAACGGCTGCCGTGTCGAAATGGACGAAGTGGGGGTGCGGGGGCCTATGAGCTGGATGCCGCATCCAGCGCAGGCGATCGCCTTCTGGCTGCGCAACCTCGAAAGCCTTTGGCGCCTGGGTCCACTGGCTGAACGACTCAAGCCCAGCGACCTGGACTAGACGCTGCGCCTGGTCGCGCCCTGTGTTCGACCGCGCGTCGTACGGCCTCGTCGTTGCGACGGCCGACCAGGTACCAGGTGTGCATGACGCCCTTACCCTTGACGTCGACATTGCCGCGCTCTTCCAGCAGGAACGCGTGGTTGAGTCGCTCGTAGACGTCCTGTGGCACCTGGATGCGACCCTCGACGTCGGTGGTTTCCATCCGCGCCGCGACGTTGACCGCGTCGCCCCAGACGTCGTAGAAGAACTTGCGTGCCCCGACCACACCTGCGACCACGGGCCCGGCGGCGAGGCCGATCCGCAGCGGCACCTCGCGTCCCTGCGGATCCTTGAGGTCCGCGACGGCGTCGGCCATGTCCAGCGCAAGGCAGGCCAGCGCCTCGATGTGATCGTCGCGGGGTTCCGGCACGCCGCTGACCACCATGTATGAGTCGCCGCTGGTCTTGACCTTTTCCAGGCCGTGACGGTCGACCAGCGCGTCCAAGTCGGTGTAGAGGCGGTCGAGGAAGCGCACCAGATCGCTTGGCGTGGTGTCGCTGGCGCGCTTCGTGTAGCCCGCGATGTCGGCGAAGAGAATCGAGGCGTCGTCGTACTTGTCGGCGATGATGCTGCGCGACGGGTCCTTCAGCCGCTGGGCGATCGTGGCAGGCAGGATATTGGTGAGTAGTCTTTCGGACCGTTCGTATTCGGCCTCCATTGCTTCGCGGGCGCGACGGATTTCGCGCAGTGCGTACCAGACCACCGCGACGACCATCACCCAGGCGGAGACCACCGTGAGGATGAAACCCAACCTGAAAGCCCAATCCGGTTGCACGCCAGTGTTATAGGGAACGACTATCTCGAGCGCGATGATCGTCGCGGCGCCGAGGGCAGCGAGTACCGACGCGAGCACGATGCGATCGACACCGAGGATCAGCACCATGAGGGTTGCGGCGAGCAGATAGTAGAAGGGGAGGCCGGAGCCCGTGCCTAAGTGCCAACACAGCACAGTGATGGACGTGTAGGCGACGAAGAAGAACACCAGTGGCGCGACAAGTTCGCCGAACCGGTACAACAGCGGGATCAGCAGGAAGATCGCGCCGCTGGCGAGGTTCAGCGTGGCGATCCACACCACGTCCTGGCCCACGATCAAGCCCTGGAGGCCGAAGAAGACGCTGACAACCGCGCCGATGCGTGTTGTGACGGTCAGAACCCCCAGGTGGCGGGCCACGGTCTCGGCATGGTGCCACGTCCGGGCAGGAACTCGGCGTTCGAGCGCCACCTCCGGCACGCAGACGGGTCGGCCCTTGACCGCCACGGAACAAGCGTAACGCCGGACCCGGCGACCTGGGGTTTTCGGTTCTGCCCGGCAGTCCCAACGTCGGATAGCGCCACGCCGGGAGGCCCAAGAGCGCAGTTGACGGGGGTTCTTCGCGGAGTCGCGCCTCAACACACACTGCCCTCGGTGGGATTCGAACTCATTCAGCGGTCCCGATCAGAGGGTACGAATGCCCAATAGCTGCGAAAATACCTCACTGTAGTTCACAGGATTTATCTGTAACTGTGGGCAAAGTGTGGCACGGTGTGGGCAGCCGAGCGGTAACAGATACCTACACCTATCTCGGTCTCATAACAGTCCGGTGAACGACTGGCGATCCCCTTCTCCAACGGTTTGCGTGGTGGTCAATATTGGTGCAGTTGTCATGGTCGGGGGTCTGACTACCAAGTTCGCGCGTGCGCGGAGCCGTGGGGGCGTCTATTGGAGGCGGCGCAGTCCCCGCACGGCGAAGGCCCCCGCCGTGGCAGCCGACGCAGTTGATCGGTGAACCAAGCGAGCGCCGTAACCGTCTGATACTCGCCCCCGAGATCGGCCCGTCATCCTGCTTGGGTGGCGCCCGACTGCTGCGACTACCAGGTGTCAGCCCATGCCGCCGCGAAGGCCACCGTGGCCGCCGAGCAGAAATGGCATGTCTCCGTAGGGGTGGTACTGAACGGGGGGAGGGACGTTGTTCACCTGAACATTGCCGGGCGACTGGCAGATATTTCCCGAACAGGTCTGCCCATTTTCCGCCGCAGCCGTCGGTGCAGCGGCGATCGCTGCCGCAGCAGCACCCGCCGCCAACAGCGGCGCGATGTAGGTCAGTTTGATTCGCATGGTCGTGCTCCTTTTCGTTGACTCCAGATCATTTGGGGCTTTGGTCATGCGGGAGCCGACGATGAACGACAGCCCGGCCCCATCGAGATCTTTGAGGTTGCTCGCCGAGAGCATGCCGGCGTCGGCGGCGACGACCATCGTCGTGTGCTTGATGCCGTGGCGAGCGCAGAACGCCTTGATGATCGGCAGGATCGTGTGGGTTTCGACAGTGGCACCGTCGAAACAGCTGATCTCCAAAGGGAATCCGGATCGATCCACCAAAAGTCCGACGACGATCTGCGGATCCACGCGGCGTTCCTTGGAGAATCCGACCTTGCGCAGTTCGTCTTCCTTCTCAGCCTCGAAATACAGTGTGGTGACGTCGTACAAGATCAGGCTCAGCCCGCCGGTGTCTCCGGCGTGGGCGAAGCACTTGGTCGCGATCAGATCGCGATACCCACCCGGGCCGATCTGGGCGAGGTGGCGTTGAAGTGTCCTGTACGACACCACCTTCGCCCCGAGATCAGTCAACACCCGCAGAGAGTCGGCCTTGCTGGTTGGCTCGGCGATCCGGGCGATCACCAAGTCCCGGAACACCGCATCGTCGACCACGTCGAAGCCGAGCCGGTCATACACCGCGCCCAGCACGTCATACAGCAGCCGCGAACTCGTCCCCACCGTGCGGCCTGGCCCGGACACCCCCGCAGGTGTCTGGCGGGGCCGCACGAGTTCACCTGCACGCCAGTCGGCGACATCGCTGACACGCTCCACCGGTGCAGGCACCTCGAAGTCGAGCACCTGCTGACCGGCAGCAGCGATCCGGCGTGCCCGTTCCAGAAGAACTCCCAGCTCGGCATCGGTATGCGCAGAACCCACATGCTCGACCAGCACATCACCGCCACCAGCTTTGCGCATTACCTGCACCGCCACCGCGCCCGAGGCGGTGCGCACTTTCCGCACGAACACGCACCGCAACCTACCCAATTAGTAAGCCAAACACCCGCGAAGGCGACACGAACCCGCAGGTCACAGCATTCGCGGCCCGCAAACCCGCCGACGGTGTCCTAAGTCAGGAGGGACGTTGTTCACCTGAACATTGCCGGGCGACTGGCAGATATTTCCCGAACAGGTCTGCCCATTTTCCGCCGCAGCCGTCGGTGCAGCGGCGATCGCTGCCGCAGCAGCACCCGCCGCCAACAGCGGCGCGATGTAGGTCAGTTTGATTCGCATGGTCGTGCTCCTTTTCGTTTTCGCAACTCCTCTCGTTGCAACGGAAACTAGCCAGCCTCTGTTCATGTGGAGCTGGACACAAGGCGGCGATCAGCGGGGCGGATGACGAAGAGGGCTTCGCGCTCTCGGGCTGGACTGTCTAACAGGTGGCTCCGGCGCCCGCACCATCCATGCCCCAGCGGTGGAGAGGACGAGATCGCCCACTGTGGGCCCGTCATCCTGCTTGTGTAGCGGGCCGAAATATTGGACTGTCCAGCGTCCACAGAATCCGGGCCTAGCCTTGTTTGTCATGTCGTCGCGCAAGACGTATACGACTTACAGCATCGGTTGCGCTCTCACATGGGCTGTGATTCTGACTCTTGTTGCAGTTAAGTACCCCGACCGTCTGCACGCCTACCTGATGGTCGGCGCCGGGTGGCTGACCGGGTGGATCTCGGCGACGATTGCCAGGTCCGTTTATCCGCCGCCAAACCAAAGCTCTCGGCGAAGTAGCGCCAGCCTGTCATCCTGCTTGGGTGGCGGGCCGAACCATTTCGTCGTAGGTCAGCACATGCACGGAGCGGCACCAGCCACATAGCGCAGGACCAGAGTACGGATAGCCGCACGCGTGACAGATAGGTTTGCGGTCCGGTACGGGACCATCTGTTGCATCTATCACTGGGCGGCGTCCTTCGATCATGGACTAACTACCCACCACAGGATGTGTTCAAGCGGAAGGCTTGCGAAATCGCAACGCGAAGTTTGGCTGACCGTCGTCAAGGGTATTCGCCTACGAGGTTCAGCTCTGAGCCATCACCACCCACCATTTAACAAAGGGGATGCGTCATGGGCGCAGAAGACAAGGCTGCCAACAAGATTGACGACCTGGGCGGAAAGGCCAAAGAGGGTCTCGGCAAGGTCACCGGGGATAAGGGCACCGAGAACGAGGGCAAGGTCGATCAGGCGAAGTCCAATCTGAAGGACGCGGGCGAGAAGATCAAGGACGCCTTCAAGAACTAGCTTTTAGCGGCCCGTTTCCAGCGGCCACCGATTCTGGCGGAGGGGTCGGTGGCCGCGCCGCTGCGCTGACCAAGCGGCGTGGACCGTGGACGGAGAGCCCCCGGAAAGGCCTTCACTAACGGCATTTACGGGTAGGTAGAAGGGGCACCGGTACAGCCGTTGCCGACCCAGAGACGCAGGGAGAACAACCTAATGATCGTTCTAGGCATCATCTCCTCATCCTGGTCGGCTACTTACTGCCGGTTCCGGCCATCACCGCCACAATCGGTTGGGTTCTGCTCGTGATCGGCGTGGTGCTCTTAATCCTCGGACAAGTTGGGCGGCCCGTCGGCGGCCGGCGCTACTGGTATTGAGCATCGCTCCCACAGTGGGCAACGGCAACGCGGTGAATGGGCGGCCGTCGCCCGGTGATGCTCACACGGCAGCCCAACGTGCACAGGAACGCGCACGCCTTGAAGACGCCGCCCGCCATTACGCCGATGACAAAGAAGAACTCGACCGGCGCGTCGACGAAATGCACAAAGAGGCTGACGCGTAACGGCGGCGGCTACGAGGCCGACCCTGCCTTCTCAACGTCGGGGCTGCATGCTCGTAGCCACCTCACGGTGGACAACGAACGCAGCCAGAAAGTCCCCCGCTGCCAACGGAATGTCCCTGAGTCGGCATCCCCAAACAAGGAGTGGACTACTCCACCAATTCGCTACACAGTTATAAGCTCCCAGGTGTGCTTGGCTGACCTTGTACAGACGACGGTGGGAAAGTGGATCACTCACCCGCCCAGCCGATGCCCGATCGGCCACCGCCTCGGCCCTGGTGAGGTGCTCGTCGGTCATCAAGCCTGCCTCGGCCACGGCGGCGGCCACACAACATGGACGTGTCGCACGTGCGACCAGACCGTGTACGGGCCACCGCTCAACACGGCCTGGCTGTTCTGCTCTCCGAGCTAATGTGCGGCCGCACAACGACCTTCATCATTCCTCCACTTCGCTCAGCTGCCCGCGCTCGTCGAGGAGGAACGTCGCCTTGAACTTACTCATCGACGACGATGAACGGCGCTGGCAGCGGAGGAAGGGTGCGACCGTGCGAGCGCGCATGCTCGTAGTCCGCGATGTTTGCGAAATTGCCTGCGGCCCTGAGCATCTCCTGGCGCCGGTTCATTTCACCCGCGAGCGCATCCTGCATCCGCGCGACGAGGTGCGCCTCGTCAGCCAAGTTGGTGATGATCGCCGAGACATGACGTACCCGGTCCAGGCCAATCAAAGTACGACTGATACACCCTTACTCTGATTGCTCAAATCCAACTCGGCTTGTCACCCTGCCTGGGACCGACATTTTGGTGAGATTCCGCACCCAGGCCGTCGCTTCGGTGACCGACCCTGGCGTCCGCCATCGAGTCGACAATTGAATCCCGGGTGAGACGGCTGCTAGGTACTTTATCGACGAGACATCCAGCGCGTAACGGCCCGCGGGACGGGCAAAGCGCGCAATGCTCGATGTTCGCGATGCGAATCCGGCGTCAGCTTGCCGTATCCGATGCGCACCCCGGCTACGGTAAGGATCACAAGCCCGCCGACTCCGGGCAGAGCGACAGCGGCCAGCGCCCACAGTGAAGCGATTAGAAGGAGTTCGTCGAAGACATGCGGGAAAAACGACTCCGCACCCATCGGAAAGGCGCCATCGGGTGCTTGCGGTGCCACCCCGGACAGCGCTGACACTCGACCGAGCAAAATCACATCCGGGGTTGCAACCCTGGTTGCGTTGCCGGCGACCGGCACGCCCGAGACACCCGCAAAGGTAAGAACCAGCGGCACTGGCGACGCGCCCGACGCACCCGCGGCTGCCGCTAGCCCAGGGCCGTGGATGCCTCCCGATCCGTCCTCTACCGGTGCCACCCCGGCGATGCCCAACAAGAAGGAGGAAAGGTCGGACGGCGGTTGCGTGAGCGGGACGACCGCACCGGCAATCTGCTGTCCCGGCGCACCCCATCACACTGGTAACCACGTCAGTAACCGGCGCTACCACACCGGTAACCGGTGCGATGACGTCAGTAACCGGCGCCACCACACCAGTAACCGGTGCGACCGCATCAGTAACCGGCCCCACCACGTTCGGAACCGCGGCGACCGGATTGGGATCGGCGGGGACGAGGCCCGCGTCTTCTTGGTCCTCGGTGGCCGTCCCGCCAGCCTCTGTCGTGGGACTTGTCGCGCCGGTGGAAGGCTGCTGGCCTGGTTGCCGGCCCGAGCCAAGCGTGCTCGTCGGGCCGGTGGACTGCTGGCCTGGTTGCCGGCCCGAGCCAAGCGTGCTCGTCGGGCCGGTGGACTGCTGGCCTGGTTGCGGGCCCGAGCCAAGCGTGCTCGTTACGCCCCGAACCGTCTCCCGCACAGTGCCAGTGACGTTGCCGACTGGGCTGCCTGCCGTAGGGCTGCCCTGGACCGGAGCGTTGGTGCCGTCATCACCGCCTGAACCGGGATCGGCAACCGCAACCGCTCCCGCGCCCATCAGCAGACCCGCTGCGAGCACGCAAGCACCTGCAGCGAATCGCAAACGCGACCGAACCACGATCCACTCGCTCCTACTTCGCGGGAACCGACGTGTGACCGACGTCTAGATGGGCGGCATACCCATGAGCCGGTCCTCGAAACATCAGCACCTGTCCCTAGTCGGTGAGAGTCACGACAGTGCTGAAGACGTCGGCCGTCATCCCGCTTGGGTGGCGGGCCGAACTGTTCACGTTGGCAGCACCCGAATACCTTGCGCGTAGGTGTTCCTATTCTCCTGCGCGTGGCGTCAAGCTGCCGTCCAGGTCCAGGAGGCCAAACGTGTACCGGACGGCCGAACAGCTTCGCCGCCTGGCTATCGAGGCGGGCAGATGCGGATCGGGACCGCGGGCCTACGTTGGGGTGAGGCGGCGGCGCTGCGGGTGTCTGACGTTGATTTTCTGCGCCGCCGCGTCGTCTTGCACGAGAACGCAGTGGCCGTCCGCGGCCGCACCCACGTGGGCACACTCAAGAGTGGGCGCAGTCGCTCCGTAGCGTTTGCCCGGGTTCGTGGTCGAGGAGCTGGCGGCGACGTGCACGGGTAAAGGCCGCGATGAACTGATTTGGCCAGCGCGCGACAGTGGGTATCTGGCGCCGCCAACCAATAAGTCGTGGCTGGCGGGTGCAGTTGAACGCTGTCAAAAGGACGACCCGACGTTCCCGCGGGTGACCGCGCACCGGCTGCGCAACACGGCTGTGTCGTTTGCTGTCTCGGCGGGCGCCAACGTGAAAGTTGTGCAGCGGATGGTGGGCCACGCCTCGGCCGCGATGACGCTCGACGTGTACGCCGATTTGTTCGACGACGACCTCACCGCGGTTGCCGACAAGTTATCTGAAACTGTGGGCAAGTGTGGGCACGGAGGGCAGATAAGGGTAACTAGCAAACGCAAAAATCGCCTCTACCTGCGATAATGATTCCACAAATTTGGTGCCCTCGGTGGGATTCGAACCCACAACGGGCCCCAGGTCAGGGGGTCGAAAACAGCTCTACCTGCGAAAAGACATCACGGTAACTCACACTCAAACAGGTAGTTTGGTGCCCAAGTGTGCCCAAAATGTGCCCACGGATGGTTCGGCGTCCAGCGTAGTAACGATGATGCCCTTGTTCTAGCGAACCGGTCTGCGGTGGGCTGTAGCGCCGCTCAGCGCCGCCCGTCGCGGATCTGGTAGACGCGACCTATTGACAATCCGGCGGCCTCGGCAAGCTGCTCGCCGGCGATTCTCGACGCGCTCGACGACAAAGCGGAGGTGCCTACGGCCTTTGAGTCTGGCCCAACCCCCCATCGGCCCGTCAGCCTGCTTGGGTGGCGGGCCGTTCAGCGCGATAGCGTGTCGCGGCGACTGGTTCGATCCAGTCGGGACCACCCTTCTGACGGCGACCGCCAAGCGGATTGGCATCAATCGTCCAGGCTGATCACAGGCTGTGAGCATATGGTGCGTCAACTCTGCAAAACCTGGCAAGCCCCGCGGGTCGCACGAGGTAAACCAATACCGGGCAGAAATGAAGTGATCACCCATGAAGTCGAATCAGCAGGTCCGGCAGGGACGGGTCAAGGTGTTCGCGGCAGTTATGGGTGGCAGCGCAGTCGTTGCGATGGGTGCCCTGAGCGTGGCCCTTCACGAGGAACAGGTGTCGGGAGCATCCGGTGGTGTCGCTACGGGTGCAACCTTCATCCAAGGGAGCATGACCATGGGACAAACCGCCACCACGACGACGCCGGGTGCGGCGCCCGTGACGTCCATAGCCACCCCGCCGATGACTGCAGCCACGCCCGCAGGATTCCGCTGACGCCAGCGGACATGGCGGTGTGAGTGCGGCGCCGCTGAAGAAGGGGCGAAAGCCCGGTGGGCGGGCTCCTGACAGCGGTCGGTGAGACGGGACCCTAAGCCCCCGGCCGCAAACCCAGATCGGCCCGTCATCCTGCATGGGTGGCGGGCCGACTCGCTTGTTATCGAGTTGACCGCCGGAATGGAGTAGTCAAAGACCTGTGAGCTAGCTGTACGGCGGCAGCAAATCGGCGTAAATTCTGCTGACATGACTGGCGGGCAGGCTGTCGTCGTTGGCGTCGGACTCGCCTTGATTCTCGTGATCGTTGTAGCGGTCGCGGCCTTTGTATGGCGCGAACAAGTTCTTGATCGGCGCCGCACCCCTGAAGAGCGATACCGACGAAGCGTCCTTGATGTTCGACGGGTGCAGACTGACCTCGGGCGCGATAGCGGCCGCCTGCGCGCCCGCCAATCGGATCCGCCAGAGTCCAGCGGGGGAGGAGCGGGAGGGGCGTTCTAACCGCGTGGGTTGCATCCTTATATTGACAGGACACGACGGAACCTATTTTCGCCCGTCTGCACGCGGTCGTAAGCTGCCGGTCGTGCTTGGCGAACTGGTGCAGACCAGACCCATGCCCCTGGTCGCACTGCCACCAGACCTTCTTGTTCCTTGCCGGCTTCACATCGGCGGGTTTCAGATCGCCGTTTCGCGTCCGATGCCATTCGGCAGCGACGTCTGGATGAAGATCTCCGAGACTCTGGCCCGGCTTCGGCGTTGCCTTCAGAATCCCTCGCCGCACGTGCCAACACTTGCGGCACCCGCTCCCTCGTCGCGCACGCGAACTGATCTGGGTAGGCCACTCATGCTGGCACGTCGAACAACGCCACCAGACCTTCGCGCTGCTGCCCGGAAGCACGTCGGCGGGCGTGAGTTCATCGTTTCTGTCTGGGTGCCACTCGGCCGCGAGTTGCGGCAGGACGTCGGCAAGCGATTCCCCCGGCCCAGGCTGCGCAACCATGACCGAGATTGTGCTTTACCCGACCGACACCTTGCGCATCTGTCCCGACCGCCCAGCCAAATCCCAGGAACTACCACAGGAAGTTGGCGCATGCAGCGAAATCAGCCGGGCTGAATTGGGGGACCGGGCGCATTGCCGACCTCGAAGCTGGGCGCGTAAGCCCAACGTTGCCAACGCTTTTCGCGTTATGTGGGGCGTTCGGGTTTCTCCTCGGCCGTCGAGTGAGCTTGGCTGAGCTGTTCGCCGGTGACGGACGAGTCACGCTTACCGCGGATGTCACAGTGGAACTCGACGAGCTGCGGGCGGCACTATCAGGGCAGCCCATTGATCCCGGACCTACCCAGTTCATCGCCAGCATGGGGCCGGCAGGCGCTATCGCTGCCAGTGAACAGCTCGTCGACGCGATGAGGGACCGCGGCATCGATCCCCCCGACCTCATCGCAAAGAGGGTCGGCGGGCATCCCCTGGCTCAAGAGGTGAAGCAAAAGCATGCTCGAGGCGGATTACCGCATGGCGAAGAGCCTGGGCCTAGACCTCGACCGGGCCGCCGCCGAGATGGGCGCCCTGTGGGGCAAGTCGTTTACCGCCGAGCGGGACCGCAGGGCCGGCTGTGACGCGAACCCCCAGAAGCGGGGCCGGATCTCGCGCGAACTGAAAGCGGAGCTACAGGAGGCAATCAACCGTGGCAACCATTGAGGCGTACCAGACCGCCGACGGGAAGCGGTACCAGGTCCGTTACCGGACACCGCAGCACACCCAGACGAAGAAACGCGGATTCAAGACGAAGCGGGAAGCTGAAGCGTTCGCCGCCACGGTCGAGGTGCAGAAGATGTCGGGCGAGTATGTTGCGCCCGCGGCTGGCCGTGTCACGGTCGGTCAGCGTGGCGTCCAGTGGTTGGGTAGGCAGACTCATTTGAAGCCGTCGTATTCCCGCACGGTTGGGGTGGCGTGGCGAGTGCATGTCGGACCGCGGTGGGGGCGCTGCCGATTGGCTGATGTTGAGCATTCGGGGGTGCAGCAGTGGGTTTCGGACATGACCCAGCGGGGGAGCGGCGCGACGACTGTGATCCGCGCCTACGGTGTGTTGTCGTCGATCCTGGATGAGGCGGTCAAGGACCGGTTGCTGGGGTCCAATCCGGCGCGCGGTGTGAAGCTGCCCCGCAAGAAGCCGAAGCCACGCGCCTACCTCACGGACTCGCAGGTGTGGCAGCTCGCCGCGGAGGCCGGGGATAAGGGTGTGATCGTGCTTCTGTTGGCCTATACCGGATTGAGATGGGGGGAGCTCGCCGGGCTGCATGTCGCGGACATCGATATGTTGCGCCGCCGGATCAGCGTTCACCGTAACGCCGTGAACGTCGGCCGCCAGGTAGTGGTGGGGACTCCGAAGACTCATGCGGAGCGGTCGGTGGTGTTCCCCAGGTTCCTGGTCGAGCCGGTAGCCGGTGCGTGTGAGGGAAGAACCGGGATGGTGTTGTGTTCCCCAACCGGTTCGGGCATGACGCGACGCCGCCGGGGGTATCGACGTGGTTCTCGGGTGCTGTAGCGCGCTGCATGGCGGCTGACGATCAGTTCCCCAGAGTGACGGTTCACGATCTGCGGCACACGGCCGCGAGTCTGGCGATCAGCGCCGGGGCGAACGTAAAGGTGGTGCAGCGGATGCTGGCGCATGCTTCGGCTGCGATGACGTTGGACGTGTACGCGGACTTGTTCTCCGACGATTGGGTGCGGTGGCCGACGCACACGATGAGAAACGTGCCCAAAATGTGCCCACCACGGGCCGGCTGCGGCCGGATATTCGTGGCGATAATGCCCTGACCTGCAACGACATTGGTCGTTAAGGTGGTGCCCTCGGTGGGATTCGAACCCACACTGTCTGGGTTTTGAGTCCAGTTCCTCTGCCAGTTGGGATACGAGGGCCTCATCGTTTCGACGCGGCTTCCCACCATAGAGGATGCCCCGCGGTCGCTGAACGGGCGTGCGACCGCCACAATGTGACCCATGACCGGGTCACCGACCGACGCCGAAAAGCCGCGCCGTGTTCTCGTCGCCGAGGACGAGGCACTCATCCGGCTGGACTTGGCCGAGATGCTGCGCGAGGAAGGCTACGAGATCGTCGGCGAGGCCGGCGATGGGCAGGAGGCGGTCGACCTGGCCGAGAGCCTCAAGCCGGATCTGGTGATCATGGACGTCAAGATGCCGCGCCGCGACGGCATCGACGCGGCGTCGGAGATCGCCAGCAAGCGCATCGCCCCGATCGTCATCCTCACCGCGTTCAGCCAGCGTGACCTGGTCGAACGGGCTCGCGACGCCGGCGCCATGGCCTATCTGGTCAAGCCGTTCAACGTCACCGACCTGATCCCCGCGATCGAGGTGGCGGTCAGCCGGTTCAGCGAGATCACCGCGCTGGAAAACGAGGTCGCGACGCTGTCGGACCGGTTGGAGACCCGCAAGCTGGTCGAGCGGGCCAAGGGTTTGCTGCAGGCCAAGCAGGGGATGTCCGAGCCGGAGGCCTTCAAATGGATCCAGCGCGCCGCGATGGATCGTCGGACCACGATGAAACGTGTCGCCGAGGTGGTTCTGGAAACGCTCGATTCGCCAGAGAAAGCGTAAATACTGCGTTTCCGACGCGCCGTTGACAGCGATTTAGCAGCCGGTCACGGTGTGCATCAGCCAACATCACGCGACACGGCCATGCGTTGGCTATGGTCGTCCCGAAGCATCGCCGCCTCGTCCGACCTGAGCTGGTGCGTCGATGCCGATGAAAACATTGACCCGGAGGTGAAGCGTGCGCGGTCGCATGGCACGGAATGTATTTGCTCTCGGTGGTGCCGGATTGGTTGTGCTCGGTATTGCCGCGTGCAACCAGTCCAAGCCTGAAGAGGAGTCGTCACAGGCCCCTCTGAAGATCGTCGAGCAGGTGCAGATCGACGACAACGGCAAGGAGGTCAAAGCCGCAGAGGGTGCCGCACCTGCCGATCCCGCCGGGGATGGCAAGGCCACCTGCCCGCCGGTGTCGATCGCGATGGCGGGCGCGCTCAACGGCCCCGACGCCGCGCTCGGCATCAACATCAAGAACGGCGTTCAGATGGCCATCGACAAACACAACGCCGCCAACCCCGGCTGCCAGGTGCAGTTGAAGCCGTTCGACACCGAGGGCGATCCGCAGAAGGCCACCGCGATCGCGCCGCAGATCGTGGACGACCAGTACACCATCGGCTTGGTCGGCCCCGCGTTCTCCGGCGAGACCAAGGCCACCGGCACCGTGTTCGACCAGGCGGGCCTCGTCGCCACCACCGCGTCGGCCACCAACCCCACGCTCAGCCAGAACGGCTGGAAGACCTTCTTCCGTGGCCTCGCGAACGATGCCGTGCAGGGCCCGTCGGTCGCCAACTACATGAAGAACACGCTGGGCTACAAGAAGGTCTGCGTGGTCGACGACAGCACCGACTACGGCCTCGGCCTGGCGACGGCGGTGCGCCAGACGCTGGGCCCGGTCGCCGATTCCGCGTGCAACATCTCGGTGAAGAAGGGCGACAAGGACTTCTCCGCCGCAGTCACCCAGGTCAAGGGCGCGAGCCCCGATGCCGTGTTCTACAGCGGCTACTACTCGGAGGCGGCACCCTTCGCCCAGCAGCTCAAGGACGGCGGCTTCGCAGGCGTCTTCGTCAGCGCCGACGGCACCAAGGATCCCGAATTCGTCAAACAGGGGGGCGAAGCGACCAAGGGCGCCATCCTGTCCTGCCCGTGCGGCCCGGCCACCGGGGCGTTCGCCGACGAGTACAAGAAGAAGTTCAACACTGATCCCGGCACGTACAGCACCGAGGGCTACGACCTCGGCACCATCATGCTGAAGGGAATCGACTCGGGCGCCATCACCAGGCCCGCGCTGCTTGACTTCGTCAAGAACTACAACGGCCAGGGTGTGGCCCGTAAGTACCAGTGGACCCCCACCGGCGAGCTCACCACCAACCTGATCTGGATCTTCAAGGTTCAGTAGTTGCTCAAGCGAAGCGCGTCCGAGACCGAAAGGCTCGGACGCGTTTTCGCTAGAGACGCGTTTTCGCTAGAGACACTGTCGCGAGGAGCCGCCACCGGATGATTCACGAGTGCGTCGACCAGTACGCCTGCCTGGCCGCCAACATCAACTTTAACCTAGAAGGTCTGCGAATCGGCTTCTGGCAGTTGACGATCGACGGACTTGCATGGGGCGCTATCTATGCGCTGGTGGCAGTCGGCTACACACTGGTGTTCGGCGTGCTGCGGCTGATCAACTTCGCCCACTCCGAGATCTTCATGCTTGGCATGTTCGGCGCCTACTTCGCGCTCGACATCATCCTGGGGTTCACACCCAGCGGCAATGCCTACAACAAAGGCATCGCGCTCACGGTGCTGTACCTGGGTATCGCGATGCTGTTCGCGATGCTGGTGTCGGGTTCGGCGGCGGTCGGGTTGGAGTTCATCGCGTACCGGCCGCTGCGAAGACGCAACGCCCGATCGCTGACGTTCCTGATCACCGCGATCGGCATGTCGTTCGTCCTGCAGGAGTCCGTGCACTTCGTTCTGCCTAAGCTGCTCAACGGATATGGCGGCAGCAATGCGCAACAGCCGATCATCCTCGTGCAGCCCAAGACGCAGTTCACCGTTTTCGGTGCGACGGTCTCCAACGTCACCATCGTGATCATCGTCGCGGCGCTGATCTTCGCGGTGCTGACGGATTTCGCGATCAACCGCACCAAGTTCGGCCGCGGCATCCGGGCGGTAGCGCAGGATGCGACCACCGCGACGCTGATGGGTGTGTCGCGCGAACGCATCATCATGACGACGTTCCTCATCGGCGGGCTGCTCGCCGGTGCCGCGGCGCTGCTCTACACCCTGAAGGTTCCGCAGGGCATCATCTACTCGGGCGGATTCCTGTTGGGCATCAAGGCGTTCTCGGCGGCGGTGCTCGGCGGCATCGGAAACCTGCGTGGTGCTCTGCTTGGCGGTCTGCTGCTTGGCATCATGGAGAACTACGGCCAGGCCGTGTTCGGTACCCAGTGGCGCGACGTGGTGGCGTTCGTGCTGCTGGTTATGGTGCTGCTGTTCCGGCCGACCGGCATACTCGGTGAAAGCCTCGGGAAGGCACGAGCATGAGCGGACTGCTGGCGCCGGGCGACCGTCTGAGGGAATGGTGGGACGGCCTGTCGCGGGAGCAGAAGTGGGCTTTCGGCATCCTGCTGTTCGGAGCGCTGGCTTTGCTGCCCCTGTACACCCCACCGTTCCTGGACACCCCCGGCATCAGCTTCGGCGGCACCATGGCGCAGTTCGCGATGGTGGCGATCATCGCGATCGGCCTCAACGTGGTCGTCGGTCAGGCCGGCCTGCTCGACCTCGGCTACGTCGGTTTCTACGCCGTCGGCGCCTACACCGTCGCACTGCTCACCAGCCCGGACAGCCCGTGGAACAGACTCAGTCCGACCGGCTTCTTCAGCACGCCGTGGGCCTGGTTGTCGTGTGTTCCGCTCGCGATGGCCTTCACGGCGCTCGCGGGTCTCATTCTCGGCTTTCCGACGCTGCGTCTGCGCGGCGACTACCTCGCGATCGTCACGCTGGGGTTCGGCGAGATCATCCGGCTGCTGGCCGACAACCTGGCCGACATCACCAACGGCCCGCGTGGGCTGAACCGGGTGGCGTTTCCACGGCTGGGGGAGAGCGACAAGCTTCCCGAAGGTGTGTTCTCCAACGGGAACTCGGCGGGGCACGCCAACTACGGCACCTGGTGGTTCTGGCTGGGTTTGGTGCTCATTGTTGCGATCCTGCTGCTGGTCGGCAACCTCGAACGCAGCCGGGTGGGCCGCGCGTGGGTGGCGATCCGCGAGGACGAGGACGCCGCGGAAGTGATGGGCGTCAACACCTTCCGGTTCAAGCTGTGGGCATTCGTGATGGGTGCGGCCATCGGCGGTCTGTCCGGCGCGCTGTACGCCGGCCAGGTGCAGTACGTCGCGCCGCCGACGTTCAACATCATCAATTCGATGCTGTTCCTGTGCGCGGTGGTTCTTGGCGGGCAGGGCAACAAGCTGGGTGTGATCTTCGGCGCGTTCGTCATCGTCTACCTGCCGAACCGGTTGCTCGGCGTGCACTTCCTCGGCATCAACCTCGGCGACCTGAAGTATCTGTTCTTCGGGCTGGCGCTGGTGGTCATGATGATCTTCCGGCCCGAGGGTCTTTTCCCGGCCCGCCAGCAGCTGCTGGCGTACGGCAGGGCCGCGCGTGACCTGTTGCGCTCCGGCCCGACGAAGGAGCCGGCCAGATGAGATCGAGGAACTGGCTGGCGTCCACCGGGAAATCCACGCCGCCGAGGGTGAAATCCTTTTGGAGACAAAAGACTTGACGGTGAAGTTCGGCGGACTCGTGGCGCTGGACTCGGTCACCTTCAACATCCGACGCGGGGAGATCCTCGGACTGATCGGACCCAACGGCGCGGGCAAGACCACCTGTTTCAACGCGATCACCGGCGTGTACCGGCCCAGCTCGGGGTCGGTGCTGTTCGACGGCGCGCCGCTGGGCCGGATCAAGCGTTACCAGATCACGCGTAAGGGCATTGCCCGCACGTTCCAGAACATCCGGCTGTTCGGCGAGATGACCGCGCTGGAGAACGTCATGGTCGGCACCGACGCGCGGCACCGGACGTCGGTGCCCGGCGCGCTGGCCCGCTCGCCGCGGCACCGCCGCGAGGAGCATTCCGCGATCGAACGATCCGCGGCGTTGCTCCATTTCGTCGGCATCGCGCACCGTGGCGAGGAGAAGGCCAAGAACCTGCCCTACGGTGATCAGCGGCGCCTGGAGATCGCCCGCGCGCTGGCCACCGAGCCCAAACTGCTGTGCCTCGATGAGCCGGCCGCCGGGTTCAACCCGAGTGAGAAGGCCGCATTGATGGAGTTGATCCGCAAGATCCGCGACGACGGCTACACCGTGCTGCTCATTGAGCACGACATGCGAGTGGTCATGGGTGTCACCGACCGCATCGTCGTGCTGGAGTTCGGGCGCAAGATCGCCGACGGCCTGCCGCATGAGATCCGCGAGGACCCGAAGGTCATCGCCGCCTACCTGGGGGTGCCCGACGATGACGTCAAGTGACGAACGCCCCGTTCTGCTCGAGGCCCGCGACGTCGTCGTGCACTACGGACGAATAGAGGCGCTGCACGGTGTGTCGGTGGTGGTGCGCGAGGGTGAGCTGGTGACCCTGCTCGGCGCCAACGGGGCGGGCAAAACCACGATGATGCGGGCGATTTCGGGACTGCGCCGGCTGACGTCGGGCTCTGTATGGTTCGACGGACGCGAGATCACCGGCGTCAAGGCGCACAAGCGGGTGGCCGACGGCCTAATCCAGGCGCCGGAGGGCCGCGGCGTGTTCCCTGGCATGACGGTCACCGAAAACCTGGAAATGGGTTGCTACGGACGCAAATTCGCATCCAAGGCCGAACACAACGAGCGGCTGGACTGGGTGCTGGAGACATTCCCGCGGCTGGCCGAACGCAAGAACCAGGTGGGCGGCACGCTGTCCGGCGGCGAGCAGCAGATGCTGGCGATCGGTCGCGCGCTGATGGCCCGGCCGAAGGTGCTGCTGCTCGACGAACCGTCGATGGGCCTTGCGCCGATGGTGATATCCCAGATCTTCAAGATCATCGGCGAGATCAACTCGCAGGGCACCACGGTGCTGCTCGTCGAGCAGAACGCGCAGCAGGCGCTCAGCCGTTCCGATCGGGCCTACATTCTGGAGACCGGTGAGGTCACCAGAGAGGGCAATGCGCGAGAGTTGTTGGCCGACGACAGCATTCGCGCGGCCTACCTCGGCGTCGCCTAGCGCTCTCTTCCGCGAGTGACCGTGTTCGTACGGCGACACGCCGATACGGAATGTGCAAGAGCGGTCGCTCGCGGTGTGACGAGTGCGCACCTATTGCGCGACGCGTGCCTCGATCGCGTCGAGCACACCGACCTGTTCGGGTGGGACACTGATGTGCATCACCACAACGTCCCCTGCCGATTCGAAGTCGAACGCGAAGAAGGAGCAGCATTCGCTTTCGCGGCGGGCCAGATCACGCGCTGCCGCCTCGATGTTGGACGGCACAACGAGATCCAGTCGCGTAGTCTGCGGACGCATCTTTCGTCGCGCCAACGCAAACAGGTCCTCGAACTCGGCCACCCGCAGCGGGCGTTCCGTAGTCGGGAGTGTGCACGCGTCTGGCGCCCAATCATCCGGCACGGCCATGCTCTCGAGGCTAGCGCTCGGCGGATGCGCTTCGGGTCTCAGCTCTCAGGGCGAGCCGGCACCCGGCACGTCGACACGTGCTTGCATGATCCAGCCCGTCGACTCGCCTGCCACGAGTCCCTCGAGGGTGGTCTCGTCGATCACCATGTGAACCTATGTGGGGGTCTTTCGTGATTTCGCCGCTCCCACGGCCACGTCATCAGCGCCCACACGATGAGTATCAGCGCGGTCGCGGTGAGGATGTATATCGGCCATGGGCCCAGCACGTCCAGCAGGCTCGTGGTCGCCGGCTTCCCGTTGAGGAAGCCGTAATTCGTGTCCGCGATCCGGTTGAACGTGAAGGTGACCGCCGCCCACACCGCGGTGACGACGACGGCAAGGCGATAGCTGCGCCACGTCGGCCGCATACCCCGACCCCAAGTGAGGTAGATGGCGGCCCAGACCACGAGTAGGTGAATGGCCCAGAACGCGAGGAACTGGTAATGCGGGAAATCCGGGCTCTTCAGAACCGGCGAGATCAACGCCTGCGTGCTCAACACCAGGCCCCAGTAGTAGGTGAGCGCATAGGCCCAGTGCCGCTGCGACCACAAGGCGTAGGCGGCAGCGACGGTCGCGAGATCGGTTAGTTGCAGCGGTACCGAGTCGATGCTTGGTGGGACCAATGTGTAGATGAGCACTGCGGCGTATATCGCGGCGGTGAGGGCCCCGAGGAAGCGGCCGAGGCGGCGGGCCTGCTGTTCGGTCTGCCTGCGACCTGTCCACACCAGGACGACGGCGCCGATCACGAACACCGCGATGGTGGCCCAGTGGGACGGCCCGTAGGCCGAGAACTGCTTAGCGAGCAACGATCACCGAGGAACCGTGGCCGAACAGGCCCTGGTTGGCGGTGATGCCGACCGTCGCGCCCTCGACCTGTCGGCCCGTCGCCTGACCCTTGAGCTGCCAGGTGAGCTCGCAGACCTGGGCAATGGCCTGGGCGGGAATCGCTTCGCCGAAGCAGGCCAGGCCACCGGACGGATTGACCGGGATCCGGCCGCCGATGGTCGTCGCGCCGCTGCGCAACAACTGCTCGGCCTCGCCCTTCGGGCACAACCCAAGATGCTCGTACCAGTCGAGTTCCAGTGCGGTGGACAGGTCGTAGACCTCCGCCACGCTGAGATCCTCCGGCCCGATCCCGGCCTCGGCGTAGGCGGCGTCGAGGATCTGATCCTTGAACACCCGATCGGGTGCGGGCATAATTGCGGTGGAATCCGTTGCAATATCTGGTAATTCGGGCAGATGCTGCGGGTAGCGCGGCGTCACGGTCGACACCGCCCGCACCGACGGCACACCATCGAGCGAACCCAGATGCTTCTTCGCGAACTCGGCGCCGGCCACGATCAGCGCAGCCGCGCCATCGGAGGTGGCGCAAATGTCAAACTGCCGCAACGGATCTGCCACGACCGGACTGGCGAGGACGTCCTCGACCGAGGATTCCTTGTGGTAGCGGGCATACGGATTCTGTAGGCCGTGGCGGGAGTTCTTCACCTTCACCTGCGCAAAGTCTTCGGACGTCGCACCGTAGAGGTCCATTCGGCGCCGTGCCAGCAGCGCGAAGTACACCGGGTTCATCGCCCCGATGAGGTGGAACCGCTGCCAGTCCGGGTCGTTCTTGCGTTCCCCGCCGACCGGAGCGAAGGCGCCCTTCGGCGTCGTGTCGGCACCGATCACCAGCGCCACATCGCAGAACCCCGCGAGGATCTGCGCACGAGCACTCTGCAGTGCCTGCGAACCGCTTGCACACGCGGCATAGCTTGAGCTGACCGGGACGCCGTTCCAGCCCAGCTTCTGGGCGAACGTCGATCCGGCGATGAAGCCCGGGTAGCCGTTACGGATGGTGTCGGCGCCGGCGACCAGCTGGATCTGGCGCCAGTCCAGGCCGGCCTCGGCCAGGGCGGCGCGCGCGGCGACCACACCGTATTCGGTGAAGTCCCTGCCCCACTTGCCCCACGGGTGCATACCGGCACCCAGGATGTACACCGGTTCGGGACTCACGCGATCCTCCAAGCGTGCACGACGCGCTCGACACCGTCGTCGTCGACGAACAGCGGCATAGTCGTCAGCTCCATTTCCATGCCGACCTTCAGGTCCGCGGCGAGAGTGCCCTCGACGACCTTGCCCAGGACGATCAGGCCCTCGTCGGCCAGTTCGACCGCGGCGATAGCGAACGGCTCGAATGGATCCGGCGCGGGGTATGGGGATGGCGGCGGGTAGCGGTTCTCTGTGTAACTCCACACCGTGCCGCGGCGTGACAGCGGCACCTGGGCAAGCTCGTCGCCGTCACAGGCCGGGTTGGGGCAGTTGTTGGCACGCGGCGGAAAGACATATGTCCCGCACTGATGGCACTTGCC
Organism: uncultured Actinomycetota bacterium; assembly: GCA_963770125.1. GTDB lineage: Bacteria > Actinomycetota > Actinomycetes > Mycobacteriales > Mycobacteriaceae > Mycobacterium. The sequence continues at coordinate 107,247 of CAVYPI010000103.1, read as the reverse complement.
GCCGATCAGATACGCCTCACCGGACCCATCGGTGGCGAACCATCCGTCGATCGCCGGTTGCGTGGATGCTGCTGACACGCGGTCAGCCTACCGATTCCGGCCGCAGAACTGAAACGTGTTCCAGTTTCGCTGCTGGCCGCGACGATTTTCTGTCGCGCGCCCGGGGCGCGCCCGGCGCAGTGACCTGGTCCTGGCCGAGCGTTACCGCGCGACATCGAGCAGGATGCGCAGCAGGTCGTCCGGGTTGTCCCGCATCAGATTGTGGGCGCCGTCGAGTTCGTGAGTGGTCCAGCTCAGGTCCTCGCGAACCCGTTCATATGACGGCCGTGTCGGCGAATCGCCCGGCCATTTCAGCGCATAGACATCGATTCCGCGCGGCGCTGGCGGTCGAGTCCGATCTGCTGCCACACGCCGTCGCCGATCCCGCCACCGGAAATCAATACGTCAGTCATGTCGTCTCCCTTCCCTCGATGTCCAGGGCGAGGAGGCCAACTTCACCCGCGCAGCCCAGCGCATCCACGTCGCGCAGCCGGCAGTGAGCGCCCAGATCCAGCGGCTGGAACGCGAGCTCGGCCAGCCGCTGCTGGACCGGTCGCGTCGCACCGTGCGGTTGACTGCCGCGGGCGAGGCCACACTGCCGTTTGCCAGGGCGGTGATCGCTGCCGTTGCCGACATCCACGTCGCGGTCGAGGAGCTGACCCAATTGGTGCGTGGCAGCGTCACGATCGGCACGGTGACGTCGCACAGCGTCGACATCCCGTCGCTGCTGGCAGATTTTCACGCCGAACATCCGAAGGTCGAAATCACCCGCAGCACAGACAGTTCCGACGCGCTCATCGAGAAGGTGCGCACCGGGCGGCTGGGCGCGGCGATCGTTTCCGTCGGGCCCGACGAGCGACCGGAGGGCCGTCACGTGGAGGTCGTCACCGACGAGGCCATCGAGGCCGCGGTGTCCCGGACCGATGAGCTGGCGTCTCGCACGACCATCCGGCTGAGCGACCTGGTCGACTGCCAGTTCATTACGCTGCCAGTCGGGGCGGGCATCCGGCATCAGTTCGACGCCGCCTGCGCCAGCGCCGGGGTGACCCCGCGAATCGCACTCGAGGCCAGCACACCGCTGGCGCTTGCCGACCTGGCGGAGCGGGGGCTCGTGGTGGCGATCGTGCCGGAACTCCGGGGCCGACTGGTGCTGGCCTGGCGGTCGGGCGGCCCGATGAGCCCGGCCGCACGTGTGCTGGTCGAGAAGGCTCGACGACTACTGCCTGTCAGCGGTGGTGCATAGAGTAGGCCCGTGACCGCAAGCGCAACCGCCGAGAAGCCCACATTGATGCTGCTGGACGGCAATTCGCTGGCTTACCGGGCCTTCTACGCGCTGCCCGCGGAGAACTTCAAGACCCAGGGCGGGTTGACCACCAACGCGGTCTACGGCTTCACCGCGATGCTGATCAACCTGCTGCGCGACGAGCAGCCGTCACACATCGCCGCTGCCTTCGATGTCTCGCGGCAGACCTTCCGCGTCGACAAGTACCCGGAGTACAAGGCCGGCCGGTCGTCCACGCCCGACGAGTTCCGCGGACAGATCGACATCACGAAACAGGTGCTGGTCGCGCTCGGCATCACCGTGCTCGCCGAGCCGGGTTTCGAGGCCGACGACATCATCGCCACCCTGGCCACCCAGGCCGAGGACGACGGATACCGGGTGCTGGTCGTCACCGGTGACCGTGACTCGCTGCAATTGGTCAGCGAGGACGTCACCGTGCTGTACCCGCGCAAGGGGGTCAGCGAGCTGACCCGGTTCACTCCCGAGGCCGTCGTCGATAAGTACGGGCTGACCCCACAGCAGTACCCCGACTTCGCGGCGCTGCGAGGCGACCCCAGCGACAACCTGCCCGGCATCCCGGGCGTAGGGGAGAAGACGGCGACGAAGTGGATCGCCGAGTACGGGTCGCTGCAGGCGCTCGTCGACGGCGTCGACACGGTTAAGGGCAAGGTCGGCGACGCGCTGCGGGCCAACCTGTCGCATGTGCTGTTGAACCGTGAGCTCACCGACCTGGTCAAGGACGTGCCGCTGGCGCAGACCCCGGACACGCTTCGCATGCAACCGTGGGACCGCGACCAGATCCACCGCCTCTTCGACGACCTCGAATTCCGCGTACTGCGCGATCGACTATTCGAGACGCTGGCGTCGGCCGATCCCGAGGTGGACCAGGGCTTCGATGTGCGCGGCGGGGCGCTCGAATCGGGCGAGCTGGCCGCCTGGCTGGCCGAGCGCAGCCAGGGCAACCGCTTCGGGCTCGCGGTGGTCGGCACGCACCTGGCGTTCGACGCCGACGCCACCGCGCTGGCCATCGTCGCCGCCGACGGCGACGGCCGCTACATCGACACGGCCACCATGCACCCCGACGACGAAGCCGCGCTGGCCTCCTGGCTGGCCGACCCAGGCGCCCCGAAGGCGCTGCACGAGGCCAAGCTCGCCATGCACGATCTTGAGGGCCGCGGATGGAAGCTGGCAGGCGTCACCTCCGACACGGCGCTGGCCGCCTATCTGGTGCGCCCAGGGCAACGCAGCTTTGCGCTCGACGACCTGTCGCTGCGCTACCTGAAACGCGAGCTGCGGGCGGAAAACCCTGAGCAGCAACAACTTTCGCTGCTAGACGACAGTGAGGGCGTCGACGACCAGGCCGTGCAGACCGTCATACTGCGTGCCGGCGCCGTCATGGACCTGGCCGATGCGCTCGACGAGGAGCTTGCGCGCATCGACTCGTCGGCGCTGCTGGGCAACATGGAGCTGCCGGTCCAGCGGGTGCTCGCCGCGATGGAGACGGCCGGCATAGCCGTCGACCTCATGCAGCTGTCCGAGCTGCAGAGCGAGTTCGCCAATCAGATCCGCGACGCCGCAGAGGCGGCGTATGCGGTGATCGGCAAGCAGATCAACCTCGGCTCGCCCAAACAACTGCAGGTGGTGCTGTTCGACGAGTTGGAGATGCCGAAGACCAAGCGCACCAAGACCGGCTACACCACCGACGCCGACGCGCTGCAGTCGCTGTACGACAAGACCGGACACCCGTTTCTCCAGCACCTGCTGGCCCACCGCGACGTCACCCGGCTGAAGGTCACCGTCGACGGTCTGCTCGGTTCGACGGCCGCGGATGGCCGGATTCATACCACGTTCAACCAGACCATCGCCGCCACCGGACGGCTGTCGTCGACAGAGCCGAACCTGCAGAACATCCCGATCCGCACCGATGCCGGCCGCCGCATCCGCGACGCGTTCGTCGTCGGCAAGGGCAGCCAGGGAGACTTTGCCGAGCTGATGACCGCCGACTACAGCCAGATCGAGATGCGCATCATGGCCCACCTCTCCCGGGACGAGGGCCTCATCGAGGCGTTCCGCACCGGCGAGGACCTGCACTCCTTCGTCGCATCACGGGCATTTTCCGTGCCGATCGACGAGGTCACCGGTGAGCTGCGGCGGCGGGTGAAGGCGATGTCCTACGGGCTCGCGTACGGGCTGTCCGCGTACGGCCTGGCCGCGCAGCTGAAGATCTCCACCGAGGAAGCCAAGGTGCAGATGGAGCAGTACTTCGCGCGGTTCGGCGGGGTGCGCGACTACCTGCACGAGGTCGTCGACCAGGCCCGCAAGGATGGCTATACGTCGACCGTGCTGGGCCGCAGGCGCTACCTGCCCGAGCTGGACAGCAGCAACCGGCAGGTCCGCGAGGCCGCCGAGCGCGCCGCGCTGAACGCGCCGATCCAGGGCAGCGCAGCCGACATCATCAAGGTCGCGATGATCAACGTCGACAAGGCGCTCAAGGACGCGGGCCTGAAGTCACGCATGCTGCTGCAGGTGCACGACGAGCTTCTGTTCGAGGTCGCGCCGGGCGAGCGCGATGAGGTCGAGAAGCTGGTGCGCGAGCAGATGGGTAACGCCCATCCGCTGGACGTGCCTCTCGAGGTCAGCGTGGGGTTCGGCCGCAGCTGGGATTCGGCGGCCCACTAAGTGCGGACCGCCGGGCTCGGCGCGGCGCCGTCGACGTGCCCGATGAGCTCACGTGGACCGGTGGGCAGCTGCCAGTGGAAGGTGATCGCGGCCAGGCGCAACAGGGTCGCGACCAACGAGCCCACGACGACCCCGATCCATTGGTCTCCCCAGTAGTCGATCGCGACGTAGATCACCGATCCCAACATCGCCGGCGCGGCATACATGTCGTCGGGCCCCATGACCATCGGCACCTCACCGGCGAGCACGTCGCGCATGACGCTGCCCGCGATCGCGGACATCATGCCGAGCACGGCGGCCGCGAACCAGCTGGCTCCGTGGTCGACCGAGATGGCCGCACCGGATGTCGCGAAGAATCCCATTCCGACTGCGTCGAGGATGACGACCAACTGGCTCAGCCTGATCACGACCTTCGCGAAAACTGTGGTGATGACGGAGGCGCGGCGAACACGGCGATGCCGGCGTAGTTGAGAATGTGTTGAATCACGGCCCGCACCGTACGGTGCGAAGCTAAAAGCGAGCTGGGTATGCCCCCGGGGCGCGATACCCGGCCATCGATTGCAGCACAGGGGCGGCCGCGCGCGCCGCATACACACCGTAGGCCTCGTCGGTCTGCAGCGCGAACACCCGCTGGTCGCCGAAGCCGCGGTCGATCCGGTCGCGGACGAAGGCCAACTCCACCACCTGGGCGGCGAAGTTGTTGACCGCCTTGGCCGCCGGCCTCCCGCCGAGGCGCCTCGCCTCGCCGATCGCGAGCTTGCGGGCGCGGATCGAGCCGAGCCAGGTCGCCTCGTTGGGGGTGACCAGGCCGGCCGTCACCATGCCGGGCAGCTTCGAGGCGACGACTTGCTGCTCCCTGCGGCGGCTCCGGACGCCGAGCACGACCGCCAGGGCGAAGATCGGCACCATCCAGAACACATAGACGCCGAAGTAGGCCCCAACTCCCAGCAGTGACGAGCCGTTCCACAACCCGTGCATGATCACCGCGGCGAGATAACCGAGCAGGATATAGCCGACCTTGGCGGCGGCGTTTCGCTGCTGCAGCGCGAAGTACACGCCGATGCCGGTCATCGTCGTGAACAGGGGGTGGGCGAACGGCGCCATGATCAGCCGCAGCGCAGCGGTGAGCAGCGACTCGGACACCGACTTGCCGCCGCCGATGTAGAGGATGTCCTCGAGCCAGGCGAAACCCGTGCCGATAAGCCCGGCGTAGACCAGGCAGTCGGTCAGCGAGTTCAGCTCGTTGCGGCGCCGGCCCGTCATCATGACCAGCAGGAACAGCCCCTTCGCGGCCTCTTCGGTGAGCGGTGCGCCGAGGACGATCGACACGGGGCTGACCGTCTCGGGCTGGCCGGGGTTGATCGCCGCTTCCAGCGTCAGCTGCAGGATCGTCGAGATGACGACCGCTACGGATGCTCCCCACAGGAAGGCGAGGGTGAGCAACCTCGGCGGCTCGGGCTCCCACCGGTCGAGCCACAGATAGGCGAGTACGACAATCGTCATCGCCACGCTGGACAGCGCGAAGCCGATGCCGGTGCCGACCGGATTGGCCGCGGTCAGCCCGATCACGATCAGCCCGGTTACCGTGCCGAGCACGATGATCACCGCGAGCGGCGCCCCGACTTTGCGGATTCGCCGCGGCAGCCCTGGATAGGTCACCAAAGCAGGGTAATCGTCGGCAGCGGGCGTAACGCCACGGCGGGATTGGGCTAATCGCGCCATCACGTTACATACAGCATCCGATGCGGCTGAAAATGATGGACCAGCGGGGAGACCGAGTTTGTCCAGCATGTGCACAGTCGAGTAACCTCGACAGGTACCCGTCTGTGCTCGATGCGGGTTCACACCAATAACAAGAGTCCCAGTCCCTACGACCCAACCTGTCCGGAGCAACCCACCACATGCCAAGTCCCTCCGTCACCTCGCCGCAAGTAGCCGTCAACGACATTGGCTCGAGCGAGGACTTTCTCGCCGCCATCGACAAAACCATCAAATACTTCAACGATGGCGACATCGTCGAGGGGACGATCGTCAAGGTTGACCGTGACGAAGTCCTGCTCGACATCGGTTACAAGACCGAAGGCGTCATCCCTTCCCGTGAGCTCTCCATCAAGCACGACGTCGACCCCAACGAGGTTGTGTCCGTCGGCGATGAGGTCGAAGCTCTGGTCCTCACCAAGGAGGACAAGGAAGGCCGCCTGATCCTGTCCAAGAAGCGCGCTCAGTACGAGCGTGCCTGGGGCACCATCGAACAGCTCAAGGAAAAGGACGAGGCCGTAAAGGGCACCGTCATCGAGGTCGTCAAGGGCGGCCTGATCCTCGACATCGGCCTGCGCGGCTTCCTGCCCGCATCGCTGGTCGAAATGCGTCGCGTCCGCGATCTGCAGCCGTACATCGGCAAGGAGATCGAGGCCAAGATCATCGAGCTCGACAAGAACCGCAACAACGTCGTGCTGTCCCGTCGCGCCTGGCTGGAGCAGACCCAGTCCGAGGTGCGCAGCGAGTTCCTCAACCAGCTTCAGAAGGGCGCCATCCGCAAGGGTGTCGTCTCCTCGATCGTCAACTTCGGCGCGTTCGTCGACCTCGGCGGCGTCGACGGCCTGGTGCACGTCTCCGAGCTGTCCTGGAAGCACATCGACCATCCGGCCGAGGTCGTTCAGGTGGGCGACGAGGTCACCGTCGAGGTGCTCGACGTCGACATGGACCGCGAGCGGGTTTCGTTGTCGCTCAAGGCGACTCAGGAAGACCCGTGGCGCCACTTCGCCCGCACCCACGCGATCGGCCAGATCGTGCCGGGCAAGGTGACCAAGCTCGTGCCCTTCGGCGCGTTCGTCCGCGTCGAGGAGGGCATCGAGGGCCTGGTGCACATCTCCGAGCTGTCCGAGCGCCACGTCGAGGTCCCCGACCAGGTGGTTCAGGTCGGCGACGACGCGATGGTCAAGGTCATCGACATCGACCTGGAGCGTCGCCGCATCTCGCTGAGCCTCAAGCAGGCCAACGAGGACTACACCGAGGAGTTCGACCCCTCGAAGTACGGCATGGCCGACAGCTACGACGAGCAGGGCAACTACATCTTCCCCGAGGGCTTCGACGCCGAGACCAACGAATGGCTCGAGGGCTTCGAGAAGCAGCGTGAGGAGTGGGAGTCCCGCTACGCCGAGGCGGAGCGCAGGCACAAGATGCACACCACGCAGATGGAGAAGTTCGCCGCTGCCGACGCCGAGGCCGCCGAGAAGCCGTCGTCCAACGGCGCGTCGCGCACCGAGGAGCCCGCGGCCGGTGGGTCGCTGGCCAGCGACGCCCAGCTCGCGGCCCTGCGGGAGAAGCTCGCCGGTAGCGCCTAGCTCGCATTTTTGGCATCCCGCGCAATGCTGCGCATCGGCCTGACCGGCGGTATCGGCGCCGGCAAGTCGACGGTGTCCGCAACGTTCGCCGAATGTGGCGGCATCATCGTCGACGGTGACGTGATCGCCCGCGAGGTCGTCGAACCTGGCACCGAGGGGCTGGCGCAGCTGGTCGATGCGTTCGGCGACGACATCCTGCTGCCCGGCGGTGCGCTGAACCGGCCAACGCTGGCGGCCAAGGCGTTCGTCGACGACGAGAAGCGCGCCAAGCTGAACGGCATCGTGCATCCGTTGGTCGCTCGTCGTCGTCAGGAGATCCTCGATGCGGTGCACGAAGACGCCGTTGTGGTGGAGGACATCCCGCTGCTCGTGGAGACCGGGTTGGCGCCGTTGTTCCCGCTCGTGGTGGTGGTCACCGCGGAGGAGGAGACGAGAGTCGAGCGGTTGATCAAGCGGGGGATGGACGAGGCCGACGCCCGCGCGCGCATCAAGGCGCAGGCACCCGAGGTACAGCGCCGCGCGATTGCCGATGTGCTGCTGGACAATTCGCGCTCTCAGAGCAACCTCGTCGAGGAGGCTCGCGACCTCTGGTACAACAGGGTGCTGACGCTGGCGCACAACATCCGCACGCGACAATGCGCTCCGACGACCTACAAGCTCGTGCCGTACAACCCGGCTTGGTCCGACGACGCGCGCCGGATCATCAAGCGTATTCAAATGGCTTGTGGTGCAAAGATTTTGCGAGTAGATCACATCGGTTCGACTGCGGTGCCGGGTATCGATGCCAAGGACGTCATCGACATCCAGGTCACTGTCGCCTCACTGGACGTCGCCGACGAGATCAACGACGCCATGGCCAATGTGGGCTATCCCCGCATCGAGCACATCACCGCAGACACGCCTCACGCCGACGATCCTGCGCTGTGGCGCAAGCGGATTCACTGCGCCGCCGATCCCGGGAGGCCGGCGAACATCCATGTCAGAGTCGACGGTTGTCCAGCTCAGCAGTTCGCGCTTCTGTTCAGGGACTGGTTGACCGCCAACCCCGGCGTGCAGGAGGACTATCTGGCCGCCAAGCGTCGGGCGCTGTCTGCGCCTGATTACGCCGAGGCCAAGGAGCCGTGGTTCGCCGATGCATATCAGCGTGCGTGGGAATGGGCCAAGACCACCGGGTGGCGGTCCTAGACGTAGCGAGCGTCAGGCGGCGGCTGCTGCTGGGGGAGCCTCAGCAGGCGGTGCGCCCAGATCGGCAGTTGTGGGGGTTTGGCCGGCGACCGGCGTTCCCAGCGGGGCGCCGCATTGCAGCACACCGTATAGAGGGTCGTCCTTCGGATGGAACAATCTCGGCGCGATGAACTGATCGGCCTGCGCCACGATCTGGTCATCGACCAGGATCTCGCAGTGCAGGTTCGATCCATACGGCCACTGGATGGACACTTCCATACCCGCCTGCTTGGGGTCGGCGAGCACCGTGTTGACCTCGAATGTTCGGCCAGGCAGCAGAGTCGGTTGTTCGCTGTTGACGTTCGCGTCGTCGATCTTGTACGCGACCACCGCTCCCCGGGATGTCCCGTCGGCGCGTGCCCGGTAGGTGACGTTGTGCAGCAGCTGATCCCCGGGAGCCGGCTGCACTTCGGTCTGAGATCCCGCATCCGGGTCAGCCAGCGCCGTTGCCGGCACTAACTGTGCGCCAACCCCGACCATCGCAACGGCCGCTATCACCAGCCATCTGCGCTTGGTAGAGCTCATGAGTGCCGACCTTACAACCCTCGGATGGTTGCGAGCGACGTCGTTGCCGGCCGGCGGCCGCTCACGCAACGGGCCCTGCCTGCACAAACCTGCGTTATTTGCCATTACAAGATCAATCGGCGCGATCCGGCCCGCCGTTACCCCGCGGGGCGGGTCGTCGGCGTTACTGCCGCCCCCGCCACGTCAGCACCATGCCGTTGGCGGCCAGCCAGCGGTTGAGGTCGTAATCGTGCCTGGACAGGCCGTCAATCGCCGACACCGCGGCTTGCACCGCGTGTTCGCCTGTCTCCGGGGTCAGCAGGCCGTGGCGAACGGCGGTCAGCAGCTCGTCGACGTCGGACAGCTCCACGCCGAGCGCCGGTCCGCACGATCAGATCCAGGTAGTGGTCCTCGGCATGCCACGCCTTCGCGCTCGTCGTGTACCGGCCGACGTCGAGGTAGTAGTCCTGGTCGTGTTCGTGACCGGGGTTGAAGTGGAACACCGTGGCCCGCAGCCCGAGCGACGGCAACAGCCAGGACTCCATGTAGTGGAACTGCGCCCGACCGGGGGTTGGTCGCGCCATGTAGAGGCCCCACGGCTCCACGATGTAGACGTCGACTGCCCGCACGATTCCCTTCGGATCGGTGTTGGTGCGGGCGACCAGGTCGAACGTCTCGTGCTTAGGAGCGTGGATGGCTTCAGGATAGTGCGCTGGGAACAGCCGCTGTCGGTGTCGGGTTCTACCCTGGTGAACATGGCTTTCGCTACCGAACATCCAGTGCTTGCGCACTCGGAGTACCGCGCCGTCGACGAGATCGTCCGGGCCGGCGGTCGCTTCGAGGTGGTCAGCCAGTACGCGCCTGCGGGTGATCAGCCGGCGGCCATCGAGGAGCTGGAGCGCCGGGTCCAGGCAGGAGAGCGCGACATCGTGCTGTTGGGTGCCACCGGCACGGGCAAATCGGCGACGACGGCGTGGCTGATCGAGCGGTTGCAGCGGCCCACACTGGTGATGGCGCCGAATAAGACACTGGCCGCCCAGCTCGCCAATGAGCTTCGAGAAATGCTGCCGCACAACGCCGTTGAGTACTTCGTCTCGTATTACGACTACTACCAGCCCGAGGCGTACATCGCCCAGACCGACACGTACATCGAGAAGGACAGCTCGATCAACGACGACGTGGAGCGGCTCCGTCACTCGGCGACGTCGAGCCTGCTGTCCCGCCGCGACGTGGTCGTGGTGGCGTCGGTGTCCTGCATCTACGGCCTGGGCACCCCGCAGTCCTACCTGGACCGGTCGGTCGAGCTCCAGGTGGGGCAGGAAGTGCCCCGAGACGGCCTGCTGCGACTCCTGGTCGACGTCCAGTACAACCGCAACGACATGGCCTTCACCCGCGGATCCTTCCGAGTGCGCGGCGACACCGTCGAGATCATTCCGTCCTACGAGGAGTTGGCCGTCCGCATCGAGTACTTCGGCGACGAGATCGAGGCGCTGTACTACATGCACCCGCTCACCGGTGACGTCGTGCGCAAGGTCGACTCACTGCGGGTCTTTCCCGCCACTCACTACGTCGCGGGTCCGGAACGGATGGCGCACGCGATCTCGACCATCGAGACCGAACTCGAGGAACGGCTGGCCGAACTGGAGGGCCAGGGCAAGCTGTTGGAGGCCCAGCGGCTGCGGATGCGAACCAACTACGACGTCGAGATGATGCGCCAGGTCGGGTTCTGCTCCGGCATCGAGAACTACTCGCGGCACATCGACGGTCGGCCTGCAGGCTCGGCCCCGGCGACGCTGCTGGACTACTTCCCGGAGGACTTCCTGCTCGTCATCGACGAGTCGCACGTCACCGTGCCGCAGATCGGCGGCATGTACGAGGGCGACATCTCCCGGAAGCGCAACCTGGTCGACTTCGGGTTCCGGCTGCCGTCGGCCATCGACAACCGGCCGCTGACGTGGGAGGAGTTCGCCGACCGGATCGGTCAGACGGTCTACCTGTCGGCGACGCCCGGTCCGTACGAGCTGAGCCAGTCCAGCGGGGAGTTCGTCGAGCAGGTGATTCGCCCGACCGGCCTGGTCGACCCACAAGTCGTCGTCAAACCCACGAAGGGTCAGATCGACGACTTGATCGGCGAGATCCGTAAGCGCACCGAGCGTGACGAGCGTGTCCTGGTCACCACGCTGACCAAGAAGATGGCCGAAGACCTCACCGACTACCTGCTCGAGATGGGCATCCGGGTGCGCTACCTGCACTCCGAAGTCGACACGCTGCGCCGCGTCGAGCTGCTGCGGCAGCTGCGGCTGGGCGAGTACGACGTGCTGGTCGGGATCAACCTGCTGCGTGAGGGCCTGGACCTGCCCGAAGTGTCGCTGGTGTCGATCCTGGACGCCGACAAGGAGGGCTTTCTGCGGTCGGCTCGCAGCCTGATCCAGACCATCGGTCGGGCCGCCCGCAACGTGTCTGGCGAGGTGCACATGTACGCGGACAACATCACCGACTCGATGCGCGATGCCATCGATGAGACCGATCGCCGACGCGCCAAACAGATCGCGTACAACGAAGCCAACGGCATCGACCCGAAGCCGTTGCGCAAGAAGATCGCCGACATCCTCGACCAGGTGTACCGCGAGGCCGACGACGTCGAGGTCGGCGGCTCGGGCCGCAACGCATCACGTGGTCGCCGAGCGCAGGGGGAGCCGGGCCGGGCCGTCAGCGCGGGCATCATCGAGGGTCGCGACACCTCGAACATGCCGCGCGCCGAGCTCGCCGACCTGATCAAGGATCTGACCGCACAGATGATGGCCGCGGCACGGGATCTGCAGTTCGAGTTGGCGGCGCGTATCCGCGACGAGATCGCCGACCTGAAGAAGGAACTGCGCGGCATGGATGCCGCGGGGCTGAAATAACTTGACCTCAACAGCGGTTGAGCTCTTACCGTGAGCCGCGTGACCGACACCGCGACGATAACCACGGGCAGCTGGCGTGAGCTGCTGGGCCCGAAAAACCTCGGGGCCTCCACCGTGCTCGCCGGCGGCGTGGCGCTCTATGCGACCAACGAATTCCTCACCATCAGCCTGATGCCCAGTGCGGTCGCCGACATCGGCGGTCATCGCTACTACGCGTGGGTGACCACGGTGTACCTGGTCGCTTCGGTAGTGGCCGCGACCACCGTCCACTCGCTGCTATTGAGGCTGGGCCCGCGCTCGGCATACCTATTGGGCCTCACTGTGTTCGGCGCCGGCAGCGTGGCGTGTGCCGCCGCACCGGCCATGGAGATACTCCTCGTCGGCCGCGCGGTCCAGGGAGCGGCGGGTGGCCTCCTGGCCGGTCTCGGCTACGCCGTCATCAATACCGCGCTGCCCAGTTCGTTATGGACCAAGGCCTCCGCGCTAGTGTCGGCGATGTGGGGAATCGGCACGCTGGTCGGCCCGGCGGCGGGCGGCCTGTTTGCCCAATTCAGTTCGTGGCGTTGGGCTTTCGGTGTGCTGGTGGTCTTGACCGCAGCGATGGCTCTTCTGGTGCCGATCGCCTTGCCTAGGCGGCGCGACGCCGACCTCGACAACTCGCGCACCCCGATACCCGTGTGGTCACTGGTTCTGCTGGGCACAGCCGCGCTCGCCGTGAGCGTGGCGGGGATCCCGCACGATTGGCGCGCGACGGCGGCGCTGCTGTCCCTCGGCGCCGCATTCGTCGCCGTGTTCATTTACGTCGACCGCCGCCTGCCCGCGGCGGTGCTCCCGCCAAGCACGTTCGGCTCCGGACCGTTGAAGTGGATCTACCTGACGCTCGGGCTGTTGATGGGGGCCACGATGGCGGACATGTACGTGCCGCTGTTCGGTCAGCGGCTGGCACACCTCACACCTTTGGCGGCCGGTTTCCTCGGCGCGGGGCTGGCCATCGGCTGGACGGTCGGCGAGATCAGCAGCGCCTCCCTGCGCACCACGCGGGTGATCAGGCGGACCGTCGCGGTCGCGCCGCTGGTGATGGCCACCGGGCTGGCGATCGGGGCCCTGACCCAGTTCGGGGATGCTTCGATCGGGCTTGTCGCTGTGTGGGCGGTGGCGCTGCTGATCACGGGCGTCGGGGTGGGTATCGCGTGGCCGCACCTGTCCGCATGGGCCATGAGCTGCGTTGACGACCCGTCAGAGGGACCGGCGGCTGCCGCGGCCATCAACACAGTGCAACTGATCTGCGGTGCGTTCGGCGCCGGGCTGGCCGGGGTGGTGGTCAACCTGACGGAGACCGGCGATGCGGCTCCGGCACGCTGGCTCTTCGCCGCGTTCGCCGTACTGGCCGCCGCATGTGCCGTCGCGTCTTTCAGGGCGCGGGCTGGATCTGACTCCGGTCGACTGGCAGTCTGAACGCAATTAGAGCAGCGACCGCCCCGATTGTTGCGGCAGGTGCGGCGGTCCAGAGCGATTCGGCGGCGAATTCGTGATAGCTGAGCGCAGTGCCACGGCAAATCCGGGGCCCCTCGCAATTCCGACAGCCAACAGCAAATATCCAATGAGCTGCAGCAGTCCGGTGAAGAACCCGGTACGCGCGCCCAGCACCTTCGCCACGACGATTGGATGTCGAACCTGCCGGCGGCGCGTGCCGCTGCAGCCGGCCGAACGCCCAAACCATTGGTGCCAGTGCGACGGCGGCCGCCACCGCACCGGGCCCCCTGGTGGCAGCGATACCTCCCGCCGCAAACGATAGGCCGGCTGCCTGCCACCCCCGCAAGTCCGTGGCGCGGCCGTAATCTCCGAACATCCGGCCGCCGTCCGCCAAGTTCTTTGGCACGACGAGCAGACTGCCACAGCGACAAGGACCGGGTTGCCTCTATGAGAAGTGGACGTCGGACAGGTCGATCGACACCATGAGCTCGGAAGGGTTGGGCCTGCCGTCCTCGCCGCATCGGAACGCTCGCCTCCTTGTGGGCACCCGGATGCCGTCGGCCTCCACCAAGCCGGAAACGTACTGGATGGCAGGGAATCCGCCTGCGACGTCGACGCAATAGTCGTGCCGGGCCAGGAGCAGGTCCGGGCCGAAGTAGAACTCCTGCAACGTGCTGTGACTGGCGAAGTCCGGGCCGAACTGCACCTGAAAGCCGGTGAGTTCCACGCCGTTGTCCTCGACCGGTTCGAGTTCGCGTACGGACAGTCCCGGCAGCGCAAGCAGAAACGGGCTCGTGAGGTAGGTCCACAGCGCGTAGCCGTTGAAATATGCTCGCTGCAACGGATCCCATGGCGTCGTCAGGGTGTGGCCGACGAACGAATCGCGCGGGTGCAGCCGCTCGGCAACGAGGGTGCCTTCGAGCTTTTCGATGGCGACCCGGTCAGGTGTGAAGTCCGTCCGTTGATCGTCGGCGCCGAACGGTTGAACCGATGACCACTCCCGCTGAAGCGCCGCGGTCATTCGGCGGGGCGTCGGATCCTGCGGCATACCTTTGAGTTCGAAAAGCAAGCCGCCGCTGACGATGGTCGCTTCGACGCGGGTGAACTGCTGCCAGCGCTCGAGTCCGCCGTGTGCGTCCAGCACCCTTGTCAACAGCTCCGTAGTCATCACACTCCCTCACAGCACGGGCAGCAGACGCTGCAGAATCGTAGCCGACGAGGCGGCGGCCTGGTCGACGAACGTGGTGAAGTCGAAGAGTGCGTTGCCGCCTGCGAGGTCGGACAGCGCCCGGATGACGAGCCAGGGGATGGCGAACGCCTCGCAGACCTGCGCTACGGCGCCGCCTTCCATCTCGATCGCCTGCCCGCCCAGCTCACTCAAGAGCCGATCGCGGGTGCTCTCGCAGTTGAGGTACTGATCGCCGGACAACACTGTGCCGTAGACGATTTGGCCTGGAACCGAGATTCCTTCAAGTCGTTGCTTGACGCGGTCGAGCAGTTCGGGATCGGCCGGGTAGCCGAGCCGATCGGTCGGGTTGATGATGGGGGCGTAGCCAGGTTGATATACCCGCACGCGCTCGTCCTCGAGCACGCCCGCATCGTGCTGTATGACCAGGTCGGCCACGACGATGTCGCCAATGGCCAGCCGCGGATCCAGGCCGCCTGCCACACCGGAGAATACGACTGTGCGGCAGCCGAATCGGTCGGCCAGCAGCGTGGTGACGAGCGCGGCGTTGACCTTGCCCATGCCCGAGCCGGCCAGCACCACGTCATGCCCGTCGATCGTGCCGGTGTCGAAGACGGTGTGTGCAGCGTTCTCGCTGTGTGAGTCGGCGAGGATGGCGCGGAGTTGTGCGAGTTCTTGAGGGATCGCACAGATCAGTCCGATGGTCACACCGCAGTGTGCGTCACCGCTCGCTGTCGAGCAACGCCATCTGATGTCCGTTGTAGCGTTCGCTGGCCGCCGACCCCTTGGGCATCCCGGATTCGCTTGCCGCGAGCTGCTCGTCTGTCAGGCGGACGTCGTACGCCCGCGAATTAACCCGGCGTGGATTCACCGATGACTTTCGCCGCGCCGCGAAGTCCATACTTCCGAGGCCGATTCGTTAGGAGCTACCCATGCCCACAACTCCAACCGCATACCCCGACGTCGCCACCCGTGAGGAATGGCTGGCCGCCCGCAAGAAGCTGCTGGCTCGCGAACGCGAGGTCACCCATCTGCGGGATGCGGTCAACGCCGAACGACGTCGGATGCCGATGGTGAAGGTAGAGAAGGATTATGTGTTCGAGGGTCCCAGCGGCGAGGTCCGGCTCGTCGACATGTTCGAGGGTCGCCCGCAGCTCTACATCCACCACTTCATGTGGATCGACGCGATCGACAAAGGCTGCCCTAGTTGCACGATGGCCGCAGAGCTCACGTTCACACAGAAGGATCGCGCGCTATTGAACGCCAAGGGCGTGACGTTCGCCGCGGTGTCGCGGGCGCCGTACGCCAGCATCGCGCGCTACAAGGACGAGCACGGCTGGACGTTCCCGTGGTACTCGTCGCGCGACAACGACTTCAGCTACGACTATCACGTCACGCTGGATCCGAAGCGAGCGCCGATCGAATACAACTACAAGTCGATCGATGAGCTGCACGCCGCCGGGTTTGGCGACGAGGTCTTGCGCGGGGACTGGCCGGGCGCCAGCGTCTTCCTGCGGCGCGGCGACGAAGTGTTTCACACCTATTCGGCGTTTGCGCGCGGGCTGGACCACTCGGCGCCGGGCTATCCATTTCTCGACCTGACGCCTTACGGGCGCCAGGAGACGTGGGAAGACTCGCCCGCAGGGTGGCCGCAGGGTGTTGACGCGGCCGGTGTGCCAATGGATGAGCAGTAGCGATCACCGCGATCCCAACGCTAGGCCGGTGCCGGCGACAATGGCAGGGTCAAGCCCGTTGCGGGTGTGGCTGAGTGGCTAGGCACCGGCCTGCAGAGCCGTTTACGCGGGTTCGAATCCCGCCACACACTCTAGCGATGAGGCTGGTGTGGGGTTGTTCAGATATGACGGCCGAAGACCGTTAAATCACTTCTAGACAGCCATATTGCCGCTCCAGCACGGATATTGGGGACGTGCATCAGCCTGCCCAATGGACGAGATTGGATGTGCGTCCGTTTGGGCATGTTGGCGTGTTCGTTATACCCATGTCATACCGCACGCAGAGTCGGCAAACAGTGTCGGAGCGAAGGGTGCGGGGCCGGTGTTCCTTGCACCAACCGGGCACTCCCAGAACGAGCAACAGGGTTCGAGAAGCCATCAAGAGACTCCCCGGCGCACGCCCGCCACGCCCGCACGCGATAGCGGTTTAAGGTGTGCTAGCTCCGCAGCCGACCAGCCATCAAAGCCAGCCTGGCACTGCACCCTAATCGGACCCTTCTGCCTCCCGGCCACCATCTGAGACGGATCTTTCAACAGCCGCGCGCCCGCAGTGAGGATCAGGGCCCGAACATCGTCGTTCGGCACCCGGCCGTGAAACCCTCACCGCGCGTGTAGCTCTTGGCGGGCGCCGAGATAACCGACAGGATCGCTGCGGCCTGTGTGGTGGACACATCGTGCCCGACGAAATCGCTTGGGTCGTAAGAATCCGGCGCTGCCACTTACGCCTCGGTCAGCGCCGGGACGGTCGAGTGGTTGCGCGTCAGACGCTAATTCGTGGCTCGCCGGGAGCGGGGGTTATCCGTTGATGGATTCGGATTCCCAGCCTCCCGATACTGGATACTGGGAAGGTCCGAACTGTAGATTAGCTGGTGTGAGGTTCTTGGCTGGGATCGTGTCGGTGGCCGCCGTTATGCTTACTGCCCCCAGTGCTGCTGCTGTTGACCCGCCCGCCACCGTGACTTACACGCTGACGGCCACCGCGCCGGTAGACACCCTCGTTGACTACCTGCACAACGGGCAGCGCGTCCGCATCCACGTCACACCGCCCTGGACCCTCACCCTGCAAGACAGGCCCGCGTTCGGCCTGTATGCCGTCGCCGGGGTCGCCAACGCACCCGTCTACGACGTCACCATCACCGTGGACGGCAACCAGGGCGCAATCTGCCAAGGGGCAGGGGAAGTCATCTGCAACGCCTGACGGCGGGTCGCTTGCGTTCGCGTAGGGCGAGCGCGTGTCTCGGTGGTGGTTCGCTGCGCGTACTTGTCGGTTGCTCCGCGTGAAACGATCAGCGTCGCGCTGGTCAAACCCGCGCCTTGATCGTGTCGATGAGATTGAACGGTTCGGCATCGTTTCCGCGCTGCCCTTGCCCTGCATCACCCGGATAGGCGACGCGCTTTAAGGTGCGGCTTGGCGTCGGTTAGCGCGTCGATTGCGGCCGTCAGTGCGTCGGCGTCGTCCAGGTGCGCGCCGTCGTAAGACAAATCGGTTGGATCGGCCAACCGGGCTGTGCCTCGGACAAGTTCTAGGTGCAGCTTGCGCGCGAGTTCGTCGGCGCGAGCTTCGGCACCCTTAGCGCGTTCGCGGTAGCCGGCTGATTCCTTGCGCAAGTCCCGGACAACGGATGCCGGGAACGTCTCGGCGTCCTCGGCGGGTTCGTCGGTCGGCGGTTCGGCGTCGGGCCGATCCTCGCTTATGTCGCAGCGTCGGGCTGTTTTGTACACATCGCGCGCCGCGGTGACCACAGCGTTGCCGCGCAAACGCGGTAGTGTGAATTCGCCTGCAGCGCAGCAATATTCGCTGTATAGCCGATCGGCTGCGACGCGAGCCGCGGCACCCGCATCTCGTCGATCATGTCCTACGCGTCAGCCGCCCGGCGGCGAACCGCAGATCCGACACCAGCGCGTCGAACGCCTTCTGGCGGTCCTCCGGCGGCCCGCGCAGCACTGACGACGGGTGCGACGACACCACCACGTCCGGGTCGAAGTCGAGGTCGGTCGTATCGTCGGCGACGGGGAGGCGCAGCACTTCGCCACGATGAGCGGTGAGTCGAAATGTGCTGCCCATCAACGACTGTGCCGCCGTGGCGCCGAGCAGCACGACCACATCCGGTTGCACCGACATCATCTCCGCCAACAGCCACGGCCGGCACGCCACCACCTCGGTGCGGCTCGGCGTCTTGTGGATCCGGCGCTTACCGCGCTCGGGGAGCGTGAACTTGAAATGCTTCACCGCGTTGGTGACGTACAACCGGTCCCGCTCGACACCGGCTGCGGCGAGCGCCTTGTTGAGCAATTTGCCTGCAGGCCCGACGAACGGCGCCCCGGCCTTGTCCTCCTGATCGCCGGGTTGTTCACCGACGAGCATCATGTCGGCGTCCGGCGCGCCCGTACCGAACACCGTCTGGGTGGCGTTCAGATACAGGTCGCAGCCCTTGCAAACCTGTGCGGCTTCCCCCAGCGTGTCGAGATCACGGCTGTCGGGGACGAAGTCCGCGGCCGTTCGTGCTGTCACGTGGAGTCGATTACCCTAACGGGTCGACTTCACAACCTGTGCGAAGTTGAACTGCCAGCGTTCGACGATGTGGAAACCCATGCGGTGCGGCACCTGATACGCGGGCGCGCGCTTCAGTCGCGGTCCGGGATCCAAGCCTGGGCCGCTCTCATGCTGCGGCACGGCTGCGTCGCGCTCCGACACGGTCCACAACACCGTGCACTGACGGACGCGGTCGGCGACACCCCAGATCCCGAGGTGTGCGTCCCATAACCGGTTGCGTTGGGCGGCGCGCATGCCACGACCAGGGTCGACGAGCTTCTCGTACGCCTCGGGCCGAGCCGCGGTCAACGGCCTGATCGGGCCTGGCTTCCACGTCGTCGTGTTGTCCAGGATCAGACAATCGCCCGGGGACGCGTGGGCGGTGATGATGTCGGCGACCTGGCTGAAATCCATGCCTTCCTTGGCGTACGGGCCGCGTTGGCCAAGCAGGTAGTTTGGGGTGGCCGCAAGTGCGAACGCGGCCAGCACCGCCGTGACGCGTTCGCGGGTTCGGAATAACGCCACGATGCAAAGCGACATCAGCATGGCCATGGCGGGCGAGGTGTAGCAGAGGTAGCGCGGGTAGTAGATCGGCTGCTGCACCACCGAATAGAACAGCAACACCGCGGTGGGAAGCGCGATCCACGCTAGCGCGATGACCGCGAGTTGCCGGTTGCGGGTTTCCCACTGCCGCCGCACCACCAACGGGGCCGCCAGGACCACGCCCGCCAGCAGCGCGAACGGGACACTGCGGTCGAAGTACTGCTCCCGCGCGATGTCCACGACCGTGCCCGGATGAATCGGCGAAATCCATCTGACCTGCGCGATCTGGGTCCGGCAGAACGCCACGAACGGTGCGACGACCAGCAGTGCCACAGTCGACGTCGCGGCCCACCACACCACCGTCGCCCGCTTGTTCGCCACCACCGGCACCGCGACCGCGTGGACCAAAATCATCAGCACCACGAACACGTTGAGCAACGTCGACATCACCAAGGCCAGCCCGTACAGCGGCCACAGCACCGCCGCATTCCGTCGGGCCGCCGCGACCACCAGCACGGTCAACCAGACCGCCGCCGCTGCCGTCAGCGCGTACGACCTGGCCTCGATTCCAGCCCATGTGATGCGCGGCAGGATCGCGAAAACGATGCCGGCACAGACCGCGACGGTGCGAGTCGAAAACTGCTTGCCCACAACGACAACGCCCGCTGCAGCGATCCCGACGGTCAGACAGCTGGACATTCGCGACCAGAATTCGGTCGCGGGGAAGATCGCGAACCAGCCGTGCATGGCGAGGTAGTACAGGCCGTGCACCGCATCGATGTTGTGGATCAGCCGCCACAGTTCGGGCACCGATCGAGTCGACGCGGAGATCGTCGCCGCCTCGTCGAACCACAGCGACGGCTGGGCGGCGCCTGCCGCGCACACCGCGGCGGCGAACACCGCGACAATCGCGGGGTCGAACCGTCCGGCCCGAACCCGCTCTCGCTGTTGGACGCGCGCAAGGCGCGCCGCTCTGGTTGAAAGATCCACCGGTCGGCCTGCACCCCTTTCGGTGTCGGCAAAACCGTAACCTGCGCCTGCACTGCGCGCTCGCGAATGCCCGCTACGATCGCCTATTTGGCGGCGTAATAGAGATTGGTGGCGACTTCCCTTGCGGCCGTGGCACGTTCGCAGGGTTGATCTGGATCACCCCGGCAATGTCGTTGCGACACGGTCGTTGGGACGGGCAACGGCGTCGTTTCGTCACTCTAGGTGCGATTACGGGGTAATCGCCGGTTAACATCGGGTGTCGTGAATCACGCCCCCGGTCAACAGACAACGGGTTACTGTCTCGGGTGGCGTTGCAACTGACACTGGGAGGGCATGGATGAGCGGCTACCAGACCATCGTCGTCGGCACGGACGGATCGGATTCGTCGTTGCGCGCGGTGGACAAGGCAGGCCAGATCGCTGCCGGGTCGGACACGAAGGTGATCGTGGCGACGGCGTACTTTCCACAGAGCGAGGATCAGCGAGCCGCCGACGTGCTCAAGCGCGAGGGCTACAAGATGGCGGGCAATGCGCCGATCTACGCGATCCTGCGAGAGGCCCGCGAGCGCGCACACGCGGCGGGGGCGGAGAACATCGAGGAGAAGGCGGTCGTCGGCGCGCCCGTGGATGCGCTCGTCGATCTCGCCCAGGAAGTCAGCGCCGACCTGCTCGTGGTGGGCAACGTCGGGCTGAGCACCATCGCCGGACGGCTGCTCGGTTCGGTGCCCGCTAACGTCGCACGCCGGTCCAAGACCGACGTGCTGATCGTGCACACGACGCCCTGACGCGCCTCAGGTACTCGACGCCTTGGCGATCTCGGCGATCGCCGCATCCAGTGTCGCGTTGAACTCCTGATCGCTCTGCGCAGCGGTGAGTCCCTCGGTCAGCGCCCGCGAGAAGCTGGCGATGACACCGTTGTTGCGCGCGAGCTTCTCGCAGGCCTCATCCCGGTTATAGCCGCCCGACAACGCCACGACACGGACCACACGGGGATGGTCGACGAGTGGCTTGTACAGGTTGTCGGTGTCCGGCAGGGTCAGCTTCACCATGACGGACTGATCGTCGTCGAGCTGGTTGACGCACTCTTGGATGGCGGCCAGCAGTTGGTCTTCGGCCTCCGCCTTGCGCGGGCTGTTGATGTCGATCTCCGGCTCGATGATCGGGACGAGACCGGCGGCGATGATCTGGCGGCCGATCTCGAATTGCTGATCGACGACCGCGTCGAGGCCGGCGCCGGGCAGTTTGATGAACGAGCGCATCTTCGTGCCGAATACTCCGTTCTCGCGGGCCCGGGCCAGCAGCTCGTCGAGTCCGGGGATGGGCTTCATGACCTGTGCGCCCTGCTCTTCGGCGGCCAGCCCCTTGTCGACCTTGAGGAACGGCACAACGTGCTTGACGTTCCACAGGTAGTCCGCGGTGGGGCGGTCCTCGATCGTGCGGTCCATCGTGTCCTCGAACAGGATTGCACCCATGATGCGATCGCCGTCGAAGGCCGGGCTGGTGATGATGCGGGTGCGCATCTGGTGCACCAGATTGAACATTTCGGCGTCGTTCCTGTATGCGTCCTCCGGGATGCCGTAGAGCTTCAACGCATTCGGGGTGCTGCCGCCACTTTGGTCAAGTGCCGCAATGAATCCAAAGCCATTCTTGGCTTTGTCGAACTGTTCGGTGTTCATGTCTGCCCTTTCTTCTTCTTCTATCAGGCAATCTAGCGCTGTCCGGGTCGCCACACGCCAGCTGTTCACCCAAATTGGGATCTTTTTCCGGTTCCGGTGCCATACTCAAATTGGCGGGAGGGTCAATTATGACGGCAACAGTGACCAGGGCCGGTATCGCACGACGCAAGAACGGCGTTCCGCCTCCCGACGTGTCGGTCGCCGACATCGACCTCGGAGCGCTTGAGTTCTGGGAGTGTGACGACGACCTGCGCGACGGGGCGTTCGCGACGCTGCGACGCGAGTCGCCGATCGCGTTCTTCGAGGTCCCTGAGTTCCCTGGCTTCATTGCGGGCTCAGGCCATTGGGCACTGACGAAGTTCGACGACATCCACCATGCCAGTCGTCACCCCGAGATCTTCAGCTCCATCCCGACCAGCACGGCACTGACCGACGTGGCCGCCGAGATCGCGGAGTTCGTGGGCTCGATGATCAGCCTCGACGACCCGCGTCACCTTCGGCTGCGCAAGATCGTCAACCGAGCCTTCACGCCTAAGGTGGTGGCCCGTATCGAGGACAGTGTGCGGGACCGGGCACACAGGATCGTGACAAAAATGATCGCCGACCATCGCGACGCACAGGCCGACTTCGTCGCCGAGGTTTCTAGCTTGCTGCCGCTGCAGATCATCTGCGACATGATGGGCATCCCCGAGGAGGACGAGGCGAAGGTCTTCCACTGGACGACGGTGATTCTGGGTGTCGGCGACGACGAGGTGGTGGCCGGTGGATTCGACGAGGTAATCGGCGCGGTCACCGAACTGGCGGAGTACGGCGTGCGGCTCGCCGAGGAACGGCGGGCCCGGCCCACCGACGACCTCACCACAAATCTCGTGCTGGCCGAGGTCGACGGCGAGCGGCTGACATCGGACGAGATCGCATCCTTCTTCATTCTGCTGTCGGCCGCGGGCAACGAAACGACGCGCAACGCCATCAGTCACGGCATGGTGGCGCTCACCCGCTATCCGGAGGAGAGGGCCAAGTGGTGGTCCGACTTCGACGGTGTAGCCGCCACCGCCGTCGAGGAGATCGTCCGATGGGCTTCGCCGATTATCTTCATGCGGCGCAACCTCACTCAGGACATCGAGATGCACGGCATCAAGATGAAAGCCGGCGACAAGGTCTCCATGTGGTACAACTCCGGCAACCGCGACGAGGCCAAGTTCGACAATCCGTGGTTGTTCGACGTGACCCGGGATCCCAATCCGCACATCGGGTTCGGGGCCGGCGGGGCACACTTCTGCCTAGGGGCCAATCTGGCGCGCCGTGAGGTGCGGGTGCTGTTCGAGGAGCTGCACCGGCAGATACCCGACATCGTCGCGGTCGAGGAGCCGGCCATCCTTCACTCGGCGTTCGTCCACGGCATCAAACGGTTATCGGTCGCCTGGACACCTCCGGCCTGAGCCGACTCACCGAGCGAAGGTCGTAAGTGGGTAAGACACGTGGAGGCCCGGAAGGCGGTCTCCATG
Source organism: uncultured Actinomycetota bacterium (assembly GCA_963770125.1). Classification (GTDB taxonomy): domain Bacteria; phylum Actinomycetota; class Actinomycetes; order Mycobacteriales; family Mycobacteriaceae; genus Mycobacterium. The sequence continues at coordinate 83,631 of CAVYPI010000103.1, read as the reverse complement.
CCGGGTGAAGACATCACGTCAACCATTCTGCGCGCAGCGATCTACGCCCTTGATCCCAGAGGACCCACGATCAACCGGTTCATGACGCGAGCGTTAGTGGTGCCATCGCGACCAGGCGGCCTGTTTGGTGGTGCCGGCGAAATCAGCAACGCTGCTCCAGGACTGGGCTTCAGCTAGGGTGCGGGCCGAGATGCCCAGGCATTCGCCGACGTATTGACTGAGTCCGAGTAAGGTTTGAAAGGCGGTCGGGTCGGTGCTGTTGGCGAGCGCCTCCAGCAGGGTGCGGGCTTCGGCCGCAATATCGGTTGGTTCTCGGCTCATGGGTGGGCCAAATTGACCGTGCGTACGCCGTCCGGGTCGTCGAAGCGTCGTGTCCAGGACGTCTCGGGCCAATGCCACGTTGCAGTTCCGGCTGCAGGCTCATACCTGGCCGTGTAGAGGGTGCCGAAGCCGATCTCGAACTGGTTGTTGCGCAACGGTGGCTGCAGCATCGCGGCGACGAGTTGCTCTCCCGACGCATCGTCGGCGCGCAACTGGTCCAACCGCGTAAGTCGCCCGACGCTGTTGAATGTAGCGGCGTGGGCGGGGTGTTCGACTAGATCGAGTCGGTGGTTAGTCGTCGCGTCGAGTCGGCTCACTACGGCAGGCTGCTGTGGCGCGACAAAAACCGTGGCGTGATTACCAATTGTGTCGACCAGCGCCACGTTGTAGGACTGCGCAATAGGAATCCGCCGGAGTGCACTGACTGCCTGTTCGACGGTGGCACAGGTCTCTAGCACGTAGCGCAGCACGATGGGGATCCCAAAGCCTTCGCCACCGCCGGGTCGGCCACCGAACGTGAGCGAGATCGCCAGCCCGTCCTCGTTCATCCCGTCCAGCAGACCCCAGAGCAGGTCGCTCGTCCCGAGCACCCGGCGATGCCCGGAGTAGTTGGTGGAAGCGACGACGGCTTCAAAGAGCGACTGGTCGTAGTCGTAGTTGCGGATCAAGATCGGCTGCTCACCAGGTATGACAACTTGGGAACAACCGACGGCGAAAGCCGGAAGTCCCCACATCGACAGCATCCGCGCGGCAACAGAGTCGTCACCACTCAGGCGACACAGCCGTTCCCAGGTCGGCATCAGCTCGGGGAGGTATTGAGAAAGTGCGCGCCGACATTCGTCCAGGGAGGGGCGGGCGGCCAGCCCCTCCCGTGTGTACCAGCGGCGGTACGCCGGCCAGGTTGCGTCGTACAGCGCTCGCCAGCGGGGACCCGGCTCGGCCTCACGGTACGCGTGGAGCGTCAACGTGCGGCTCGTGGTCTTGACGGGCTCGACTACCGGGGCCCGCTCGACCACCGAGGCCCATCGCAGTCCGTAGGTGACCCACTCCTGCCAGCGAGCACCAGGTGAGGGGAGGGGTGGGGCTGCGGCCGGAGCCAAGAGTGCTGTCATGCGTCAAGGTTATCTTGACGACTTCCGAAACGTCAAAGTGGCCTTGACGGGGTCACCAACCCCGCTTCCGCCATTCGCCCAGGAGCGGGCGTTCCGCGCGCGCCCAGAGTGTCGCCGCCGTGCCCGGGGTAGACCACCGTCGAGTCCGGGTAGACGTCGAACACCCGACTGGTGACATCGGTCAGCAGTTGCGTGAAATCGCCTCGCTTCCAGGTTTTTCCGACGCCGCCGGGGAACAGGCAGTCGCCCGTGATCGGCGTCATGGCATCGCCTCGGCCCACCTCATATGTCCCTCGAAGCCAAGCGATGTCGCGAGCGCTCGGTAGCGATCCCGACAGTCGCGATAGCCGGTTTCGTCGCCGCGTGCCTTGGCCAGTAGCGCGCGCAGCCGCAGCAGCCAGATTTCACGAATAACCAGCCGGTCATCGGCTGGCGCGGCCGCCAACCTGGCGATCGCGGCGTCGGCGTCAGTGAGGTCGCCGTTGGCACCGCGCTCCAGCAGCGTCTCCACCAGAACGCCTGTCGCTGGGACGCAATATCCGAGCTGTCCTGATCGGAACAGATCCTCTATCGCTGCGCACATTTGGGTATGGCACCGTCGCGGTCGCCGCACCTGGCCCGCTCCCGCGCGACCCACACGTCGAGGACCGGACGCATGAACAGGTAGAACCGCCAGCGCAGGCACATGTCGCGGGCCTGCCGCACTCACGACAAAACTTGGCTGTCGCGCCCAACTGAGTGCCGCAGCCAATCCAGGCACTCCGCTGCGGCAGGCACACGGCTGACGAGGACATTGGCGATCTGTACCTACCCCGTTGGGTACTGGTCTCGGGAATACTCTGCTGCAACCAAAGCCACCAGCAGAGAGGATTCCCAGCGATGGTCACGACACGTGCCGAAGCGGCGCACTACCTCAAGGATGCCGGCGGCTTGAAGCTTGTCGTTTTCGGAGCGGATGGGCACGAGGTCGCGGCGATGTTCGTGCAAGGATCGGTGACATACGACGAGGAGGAAGCCACCTTCGTCGCGGTCGCTGAAGACGGCCACACTGTTGGGGAACTGTTCGTGGACGAGACGGTCGGTTACGACGAGAACACAGACGCGTTTGTCATCCGTACCGCGCAATAGCAACCCGCCCAGGCAAACGGATGTCGTACCCCTGCACGCGCCAAATGAGGTGATGGATCGATGGGGACCTCGATCAAATCCAGGTCGGTCAGCTCGTGACCGACGGCGGTCTTGGTGGAGGTGCGATCGCATAGCCGATGCTCAGACCTGACACTCTGCGGCCCTTGGTGTTTCGGTAGTGCGACTTGCCGAACTCGGTGTCGCGATCAAACCGCCGTTGATCGCCAGACCGTCGTCGGTCTCGCTGGCCTCGACGACATCACCGACATAGCAGCGTGGGTACATCTGCCTTGCCTCCGACCATCGGCGTGGCCGTCCCACACGGCCAGGTCGCCGGGCAGCGCGGTGGTCACTCCCCGTCGCTCACCACCGTCGTTCGCGCCACTCTTCGAGATGGGGACGCTCGGCACCCAGCGTGGTGTCGTCACCGTGCCCGGGGTAGACCATTGTGGCGTCGGAGTAGACGTCGAACACCCGGGTGGTGACGTCGCGGAAGAGCGAGTCGAACTCCGCCGACTTTGTTGTCCGCCCAAGACCGCCGGGGAACAGGCAGTCGCCGGTGAACAGGTGCGTGGCGTCGTCAGCGCCGTCGAGCGCCAACGCGACGGATCCGGGCGTGTGGCCCTGCAGATGGATGACGTCGAAGGACAGCTCGCCGATCTTGATGGTGTCGCCGTTTGCCAGCACGCGGTCCGGCTTGACCGGCAGCGGTTCCGAGTCGAGCTGGTGTGCCGCGGTTGGCACTCCGGTGGCTTTGGCGACCGCATCGAGCGCCAGCCAGTGGTCCTGGTGCTGGTGACTGGTGACGATCAGCGAGAGCTTCGGGGCGTACCGCTCGATGAGCTCCAGCAGGATCTCGGCGTCGTTGGCGGCGTCGATCAGTAGCGTTTCGCCGGTTTGGGAACACGTCACCAGGTAGGAGTTGTTGTCCATGGGGCCCACCGAGACCTTGACTATCGACGCGCCAGGGAGGGTGCGACGAGCCGCGGTCCTGGCTTCTACATGACCCGTGTAGTTGTCATCGACGACTGTCATGGTGCTCACGTTATCCCCACGCAGAAGCGGTGGGCCCAAAGTGGGCCCACAGCGCCCGCGAAGTTGTCGGTGGGTCGTCATAGCATGGGCATGAATTCTGTCTGCGGGAGGAAACCGGGTGGCTGACCGCCTGATCATCAAGGGTGCGCGCGAGCACAACCTGCGAAGCATCGACCTTGACTTACCGCGCGACGCCTTGATTGTGTTCACCGGATTGTCCGGTTCGGGCAAGTCGTCGCTGGCGTTCGACACGATTTTCGCCGAGGGGCAGCGTCGCTACGTCGAGTCGCTGTCGGCGTATGCGCGGCAGTTCCTCGGCCAGATGGACAAACCCGACGTCGACTTCATCGAAGGCTTGTCGCCTGCGGTCTCTATCGACCAGAAGTCCACCAACCGCAACCCGCGCTCGACCGTCGGCACAATCACCGAGGTGTACGACTACCTGCGCCTCCTGTACGCCCGGGCCGGCACCCCGCACTGCCCGGTGTGCGGTGAGCGGATCGCTCGCCAGACCCCGCAGCAGATCGTCGACCAGGTGCTCGCCATGCCGGAGGGCACTCGGTTCCAGGTGCTGGCGCCCATCGTGCGCACCCGCAAGGGCGAGTTCGTCGACCTGTTCGACAAGCTGAACTCGCAGGGCTACAGCCGCGTCCGCGTCGACGGGGTGGTGCACTCGCTGACCGACCCGCCGAAGCTGAAGAAGCAGGAGAAGCACGACATCGAGGTGGTCGTCGACCGTCTGACCGTCAAGCCGAGCGCCAAGCAGCGGCTGACCGATTCGGTGGAGACGGCGCTGAACCTCGCCGACGGCATCGTGGTGCTGGAGTTCCCTGATCATGGGGCCCGCGAGTCCGACAGCTCTCATGATCACCGCGAGCAGCGCTTCTCCGAGAAGCTGGCCTGCCCGAACGGCCACCCGCTGGCCGTCGACGACCTAGAGCCGCGGTCGTTCTCGTTCAACTCGCCCTACGGCGCCTGCCCCGAGTGCACCGGCCTCGGTGTCAAGAAAGAAGTCGATCCCGACCTCGTCGTCCCCGACCCTGACCTGACGCTCGCCGAGGGTGCGATCGCGCCGTGGTCGATGGGCCAGACGGCCGAGTACTTCACCCGGATGCTGTCGGGGCTCGGTGATCAGCTCGGGTTCGACGTCGACACCCCGTGGAACAAGCTGCCTGCCAAGGCGCGCAAGGCGATTCTCGAGGGCTGTGACGAGCAGGTGCACGTGCGGTACCGCAACCGCTACGGCCGAACCCGTTCGTACTACGCCGATTTCGAAGGCGTGATGGCGTTCCTGCAGCGCAAGATGGAGCAGACGGACTCCGAGCAGATGAAGGAGCGCTACGAGGGCTTCATGCGCGACGTGCCGTGCCCGGAATGCAACGGCACCAGGCTCAAGCCGGAGATCCTCGCGGTCACCCTGTCGGCGGGGGAGCAGACGAAGTCGATCGCCGAGGTCGCCGACCTGTCGATCGCGGAATGTGCGGAGTTCCTCAATTCGTTGACGCTCGGAACGCGCGAGCACGCGATCGCGGGGCAGGTGCTCAAGGAGATCCAGTCGCGGCTGGGGTTCCTGCTCGACGTCGGCCTCGAGTACCTGTCGCTGTCGCGCGCGGCGGCTACGCTATCCGGCGGTGAGGCGCAACGCATCCGGCTGGCAACCCAGATCGGCTCCGGCCTCGTCGGTGTGCTCTACGTGCTCGACGAGCCGTCGATCGGCCTGCATCAGCGCGACAACCGCCGACTGATCGAAACCCTGATCCGGCTAAGGGATTTGGGCAACACGCTGATCGTCGTCGAACACGACCTGGACACCATCGCCCACGCCGACTGGGTCGTCGACATCGGCCCGGCGGCGGGCGAGCACGGCGGCCGCATCGTGCACAGCGGTCCGTACGACGAACTGCTGCGCAATCCGGATTCGCTTACCGGAGCGTATCTTTCGGGCAAAGAGGAGATCGAGGTCCCGGCCATCCGGCGGCCGACCGACCGCAAGCGCCAGCTGACGGTCGTGGGTGCGCGTGAGCACAACCTGCGTGATATCGACGTGTCGTTCCCACTGGGAGTGCTCACGTCGGTGACGGGCGTCTCGGGCTCGGGTAAGTCGACACTGGTCAACGACATCCTCGCGTCGGTGCTGGCGAACAAGCTCAACGGCGCCCGCCAGGTGCCGGGTCGGCATACCCGCGTCACCGGGCTGGACAAGGTGGACAAGCTGGTCCGCGTCGACCAGTCGCCGATCGGCCGCACGCCACGGTCGAATCCCGCCACGTACACCGGTGTGTTCGACAAGATCCGCACGCTGTTCGCCGCCACCACCGAGGCCAAGGTGCGTGGGTACCAGCCGGGCCGATTCTCGTTCAACGTCAAGGGCGGTCGCTGCGAGGCGTGCTCCGGCGACGGCACCATCAAGATCGAGATGAACTTCCTGCCCGACGTGTACGTGCCGTGCGAGGTCTGCCAGGGCGCCCGGTACAACCGGGAAACTCTCGAGGTGCACTACAAGGGCAAGACCATCGCCGAGGTGCTCGACATGTCGATCGAGGACGCCGCGGAGTTCTTCGCGCCGATCACCTCGATCCATCGGTATCTGCAGACGCTGGTCGACGTCGGGCTGGGCTACGTGCGGCTGGGGCAGCCGGCGCCGACGCTGTCCGGCGGTGAGGCACAACGCGTCAAGCTGGCGTCCGAACTGCAGAAGCGGTCGACCGGTCGCACGGTGTACATCCTCGACGAGCCGACCACCGGGCTGCATTTCGAGGACATCCGCAAGCTGCTCGGTGTCATCAACGGCCTTGTCGACAAGGGCAATACGGTCATCGTCATCGAGCACAACCTCGACGTGATCAAGACGTCGGACTGGATCGTCGACATGGGTCCTGAGGGCGGGGCCGGCGGCGGCACCGTGGTCGCGACGGGAACGCCGGAGGATGTCGCCGCGAACCCCGACAGCTACACCGGTCACTTCCTCGCGGGGACGCTGGGGCTTCCGCGGCCGACACCGCGCAAGACCCGCAACGGCCGCAAGGTCAGCGCCTAGTAGGGCTGGCAGGTATCGCAGGATTCCGGCTGATCGGACCCTTGTTTGGCCGTTAGCAGCGCAGACACCAGATCTTCGCGGCGCGATCCTTGACTGCGAATACAGCAATCGAAGCCAGCCGTCAAGGAGTCGTCATGACATACATAATCGCGACATCGGCAGCCGTGTTCACCGGCTTCTTGGTCGACTGGGGTCAACGCCGCTGCGAAGCCTGGGCGTACATGCGGGACAAGGATCTGTGATGGCGCTGAATGTCAACGCCAAACAGGCCTGGGGCTTGCTAGCGGGGCCGGTGTGCCGGCGTGCGAGGTCGTGTGCAAAGAGGGCGAGCTCCTGAGCGAGGGCGTCGACGACTGGGTAGCCACCAAGCCGATCCTGACGAGGGCCGTGATCGCGGTGCTGGCACTTCATCTCGGCAACGCCGTCCCACCCCCCTGCGACCTCGTGCCCCTGGGATTTGTCGGGATACGAAGGGGCTCAAGGTACTTGGCGGCACGGACGAGTTAGTAGCCGATCGACGGTAGCCCAGGCGCCTATCGCTTCGAGAGCGGGGACGGAAATCGCGGGCTCACACGCACACCGTCCAGCCACGCCGTCAGCTCGTCGGCCCGCCTTGTCAATGCTCGCTTAGCGTCCCGGTCGACGTCCTCGAGCAGCCGGACCTCCACCCGACCGTCGGGGTCCTGACCCCAGCCACCGACGATCCGGCCGTTCCACCATGCGGTCGTCCCGCCGTTGCCATTGCTGTCGAACACCTGGCCCCGGTGGTCGCCGAGATACCAGTCCCGGTCGTACCAGCCCATCGTCGTGACATCCAGACCCGGCAGCAGCGCGCACCACGGGTATACGTCCGGCTCGACGTCGAGATCGTCGGGCAGTGCGAAGCCCGGGGTGCCGTCGAGGTCAACCTCAACCGCGTCGATGTTGCGCGGCGCGTGTCGCGCCCACGCCAGCGTGTCGCCGAACCACCATTTGATGTCCGTGACGGTGGCGGGTCCGAACGCGCGCAGCCACCTGCGCACCAGTTCGGCGCGTGCCACCTCTGGCGCTTCGGGCTCCGATACCGACCGCAGCCAGTCGCCCATTGGCGTCCAGCGGGGACGCGATATCGTCCACGCGCCGTCGTTGGGTCCTCGGACGATGTCGCCGCGCGCCGACAGCACGGTCAAAACCCTTGGTGCCAAGGGTATTTCGCCACCCCATCGTTTACCCGGCGCATAGTCGTAGCGGCCCGCCAGCTCGGGCAGCGCCGCGCGCAACTCTTTCGCGCTGGCCGCGCCGTGTTCGGCGAGGTGCCGCAACACCGCCGCGCACGCCATGTCCAGCCACCTGTCACCGTCGTCGGTGATTCCCGCCTTCTGCGCGTCGGCCACCAGGCGGCGCCGCTCGTTGTCGGCCACCCAGTCGCTGGCGCCCGACTGAATCAATGGCAAGTCCTCGGCGCGCACCGTCCACAGCGTGCGGCGCATCGCGAGGTGCTTGACCAGCGTGCGCCGCTCATAGAGTTCGGCGTCCAGATCGGCGACCGCGAAGCCGGGCAGGCGCGCCCACAGTGACAGATACGGGGTGGCCGGGTCGGTGGCGTGCAGCCCGACGAGATCTGCCACCACCCCCTCGATCGAACCCGACGGCCCAGCCAGGAAATGCCGCCGCGCGAGCCGCGCCCGGCGTTCGGCAACCGTGAATGACCGCATCGTCTGCGAACCGTACCTGCGGAGACCGACAACGTTTGGGGATCGGTAGCGATCCGCCCGCTCTTGACTTGGCCCACGACGGACGAAATCGCGGCGACGTATGAACGACGGGAAAGGTCGATGAATCGAGTTGTCGCGGGTGTGGTCGGACTGGCCGGCTACGCGTTCCTTGCCGAAGTTCTGGCCGCCGAGTCGGACTACTGAGCGTCGTCCTGTTCCTTGTGCATCGACTTGCGGATCTCGGCGAGTCGTTCGGCGGCAGCGCGCTGGCGCGCGTCGTACTGCTCCTCGACCGTGCGCCCCTCCGGTGAGTCGGCGTCGAGTTCGGCCGCGCCAATCGCGGTGCCGTAGCGCGTTTCGATCTTCTCGCGAACCGATTCGAACGTCGGTACGCCGCTCGGCGTGTAGCCGGTGTCGACGGGCTCGGCAGGCGGAGGCGCGGGCACGGCGCGCGGCGAGGCCTCAGCGGCGGGCTTCCGGTTCGGGAGTGGGTTCGTCCGGCATGCCGCTCACGGTACCGGCCTACTTCGCCGCCGCCTGCAGATACGGCCCGGAGTGCGGAAGAGCGGGTGGCCGCCCCGGCAGAGCGGGCGGCGGCGGGGCCGGTAGCGGGATCACCGGCAGGCCGGGTGTGCCGAGCTGGCCCGCCAGCCACGGCAACCCCGCGGCGAAAGCGCGCGCCGCGAACGGCCAGTCGTGCTTGCCCGACTGCGTCACCACCGCACATTTGATCCCGTTGGCGCTGCCCGTCGCGCATAGCGAGTTGGCCGCCGCGGTTTGGTCGTTGGGGTTGGCTGCGGCGTTCACCACCGCGTTGCGCCGCGGCGATGACGGCGTCGGGCGGCCGTTGATGGCGAACCAGCCCGCCACTCCGGCGTAGGAGCCGTGGCGGGTGATCACCGTCGTCGGATCGAACGCCGCGTAGGCGGCGGCATTGCCGCCGAACAGGCGCCGAATGGTCTGCGCCTTGTTTCCCGCATTGGGCGTCAGGTCGCCCGCGATGTCCTCGAATGCGCTGAACAAATCGGGATGCATCACCGTTAGGTCGACGGCGCACGTGCCGCCCATCGACCATCCGACGATGCCCCAGTTGGCCCGGTTCGGCGAGACGCGGTAGTTCGAAACCATGAACGGCACAACATCTTTGGTGAGATGGTCGGCGGCGTTGCCGCGTGTGCCGTTGACGCATTCGGTGTCGTTGTTGAACGCGCCGCCGGAGTCGACGAACACCAACACCGGCGCGTTGCCGCCGTGCGCGGACGCGAAGTCGTCGATCGTCTTGACAGCGTTGCCCGCCCGCGTCCAGTCGGCGGGAGTGTTGAACTCGCCGCCGACCATCATCACCGTCGGTAGCGGCGGCGGCGGATCGGTGGCAAACCAGGCTGGCGGGAGGTAGACCAGCTCACCGCGGTGTTTGAAACCCGACGCGGTGTCGGGAATGCTGACCGGCACCACGGTGCCATTCTCCGGAATCGCATGCCGTTTCTGCATCGCGGTCACCGTGACGGCGTCTGTCTGGTCGGGCAGCGGTCCGGCGGTCAGCTGATTCCACGCGTTCTGCACTGTGGGGAAGTAGCCGACCCAGACGTTCAGAGCCAGCGCCGAACACAGCACGCACAGCGGCAGCGCGAGCGCCGACACCCCGCGCCGCCACCATCGGGCGGCGCGCCAACCCGCGATCAGCACCCCGGCCGCAACGCCGGAGAGCGCGATCCAGAACCAGAGCGAATACGGGGCGGGGTTGGTTTCGTCACTTAACCCCTCGGAGGCGATGTACCAGTACGCCGTCACCGCCAGCGCGACCCCGGCCAGCGCGGCCGCACGGCAGCCACACCATGCGCCAGCGCCGGTTTCGCCAACCGATCGCGGCGACCAGCAGGATGCCTGCGACGACTTGCACCGTTATCGGAAGCCAACCGTGCATGAGCGAAATGTGGTGGCGCAACGACTCAAGTAACGTCACGGCAACATCGTGGACGCCATTCCTTGGGTTTGCCTGTGAACGACCTGCTAACGCGGTTTGGCTAACGGGAACGGCAGGGTTTCGCGGATGCCGCGCCCCGTGATCAGCATGACGACGCGGTCAACGCCCATGCCGAGCCCGCCCGTCGGCGGCATCCCGTACTCCATCGCCTGCAGGAAGTCCTCGTCGAGTTCCATCGCTTCGGGGTCACCGCCCGCGGCCAGCAACGACTGCGCCTGCAACCGCCTGCGCTGCTCAACGGGATCCGTCAGCTCGCTGTACGCCGTGCCCAACTCGACGCCCCACGCCACCAGGTCCCAGCGCTCGGCCACCCCGGGAATGCTGCGGTGCGGTCGGGTCAGCGGCGACACCGAGGCAGGGAAGTCCATGTAGAAGGTGGGCTCCTCGGTGCGGTCCTCGACCAGCCGCTCATAGAGTTCGAGGACCACCGCGCCCGCGTCCCAGTGGGTGAGGTAGGGGATGCCTGCGGCGTCGCACAGCTTGCGCAGCGTAGCCAGATCGGTGTCGGGGCCGATCTGCTCACCAAGCGCGTCCGACACCGCGCCGTGCACGGTCTTCACCGTCCACTCACCGGAGATGTCGACTGGTTCGAGGGTGCCGTCGTCGCGGGGACGCAGGAACACGTGCGCACCGTTGGCGGCCTGCGCGGCGTTCTGGATCAGCTCGCGAGCGCCGTCGATCCACACGTTGTAGTCGGCGTGCGCCTGGTAGGCCTCGAGCAGCGTGAACTCGGGGTTGTGGCTGAAGTCCACACCCTCGTTGCGGAATGCGCGACCGAGCTCGAAGACCCGCTCGACACCGCCGACGCACAGCCGCTTGAGGTACAGCTCGGGCGCGATGCGCAGGTACAGGTCGAGGTCGTAGGCGTTGATGTGGGTGAGGAACGGCCTGGCATTGGCGCCGCCGTGAATCTGCTGCAGGATCGGCGTTTCGACCTCCAAAAACCCCTTGCCGACCAGGGTTTCGCGGATCGCGTGCAGTACCCTGCTGCGTGCCCGGATCAGGTCGCGGGCCTCGGTGTTGATCGCCAGGTCGACGTAGCGGGCCCGCACCCGCGCTTCCTGGTCGGTCAGTCCCTTCCACTTGTCGGGCAGCGGGCGCAGGCACTTGCCGATCAACCGCCAAGCCCGCACCATCAGCGAAGGGGTGCCCGACTTGCTGCGGCCCATCGAACCGTTCACCTCGACCAGGTCGCCGAGGTCGATGACGTGGGTGAAGTCCGCAGTCGTGCCCTTCTCGAGCAGCGAATTGTCAAGCAGCAGTTGGACTTCGCCGGACCAGTCGCGCAGCTGGGCGAACAGCACGCCGCCGTAGTCGCGGATGCGCAACACCCGCCCGGCCACCGTCACGCCTTCGTCATCGCCTGCGTCGACCGCCTGCGCGACGGTGTGGCTCGGAGCCTCGCCGACGGGATAGGCGTCGACGCCGCTGTCCTGCAGCGACTTGAGCTTGGCCATCCGCACGCGCACCTGTTCGGGCAGGCGTGGCCCGTCCTCGGCCTCGGGCAGGTCGGCCTCCAGCTCGCTGAAGTCGGGGGCGCTGCCGTCGTGACGCAACAACCCCGTCGCCACCAGATTCTCCGGCACCGAAATGTGATGGCCGGTGTGCGGCTGTTCATTCCGCCGGGAAAACGGTAGTACCAGAAAGCCTTCGGCGATCACCGAGGCGACGCCGACACGGGGGACGAGGTGGGCGTCCACGTAGCAGGCGTAGCGGGGCACCCACTCGGGCTGGTATTTCATGTTCGACCGGTACAGCGTCTCGAGCTGCCACCAGCGTGAGAAGAACACCAGCAGGCCGCGCCACAGCCGGGCGACCGGACCGGCGCCGAGCTGGGCGCCCTGCTCGAACGCCGACCGGAACATCGCGAAGTTCAGCGAAATCCGGGTCACCCCAATGCCTTCGGACTGCATGCACAGCTCGCTCACCATCAGCTCGATCGTGCCGTTGGGGGAGTGGGGTGAGCGGCGCATAAGGTCAAGCGAAGCGCCGTTGGTGCCCCATGGGACCAGCGACAGCATCGCGACGACATTCTCGTTCTGGACGGCCTCCACCAGCAGGCAGTCGCCGTCGGCGGGGTCGCCAAGCCGGCCCAGCGCCATCGAGAAGCCGCGCTCGCTTTCGGTGTCTCGCCAGGTTTCGGCCCGCGCGATCACCCGGGCCATCTCCTCGCTGCCGAGGTCGCGGTGCCGGCGGATCCGGACAGTGGCACCGGCCCGCCGCGCCCGCGTCACCGCCTGCCGCACCGCGCGCATGGCGGGCCCGGACAGCCGGAAGTTGTCGGGATACAGGATCGCCTCGTCGCCCAGTTGCAACGCATGGAGGCCAGCCTGGCGGAAGGCTCCGGCCCCGGTCGAGCTGGCACCCATCGCCCCGGGCGCCCAGCCGTACGTTTGGCACAGCTCCAGCCACGCCTGAATGGCCTGCGGCCACGCCTTCGGGTCCCCAACCGGGTCGCCGCTGGCCAAACACACCCCGACCTCGACGCGGTAGGTGATGGCAGCCCGCCCGTTGGGCGCGAACACCACGGCCTTGTCGCGTCGGGTGGCGAAATAGCCCAGCGAGTCGTTCTTACCGAACAGCTCGAGCAGGCCGCGGATCGCCGACTCGTCCTCGCCGGTCAGCGCGTTTTCCGCACGCTGCGATTGGAACAACACGATCGCCGCGGCCATCAGAGCCAGTGCGCCGAACAGTCCGAGGACCGCGTTGATGACGCCACGCGGGTGACCTTCGAACTGTTCGGAGCCGAGGGCGACGAAACCGCTGACTCGGTTCACCGCGTAGGCGAACCGGTCTGCGCGTGCCAGCGTGCCCGGGAAGAGTTCCAGCAGGCCCCAGCCCAGCAGAACGCCGACGGCCATGCCGGCGACGAGCGCCGCGGCAGCCTTGAACAAGGCGCCGCGCCGGACCTTCGCCCAAAACTCCTTCCGGGCGAGAACCAGAAAAAGGATTGCCGCGATGTGGAAGGCCAGGCCGATCAGTTCGCCGCTTTCCACCATCCACGATTCACCGCCGGTCGCAATGCCACCGACGTTCCACACGATCGCGGCGACCATGTAGAGCAGGAGAATCCACCACGCGATGCGTTTGCGGGCCGCCAAGGCGGCGGCGAGCAGGACGAGCACGAAGGCCCACGCGAAGCTGGTGTCAGGGAAGTTGAAGAGGTAGTTGTTGACGAACTCCCTCGGCACCCTGATGAGCCATCGAACCTGCGGGGAGACGCTGGCGATTAGCGACAGGGTCGCGATGGTGCCGACGGTCCAGGCGGCAGTCACCGGAACCCACGCGTGCCGGGACGTCGTACGGGCCCTGACAGGGCTAGCGACGCTCATAGGCCGCGAGAATATTCGCTTAAACCAAGAAATGGTTGTGACTCCGCACGCGATGAGCAGGACAGCATGAGCTACCAGACCGGTCCGGTGTACTTCTCGCCTGGGCCTTGGCCCGCTTCGTCTGGGGCGGCGCTGGATTCACGAAACGCCAACTGCAGCGTCTTCAGGCCGTCGCGGACCGGGCCGGCGTGTGGTCCCAGATACTCGGCGGAGGCGGTGACCAACCCGGCCAGCGCCGTGATCAACCGTCGCGCCTCGTCGAGATCGCGGTGCGGGCTCTCGTCCGGGTCCTCCGCCGACAGCCCAAGCTTCTCCGCGGCGGCGCTCATCAGCATCACGGCCGACCGGGTGATCACCTCCACCGCAGGAATATCGGCCAGCTCACGGATGTCAGGAAGCTCGGTCATGCCTGCTAGACTGGCATGCGCGACCGTCCCGGCGTACGCCAGGGACTGCAAGTGGAGTCCCACTCCCACCGCTGACCATACCGGTGCAGCGGTCCGGTCACAGGCATCCAATGCCTGTCCTGGTCGGCTTTGGGCCCTGCTTTGAGCAGGGCCTTTTCGCTGATGGTGTGGGTCTCCGAGAGGACAACATAGGAGGCCCCATCAGCACTGAGACCCGCGTCAACGAGCGCATCCGCGTTCCCGAAGTCCGTCTTATCGGACCAGGTGGCGAGCAAGTAGGCATAGTGCGCATCGAAGACGCCCTCCGCGTCGCCGCGGATGCCGATCTCGATCTCGTCGAAGTAGCGCCGGATGCCAAACCGCCGGTCTGCAAGATCATGGACTATGGCAAGTTCAAATACGAGACGGCTCAGAAGGCACGCGAGTCTCGCAAGAACCAGCAGCAGACCGTCGTCAAGGAGCAGAAGCTTCGCCCCAAGATCGACCCGCACGACTACGAGACCAAGAAGGGTCACGTAATCCGCTTCCTGGAGGCGGGGTCGAAGGTCAAGGTGACCATCATGTTCCGCGGACGCGAGCAGTCGCGACCGGAGCTGGGGTACCGGCTCCTCCAACGGCTGGGCGCCGACGTCGCCGATTACGGCTTCGTCGAGACGTCGGCCAAGCAGGACGGCCGCAACATGACGATGGTGCTGGCCCCGCACCGCGGCGCGAAGACTCGCGCCAAGGCGGCGCATGACGCCGACGCACCGGCTGCGCAGCGCGTCAGCGCTCAGCCGAGCGAAACACAGACCGATACATCACAGAACTGAGGACATATGCCCAAGGCGAAGACCCACAGTGGCGCTTCGAAGCGGTTCCGGGTGACCGGAAGCGGAAAGATCGTGCGCCAGAAGGCCAACCGTCGGCACTTGCTTGAGCACAAGCCGACCAAGCGCACCAGGCGACTGGAAGGGCGCACCGAGGTGTCGGCCAACGACCGCAAGCGCATCAAAAAGTTGCTGAACGGCTAATTAGCCCAGCCCCGTACGAAAGAGGAACACTCTCATGGCACGCGTAAAGCGCGCAGTTAACGCCCAGAAGAAACGGCGCACAGTACTCAAGGCATCCAAGGGCTATCGCGGTCAGCGGTCACGGCTGTATCGCAAAGCCAAAGAGCAGCAGCTGCATTCGTTGACCTATGCCTACCGTGACCGCCGTGCCCGCAAGGGCGAGTTCCGCAAGCTCTGGATCTCCAGGATCAACGCGGCCGCCCGCGCGAACGACATCACCTACAACCGGCTGATCCAGGGCCTGAAGGCCGCCGGTGTCGAGGTGGACCGCAAGAATCTCGCCGAGATCGCGGTCAGCGACCCGGCCGCCTTCACCTCTCTGGTTGAGGTCGCCAAGGGTGCGCTACCGGAGGACGTCAACGCGCCAGCCGGAGCCGCTCGGCCGGCGACATCAGACGCCGGCGAGGCTGCCTGACGCTCACCGAACGCTCCGCCAGGGTGGCGGCAGCGGTCAAGCTGCACCGCCTAATCGTCAGGCGCCGGGAAGCCCGCTTTCTCGCCGAGGGACCCAATCTCGTCGAGGCCGCGTTGCGGCGCGGACTCGTGTCGGAGGTCTTCGCCACCGATTCCGCCTTGAGCCGGTTCGGGTCCATGCTCACCGACGCGCCGGTGCACGTGGTGACCGAGCGGGCCGCAAAGGCGTTGTCCGAGACCGTGACTCCGGTCGGATTGGTGGCGGTATGTTCGGTGCCCGATGTGGCCCTGGCCGACGTTATCGCCGACAGCGCACGGCTGGTGGCAGTTGCGGTGGAGATCTCCGAACCCGGCAACGCGGGTGCACTGATCCGCATCGCCGACGCGATGGGCGCGGACGCAGTGGTGTTCGCCGGGCACAGCGTCGATCCGTACAACGGAAAGTGCCTGCGCGCCTCGGCGGGAAGCATCTTCTCGATTCCGGTGGTGTCCGACCCGGATGCCGCGGCCGTCGTAGGAGCGCTGAGCGACGCCGGCCTGCAAGTACTGGCCACAACGGTCGACGGCGAGGTCAGTCTCGACCAAGCGGCGCTGGACGTGCCGACGGCATGGCTGTTCGGACCCGAATCCCAGGGCCTGCCAAGCGAATTGGTGGCCATGGCGACGCATCGGGTCCGCATACCGATGCCAGGCAGCGCCGAAAGCCTCAATGTGGCGTCCGCCGCCTCTATCTGCCTGTACCAGAGCGCGCGCACACACCGAACCGACTAATTCGACTTCAAAAGCTGCTCGGAGAGCTGGACCATCAGCCTGCGGGGTGTGAACCGGTATCCATTGGCGAGGATGGCGTTCCGCCAACCCGAGACAACGGTGGGCGACGACTTGTCCAGCGCCGCCAAAGCGGTGTCGACAACCTGCTTGGAGGTCTGCCTACCCTCGGTGAGGAATTCCTCCCCGGTACGCGCAAAGAACTCCGTCTCCGTCGCGCCGGGGCACAAAGCCAGCACTCTGACTCGGGTTCCTTTGCACTCCTGCCAGAGTGCCTCGGTGAAGGACAGCACGAACGCTTTCGTGGCACCGTAGACCGCCATGCCAGGAGTCGGCTGAAAAGCCGCAGTGGAGGCCAAGTTGATGACCACACCGTGTCCCGCCGCCGTCATCGACGGCAGGAATCGCGCCGTGAGGTCTACCAATGTGCCGCAGTTCAACTGGATCTGCGCGGCATTGGATTCGGGATCCTCACTGACGAACTTGCCGTGCAGGCCGACACCCGCGTTGTTCACCAGAATGTCGATCCGTCGCCCGAGGTCGCCGACCTTCGTTGCGAGTTGTGCCCCCGAGCCCGGGGTGGCGAGATCGGCGGCGATGATGTCGACCGCGATGTCCGGATGCCGCCCGAGAAGCGTCTTGCGCAGCTCCTCGAGCTTGTCAACGCGACGTGCAACGAGCACGAGGTTCACCCCGCGCTGGGCAAGCTGGACGGCGAACTCTTCGCCGATTCCGCCACTAGAGCCGGTGATCAACGCGGTGTTGCGGCTGAGGTCCACGAGGCGCTCCTGTGATGGTCGGCGACGGGACCATTGTGGTCGTTGGAGCAACGGCCGTCTAGGCCAACAGACCCTTGGCGACATGCGTGATCTGCACCTCATTGCTGCCGGCGTAGATCATTAGCGACTTGGCGTCGCGGGCAAGCTGCTCCACCCGGTACTCGGTCATGTAGCCGTTGCCGCCGAACAGCTGCACGGCCTCCATCGCGACGTCGGTGGCGGCCTGCGAGCAGTACCACTTGATCGCTGACGCCTCGGGTAGCGAGATCTGCTTACCCGTCTGCGTCGCCTCGATGACGCGAAACAGCATGTTGCGCACGTTCATTCGGGCCACTTCCATGTTGGCCAGCTTGAGCTGGATCAGCTGGAACTGGCCGATCTCGTGGCCCCACAGTGTGCGGTTCTTCGCGTAGTCGACACATAGGCGTAGGCATTCCTCGATGACGCCCAGCGCCATCGCCGCCACCCCGATGCGCTCGGCGGAGAAGTTTGCGCGGGCGCTGGCCCGTCCGTCGCTGGCGGCGTCGGCTCCGCCTCCTTCGGTCTCGCCGAGCAGCCGATCCCGGCCAACCCGGACGTTGTTGAAGAACAGCTCTCCGGTGCGTGAGCTGTGAATGCCCATCTTGCGGAACGGCTTTGACTGTACGAAGCCCTCCATGCCGCGGTCCAGCACGAAGGTCAGCACCTTGCGGTCACGCTTGGCGACACCCGACTCGTCGAGCTTGGCGTAGACCACCACGACGTCGGCGTCGGGGCCGTTGGTGATGAATGTCTTCTGCCCGTTGAGGATGTAGTCGTCACCGTCGCGCACGACGTAGGTCTTCATGCCCCCGAACGCGTCCGAACCGGAGTCCGGCTCGGTGATCGCCCAAGCACCCACCTTGTTGTAGGTGACCAGGTCCGGCAGCCAGCGTTCCTGCTGCGCGAGCGTGCCGCGGCCCATGATCGTCGGCACCGTGAGCCCGAGGCTGACGCCCATTCCGGTGACGACGCCCATGCAGACCCGGCACAGTTCGCTTACAACGACGAAACCCATACCGGCCGAGCCACCGTCTGCGCCGAACATGCCGCCGGAAGATGCTTTGCGTGACGGTTCGGCGCCCTCGCGCAACCCGGCGAGTCGCTTGTTCAGCGAATCGCGTGCCATATCCGCGATGCCGAACGTCGCGAACAGCTTGCGAATGACGGGGTAGGGCTCCATCTCGCCGCTTTCCAGCGCGTCGACGTGCGGGCGGATCTCTTTCTCCACGAAGTCGCGCACGGCATCGCGCACGGCAAGGTCGACATCAGGCCACTCGAGCATGCAATCAGGCTGCCTTACCGCGTCCGTGTGCCGGACGCAGACCCGCCAAAGAGAACGTTGTGTGCACCAGCGACCCCGCGCGGTCGAGCAGTGTCTTGCGCGGTGGCAGATAGTGCATCGGCAGACCGCGCCGGTCACGCGGTGGCGCCATGAAGGCGGGTGCCTCGACAAGGGGCGCATCGGCGCGCAGGCGACCCTCCGCGCGGCGGTATGCGGCCAACGCCCGTGGGTGTAATCGGATCTCCTCGGGCACCACGACGAACGCCAGCTCCACCAGCTTGCCGAACAGCCGCAGCAGCACCTCGTCGCCGGGCGTCCACCGCATGCCGGCCTTTTCGCGCACCGCGTCGTCGAACAGCCCGGCCGCGATCCAGCGCTGTGCTCCAACCATCGGCTTGAAGAGCTGGTCCCACAACGCGGTTGGCATGAACACGAGCCGCGGTTTGGGGATGCGGATCGTGAAGATGTCCAGCGTGGCCTTGTTGATCTCGAGCTCTTCGCTGCACTTGCGATCCCAGTACGCCTGGAATCCCTCCCAGGTTTTGGGTACCGGCCGCATGCTCATGCCGTACATCCGGTACCACTGCACGTGCTCGTCGAACAGCTGGCGCTTCTCGGCCTCGGTGAGCCCGCCGCAGAAGTACTCGGCGGTCTTGATGATCAGCATGAAGAAGGTGGCGTGGGCCCAGTAGAAGGTCTCGGGGTTCAGCGCGTGATAGCGACGACCGTCGGCGTCGATGCCCTTGATCGTCTTGTGGTAGCCCTTGATCTGCTCACCGGTCTGCGCGGCGCGGTCGCCGTCGTAGACCACGCCCATGATCGGGTACACCGAGCGCGCGACCCGCTGCAAGGGCTCGCGCAGCAGGACGGAGTGATCCTCGACGCCGGCGCCGAGCTCCGGGTACATGTTCTGGATGGCTCCGATCCACACGCCGAGCATGCCGGTGCGCAGGTCGCCGAAGTACTTCCACGTCAGCGAATCGGGGCCAAGCGGGCCGCCCACTCCAGTTGCTTTCGCGGTCATCGGTTCCTCGCTGAATCCAAACCCACGGGTAGACCCTCACGATAATGTTGACAACGCACGTTGTCTACGATTGCGGACGCGTGGCGACGCACTGTTATCCACGCTCCATCGTCGTGCCACACGCCTGTGACCAGCCCGTTTGCCGCTCGATTGCCGGTCTCGAAGAGCGCCACATACGCTTGCGCCGTGAATGTCGAGTCGTTCGACGAACGATCCGGCGGTATCGGGGAAATCGATGAAGTGCCGGATCGTCCGGCCCCGCCGCCACGGTCATCCGGACCGATGGGGTGGCTGAAGGACACCAATCACAGCCCGGCTGTCGTCGCTTTCCTGCGCCGTGCGCGTCGTGCGCTGCCGGGTGATCCCGACTTCGGAGATCCGTTGTCGGTGGACGGTGTTGGGGGGCCGCGCGCCGCGGCCAGGGCCGCCGATCGGCTGCTGGAGCGTGACGCCGCCTCCCGCGAAGTGAGCCTGGGAGCGCTGCAGGTGTGGCAGGCGCTGACGGAGCGGGTGTCGGGCAAGCCCGCGAATCGTGAGGTGACGCTGCTCTTTACCGACCTGGTGGGCTTCTCGGCGTGGTCGTTGAGCGCAGGCGACGAGGCGACGTTGAAGTTGTTGCGCCGAGTTTCTCAGGTCGTCGAACCGCCGTTGCTGGAGGCCGGCGGTCAGATCGTCAAGCGGTTGGGCGACGGCATCATGGCAGTGTTTTCCGAACCCGTCACTGCGGTGCGCGCCGCGATCGCTGCCCGTGAGGCTGTCAAAGCCGTCGAAGTAGACGGGTACACGCCGCGGATGCGGGTGGGAATCCACACCGGGCGTCCGCAGCGAATCGGCTCGGATTGGCTCGGGATCGACGTGAACATCGCGGCCCGGGTCATGGAGCGGGCCACCAGGGGCGAGTTGATTGCGTCACAGGCGACGCTGGAGCGCATCTCCGACGAGGATTTCGACGCGCTTGGTGTGACCGCCAAACGTCTTCGCAGACAAGTCTTTTCGCCTAGGCAGGACGGCGTGCCCGCGGATTTCGTCATGTATCGGCTGAGAACTCGCATTCAGTTGCCAGGGAGCGATGACGAAGATGGGGAAACACCAGGGCGTAGTGTTCGTTGATGGTGTTGGGATTTCTCGCCCGGTTGGCCCGGGTACGCGTCACCGCGTCGTACGCGGCGATCTTGACCTCCATCACGATTGTGTTGATGGAACTCGGCCCGAAAGTGCAGGACCGAGTGATCCGCCATACCAGCACCAACCTGCACAACCTGAGCCAAGGGCACTTCGGAACACTGCTGGGCAGCGCGTTCGTGGTCGACGCCGGGCCGATCTACATCTGGCTGCCGGGGCTGGTCTGCCTGCTGGCGGTCGGCGAGCTTCTGTGGCGTAGCGGCCGGCTGTTGGCGACGTTCGCCATCGGGCATATCGGGGCGACGCTTCTGGTCGCAGCAGGCTTGCTCATCGCTGTCGAGATGGGCTGGCTGCCGTGGTCGGTCAGCCGCGCGACCGACGTGGGCATGAGCTACGGCGCCGCCGCGGTGCTGGGCGCGCTCGCCGCCGCGATACCCGCGCGGTGGCGGCCCGCCTGGACCGGCTGGTGGCTGGCGGTTGCCGTGGCGGTCGTCGCCGTCGGACACGACTTCACCGATGTCGGGCACGCGGTGGCGCTGGCGCTGGGCATGTTGGTGTCCTTGCGGTTCAGCGGGCCAGTGCGCTGGACGCCGGCGCGGTTGGTTCTGCTCGGTGTCGGCGGGGCCTTCGGATACCTGGTGCTGGCCAGCACGGGATTGGTCGTCGCGACGGCCGCAGGTCTCGCCGGTGCCTTCGCGTTCGAGGCGGTCGCACGGCTCAGGGCCGCTCTAATCGGCCGTGATGACGCCGGTGAGGAGCTTCGGGTCGATGTTCGCGATGTTCGCCAGTGCGTATGAAACCGGGTCGAAAACGCTAGTCGCGGATCAACCGAAGGTGATGGGCCCGGTCAGGAGCCTCGCCTCCCGGATGTCACCGCCAGAGGCGAATGCAGCGGCCATCCCGTCGCCCACCCGGGCGACACGAAGCCCTGATGGACCGCAATCGTTTTCTCGAGCAACTCATCGTGGCGGCTCATCGCCGCCGTCATCGATCGGGTCCTGCTCTCCATAGGCGGGTTGAGCCTTCGGGGTCGGTGAGCAGGAAGGTCGCCGTGCCCGATGGTGGATGCCCGGCCGTGCCAACCCCCGCTCGCAGGAGTTAACTTCGCGGCGGCCGACGAATCCGCCAAAACGCCATTCATCCACAGTTGGACTTTTATCCACAGGGCGGGGCTTGACCCGGGCCGGGGGCTTCGTCAGTGGATACGAGTAGATTCGCACGTATGTTCGATGGTTCGCTGCCGGAGATCGCCGACCTGGCCAACCTGGACGCGGCAGGTTTGGTTGAGGCCGCCGGCGGGTGGGCGCGCACGGAGAACGCCGCGTGCGCCCGCAAACAGGCGGTGATGGCCGAGATCTTCACCCGCCGTACCGGGCTGGCCGCCGGGGAGCGCGAACTGTGGTGGGTCGACCCAGAAGCCGCAGTAGCCGCGGAGTTGGCCGCCGCACAGAACATCAGCCGGTCGATGGCTTTGCATCAAACGCATCGCGGGGTCGCCCTGCGCGACCGACTGCCCAAGGTGGCCGCGCTGTTTGAGGCCGGGCTGATCAGTGACCTGCTGGTGCGCGCGATTGTGTGGCGCACCTACTTGATCAACGACGACGACGCGATGGCCGCCGTGGATGGCGCACTCGCCGAACAAGTGACCCGTTGGGGCGCGTTGTCGGTGACCAAGACCGAGCAGGCAATCGACGCCCTGGTCGACCGATACGATCCGGGAGCATTACGGCGTTCGCGTGAAAGTGCGCAGTCCCCCACGGTCGAGTTCGGCTCCCTGGGCGATGCGCCGGGCGTGACCAGCATGTGGGCGCGGATGTACGCCGCGGATGCGGTGGTGGTGCAGCAGCGGGTCGAGGAGATGGCC
This sequence comes from uncultured Actinomycetota bacterium, assembly GCA_963770125.1. Taxonomy (GTDB): domain Bacteria; phylum Actinomycetota; class Actinomycetes; order Mycobacteriales; family Mycobacteriaceae; genus Mycobacterium. The sequence continues at coordinate 61,255 of CAVYPI010000103.1, read as the reverse complement.
CGCTCGGTGTGTGAACTGGATCCCCGCACGCTCGCCGAGCGGCGGGCGGATGCGCTGGTAGCGCTGGCCGCGGGCACCGAATTGCCGTGTGCGTGCGGACAGGACACTTGCCAGACCGCCACGGCGGGTGAGCATCCTCCGAAGAACGCCATCGTGTTCGTGGTGGCTGATAAGGCCACCGTCGAGGCAGCCCACGACCCCGGACCCATTGACCCCGACGCCCGACCAGACTGTGGACCGCGATCGCCAATGGTCCCGCCGCAACCGTCACCCGGTACCGGACCCGCCGCCGACGCCGAAGATCACGCCGAAGCGGAGTCGGGGGTCGCGCCGGCGGCCGCGGAAGGACTGCCCAAGCCGCGGTGCTCGGCGCCGCCGGCTTTCGTGTTCGGGGGCGGGATTCTGCCCGCACCGCTGTTGGCTGCGACGCTGGAGCGCGCGACCACGCGCGAGATCGTCCATCCCGGCGATGCTCCACCCGACCCGCGGTACACCCCGTCGCGCTCATTGGCTGATTTCGTGCGGTGCCGCGATCTGACGTGCCGGTTCCCGGGCTGCGATCGGCCTGCGACGCACTGCGACCTTGACCACACCGTGCCCTATCCGGTCGGGCCCACCCATGCTTCGAACCTGAAGTGTCTGTGCCGTTTTCATCATTTACTGAAGACATTCTGGTGCGGGGAGGGCTGGTGGCGCGATCGCCAATCGCCCGACGGCACCGTCATCTGGACCTCACCAACCGGGCACACGTTCACCACCTATCCCGGGAGCAGGCTGCTGTTCCCCACACTGTGCGCTCCCACAGGCACCCTGTGGGCAGGCCAGCCTCGCGCCCGCGACACCATCCCCGATCGCGGCCTGATGATGCCCCGACGCCGACACACCCGCGCGCACAACCGCGCCCAGGCGATCGCCGCCGAACGCCGACTCAACGACGACTACGTCGCTGAACGAAACAAACCCCCACCGTTCTGAGCCTCGGCGCAACTCCTCGGCGAACGCTTCGACCCAGTCCGATCGCCAAGACTCTGGGGGATCCTCGAACAGTTCGCCGGGTATCAGCCATTCGTAGATCTCGGCGTGGTCATGTCGAGTGTGTCGCGCTCGATGCCGATCGGCTCGGTCGATCTTGGTGGCCTTGGCCCGCTCGTAGAACATGTCACGGGTCTCGCCGTCAAACGGCGACGCTTCGATATTGCATTCGACGAAGTACTGCTGGATTTTGGGCCGAATGGATTTCGCCAGCAACCGGACGTGCCCGACGACCCAGACACCAGCAACGACGAGGGGCCGGATCAGCAGGGCGTAAGGGTATCGCGCTCCAACGAAATGCGTGCGAAGCACGAATCGACCATCGCCTATGATCGCCGGGTGGCTGATCAGCCCATAGATTTATCGGACGAAGCGCTGACTAAAGCCGTCAGCGCGGCCCAGCATGCCTTCGACCTGGCCGCCGATCTGGACGAACTGGCCCGCGCCAAGACCGAGCATCTCGGCGACCGCTCGCCGATCGCGTTGGCCCGCCAGGCGCTGGGTTCGCTGCCCAAGGTCAACCGGGCGGATGCCGGCAAGCGGGTCAACGTCGCGCGCACCGAGGCGCAGCGCGCCTACGACGAGCGCCTGGCCGCCCTGCGGGCCGAGCGCGACGCCGCCGTGCTGGTCGCCGAGCGCATCGACGTCACGCTGCCGTCGACCCGCCAGCCGATCGGCGCCCGGCATCCGATCACCATCCTGGCCGAGCACATCGCCGACACGTTCGTCGCGATGGGCTGGGAGCTGGCGGAGGGACCCGAGGTCGAGACCGAGCAGTTCAACTTCGACGCGCTCAACTTCCCTCCCGATCACCCGGCACGCAGCGAGCAAGACACCTTCTACATCGCGCCCGATGGCTCCCGCCAGGTGTTGCGCACCCACACCTCGCCGGTGCAGATCCGCGCGCTGCTAAAACGCGACCTGCCGGTGTACATCATCTCCATCGGCCGCACCTTCCGGACCGACGAACTCGACGCCACCCACACTCCGGTCTTCCACCAGGTGGAGGGACTCGCGGTGGACAAGGGCCTGACGATGGCCCACCTGCGCGGCACGCTCGACGCGTTCGCCCGCTCGGAGTTCGGCCCGCAGGGCCGTACCCGGTTCCGCCCGCACTTCTTCCCGTTCACCGAGCCGTCCGCCGAGGTCGACGTCTGGTTCGCCAACAAGAACGGCGGGCCTGGCTGGGTGGAGTGGGGCGGCTGCGGCATGGTCAACCCGAATGTGTTGCGCGCCTGCGGAATCGACCCCGAGGTCTACTCCGGATTCGCGTTCGGCATGGGGTTGGAGCGGACCCTGCAATTCCGCAACGGCATTCCCGACATGCGCGACATGGTCGAGGGCGATGTCCGCTTCTCCCTGCCGTTCGGGGTAGGAGCCTGATGCGGCTCCCATACAGCTGGCTGCGGGAGGTTATCCAGGCTGGCGCTCCGGGCTGGGACGTGCCGGCCGACGACCTGGAGCAGACGCTGATCCGCATCGGCCACGAGGTCGAAGAGGTAATCCCGGTCGGTCCCGTCGCTGGGCCGCTGACCACGGGCCGGGTCGTCGAGATCGAGGAACTCACCGAGTTCAAGAAGCCGATCCGTGCGGTCAAGGTCGACGTCGGCGAACCCGAACCGCGCGACATCGTCTGCGGCGCAACGAACTTCGTCGTCGACGACCTGGTCGTCGTGGCCTTGCCGGGGACGGTTCTACCCGGCGATTTCACGATCGCGACCCGCAAGACCTACGGCCGCACCTCCGACGGGATGATCTGCTCGACGGCCGAACTCAACTTGGGGACGGACCATTCCGGCATCCTGGTGCTGCCGCCGGGTACCGCCGAACCTGGCGATCCCGCCGCCGACGTGCTCGGGCTCGACGATGTCGTGTTCCACTTGGCGATCACCCCCGACCGCGGCTACTGCCTGTCGGTGCGCGGCATGGCTCGCGAAATCGCCTGCGCCTACGACCTCGACTACGTCGACCCTGCCGACGTGCCACCGTTGCCCGCCGAGGGCGAAGCCCTGCCGGTGACCATTCAGCCCGGCACCGGCGTGCTTCGATTCGGTCTGCGGCCCGTCACCGGCATCGACCCGACCGCGGTCTCGCCGTGGTGGATGCAACGTCGGCTGCTGCTGAGCGGTATCCGCGCGATCTCGCCCGCCGTCGATGTCACGAACTACGTGATGCTCGAGCTCGGTCACCCGATGCACGCCCACGACCGCAGCCTGATCACCGGCGGCTTCAAGGTTCGCTTCGCGCAGCCGGGGGAGACCGTCGTCACTCTCGACGACATCGAGCGCAAGCTCGACCCCCGTGACGTGCTCATCGTCGACGACGTCGCGACCGCGGCGATCGGCGGCATCATGGGTGCAGGCACCACCGAGGTGCGCGACACCACCACCGACCTGATGCTGGAGGCGGCGGTGTGGGATCCCGCCGCAGTGTCGCGGACCCAGCGCCGTCTACACCTGACGAGCGAATCAGGGCGCCGCTACGAGCGGACCGTCGATCCGGCGATCTCGGTCGCCGCACTCGACCGCGCCGCCACGCTGCTGGCCGATATCGCAGGCGGCACAATCGAACCCAAACTGACCGACTGGCGCGGCGACCCACCACGCGAGGACTGGTCGCAGCCGCCCGTCAGCATGGCCGTCGACCTGCCGGACCGGACCGCAGGCGTAGAGTACGCCGACGGCACCACCCAACGCAGGCTGACCCAGGTCGGTGCCGACGTGGTGACGGACAGCGACCGGGTGACGGCCATCCCGCCGAGCTGGCGGCCCGACCTGCGCGAGCCTGCCGACCTCGTCGAAGAGGTGCTGCGGCTGGAGGGCCTCGAGATCATCCCGTCGGTGCTGCCACAGGCGCCGGCGGGGCGCGGTCTCACCCCGACACTGAAGCGCCGCCGCGCCATCGGAAAATCGTTGGCGCTCAACGGCTATGTCGAGATCCTGCCGACGCCGTTCTTACCTGCTGCTGTGTTCGACCAGTGGGGTCTGCCCGCCGACGATCCGCGTCGTAGGACCACGCAAGTGCTCAACCCGCTGGAGTCGGACCGCCCGCAGCTCGCGACAACACTGCTGCCGGGGCTACTGGAAGCATTGGGGCGCAACGTGTCCCGCGGTGGGGTCGACGTCGCGCTATATGCCATCGCCCAGGTCGTCGAACCCACCTCGGAAACCCGTGCCGTCGAACGCATTCCGAACGACCGCAGGCCCACCGACGACGAGATCGCCGCACTCGACGCGTCGCTGCCGCGACAGCCGCAGCACGTCGGCGTGGTGCTGGCGGGCCTGCGTGAACCGGCGGGCCCGTGGGGTCCCGGCCGTCCGGTGGAGGCCAGCGATGCGTTCGAGGCGGTACGCGTCATCGGCCGCGCCGCCGGTGTGGAGCTGACGCTGAGGGCCGCGCAATGCCTACCGTGGCATCCCGGCCGCGGCGCCGAGGTAGTGGTCGGCGACAGCCGAAATGGGTTGGTCGTCGGGCACGCCGGCCAACTGCATCCGGCGGTCGTCGAACGGTCCGGCCTGCCGAAGGGCACCTGCGCGGTCGAGCTTGACCTGGACGCCATCCCGATCACCGAGGCGCTGCCCGCACCTGCCGTGTCGCCGTTCCCGGCGGTCTTCCAGGACGTCAGCCTGATCGTCGGCGAGGACGTCGCCGCTCAGACGGTTGTCGACGCCGTCCGCGACGGCGCGGGTGACTTGCTCGAGGATGTCCGGTTGTTCGACGTCTACACCGGTCCGCAGATCGGCGACGGCCGCAAGTCGGTGACGCTGGCGCTGCGATTTCGCGCCTCCGACCGCACGTTGACCGAGGACGAGGCCAGCACGGCCCGCGACGCCGCCGTCAAGACCGCTGCCGACCGCGTCGGCGCGGTGCAACGCGCTTAATGACTTCGCCGAAATGGAACTCCGGGTCGTGAAACCGGCCATTTCACAGCCTTAGCTTCCGTCTCGGCGGACAATTCGGCCATGGCGTGGAAACTTCGTGGGACGTACGTCGAAACCTGTTCTTGTGACTTCTTCTGTCCTTGCAATTTCAATCTTGCCAACGGCGCCGACTACGACCGCTGCCGCGTGACGCTGGTCTTCAACATCACCGACGGCGACGTCGACGGCACCGACGTCGGCGGCCTCGTAGTGGTGGTCATCGCCGACACACCCAAGGTCATGACGGACGGCAATTGGCGCCTGGGCACCGTCATCGACGTCACGGCATCCGACGAACAGGCCCAGAAGCTGCAAGCCGTGTTCAGCGGTGAACTCGGTGGCCCGATGGCCGCGCTGGGACCGCTCATCGGTGAGAACCTCGGCATCCAGCGCGCCCCGATCGAGGTGCGCGACGACGGGCTGCGCCACAGCGTGCGAATCGGCGACATAACGGGTTTCGATGTCGAGGACGTCGTGCCGTTCGGCGTCGAGACCGGGGAGCCTGCCCGCGTCACCGGAATCTTCCATCCGGCTGGTTCGGAATTCCGTGTCGCCAAAGCGAAGTCGGCCGACATCAGCTTGTTCGGCATCGAATACCAAGGCAAGTCGGGCCTCAGCTCCGCGCAGTTCTCGTGGGCCGCCTGACCGCGTGACGGCGTCGGCAGAGGGACTGCGGCCGGTCTTCGCGGCCGCGCGCGCCCGGCTCGGATTGATCGCACTGCTGTTTGCCCTGGCGGCACTGGCGTGGTGGTTCACGGTCGATCGCATGCGCGGCATGGACAACGGGCCGGGCACCGACCTCGGAACGCTGGGCTGGTTCCTGGGCATCTGGCTGGTGATGATGGCCGCGATGATGTTTCCCTCCGTGTCGCCGACGGTTGCGCTCTACTCGCAGATGACGAAGAAGCGGTCGCCGGTGGCGCCACTGGTCTTCGCATGCGGCTATCTGCTTACCTGGACGGCTGCCGGTGTGCTCGCGTTCGGGATCTCCGAAGTCGGCGGTCGTCTGTCCGGCGAGACGCTGGCGTGGGATCGCGCCGGCCGGTGGCTGGCGGGTGGAATCCTGGTCGTCGCGGCGGTGTACGAGCTGACGCCACTCAAAGAGGTGTGCCTACGGCACTGCCGCAGCCCGCTGGGCTTCCTCCTCAGCTCCTGGCGCGACGGGCTCCGCGGAGCCCTGCAGATGGGTGCGAAGCACGGCGCGTGGTGCGTGGGCTGCTGCTGGGCACTGATGGCCGCGTTGTTCGCGCTCGGCGTCATGAGCATCGCGTGGATGGCGTTCGTCGCGGCGCTGATCGCCGCGGAAAAGACACTGCCGTGGGGTCGCCTCGTGACCTACGGGACCGCGGCGATCTTGCTTGCACTCGGTGTTCTGATCGTCGCGGACCCCAATGCGATCCCGGGCCTGACGATTCCCGGCAACACGTCTGACATGCCGAACATGGGCATGTAATTAATTTGCAACTAACTGCATACCCATGCAGAATCGCTGCATGACGTCTGTCGCGGTCGCCGGTGCCAGCGGATACGCCGGCGGAGAGATCCTGCGCCTGCTCCTCGGCCATCCGGCGTACGCCGACGGGCGGCTGACCATCGACGCGCTGACCGCTGCGGCCAGCGCCGGGACGACCGTCGCCGAACACCATCCGCACCTGCTGCCGCTGTCCGGCCGGGTGCTCGACGCCACCGACGTCGACGTCCTGACCGGTCACGACGTGGTGTTCCTTGCGCTGCCGCACGGGCACTCCGCCGCCTTGGCCGAGCGGCTCGCCCAGGACACCGTGGTGATCGACTGCGGCGCCGACTTCCGGCTCACCGACTCGGCGGCCTGGGAGAAGTTCTACGGGTCCGCCCACGCAGGCAGCTGGCCCTACGGGCTGCCCGAACTGCCCGGCGCACGCGACCGGTTGCGCGAAGCCAAGCGGATCGCCGTTCCCGGCTGCTATCCGACCGCGGCCCTGCTGGCGCTGTGGCCCGCGATCGCCGAGGACCTCGTCGAGCCGGCGGTCACGGTCGTCGCCGTCAGCGGCACATCCGGGGCTGGGCGGACTGCCAAGACCGACCTGCTCGGCTCAGAGGTCATCGGGTCGGCCCGCGCCTACAACATCGGCGGGAAGCACCGGCACACCCCGGAGATCGTCCAGGGCCTCAAGGCTCTGACCGACAGGGACGTCACCGTGTCGTTCACGCCGGTGCTGATCCCGACGTCGCGTGGCATCCTGGCGACCTGCACCGCCCGCACCGGCGCGCCTCTGTCGCAACTGCGCGCCGCCTACGAAAAGGCTTATGACGCAGAGCCTTTCGTGCATCTGTTGCCTGAGGGGCAGCTGCCGAAGACCGGCGCGGTGATCGGCAGCAACGCCGCGCAGCTGGCGGTCGCCGTCGACGAGGATGCCGAGACGTTCATCGCCATCGCGGCCATCGACAACCTCGTCAAGGGGACCGGCGGCGCGGCTGTGCAGTCGATGAACCTGGCGCTGGGCTGGCCGGAAACCGAAGGACTCTCGATCGTGGGGGTTTCGCCGTGACCACGGAGCCGGAGGCGACAAATTGACCGACGTAACCGAAACCACCCGGCTGGTGCGCACCCAGGGCGTGACCGCGCCCGCGGGGTTCCGCGCCATGGGAGTCGCGGCCGGCATCAAGGCTTCCGGCGCGCTCGACCTCGCCCTGGTGTTCAACGAGGGACCCGACCACAGCGCCGCGGGCGTCTTCACCCGCAACAAGGTGAAGGCCGCGCCGGTGCTGTGGTCGCAGCAGGTGCTGACCACCGGGCGGCTGCGCGCGGTGATCCTCAATTCCGGTGGCGCCAATGCCTGTACTGGCCCGCAAGGTTTTCAGGACACGCATGCGACCGCCGAGGCCGTCGCCGCCGCGCTGTCCGACTGGGGCACCGAGACCGGAGCCATCGAGGTCGCGGTCTGCTCGACCGGGCTGATCGGTGACCGGCTTCCGATGGACAAGGTGCTGGCAGGTGTCACCGAGGTCGTGCGCGAGATGGCCGGCGGACTGACGGGCGGCGAGGAGGCCGCCCGCGCCATCATGACCACCGACACCGTGCCGAAACAGGTTGCGCTGCACCACAGTGACAACTGGACCGTCGGCGGCATGGCGAAGGGTGCCGGCATGCTGGCGCCGTCGCTGGCGACCATGCTCACCGTCATCACCACCGATGCCGTCGCTGACGCCGCCGCCCTGGACCATGCGCTGCGGAAAGCGACCGCGCTCACCTTCGACCGTCTCGACGTCGACGGCAGCTGCTCCACCAACGACACCGTGCTGCTGCTGGCCTCCGGCGCCAGTGAGATCCGGCCCAGCCAAACCGATCTCGACGACGCGGTGCTGCGGGTGTGCGATGACCTCTGCGCGCAGTTGCAGGCCGACGCCGAGGGCGTCACCAAACGCATCGTCGTCACCGTGGCCGGCGCGGCCTCGGAAGACGACGCATTGACAGCCGCGCGTGTGGTGGCCCGTGACAGCCTGGTCAAGACCGCGCTGTTCGGCTCCGACCCGAACTGGGGTCGGGTGCTGGCCGCGGTCGGCATGGCGCCGGTGACATCTGGACGCAGACCGGATCAGCGTGTCGTTCAACGGTTCTCCGGTGTGCATCGACGGTACCGGCGCACCCGGCGCCCGTGACGTCGACCTGTCCGGCGCCGACATCGACGTCACCATCGACCTCGGCGCCGGGACGGAGCGAGCGAGCATCCGCACCACCGATCTCTCCCACGGATACGTCGAAGAGAATTCGGCGTACAGCTCATGACCCTCGCAACACCGCTGAAGGCCCAGGTGCTGGCCGCGGCGCTGCCGTGGCTCAAACTAATGCACGGCAAGATCGTCGTCGTGAAGTACGGCGGCAACGCGATGACCGACGACGTGCTCAAGGCCGCGTTCGCCGCCGACATGGTGTTCCTGCGCAACTGCGGTATCCATCCGGTCGTCGTACACGGCGGCGGCCCACAGATCAGCGCCATGCTCAAAAGGCTTGGCATCGAAGGGGATTTCAAGGGCGGGTTCCGGGTCACCACGCCCGAGGTGCTCGACGTTGCCCGGATGGTGCTGTTCGGCCAGGTCGGGCGTGAGCTGGTGAACCTTATCAACGCGCACGGCCCGTATGCCGTCGGCGTTACGGGCGAGGACGCGGCGCTGTTCACCGCGGTGCGACGCAGCGTCACGGTCGACGGCGTGGTCACCGACATCGGTCTGGTCGGCGACGTCGAACACGTTGACGCTGACGCGCTGCTGGATCTGATTGGCGCAGGACGCATCCCGGTGGTCTCGACGATCGCTCCCGACGCCGACGGCGTCGTGCACAACATCAACGCCGACACCGCCGCGGCGGCGCTCGCCGAGGCGCTCGGCGCCGAGAAGCTGGTCATGCTGACCGACGTGGAAGGCCTCTACACCAGCTGGCCCGACCGGGAGTCGTTGGTCAGCGAGATCGACACGGCCGCGCTGACGCAACTCCTGCCGACGCTGGAGGCGGGCATGGTGCCCAAGATCGAGGCGTGCCTGCGCGCCGTGTCGGGCGGGGTGCCCAGCGCACACGTCATCGACGGCCGCGTCGAACACTGCGTGCTGGTCGAGTTGTTCACCGACGAAGGGACGGGCACGAAGGTGGTGAGCGCATGAGCAGCGAAGCGAGGAGCGAAGGCGGATCGCGCATGAACAACGTCCTGCAGCGCTGGTCGGGCGTGATGATGAACAACTACGGCACGCCGCCGCTCGCGCTCGCCAGCGGCGACGGCGCGGTGGTGACCGACGTCGACGGCAAGTCGTACATCGATCTGCTCGGCGGCATCGCGGTCAACGTCCTCGGCCACCGGCATCCCGCCGTCATCGAGGCCGTCACCCGCCAGCTCAATACGCTCGGGCACACGTCGAACCTGTACGCCACCGAACCCGGCATCGCGCTGGCCGAGGCGTTGGTCGACCTCCTCGGCGCCGACGACGCGCGGGTGTTCTTCTGCAACTCGGGCACCGAAGCCAACGAGGTCGCGTTCAAGATCACTCGTCTCACCGGACGCACGAAACTCGTTGCCGCCCAAGGCGCTTTCCATGGCCGCACGATGGGTTCGCTCGCCCTGACGGGCCAGCCGTCGAAGCAGGAGCCGTTCGCGCCGCTGCCTGGCGATGTCGTGCACGTCCCGTACGGCGACACCGAGGCGCTCGCCGTCGCCGTCGACGACGCGACCGCGGCCGTATTCCTCGAGCCGATCATGGGGGAGGGCGGCGTGGTCGTCCCGCCTGCCGGCTACCTGGTTGCCGCCCGCGAGATCACGTCCAAGCACGGCGCGCTGCTGGTGCTCGACGAGGTGCAGACCGGGATGGGCCGCACCGGAGCGTTTTTCGCACACCAACACGACGGCATCATGCCCGACATCGTCACCCTGGCCAAAGGGTTGGGCGGCGGGCTGCCGATCGGCGCGTGCCTCGCGGTCGGGAAGACTGCGGAGCTGCTCAGCCCGGGCCTGCACGGCAGCACGTTCGGCGGCAACCCGGTCTGCACCGCCGCGGCGCTCGCGGTGCTCAAGGTGATCGCCGACGACGATCTGATCGGCCGCGCCGATGTGCTCGGCAAGACGCTCAGCCACGGCATCGAGTCGCTGGGGCACCCGCTCGTCGACCACGTCCGCGGGCGGGGGCTGCTGCGGGGCGTCGTGCTACGCGCATCGGCAGCCAAGCCCGTCGAGGCGGCGGCGCGCGACGCCGGGTTCCTGGTCAACGCCGCGGCTCCGGATGTGATCCGGCTGGCGCCGCCGCTGGTCATCACCGAGGGGCAGATCGACGACTTTGTCGAGGCTCTTCCGGGCGTGCTCGACAAGGGCCAGTCATGACGGCGATGAGCGGCTCGCGCGAAGAGCATCAAGTCAGGCACTTCCTGCGCGACGACGACCTCACACCCGACGAGCAGGCCGAGGTGCTGGCGCTGGCCGACGAGCTCAAGAGGAACCCGTTCAGCCGCCGCCCACTTGACGGGCCGCGCGGTGTCGCCGTCATCTTCGACAAGAACTCCACCCGGACCCGGTTCTCCTTTGAGATAGGCATCGCGCAACTCGGCGGTCACGCCGTCGTTGTCGACGGCCGCAGCACCCAGCTCGGACGCGAAGAGACCCTCGAAGACACCGGACGGGTGTTGTCCCGCTACGTCGACGCGATCGTGTGGCGGACGTTCGCCCAGGAACGCTTGAGCGCCATGGCGTCCGGAGCCAGTGTGCCCGTCGTCAACGCGCTGTCCGATGAGTTCCACCCGTGCCAGGTGCTCGCCGATCTGCAGACCCTGGCCGAGCGCAAGGGCGAGCTGAAGGGCTTGCGGCTGGCCTACTTTGGCGACGGCGCCAACAACATGGCGCATTCACTGATGCTGGGTGGGGTCACGGCCGGTGTCCACGTCACCATCGCCGCGCCTGCCGGGCTTCGAACCGCACCCCGAGTTCGTGGTCGCCGCGGAGAAGCGGGCGCTGCTGACCGGCGCGACGGTCACGCTGACGGCCCAACCCGAAGAGGCCGCCGACGGCTCCGACGTGCTGGTCACCGACACGTGGACCTCGATGGGGCAGGAGAACGACGGGCTGGACCGGGTGCGGCCGTTCCGCCCGTTCCAGGTCAACGCCGAGCTGTTGAGCCTCGCTGACCCCGATGCCATTGTGCTGCATTGCCTTCCGGCGCACCGCGGACACGAGATTACCGACGAGGTCATCGACGGACCGCACAGCGCGGTGTGGGACGAGGCCGAAAACCGCCTGCACGCCCAGAAGGCGCTGCTGGTGTGGCTGCTGGAGCAGAGCGGGATGGCCCAGAAATGACCTCAGCTACCCGGGTTGGTCGACAGGCCCGCATCGTTTCGATCCTGTCCTCGCAATCGGTGCACAGCCAAACCGAATTGGCCGGGATGCTGGCCGACGAAGGCATTGACGTCACCCAGGCCACGTTGTCTCGTGACCTCGAAGAGCTCGGCGCGGTCAAGCTCCGCGGCGCCGACGGCGGTGTCGGCGTGTACGTCGTGCCCGAGGACGGCAGCCCGGTGCGCGGGGTTTCCGGTGGCACCGAACGCATGTCGCGACTGCTGGGCGAGCTGTTGGTGTCCACCGACGCCAGCGGCAACCTCGCAGTGCTGCGTACGCCGCCCGGCGCGGCGCACTACCTGGCCAGCGCGATCGACCGCGCCGCACTGCCGTATGTCGTCGGCACCATTGCCGGCGACGACACCATCTTGGTGGTGGCGCGTGAGCCTATGACCGGTGCCGAACTGGCCGTGAGGCTGGAATGCATCCAACAAAAGGAGATTGGTTAAATGTCCGAACGCGTCATCCTGGCGTACTCCGGTGGGCTGGACACCTCGGTGGCGATCAGCTGGATCGGCAAGGAGACCGGGCGCGAGGTGGTGGCGGTCGCCATCGACCTGGGCCAGGGCGGCGAGGACATGGAGATCGTCCGGAAGCGCGCGCTGGACTGCGGCGCCGCCGAGGCCGTCGTAATCGACGCCAAGGACGAATTCGCCGACGAGTACTGCTTGCCCGCGATCCAATCCAACGCGCTCTACATGGACCGCTACCCGCTGGTGTCGGCGCTGAGCCGGCCGCTGATCGTCAAGCACCTGGTGGCCGCGGCGCGCGAGCACGGCGGCGGCATCGTCGCCCACGGCTGCACCGGCAAGGGCAACGACCAGGTCCGTTTTGAGGTCGGATTCGCCTCGTTGGCACCGGATCTCGAGGTGCTCGCCCCTGTCCGCGACTACGCGTGGACGCGGGAGAAAGCCATCGCGTTCGCCGAGGAGAACGCCATCCCGATTAACGTCACCAAGCGCTCACCGTTCTCGATCGACCAGAACGTGTGGGGCCGGGCGGTGGAAACCGGCTTCCTCGAGCACCTCTGGAACGCGCCGACCAAAGACGTCTACGACTACACCGAGGATCCGACCGTCAACTGGAGCACCCCCGATGAGGTCATCGTCGGATTCGAAAAGGGCGTCCCGGTTTCGATCGACGGCAGGCCGGTGACCGTGCTGCAGGCCATCGAGGAGCTCAACGACCGCGCCGGCGCGCAGGGTGTCGGCCGGCTGGACGTCGTCGAGGACCGGCTGGTCGGCATCAAGAGCCGCGAAATCTACGAGGCGCCCGGCGCGATGGTACTTATCACCGCGCATACCGAACTCGAGCACGTCACGCTGGAACGCGAACTCGGCCGGTTCAAGCGGACGACCGACCAGCGGTGGGGCGAGCTGGTGTACGACGGTTTGTGGTACTCGCCGCTGAAGACCGCATTGGAGTCGTTCGTCGCCAAGACGCAGGAGCACGTGTCGGGCGAGATCCGGATGGTGTTGCACGGCGGGCACATTGCGGTCAACGGCAGGCGCAGCGCGGAGTCGCTGTACGACTTCAACCTCGCCACCTACGACGAGGGTGACACGTTCGACCAGTCGGCGGCCAAGGGCTTCGTGCACGTGCACGGCCTGTCGTCGAAGATTTCTGCTCGCAGGGATCTCGCCGGCCAGTGAGCACCAACGAATTACGCCCAAACGGACATTTCGGCGCGAAAGTGCCAGTAGAACCTGCCGAAACGTCGATCTCGGCGCGGCGGTGAGCGACCAGATATGAGCACCAACGAAGGATCGCTATGGGGCGGTCGGTTCGCCGACGGGCCGTCCGAAGCCCTTGCGGCGCTGAGCAAGTCGACGCACTTCGACTGGGTACTGGCGCCGTACGACGTCGCCGCGTCAAAGGCCCACGCGCAGGTGCTGTTTCGAGCCGGGCTGCTCACCGAAGAGCAGCGCGACGGCCTGCTCGCCGGCCTGGACAGCCTGGCCGAAGACGTCGCCGACGGCAGCTTCGGGCCGCTGGTCACCGACGAGGACGTGCACGGCGCGCTGGAGCGCGGCCTCATCGACCGGGTCGGGGAGGACCTCGGAGGGCGGCTGCGGGCGGGCCGGTCGCGAAACGACCAGGTGGCCACGCTGTTTCGGCTGTGGTTGCGCGACGCGGTGCGCCGGGTCGCCGACGGAGTCCTCGACGTCGTGGCGTGCGCTGGCGACCCAGGCGGCTGCGCACCCGACCGCGATCATGCCGGGCAAGACGCACCTGCAGTCCGCGCAACCGGTCCTGCTGGCGCACCATCTGCTCGCACACGCGCATCCGCTGCTGCGCGATGTGGATCGACTCGCCGACTTCGACAAGCGGGCCGCGGTGTCGCCGTACGGATCCGGGGCGCTCGCCGGGTCGTCGCTGGGTCTAGATCCCGATGCGATCGCCGACGAACTCGGCTTCGAAGCTGCGGCCGACAATTCGATCGACGCGACCGCGGCCCGCGACTTCGCCGCCGAGGCGGCCTTCGTGCTGTCGATGATCGCCGTCGACCTGTCCCGGTTGGCCGAGGACATCATCCTTTGGAGCACAACCGAATTCGGGTACGTGACGCTGCATGACTCGTGGTCGACGGGCAGCTCGATCATGCCGCAGAAGAAGAACCCCGACATCGCGGAGCTGGCCCGGGGCAAGTCCGGCAGGCTGATCGGCAATCTCACCGGGCTGCTGGCCACGCTCAAGGCGCAGCCGCTGGCGTACAACCGAGACCTGCAAGAGGACAAGGAGCCGGTGTTCGACTCAGTGGCCCAGCTCGAGCTGCTGCTGCCCGCGATGACGGGCCTCGTCGGCACGCTGCGTTTCGATGTCGACCGGATGGCCGAACTGGCGCCGTTGGGCTACACCTTGGCCACCGATGTCGCGGAATGGCTTGTGCGGCAGGGGAGTGCCGTTCCGGGTGGCGCACGAGGCGGCCGGCGCGGCGGTGCGGGCTGCCGAAGCCCGCGGCGTCGGCCTCGAGGACCTCGAAGACGCCGAGCTGGCCGAGATCCACCCGGAGCTGACGGCGGAGGTGCGCGAGGTGCTCACCGTCGACGGGTCGGTCAACTCCCGCGACGCGCGGGGTGGCACGGCCCCGATCCAGGTCGCCAAGCAGCTGGGCGTCGTGCGCGACACCACCGCTAAGCTGGCGCTCCGGCTGCGGCGTTAAAGCCCGCGACCGCTGAGCCAAGTCGCGATGCGATCGGCTGCTGCCTGCCACCCGGGTTCCAGTAGACACGACGTTTGGGCACACTCCGTTCTTGGACAGTATCTGTTTTCATGGCAAGGGCGCTTGGTTCGGGCGTCCGCGTTGTCGCTACATAGGCGGCCAATTCGCACCTAGTCCTCGGCAGCCGCCAGCCAGGCTTCTTCGAGAGACTCCTTGCGCTCCAGCAGCTCCCGAAGCTCGCCATTGAGCTCGCCCAGCCGTACGTGATCCGACGCCGCTTCGGCCATCGACTCGTGCAGTGCGGCGATCCGCTCGTCGAGCTTCCCGAGCTGCCCCTCGATGCGTGCCATCTCCTTGCTTGCCCGCCGCTCACGCGCCGACGCCGACTCGCCCCGAGACGGTTCCGGCCGGGCAGCCCCACCGGAGGCGGCGGCCGCTCTGTCCGCCAGGTACTGCTCGATGCCGCCGGGCAGCAGGTCGCAGCGGCCGCCGCCGGTCAGCGCATACGTCACGTCGGAAACCCGCTCCAGGAAGTACCGGTCGTGCGTGACGACGATCAGCGTCCCCGGCCAGCCGTCCAGGTAGTCCTCGATCACGGTCAGCGTGTCGATGTCCAGGTCGTTGGTCGGCTCGTCGAGCAACAGCACGTTCGGCTCGTCGAGCAGCAGACGCAGGAACTGCAGCCGGCGCCGCTCACCGCCGGACAGGTCGGCCACCCGCGCGGTCAGCTTGTCGCCGGTGAAGCCGAAGTCCTTCAGCAGGGTGTCGGCGCTGATATCCCGGCCCCCTGCCAATTGCGTCACCCGTCGCCGGTTCTCGACGGCATCCAGAAGACGGTCGGAGCCATCCAGTTCGGCCAGCGCCTGGCTCAGGTAGCCGATCTTCAGCGTGGTACCGCGCTTGATCGTGCCCGCGGCCGGCTGCAGTTCACCGTCCAGCAGCCGCAACACCGAGGTCTTACCGGTGCCGTTCACGCCGACCAGCCCGATGCGGGCGCCTGGCCCAATCGACCAGTCGACGCGATCCAAAATCACCCGATCGGCCACCTCCAGCCGCACCCGGTGCAGGTCGAACACGTCCTTACCCAACCGTGTGGTCGCAAAGCGTTGCAGCGCAAGCGAATCGCGCGGTGGCGGCTCATTGGCGATCAGCTCGTTGGCGGCCTGGATCCGGAACCGTGGTTTCGACGTGCGTGCCGGCGGGCCTCGCCGAAGCCACGCCAGCTCCTTGCGCATGAGGTTGCGCCGGCGCGCCTCCGTCCCCGCCGCCAGCCGCATCCGCTCGGCGCGGGCCAGGACATAGGCCGCGTACCCGCCGTCGTATGCGTCGACCGCGCCGCCGTGCACCTCCCACGTTCGCGTGCACACCGCATCGAGGAACCAGCGATCGTGGCTGACCACCACCAGAGCCTTGGCCCGCCGCGAATTCAAATGCTCGGCCAGCCATCCGATCACCTCGACATCGAGATGGTTGGTCGGCTCGTCGAGCACCAGCACGTCGTGGCCGGCCAGCAGCACCTCGGCCAGCGCCACCCGGCGCCGCTCACCACCCGACAGCCGGGCCACATCCGAGTCGAGATCGACACCGGACAACAGATGCGAGACGACCGCGCGGGTGTCGGGCTCGGCGGCCCAGATGTGGTCGGGCCTGCCGCCGACGATCACCTGCCGCACGGTGGCCCCGGCCGCGAAGTCGTCGGCCTGCCGCAGGTAGCCCACCGACAGGCCGGAGGTGTGGGTGACCCGGCCGGAATCGGGTTGCCGGGTGCCCGTCAACACCTGCAGCAGCGTCGTCTTGCCGTCGCCGTTGCGCCCGACGACGCCGATCGCGTCGCCTTCGTCGACGCCAAGGCTGACCGCGTCGAGCAGCGTGCGGGTGCCGTAGCCGACGGTCGCCCGCTCAACATTGATCAGGTTCGCCATCAGGCGCCGATGATAGGTCGCCCGGCTGCCTAAACGCGCAGGCCCGGCCAGGCGCCTGTGCCATGATGGGCGGCAGTCGGGGGACTGGCAGCGCACAACGGGAGTGGGTCGTCGTGGACCTTTCGGCAATAACGAGGCCAGTGGGGCGGCTGGTGGCCACCGCGCAGAACGGGCTGGAAGTGCTGCGTTACGGCGGCCTGGAAACCGGCGCCGTGCCGTCGCCGTTCCAGATCATCCAGAGCGTTCCGATGTACCGGCTGCGGCGCTACTTTCCCGCCCGACGCCCGGCCCGAGGCAAACCGGCCCGGACCGCCGGTGCTGATGGTGCACCCGATGATGATGTCCGCGGACATGTGGGACGTCACCCGCGACGACGGCGCGGTCGGCATCCTGCACAAGGCCGGCGTCGACCCGTGGGTCATCGACTTCGGATCACCCGACAAGGTCGAGGGCGGCATGCAGCGCAACCTCGCCGACCACGTCGTCGCGCTGAGCGAGGCGATCGACACCGTCAAGGAGGTCACCGGCCGCGACGTCCACCTGGCCGGCTATTCGCAGGGCGGCATGTTCGCCTACCAAGCCGCGGCGTACCGCCGGTCGAAGGATCTGGCGAGCATCATCGCGTTCGGCGCGCCGGTCGACACCCTGGCCGGTTTGCCGATGAACCTGCCTGCCAGCCTGGTCGCCGGCGGCCGCCGACTTCATGGCCGACCACGTGTTCAGCCACATCGACATCCCCGGCTGGCTGGCGCGCGCCGGTTTCCAGATGCTCGACCCGATCAAGACCGCGCAGTCGCGGTTGGACTTCCTGCGTCAGCTGCACGACCGCGAGGCCCTGCTGTCCCGCGAACAGCAGCGGCGCTTCCTTGCGTCGGAGGGCTGGATCGCGTGGTCCGGGCCCGCCATCTCCGAGCTGCTCAAGCAGTTCATCGCGCACAACCGGATGATGACCGGCGGCTTTTCCATTCACGGCGACCTGGTCACGCTGTCCGACATCGACTGCCCGGTGCTTGCCGTCATCGGTGAGGTCGACGACATCGGGCAGCCTGCCTCGGTGCGCGGCATCAAACGCGCCGCCCCGCAGGCCGATGTCTACGAATTCCTCATCCGCGCAGGGCATTTCGGTCTTGTCGTCGGCTCGAAGGCCGCCACGCAGACGTGGCCGACCGTCGCCAAGTTCGTCAAGTGGATCGACGGTACCGGCGAGCAGCCAGAGGGCGTCAACCCGATGGCTCTGCAGCCCGCCGAACACACCGAAAGCGGTGTCTCGTTCACGTCGCGCGTGGCGCACACCACCGCCGCCGCGACGGAGATGGCGTTCAGCCTGGCGCGAACCGCCGCCGACGCAATCGTGGCCGCCAACAAGTCCGCGCGGACGCTGGCCATCGAGACGTATCGCACCCTGCCCAGACTCGCGCGCCTTGGCCAGATCAACGACCACACCCGAATCTCGCTCGGCCGCATCATGTCCGAGCAGGCCCGCGACGTACCCGAGGGCGAGTGCCTGCTGTTCGACGGCCGGGTCCACACCTACGAAGCGGTGGACCGCCGAATCAACAACGTCGTCCGCGGCCTGATCGAAGTCGGCGTGCGACAGGGCGCACACGTCGGCGTATTCATGGAGACCCGCCCGAGCGCGCTCGTCGCGATCGCCGCGCTGTCGCGGCTTGGCGCAGTCGCGGTTTTGATGCCGCCCGACGTCGACCTGGCCACCGCGGCGCGGCTCGGAGCGGTATCGGAGATCATCGCCGACCCGAGCAATCTGGAGGCGGCCCGCCGGCTCGACATGCGGGTGCTGGTGCTCGGTGGCGGCGAATCGCGCGACCTGCATCTGCCCGAGCACGCCGACGTCATCGACATGGAAAAGATCGACCCCGACGTCGTCGACCTGCCCGGCTGGTACCGGCCGAACCCGGGGCTCGCCCGCGACCTGGCGTTCGTCGGATTCAGCTCCATCGGCGGCGACCTTGTCGCCCGCCAGATCACCAACTACCGATGGGCGCTGTCCGCATTCGGCACCGCGTCGGCCGCCAACCTCGGCCGCGGCGACACCGTCTACTGCCTCACTCCGCTGCATCACCAGTCCGGGCTGCTGGTGAGCCTCGGCGGTGCGGTCGTCGGCGGATCGCGCATCGCGCTGTCGCGCGGGTTGCGCCCGGACCGGTTCCTGCAGGAGATCCGTCAGTACGGCGTGACGGTGGTTTCGTACACCTGGGCGATGCTGCGTGAGGTCATCGACGATCCGGCGTTCTCGCTGATCGGCAGCCATCCGGTGCGGCTGTTCATCGGTTCCGGCATGCCGACCGGCCTGTGGAAGCGCGTCATCGACGTGTTCGAACCGGCGCATGTGGTGGAGTTCTTCGCCACCACCGACGGGCAGGCCGTGCTGGCCAACGTCTCGGGCGCCAAGCTGGGCAGCGAGGGCAGGCCCTTGCCCGGCGGCGGCCACGTCGAACTGGCCGCTTACGACGCCGAGCACGACCTGATCCTCGAGGACGACCGCGGATTCGTCCGGAGAGCCGACACGAACGAGGTCGGCGTGCTGCTGGCCCACCCACGCGGTCCCGTCGATCCGACGGCGTCGGTCAAACGCGGTGTGTTCGCCCCTGCCGACACCTGGGTGTCCACCGAATACCTGTTCCGCCGCGACGAGGACGGCGACTACTGGCTCGTCGACAACCGCGGCGCGGTGATCCACACGGAACGCGGCACGGTCTACGCCTCACCCATCAACGACGCCGTCGGCCAGCTCGGGGCGGTGGATCTGGCCGTGACGTACGGGGTGGACGTCAATGGCCACCAGCTGGCTGTGACCGCGCTGGCGTTGTGTCCCGGCGGCAGCATTCCGTCGGCGGATCTCAACGAGGCGCTGGCCGATCTACCCGTCGGCAACCCGCCCGACATCGTGCACGTGGCGCCGGAGATGAAGCTCAGCGCGTCCTACCGTCCGCTGGTCGGGCCGCTGAAGGCCCAGGGCATCCCCAAGCCGTCGCGTAACGCCTGGTATCTGGATCCCGATACGAATCGGTACAAGCGGTTGACCGTCGCGGTACGCACCGAGATCGCCGGCGCCCAGTAGTGAGTCCGTGCCTCGCGGCCGGGTCACTGTTAGGCTCCCGCTGGCGGCAGGTTGTCGCCGGGTCGGGCTGTCCGCGCCACCGCGCTGGAGGATTGATGACATCGCAGACCGGTAACAATCGCCACTGCTGGCGTCGCATCGTTACGGGTGGGATGGCAGGCAGCGCCGTGGTCGCCGGTCTCATGGCGGGTGTCGCTGCGCCGACGGCGCTGGCCGATCCCGCGGACCCGACCACGCAGACCGACACCCCGTCGGTGATGACGGCCGACGAAGCGCTCGCCATTATCGACAAGGACTACGACACGGGTGCCGGCGGTGGTGAGCTCTCGACTCTGATCCACGATGTGTTGAAACTTCGCGCCCAGGGCTTCAAACCCTCGAATGCGAACAAGGAAGCCATCACGAAGGCCCTGGATTACCGACCCAACCAACTCCCGCTCATCGACGCATTGAAGGAAACACTGGCATATCAGCACAAGCTGCAGGCTCAGATGCAGAACGCGAACGCCGGCCAGCAGCCCGGATACAACTTCGGCGTCGGCCAGCCGCCGCCGGGCATGGCCCCGGCGCAGCCGCCGGGCGTGCCGCCGAACCCGGGCAACCCGAACTCGGGCGTCTTCATCGGCGTCGGCTAGCCTGCGGCCGTGCTCGACGAAAAACTGCTGAGCATCCTCGTCTGCCCCGAAGACCGCGGGCCGCTGTTGCTGGTCGATGACGAGTTCCTCTACAACCCCCGGCTGCGCCGCGCCTACCGCATCGAGGACGGCATCCCGGTGCTTCTCGTCGACGAGGCGGTCGCGGTGACCGACGACGCCGAGCATCAGCGGATGCTGGACAGAGCCTCAGGTGAGTCCGGGTAGTTCACCGGTGAGATAGCGCTGCAGGTTGGGCGCGATGGTTTCTGCGATCTGCTCGACCGGCAGCGATTTGAACGGCTCCAATTCCAGGATGTAGCGGGCCATCACGACGCCCACCAACTGCGACGCGACGAACTGCACGCGGATTCGTCCGCTGCCAGGGGGATTGTCGACGCGGGACCCGACCTCGGCGGCGATCACGTCCTGAAGAAAGGAACGAATGAGCGAGACTTCGCCGCCCGCCAGGATTGATCGGAGCGTCGCGATGAACCCCTTGCCCAGCTCGGAGTCCCACAGCGGCAACAGGACCGACGGCAGCATGTAGCCGATCTGCTCGACCGGGACTTCCCGCAGCGGACCGATGACCGCCATCGGGTCGATCGGAATGTGGATGGCCGCGGCGAACAGCTGGGTCTTGGTGCCGAAATAGTGGTGCACCAACGCTGGGTCGACCCCCGCATCCTTGGCGATCGCGCGGATCGAGGTGTTGTCAATCCCGTTGCGGGCGAACAGGTTACGTGCACATTCCAGGATGCGTTGGCGGGTGTCGGACGTCCCCGGCGGGCGCCCGGGACGTTTGCGTTCGATGTTGGTCGTCAACTTATGGTGTCCGTCGGCGCAGTGTCGCGGCTGCCAGGCACAGCGCGATGATCGCGCAACCGATGACGACGATGATGTCGCGGATCGCGGTCGCGGTCAGTTCTGAGTGCGTGCCGACCTGCTGCAAGGCTTCCAGCGCGTAGCTGGCCGGCATGACGTTGCTGATCCATTCCAGCCAGTTTGGCATCAATGCCCGCGGGACGATGATGCCGGCCAACAGCAACTGCGGGGCGATCACCAACGGCATGAACTGCACGGCCTGAAACTCGGTGCGGGCGAACGCACTACACAGCAGACCCAGCCCGACGCCAAGCACCGCGTTGACGATCGCGATGACGAACACCCAGATAGGGCTCCCCGCGGTGTCGAACCCCAGCAACCAGAACGACACGATGCAGGCGATGGTGGCCTGCATCGCCGCGGCGATGGAGAACGCAGTCCCATACGACGCGAGCAAGTCCAGGCGCCGCAGCGGCGTGGTCAATATGCGCTCCAACGTTCCCGACACCCGTTCCCGCTGCATGGTGATCGAAGTGATCAGGAACATCACCAGCAGTGGGAACAGACCCAACAAGATCAGGCAGGCGTTATTGAACCCCGACGGCACACCCGGGCGAGTCGGCACGTTCTGGAACATGAAGTACATCAGCGTGATGATCAGACTTGGCACCAGCAGCATCATCGCGATGGTGCGATGGTCGGCGGCCAGTTGACGCAGGATGCGCGCCGTGGTGGCGAAGTAGGCGGCTAGACCTATCCGGCCTGACGCGCGGTGCTGCGCCTGATGATGGACAGAAACGCTTCCTCCAGTGACGTGCATCCTGTCTCCTCTCGTAATTGGGTCGGAGTGATGTGGGCCAGCAGGTGGCCTTCGCGCATGAGCAGCAGGTCGCCGCAACGGTCCGCCTCGTCCATCACGTGGCTGGACACCAGCAGCGTGATGCCCGCACGGGCCAGCGCGTTGAACTGCTCCCACAGGTCGACGCGCAGAACGGGATCCAATCCGACGGTCGGTTCGTCGAGAACCAAGAGATCGGGCTGACAAACCAGTGCGCAGGCTAGCGATACCCGGGTGCGCTGCCCGCCTGAGAGGTTGCCGCACAACGCTGCTCGATGATCCGTCAACCCGACCGCATCGATGGCGGCATCGGCAGCCTGGGCGTCCATGTCATACAACGCCGCGAAATAGCGGACGTTGTCGATGATCCGCAAGTCGCCGTAGATCGTCGGGTCCTGCGGCATGTAGCCGACCCGTCGGCGCAGCTCCGCAGAACCTGCGGGCCGGCCGAGCACGGTGACCGAGCCGGAGGTGATGATCTGCGTGCCGACGATACTGCGCATGAGCGTGGTCTTGCCGCAGCCGGATGGCCCGAGCAGTCCGGTGATGGTGCCACGAGCAATCTGGACCGACAGATCGTGTATCGCGGGCCGCTTGCCGCGGATAACCCGGAGGTGGTCGATGGTGATGACGGGTTCGACGCCGCGCCGCAGTAATTCATCACTCGATGAAGTCATCATATGATGAATAGTCCTCCCCGCCTCTCGATGTGTCAACAGCCGCAGGCAGAATCTCACCGGTGAGCGCTAACCTGCTGGCCATCGATCCCGTCGCCGCAGCTCAGCGGCTCCTGGGAGCGGCGTTGACCGGGCGGGGGGTGAGCGCGATGATCGTCGAGGTCGAGGCCTACGGCGGGCCGCCCGATGGGCCATGGCCCGACGCCGCGTCACACTCGTTTCGCGGGCCCGGCGTACGCAACTCGGTGATGTTCGGCCCCGCAGGGCGCCTCTACACGTACCGCAGTCACGGCATTCACGTGTGCGCGAACGTCGTGTGCGCCATGGACGGAGTGGCGGGGGCGGTGTTACTACGGGCTGCCGCGGTGGAGGCGGGCATCGACGTGGCCCAGGCTCGTCGCGGAGACTCGACGCGCCCGGCCGCGTTGGCGCGCGGACCGGGCAATCTGTGCTCGGCCCTCGGAATCACCATGGACGACAACGGAATTGACCTGTTCGACGCCAAGAGCCCGGTTAGGGTGACGCTCGGCGAGGAGCACGTAAGTGTCGACGGCCCGCGAGTCGGTGTCAGCAAGGCTGCGGACCGACCCTGGCGGTTCTGGCTGGCCGGTCGCCCGGAGGTGTCGTTGTATCGGCGGAGTCCGCGGGCACCCGCTCCCGGCGAAAGCGATTGACGGTTAGTCCGTCGTACTCTCCAATGTCAACGCGGGCGGCCTGAGCCGGGCGCACCTGCCTTGCACCACGGTGCCGCGGAAGTCCAGACATCCCTCGCGAGAAGCAACCTCGATTGAGAATCGTCCACGACGTCGACTCCGCGTCGCCGCGCACGAGCTCGCGTGGCTCCCTGCCGACGTGAATGCCGACATGGATGTTGTCGCAGTGCTCGTCGCGGGACTGCCACACGCGGCCCGGCAAGTGATGACCCCGGATCTGCAACACATCGGCATCGACCGTAAGGGAAGATCGGCTCTGTGACTCCTACGGCTGCGCCGATGATCCTCGACGAGTTGGAATGGCGTGGGCTGATTGCGCAGTCCACCGACCGGGATGCACTGGCGGCCGAGTTGGAATCCGCACCCATCACCGTCTATTCGGGCTTCGACCCCACCGCGCCGAGCCTGCACGCAGGACACCTCATTCCGCTGCTGACGCTGCGGCGCTTTCAACGGGCAGGGCATCGGCCGATCGTGTTGGCCGGCGGGGCCACCGGCATGATCGGCGACCCGCGCGACACCGGCGAGCGGACCCTCAACACCGCCGACACCGTCGCGGAGTGGGCCGATCGGATTCGCGGGCAGCTGGAGCGGTTCGTCGATTTCGACGATTCGCCGACCGGCGCCGTTGTGCAGAACAACCTGTCGTGGACGAGCGAGCTGTCCGCGATCGAGTTCCTCCGCGACGTCGGCAAGCACTTCTCGGTCAACGTCATGCTCGATCGCGACACGGTCCGGCGCCGCTTGGAGGGCGACGGCATCTCCTACACGGAGTTCAGCTACATGCTGTTGCAGGCCAACGACTATGTGGAGTTGCACCAACGGTACGGATGCACGCTGCAGATCGGCGGCTCGGATCAGTGGGGCAACATCATCGCCGGGGTCCGGCTGGTGCGCCAGGCAGTCGGCGCGACGGTGCACGCGCTGACCACGCCGCTGGTGACGGATTCTGAAGGCAAGAAGTTCGGCAAGTCGACCGGCGGTGGCAGCCTCTGGCTCGACCCGGACATGACGAGCCCATACGCCTGGTATCAGTACTTCATCAACACCGCAGACGTCGACGTCGTCCGCTATCTGCGGTGGTTCACCTTCCTGTCGCGCGACGAGCTGGCCGAACTGGAGCAGGCGACCGACGAGCGGCCGCACGAGCGAGCGGCGCAGCGTCAGTTGGCCCGTGAGCTGACCACGCTGGTGCACGGGGAGGCTGCGACGGCCGCTGTGGAACATGCCAGCCAGGCGCTGTTCGGCCGAGGGGAGTTGTCCCAGCTCGATGAGCCGACGCTGGCGGCCGCGCTGCGGGAGGCATCGGTGGCCGAACTCAAGCCCGGCGGGCCCGAAACCATCACAGATCTGCTGGTGGCCAGCGGATTGTCGGGCAGCAAGGGTGCAGCGCGGCGGACGATCGGCGAGGGCGGCGCTTACGTCAACAACGTACGGATCGACAGCGAGGAGTGGGTGCCGCAGCCAGCGGACTTCCTGCACGGCCGCTGGTTGGTCCTGCGGCGCGGCAAGCGGAATATCGCCGGCGTCGAGCGTGTTGAGTGATTTGTCGGAGCTTCATGGCTCTGGCGGGAGTACGCTGCCCCGGGTCGGGAACAAACTCACGTGCTCCTACGTTGAACCTGTTGTCGGAGCTGACGCACCCCGGGTGCGCACGATAGGTGTCGAGCCGAAAGACACGCCCTATCAGCCCATTTGACTCCGAGTTTTCCCTCACGTAACTTGTTGACTCGTCGCTGCGACACGGGCCTGGCCCGAAGAGCGCGGCGGCTCCCAGAGGGAAGCCCACTGCGGTGGGTTCCTGATCGTCCGCACTACGAGTACGCGGCTTTTGCCGCGGGCTAGTCGCGCGGCTGAGCGGGTGTGTTGTTTGAGAACTCAATAGTGTGTTTGGTGGTTTTTGTTTGTTGTTGTTTTTTGTCATGCCTTCTTTTTCCCGTTTGGGGGTGTGACTGTTTTTTTGGCCAGATTTGTTTCTGGTTGCTGTGATCGGATTGTTCTGAACAGTGTTTTTTGGTTTTTGTTTGGAGAGTTTGATCCTGGCTCAGGACGAACGCTGGCGGCGTGCTTAACACATGCAAGTCGAACGGAAAGGCCCTTTCGGGGGTGCTCGAGTGGCGAACGGGTGAGTAACACGTGGGTGATCTGCCCTGCACTTTGGGATAAGCCTGGGAAACTGGGTCTAATACCGGATAGGACTACGGCCTGCATGGGTTGTGGTGGAAAGCTTTTGCGGTGTGGGATGGGCCCGCGGCCTATCAGCTTGTTGGTGGGGTGATGGCCTACCAAGGCGACGACGGGTAGCCGGCCTGAGAGGGTGTCCGGCCACACTGGGACTGAGATACGGCCCAGACTCCTACGGGAGGCAGCAGTGGGGAATATTGCACAATGGGCGCAAGCCTGATGCAGCGACGCCGCGTGAGGGATGACGGCCTTCGGGTTGTAAACCTCTTTCAGTACCGACGAAGCGCAAGTGACGGTAGGTACAGAAGAAGCACCGGCCAACTACGTGCCAGCAGCCGCGGTAATACGTAGGGTGCGAGCGTTGTCCGGAATTACTGGGCGTAAAGAGCTCGTAGGTGGTTTGTCGCGTTGTTCGTGAAAACTCACAGCTTAACTGTGGGCGTGCGGGCGATACGGGCAGACTGGAGTACTGCAGGGGAGACTGGAATTCCTGGTGTAGCGGTGGAATGCGCAGATATCAGGAGGAACACCGGTGGCGAAGGCGGGTCTCTGGGCAGTAACTGACGCTGAGGAGCGAAAGCGTGGGGAGCGAACAGGATTAGATACCCTGGTAGTCCACGCCGTAAACGGTGGGTACTAGGTGTGGGTTTCCTTCCTTGGGATCCGTGCCGTAGCTAACGCATTAAGTACCCCGCCTGGGGAGTACGGCCGCAAGGCTAAAACTCAAAGGAATTGACGGGGGCCCGCACAAGCGGCGGAGCATGTGGATTAATTCGATGCAACGCGAAGAACCTTACCTGGGTTTGACATGCACAGGACGCCGGCAGAGATGTCGGTTCCCTTGTGGCCTGTGTGCAGGTGGTGCATGGCTGTCGTCAGCTCGTGTCGTGAGATGTTGGGTTAAGTCCCGCAACGAGCGCAACCCTTGTCTCATGTTGCCAGCACGTTATGGTGGGGACTCGTGAGAGACTGCCGGGGTCAACTCGGAGGAAGGTGGGGATGACGTCAAGTCATCATGCCCCTTATGTCCAGGGCTTCACACATGCTACAATGGCCGGTACAAAGGGCTGCGATGCCGTGAGGTGGAGCGAATCCTTTCAAAGCCGGTCTCAGTTCGGATCGGGGTCTGCAACTCGACCCCGTGAAGTCGGAGTCGCTAGTAATCGCAGATCAGCAACGCTGCGGTGAATACGTTCCCGGGCCTTGTACACACCGCCCGTCACGTCATGAAAGTCGGTAACACCCGAAGCCGGTGGCCTAACCCCTTGTGGGAGGGAGCCGTCGAAGGTGGGATCGGCGATTGGGACGAAGTCGTAACAAGGTAGCCGTACCGGAAGGTGCGGCTGGATCACCTCCTTTCTAAGGAGCACCACGAACGACATCCCCAATTGGTGGGGGTGTGGCCGTGAAGGGGTCAGCCGCTGTAGTGGCGCTGACCGGGTGCACGACAAACGCTGGACCGGTACGGGATGACCCGGTCGAACGGAACTGCCAGACACACTATTGGGCTTTGAGACAACACCCTCGTGGGTTGTCGCTTCATCGTTGGTGGTGGGGTGTGGTGTTTGATTTGTGGATAGTGGTTGCGAGCATCTAGCAGCGCAAGTGTGCCGGCTCCCTTCGGGGGGTGGGTGTTTTTGTGTCTGTTGATGTGCAATTTTTGTGTTAATCAATGGTTTTTTGTGTTGTAAGTGTGTAAGGGCGCATGGTGGATGCCTTGGCACTGGGAGCCGATGAAGGACGTGGGAGGCTGCGATATGCCTCGGGGAGCTGTCAACCGAGCGTGGATCCGAGGATGTCCGAATGGGGAAACCCGGCACGAGTGATGTCGTGTCACCCACCGGTGAATGTATAGCCGGTGGGGGGGAACGCGGGGAAGTGAAACATCTCAGTACCCGTAGGAAGAGAAAACAAGTGTGATTCCGTGAGTAGTGGCGAGCGAAAGCGGAGGATGGCTAAACCGCGTGCATGTGATACCCGGCGGGGGTTGTGTGCGTGGTGTTGTGGGGTCTGTGTTCTTCTGGCCGCCGTCAGGAGCAGCAGTGAGAAAATGATGTGTTAGTCGAAGTGGCCTGGGATGGTCTGTCCGGAGAGGGTGAGAGCCCCGTAGGCGAAAACATGTCATCTGTTGTCACAGGTTTCCCCGAGTAGCAGCGGGCCCGTGGAATCTGCTGTGAATCTGCCGGGACCATCCGGTAAGCCTGAATACTTCTCAGTGACCGATAGCGGATTAGTACCGTGAGGGAATGGTGAAAAGTACCCCGGGAGGGGAGTGAAAGAGTACCTGAAACCGTGCGCTTACAATCCGTCAGAGCCGCCGTGTGTGGTGATGGCGTGCCTTTTGAAGAATGAGCCTGCGAGTCAGGGACATGTCGCGAGGTTAACCCGGGTGGGGTAGCCGCAGCGAAAGCGAGTCTGAATAGGGCGTATCCGGTCCGTTGGGATTGGTGTAGTGGTGTGTTCTGGACCCGAAGCGGAGTGATCTACCCATGGCCAGGGTGAAGCAGCAGTAAGATGTTGTGGAGGCCCGAACCCACTTAGGTTGAAGACTGAGGGGATGAGTTGTGGGTAGGGGTGAAAGGCCAATCAAACTCCGTGATAGCTGGTTCTCCCCGAAATGCATTTAGGTGCAGCGTTGCGTGGTTCGTACCGGAGGTAGAGCTACTGGATGGCCGATGGGCCCTACTAGGTTACTGACGTCAGCCAAACTCCGAATGCCGGTACGGCATAGCGTGGCAGTGAGACGGCGGGGGATAAGCTCCGTGCGTCGAGAGGGAAACAGCCCAGATCGCCGGCTAAGGCCCCTAAGCGTGTGCTAAGTGGGAAAGGATGTGCAGTCGCGAAGACAACCAGGAGGTTGGCTTAGAAGCAGCCACCCTTGAAAGAGTGCGTAATAGCTCACTGGTCAAGTGATTGTGCGCCGATAATGTAGCGGGGCTCAAGCACACCGCCGAAGCCGCGGCAGCCACCGTTAACGGGTGGCTGGGTAGGGGAGCGTCCTGCATCCGGTGAAGCCGCCGAGTGATCGTGTGGTGGAGGGTGTGGGAGTGAGAATGCAGGCATGAGTAGCGATAAGGCAAGTGAGAACCTTGCCCGCCGAAAGACCAAGGGTTCCTGGGCCAGGCCAGTCCGCCCAGGGTGAGTCGGGACCTAAGGCGAGGCCGACAGGCGTAGTCGATGGACAACGGGTTGATATTCCCGTACCCGTGTGTGCGCGTCCCTGATGAATCAACCGTGCTAACCGCCCAAACGATCGCTGACCGGTCACCTTCGGGTGGCCGGCGGTGCTCTGCTGCGTGGGGCCCCGGTTGGTAGTAGTCAAGCGATGGGGTGACGCAGGAAGGTAGCCGTACCAGTCAGTGGTAATACTGGGGCAAACCGGTAGGGAGGACGATAGGTAAATCCGTCGTTCGTATATCCCGAGAGGTGATGCATAGCCGAGTGAGGTGAATTCGGTGATCCTATGCTGCCGAGAAAAGCCTCTAGCGAGTGCTCACACGGCCCGTACCCTAAACCAACACAGGTGGTCAGGTAGAGAATACCGAGGCGTACGAGTGAACTATGGTTAAGGAACTCGGCAAAATACCCCCGTAACTTCGGGAGAAGGGGGACCCCGCACCGTCAACACCTTCGCGGTGGGCAGCGGTGGGGGGTGGCACAAACCAGTGAGAAGCGACTGTTTACTAAAAACACAGGTCCGTGCGAAGTCGCAAGACGAGGTATACGGACTGACGCCTGCCCGGTGCTGGAAGGTTAAGAGGACCCGTCAACCCTTTCGGGGGTGAAGCGGAGAATTTAAGCCCCAGTAAACGGCGGTGGTAACTATAACCATCCTAAGGTAGCGAAATTCCTTGTCGGGTAAGTTCCGACCTGCACGAATGGCGTAACGACTTCTCAACTGTCTCAACCATAGACTCGGCGAAATTGCACTACGAGTAAAGATGCTCGTTACGCGCGGCAGGACGAAAAGACCCCGGGACCTTCACTACAACTTGGTATTGGTGCTCGATACGGTTTGTGTAGGATAGGTGGGAGACTGTGAAGCGGCCACGCCAGTGGTTGTGGAGTCGTTGTTGAAATACCACTCTGATCGTATTGGGCCTCTAACCTCGAACCGTCTATCCGGTTCAGGGACAGTGCCTGGCGGGTAGTTTAACTGGGGCGGTTGCCTCCTAAAATGTAACGGAGGCGCCCAAAGGTTCCCTCAACCTGGACGGCAATCAGGTGTTGAGTGTAAGTGCACAAGGGAGCTTGACTGCGAGACGGACATGTCGAGCAGGGACGAAAGTCGGGACTAGTGATCCGGCACCCCCGAGTGGAAGGGGTGTCGCTCAACGGATAAAAGGTACCCCGGGGATAACAGGCTGATCTTCCCCAAGAGTCCATATCGACGGGATGGTTTGGCACCTCGATGTCGGCTCGTCGCATCCTGGGGCTGGAGCAGGTCCCAAGGGTTGGGCTGTTCGCCCATTAAAGCGGCACGCGAGCTGGGTTTAGAACGTCGTGAGACAGTTCGGTCTCTATCCGCCGCGCGCGTCAGAAGCTTGAGGAAACCTGTCCCTAGTACGAGAGGACCGGGACGGACGAACCTCTGGTCCACCAGTTGTCCCACCAGGGGCACCGCTGGATAGCCACGTTCGGACAGGATAACCGCTGAAAGCATCTAAGCGGGAAACCCCCTCCAAGACCAGGCTTCTCACCCTTTCAGAGGGATAAGGCCCCCCGCAGACCACGGGATCAATAGACCAGACCTACACGCCCCGCAAGGGGTTCAGGGAACTGGCACTAACCGGCCGAAAACTTACAACACACCCCCACAAAAAGGGGAAAAAACCTCGCAACCACAAACCACATCAACCACACCCCGCCACCAATAACACACCACCGAGCACAACAACAGAAAAGAGTTACGGCGGTCCATAGCGGCAGGGAAACGCCCGGACCCATCCCGAACCCGGAAGCTAAGCCTGCCAGCGCCGATGATACTACCCAACCCGGGTGGAAAAGTAGGACACCGCCGAACACACATTAGAATCACCCCCCACAATTGTGTGGGGGGTGATTCTATATTCGCCGTGATTCAACAATTGGATTCTTGAATTGTCGGGACTGGCACATAAGTGTAGAAAGGCATACGTGGTCCAGGACAGGCAGGGCGGCGGCGACCGGCGCCGTCCCCGGCGTTCGGCGCCGCGCACCTCGGGGCCCGAACGCGCCCGCCGCGCCCAGCCCAAACCCGACGGCGAAGCGCCACGCCCCCAAGGTCCGGCGATTCCCGCGGACATCGAAGCCAAGCAGTTGTCGCCCGAGATCCGCGGCGAACTCACGACGTTGGATCGGGCCACGGCCGACGTCGTGGCGCGGCACCTCGTCGCCGCAGGCGAACTCCTCGACGACGACCCCGAGGCCGCGCTGGCGCACGCCCGCGCCGCCCGCGCCCGGTCCGGCCGCATCGCCGCGGTGCGCGAGGCCGTCGGCATCGCGGCCTACCACTGCGGCGACTGGGCCCAGGCACTGGCGGAACTGCGTGCGGCCCGCCGGATGGGAAGCAAGTCGCCGCTGCTTCCGTTGATCGCCGACTGCGAGCGCGGAGTCGGACGCCCGGAACGCGCGATCGAGCTGACCCGTACCCCCGAAGCCGCCCAACTCATCGGCGACGACGCCGACGAGCTGCGCATCGTGGTGGCCGGCGCCCGCTCCGACCTCGGGCAGCACGAGCAGGCCCTGGCGATTCTGTCGACCCCGCAACTGGACCCGGCCCGCACCGGACAAACGGCCGCCCGGCTGTTCTACGCCTACGCCGAAACGCTGCTCGCCCTCGGCCGCAACCAAGACGCACTGCAGTGGTTCATCAACGCCGCTGCCGCCGACGCAGAGGGCGTTACCGACGCCGAAGAGCGGATCACGGAGCTCGCCTGAACGTGAATACCCTTGCGCAGGAACATGATTGCCTACTGCTCGACCTCGACGGCACCGTCTTCCGCGGCCATGAACCCACCCCCGGCGCCGTCGAGACCCTGGCCGTAGTCCGCTCCCGCATCCTGTTCGTCACCAACAACGCCTCCCGCGGACCGGCCGAAGTCGCCGAGCACCTGTGTGCGATGGGATTCACGGCCAAGCCCGACGACATCGTCACCAGCGCTCAAAGCGCCGCACGTCTGCTGCAGGAGCAGCTGCAACCCGGAGCCGCGGTGCTCATCGTCGGCACCGATTCGCTTGCGGCCGAAGTCCGCAAGGTCGGTCTCAACCCCGTCCGGCAGTGGTCCGACGGTCCGGTCGCCGTGGTGCAGGGACATTCCCCGCAGACCGGCTGGTCGGACCTCGCCGAAGCGGCGCTGGCCATCCGCGGCGGAGCACTGTGGGTCGCCGCGAACGTCGACAAGACTCTGCCTTCCGAACGGGGATTACTGCCAGGAAACGGGGCGATGGTCGCTGCGCTGCGCGCCGCCACCGACAGTGAACCGCGGGTGGCGGGCAAGCCCGAGCCGACACTGTTGACGGACGCGTTGGCGCGCGGCAAGTTTCGCACTCCACTCGTCGTTGGCGACCGTCTCGACACCGACATCGCGGGCGCCAACGCCGCCGGCCTGCCCAGCCTGCTTGTGCTGTGCGGCGTCAGCACCGCCGCCGATGCCGTGCGCGCCGCCACCGGGCAACGGCCCAACTACATCGCTGAAGACCTCCGCTCGCTGTACGCCCGCGCCGACAGCCTTCGCATCGGGCCCCACCCGGCGTGGTACGTCGACGTCGGCCCGTCGGTGGTGACCGTGCAGTCGACAGGCGAAGACCCGGGAGACGCGCTGTCGGTGGTCCGCGCCACCGCCGGCGCGGTCTGGAACGCCCAACTCGACGGGCGGCGCGTCATCTTGATGGCGGGTGACGACATAGCGCGACAGGCCATGGAGCGCTGGTCCCTGCTCACCCCGCCCAATCGGCTAGCGTAAACAGCGAGATGAGTACCGACCCCGACCAGATCCGTGCCCAGATCGCGGAGTTGCTGGCAGATGTGCCCGACCCTGCGCAGGAGGGCTCCAACTTCGACGAACTCGCCGAATCCGACATCGACACCATCGCGGCGCGGCTCGAGGAGGCGCACGACCTGCTGGTGCGTGCGCTGGAATCGGTCGAGAAGGGCTAACCGCACGTGACGCGGCGCGCTCGTGTTGACGCCGAGCTGGTCCGGCGCGGTCTCGCACGCTCGCGGCAGCAGGCCGCCGAATTGATCGGCGCAGGGCGCGTCACCATCGATGGCATGCCCGCGGCCAAACCCGCGACCGCGATTGCCGTCACCGCCGCGCTCACGGTCGAGGGCGATGACGGACGCTCCTGGGTCTCGCGCGGCGCGCACAAGCTGATCGGCGCACTCGACGCATTCGGCCTCTCGATCGACAACCGTCGCTGCCTGGACGCAGGCGCCTCCACCGGTGGGTTCACCGAGGTGCTGCTTGACCGGGGCTCCCGAGAGGTCGTCGCCGTCGACGTGGGCTACGGCCAGTTGGCCTGGTCACTGCGCAATGACCCGCGGGTGACCGTGCTCGAACGCACCAACGTCCGTGAACTGACCGCCGACGCGATCGGGGGACTCGTCGACGTCGTGGTCGCCGATCTGTCGTTCATCTCACTGACTACGGTGCTGCCCGCGCTGACCTCCTGCGCGTCAGCCGACGCAGATATCGTTCCTATGGTGAAGCCGCAGTTTGAGGTCGGTAAGGATCGGGTCGGTGCGGGAGGAGTCGTGTCGGACCCCGACCTGCGTGCGGATGCGGTGCTTGCCGTCGCGCGCCGGGCTGCCGAACTCCACTGGCAGACCGTCGGTGTCACCGCCAGCCCACTGCCGGGTCCGTCCGGCAACGTCGAGTACTTCCTGCACCTGAGGGCCAGGGCCGACAGCCCGCTGCTGGGCCAACGGCTCGAGCAGGCGGTCCGCCAGGCCGTTGCGGAGGGCCCGCAATGACGTGCGAGCGCACCATCCTGCTGGTCGTGCACACGGGTCGCGATGAGGCCACCGAGGTCGCCCGCCGGGTAGAGAAAGTGCTGGGCGACAACGGCATTGGGCTGCGCGTGCTCTCCGCCGAAGCCGTCGACCGCGGGCCGGTGCACCTGGCGCCGGACGACATGCGTGCCATCGGTGTCGAGATCGAGGTGGTCGACGCCGACGAGCGCGCCGCCGAAGGCTGCGAACTGGTGCTCGTCCTGGGCGGCGACGGGACATTCCTGCGCGCCGCCGAACTGGCTCGCAACGTCGAAATACCGGTGTTGGGCGTCAATCTCGGTCGCATCGGCTTCCTCGCCGAGGCCGAGGCCGACCACATCGATACCGTGCTCGAGCACGTCGTCAAACGGGACTACCGCGTCGAAGAACGCATGACGCTGGACGTCGTGGTGCGCGCCGACGGCAGGATCACCGACAGTGGCTGGGCACTGAACGAGGCCAGTCTCGAGAAGGGACCGCGGCTGGGAGTGCTGGGCGCGGTGCTCGAAGTCGACGGACGGCCGGTGTCGGCGTTCGGCTGCGATGGCGTGCTGGTGGCCACGCCAACCGGCTCCACGGCATGGGCGTTCTCGGCGGGCGGGCCTATCGTGTGGCCGGATTTGGAAGCAATCCTTGTGGTGCCCAACAACGCTCACGCGCTATTCGCCCGCCCGATGGTCACCAGCCCGAACGCCGCAATCGCGATTGAAGTCGAGGCAGACGGCCATGACGCGCTGGTGTTTTGCGACGGTCGCCGCGAAATGGTGGTGCCCGCCGGTGGACGGTTGGAGGTTACGCGCTGCGGCACCCCGCTGAAGTGGGTGCGCCTGGACAGCGCGCCGTTCACCGACCGCCTCGTGCGCAAGTTCCGGTTGTCGGTCACGGGGTGGCGCGGACAGTAGTGCTAGCCGAAATCCGTATCGAGTCCCTGGGAGCCATCAGCACCGCGACCGCCGAATTCGACCGCGGGTTCACTGTGCTGACCGGCGAGACCGGCACCGGCAAGACCATGGTCGTGACGGGCCTGCACCTGCTCGGCGGTGCCCGCGCCGACGCCACCCGGGTGCGCTCCGGCGCCGATCGTGCGGTGGTCGAAGGGCGTTTTACCACAACCGAACTCGGCGACGGCGTGGCCGCCCACATCGATGAGATTCTGGATTCCTCGGGTGCGGAACGTGACGACGACGGCAGCGTCATCGCTGCTCGGTCCGTCAGCCGCGACGGGCCGTCGCGGGCCTACCTTGGTGGCCGCAGTGTGCCAGCCAAGTCGCTGAGCAGGTTCACCACCGAGCTGCTCGCGCTGCACGGCCAGAACGACCAACTACGGTTGATGTGGCCCGAGGAGCAACGGGCGGCCCTGGACCGCTTCGTCGACGTCGAGTCGCCAGTGAAGCGCTATCGACGGGTGCGCGACGACTGGCTCGAGGCCCGCCGCGACCTGGCCGACCGCAAGCAACGGGCGCGCGAGCTGGCGCAGGAAGCCGACCGGCTCAGGTTCGGGATCAACGAAATCGACACCGTCGCACCGGAACCCGGTGAGGATGACGCGCTCGTCGATGACATCCGCCGGCTGTCCGAACTCGACGCGCTGCGCGAGGCCGCGCAATCGGCACGCGCGGCGCTGTCCGGCTTGGATGACGATTCGTCGACGGATGCCTCGGCCGCCAACAGCGTCGGATACGCGAAGTCGGCGTTGCGGGCGACGGACGACTCGGCGTTGCGTGCGCTGGCCGAGCAGCTGACCGGCGTGCTGGCCGTCATCACCGACGTCTCGACCGAACTCGGCGACTATCTGGCTGAATTGCCCAGCGACGCAAGCACTTTAGAGGTAAAGCTGGCCCGACAGGCCGAGCTGCGAACGCTGACCCGCAAGTACGCCGCCGACATCGACGATGTGCTGCAGTGGGCACACGAGTCGCGCCACCGCCTTGCGCAGCTCGATGTCTCCGAGGAGGCCCTCGCTGAACTCCAGCGCCGCGTCGACGAGCTCGAGGCCAAGGTCGTGAGTGCCGCAACCGAACTCACCAAGGCGCGAAGCAAGGCCGCGAAGGGCCTCGCAAAGTCGGTGACCGCCGAACTGACGGGCCTGGCCATGGCCGACGCCGAATTCACGGTCTCGGTCGCCACGATCCCGGCCCGCGCGGACGACTCCGCGCCGCTCACCCTGCCTTCGGGTGTGACGGTCCACGCAGGCCACGACGGTGTCGACGCCGTGGAGTTCGGCTTCGCCGCGCACCATGGCACCGACGTGTTGCCACTGAGCAAGAGCGCGTCGGGCGGCGAGCTGTCCCGGGTCATGCTGGCGCTGGAGGTGGTGCTGGCGGCCTCCGCCGAGGGCACCACGATGGTTTTCGACGAGGTCGACGCCGGAGTGGGCGGTCGCGCCGCGGTGCAGATCGGGCGGCGATTGGCCCGGCTGGCCCGGACGCATCAGGTCATCGTCGTCACTCACCTGCCGCAGGTCGCCGCTTACGCCGACGTTCACCTCGTCGTCGACAGCGCAGGCCGGAACAAGTCCAGCGGGGTGCGCCGCCTCGACGATGATGACCGCGTCGCAGAACTGGCGCGCATGCTGGCCGGCCTGGGGGAGTCCGACAGCGGCCGGGCGCACGCCCGTGAGCTGCTCGATGCAGCGCAAAGCGACCGCACGGAGTGAGTCATGTTGCAGATGTGGCAAAAGGTGCTTCTGGGGCTGATGTTACGGCGCGCCTCCACCCTGTAGCTGCTGTTCCTCGACAGAATCGGCCCCATGAAGATGTCAGCGTTGCTATCCCGTACTGCCAGCTCACGGCCGGGCATCACCGGCACCGCCCGGGTGGACCGCGACATCGATCGGCTGCTGAGGCGAGTCGCCCCCGGTGACATCGCCGTCATCGACGCTCTGGACCTGGACCGGATCACCGCGGACGCGCTCGTCGAGGCCAACGTCGCAGCGGTCGTCAACGCCTCGCCATCGATCTCCGGCCGCTACCCGAACCTCGGGCCGGAGGTGCTCGTAGCCAACGGCGTCACGCTGATCGACGAGACCGGCCCCGAGGTCTTCAAGAAGGTCAAGGACGGCGCACGCGTGCGGCTCCACGAGGGCGGCGTGTTCTCCGGCGACCGCCGGTTGATCCTCGGCACCGAGCGCACCGACCACGAGATCCACGAATTGATGCACGAGGCCAAGAGCGGCCTGGTGGCTCACCTCGAGGCGTTCGCAGGCAACACGATCGAGTTCATCCGCAGCGAGAGCCCGCTCCTGATCGACGGCATCGGCATCCCCGACATCGACGTCGACGTCAACCGCAGGCACGTCGTGATCGTCGCCGAGGAACGTAGCGCCGCCACCGACCTGAAAGCACTAAAGCCGTTCATCAAGGAATACCAACCGGTCCTGGTCGGCGTCGGCGTCGGTGCCGACGTGCTCCGCAAGGCGGGGCATCGGCCGCAGCTCATCGTCGGCGATCCCGACAAGATCAGCGCCGAGACGCTGCGATGCGGCGCCCAGGTGGTGCTGCCGGCCGACGCCGACGGCCACGCGGCGGGCCTCGAGCGCATCCAGGATCTGGGCGTCGGCGCGATGACGTTCCCCGCCGCAGGCTCGGCCGCCGACCTGGCGCTGCTGCTGTGCGATCACCACGGCGCGTCGCTGATCGTCACGGCGGGGCACACCGCCAGCATCGAGGAGTTTTTCGACCGGTCACGGCAGCACAGCAATCCGTCGACCTTCCTGACCCGGCTCAAGGTCGGCGAGAAACTGGTCGACGCCAAAGCCGTTGCCACGCTGTACCGCAGCCGGGTGTCCGGCGGGGCCATCGCGCTGCTGGTGCTCGCCATGCTGGTCGCGGTGATCGTCGCATTGTGGGTATCGCGTGCCGACGTGGCGGTCCTCGATTGGGTCGTCGACTACTGGAACCGGTTCTCGCTGTGGGTCCAGGGCTGGGTCACTTAAGGGGTTCACGTGATTTCCCTACGTACACATGCGATTTCGCTCGCAGCGGTGTTCCTCGCGCTAGCCGTCGGGGTGGCGCTCGGCTCGGGCCTGCTGTCCAACACGGTGTTGTCCGGTCTGCGCGATGACAAACACGAACTGCAGAACCAGATCAACACACTCACCGACGACAAGAACGTGCTGAACGAAAAGCTCAACGCCGCAGGTGAATTCGATGCACAGATGTCGCCACGAATCCTGCATGACTCGTTGGCCGGCAAGTCGGTCGTGGTGTTCCGCACCCCGGACGCCAACGACGACGACGTCGACGCGCTGTCTCGGGTGGTAGGGCAGGCCGGTGGAACGGTCACCGGGACCGTGGCGTTGACGCAGGAGTTCGTGGACGCCAACTCGGCGGAGAAGTTGTTGTCGGTGGTGAACTCGCCGATCGTGCCTGCCGGAGCGCAGCTGAGCACGAAGTCGATGGATCAGGGATCACAAGCCGGCGACCTGTTGGGAATCGCGCTGCTGATCAACAAGGATCCGAAGGTTCAGGTGGTCGACGACGCGCAGCGCGACACCGTGCTCGCCGCGCTGCGCGACACCGGCTTTGTGACGTATGGCACCCAGCGCATCGGTCCCGCCAACACCGCGCTGATCATCACCGGCGGGGGATTGAGCGACGGCGCAGGCAACCAGGGCGCAACAGTCGCCCGGTTCGCGGCCGGCCTCGCGCCGCACGGCTCAGGCGCGGTCGTCGCAGGACGCGACGGGTCCGCATCCGGCACCTCCGCGGTGGCCGTGACCAGGTCCGACGCCGGACTGAGCGCCGCGATCAGCACCGTCGACGACGTCGATGCCGAGTCCGGCCGGATCACGACCGTACTGGCTCTGGGCGACCTGATCAACGGCGGGCGGCCCGGTCAATACGGCGTCGGCCAGCGTGCGTCATCGGTAACGCTGCCGCAATAGGACGCAGTGGCGTGTCAGCGACGGCTTGTCGGCGTCGGTGTTAGGGTGGGGTTCCGTGGGTCGGCAGGCCCCAAGCTAGGACTCAGCCTAGAAAAGTAAGCCCTGCCCGTCGTCACGGAGGTTGCTCTTGCCAGCGTTACGCAAGCACCCGCAAACCGCCACCAAGCACCTCTTCGTAACGGGCGGCGTGGTTTCCTCACTCGGTAAGGGCCTAACGGCGTCCAGCCTGGGCCAGTTGCTGACAGCGCGGGGCTTGCAGGTGACCATGCAGAAGCTGGACCCCTACCTCAACGTCGACCCCGGCACCATGAACCCGTTTCAGCACGGCGAGGTGTTCGTCACAGAGGACGGCGCCGAGACCGACCTCGACGTCGGTCACTATGAGCGCTTCCTCGACCGCAATCTGTCCGGTTCGGCCAATGTCACGACGGGGCAAGTGTATTCGTCGGTGATCGCAAAGGAGCGTCGCGGCGAATACCTCGGCGACACCGTACAGGTCATCCCGCACATCACCGACGAGATCAAGCGCCGCATCCTGGCGATGGCCGAACCCGACGCAGACGGGCACCGGCCCGACGTGGTGATCACCGAAATCGGCGGCACGGTGGGTGATATCGAGTCGCAGCCGTTCCTCGAGGCGGCCCGCCAGGTACGCCACGACGTCGGGCGCGAGAACGTCTTCTTCCTGCATTGCTCGCTGGTGCCCTACATGGCACCCTCGGGTGAACTCAAGACCAAGCCAACGCAGCACTCGGTGGCGGCGCTGCGCAGCATCGGTATCACCCCGGACGCGCTGATCCTGCGCTGTGATCGGGACGTGCCCGAACCGTTGAAGAACAAGATCGCGCTGATGTGCGACGTCGACATCGACGGCGTGATCTCCACTCCCGACGCGCGGTCGATCTACGACATTCCCAAGGTGTTGCACCGCGAGGAGCTCGACGCCTACGTGGTGCGCCGGCTGAACCTGCCGTTCCGCGATGTCGACTGGACCCAGTGGAACGACCTGCTTCAGCGTGTGCACGACCCACAGGAGACGGTGCGGATCGCCTTGGTGGGTAAGTACATTGATCTCTCCGACGCGTATCTGTCGGTGGCCGAGGCGCTACGTGCCGGTGGCTTCAAGCACCGCGCCAAGGTCGAGATGCGGTGGGTGGCCTCCGACGATTGCGAAACCGAAACCGGCGCCGCTGTCGCGCTGAGCGACGTGCACGGTGTGCTGATCCCGGGCGGCTTCGGCATTCGCGGCATCGAGGGCAAGATCGGCGCCATCTCCTACGCCCGCAAGCGCGGATTGCCGGTCCTCGGCCTGTGTCTCGGGTTGCAGTGCATCGTCATCGAGGCGGCCCGCTCGGTCGGGCTCACCGAGGCCAACTCCGCGGAGTTCGATCCGAAGACACCGGATCCGGTGATCTCCACGATGGCCGACCAACGCGACGCGGTCGCCGGCGCGGCCGACATGGGCGGCACCATGCGACTGGGTGCCTATCCGGCCGTGCTGGAGTCGGGTTCGATTGTGGCGCAGGCGTATCAGGCTACCGAGGTGTCCGAGCGACACCGCCACCGTTACGAGGTGAACAACGACTACCGTGACCGCATCGCCGAAAGCGGGTTGAAGTTCTCCGGCACCTCCCCGGACGGGCATCTGGTGGAGTTCGTCGAGTACGCCGCCGATGTCCATCCGTTCATCGTCGGCACCCAGGCGCACCCGGAGCTGAAAAGCCGGCCCACCCGGCCGCATCCGCTGTTCGTCGCGTTCATCGGCGCGTCGCTGGACTACAAGGCCGAAGAACGGTTGCCGGGCATGGACATTCCCGAGCAGCACGCGAACGGTGTCGAGGGTCCCGACAACGTCGCGCACCTGCTGCAAGAGCCCGCAACCCGTGGCTGAGCACGAGTTCGAAACAGTCTCCAGCGAAACGCTCTATGTCGGAAAGATTTTCGCGCTGCGCACTGACGAGGTCCGCATGCCGCACGGCAACATCGCGCGGCGCGAAGTTGTCGAGCACTACGGCGCGGTAGCCGTCCTCGCGCTCGACGATGACAAGAACGTCATGATGGTCTACCAGTACCGCCATCCACTGGGCCGGCGGCTATGGGAGCTACCCGCAGGCCTGCTGGACCTCGGCGGTGAACCGCCGCACGTCACCGCCGCCCGCGAGCTCAAGGAGGAGGCCGGGCTCGCCGCGGCCGAGTGGAGAACCCTCGTCGACCTCGACTCGACACCGGGCTTCTCCGACGAGAGCGTCCGGGTCTACCTGGCGACCGGGCTGACCGACGTCGGCCGGCCCGACGCCCACGACGAAGAGGCCGACCTGACGCTGCGGTGGTTCCCGCTCGAGGAGGCCGTGCGCATGGTGTTCACCGGCGAGATCGTCAATTCGATTGCGGTGGGCGGGATCCTGGCCGCTCACACCGTCACCGACCCCGCAACTTTGAGGCCTGTCGACGCGTCGTGGCGCGACCGGCCGACCGCGTTCGCCCGCCGGAAGGGGCACTGATGACCATGTCGTCTGCTCTTCGCGCAAGCGGCTCATCGCCGACCTTCCGGTCTCCTCTTGATGACCAGCTCCAGGGCTACCTCGACCACCTGACGATCGAGCGCGGCGTTGCCGCAAACACCTTGAGTTCGTATCGCCGTGACCTGCGTCGCTACGGAGAGCACCTGGCAGCACGCGGCATCGATGATCTGGCCAACGTCACCGAGACCGACGTCAGCGACTTCCTGGTGTCGCTGCGCCGCGGCGATCCCGACACGAAGACCACGCCGCTGTCGGCGGTGTCGGCGGCGCGCGCGGTGGTCGCCGTGCGAGGACTGCACCGCTTCGCGGCGTCCGAGGGGCTCACCGATATCGACGTCGCGCAGGCGGTCAGGCCGCCGACTCCGAGCCGGCGGCTGCCCAAGAGTCTGACCATCGACGAGGTGCTGGCCCTGCTCGACGGCGCAGGCGGCGACAGCGCGGCCGACGGTCCGCTGACCCTGCGCAACCGCGCCCTGCTCGAGTTGTTGTATTCGACGGGCGCTCGGATCTCAGAGGCGGTCGGGCTCGACGTCGACGACATTGACACCCACGCCCGGTCCGTGCTGCTGCGCGGTAAGGGCGGCAAGCAGCGGCTGGTGCCGATCGGCAGGCCCGCCGTCACCGCGCTCGACGTCTACCTGGTGCGTGGCCGTCCCGACCTGGCCCGCCGCGGCCGCGGCACCCCCGCGATCTTCCTCAACGCCCGCGGTGGGCGGCTGTCGCGGCAGAGCGCGTGGCAGGTGCTGCAGGACGCCGCCGAACGGGCCGGCATCACGGCTGCTGTGTCGCCGCACGTGTTGCGGCACTCGTTCGCCACTCACCTGCTCGACGGCGGCGCCGATGTCCGGGTGGTGCAGGAGCTGCTCGGGCACGCGTCGGTGACGACGACGCAGATCTACACCATGGTGACGGTGCATGCGCTGCGCGAGGTGTGGGCCGGCGCCCATCCGCGGGCGCGCTGAACGGTTGGCGCCGTCGGTCGTTGGAGTCGGATGTGAGCGGACAGCACGCCGTCGTCATCGGCGCCGGGCCGGCCGGGATCGCCACGGCTATCAGCCTGCAGGACCGCGGGGCACGCCCACTCCTCGTCGACCGCGCCGGTGAGGTGGCGTCGTCCTGGCGCACCCGGTACGACGGGCTGAAGCTCAACACCGGCAGGCAGTTCTCGCATCTTCCCGGTCGGCCTTATCCGAAGGGCACCCCGACCTTCCCGACACGCGACCAGGTGATCGAGCACTTCGAGCGCCACGCGCGCGAGGCCGGCATCGCGTTGCGGCTCAACACGACGGTGAACCGCATCGAGCAGCGGCCGGGCGGGTGGCGGCTGCACACGTCCACTGGCGACATCGGTGCGCGACACGTCGTCGTCGCGACCGGCATGATGCACACCCCGTCGATCCCGGAGTGGCCCGGCGAGTTCACCGGGGAGGTGCTGCACTCATCCGATTACCGCAATCCGGCGCCGTACGCGGGCCGACGGGTGCTGGTCGTCGGCTCGGGCTCGTCGGGGATGGAGATCGCCCACAACCTCGCCACCAGTGGCGCGGCCAAGGTGTGGATGGCGGTCCGCTCGCCTCCGAACATCATGCTGCGCGGCGGGCCTGCCGGTCTGCCCGGCGACGTCATCTCGCTGCCGCTCTACCACGCGCCGACAAAGCTTGCCGATGCGATCTCCCGGCGGGCCCGCGCACGAGCCATCGGTGATCTGTCGGAGTTCGGGTTGCCGGTGCCTGCCGAGGGGCCGTTCAGCCTATTGGCGCGGCTCGGCCATGTCCCGTCCCTGGTGGATCCGGACGTGATCGACGCAATCCGGGACGGTTCCATCGAGGTCGTGGCCACGGTCGACTCATTCGACGACGACGGTGTCCGCCTGGTCGATGGCCGGTGGCTCGACCCGGACGTACTGGTCTGCGCGACCGGCTACCGGCAGGGGCTCGAGCCGCTGGTCGGACACCTGGGAGTGCTCAACGACCGCGGCGCACCGCGGATCAGCGGTGAGACACCCGCCGCCCCCGGCCTGTGGTTCATCGGGTTCACGGCGCGACCGTCGCTGATCGGCTTCGTCGCCAAGCAGTCACGTCGCCTCGCCAAGAAGATCGCAAGCGGCTAGCCCACGTACTCCGACTCCAGCACGACATCTGGAGCCAGCGTCTGATACTCGCCGTGGGTCTTGTGCGCGACCGTGTCGAAGAGCTTGCCCTGCTGCTGATTCATGAATCCGCGGTACTTCGGCGAGCCCGGAATGAGAATGTTGTCGGCGACCACGATGGACCCGCGGTGCAGCCATCCACGGTCGAGGATGCTCTGCAGATCGGGTAGGTAGGCGCCCTTGTCGTGGTCGATGAACAGCAAGTCCAGCTTCCCGGCGGCGACGCCGTGTTGGTTCGCCAGCGCATCGAGTGTCCGGCCGCCGTCGCCAATCGTGCCCACCACACAGGTGACCCGGTCGTCTACGCCGGCATGCACCCAAATACGCTGCGCCACTTTGGCGTTGGCGGCCGACAGCTCGACGGAGATCACCCTGGCCGCCGGCGCTGCGCGGGCGATCCGCAGCGAGCCGTAGCCGCAGTAGGTGCCCAGCTCCAGCGCCAGGCCGGGGTTGGCGCGGCGGACGGCGGCGTCGAGCAGTTCGCCCTTCTCGTCCCCGACGTTGATCAAGAGCGACTTCTCGTACGCGAACTGGTCCACCTTGGCGATCACGTCGTCGATGTCGCCATGGCGTGCGTTGGCGACCACATAGTCGGCAGCGGCCGCCTCTCGCCCGTCGCCGACCTGGCCGGTCTTGGTGATGTTGCGGGACCCGATCGCCAGCCGCCAAAACGACCAGCGCACGAACGGCACCCGCTGCTTCAGGTTCATGGTCGCCAGCCTATTCGGACGGGCAGGTCGATTGGGTTCCACGTTGCCCGCGGGTCTGCCAGACCAGGCAGGCACGCACCGTTAAACTTGCCCGGATGTTCGGAATGCGTGTGGGGTGCCTGACCAGCGACGGTCGGGCATGACCGACGACGGGGGCGGCGCCGAACTCGGTTTGACGGGCCGCCCGTCACGGACCATTCCCGAGCCCAGGCCGAAGAACGTGCACGGTCCGGCCAAGGTCATCGCGATGTGCAACCAGAAGGGCGGCGTCGGAAAGACGACGTCGACCATCAATCTGGGCGCCAGCCTGGCCGAGTACGGTCGGCGGGTGCTGTTGGTGGACCTCGATCCGCAGGGCGCGCTGTCC
The DNA here is from genome assembly GCA_963770125.1 of uncultured Actinomycetota bacterium. GTDB lineage: Bacteria > Actinomycetota > Actinomycetes > Mycobacteriales > Mycobacteriaceae > Mycobacterium. The sequence continues at coordinate 16,817 of CAVYPI010000103.1, read as the reverse complement.
GCGGGGCTGGGGGTGCCGCACTACGAGCTCGAGCACACGGTGCACGACCTGCTGATCGAGCCTCGGGTGTCGATCGACGACGTGCTGATCCACACCCGGGTCCCCGGCATGGACCTGGTGCCCAGCAACATCGACCTGTCGGCCGCCGAGATCCAGCTGGTCAACGAGGTGGGCCGCGAGCAGTCGCTGGCGCGCTCGCTGTATCCGGTGCTGGACCGCTACGACTACGTGTTGATCGACTGCCAGCCGTCGCTGGGTCTGCTCACCGTGAACGGGCTGGCGTGCAGCGACGGCGTGATCATCCCGACCGAGTGTGAGTATTTCTCGCTGCGCGGCCTGGCATTGCTGACGGACACCGTCGACAAGGTGCACGACCGCCTGAACCCGAAGCTGTCGATCTGCGGCATCCTGGTCACCCGATACGATCCCCGCACCGTCAACTCCCGCGAAGTGATGGCCCGTGTCCTGGAGCGGTTTGGCGACCTGGTGTTCGACACCGTCATCACCCGGACGGTGCGCTTCCCCGAGACCAGCGTCGCCGGCGAGCCGATTACCACGTGGGCGCCGAAATCCGGTGGGGCCGAAGCCTATCGGTCGTTGGCACGCGAGGTCATCGACCGGTTTGGCGCGTGAACGACGTCCAAGCAGCGCTGGATCAGACACAGACAGGCTTCCAGGTCCGGCTGAGCAATTTCGAGGGGCCGTTCGATCTGCTGCTGCAGCTGATCTTCGCGCACCGCCTCGACGTCACCGAGGTTGCGCTGCATCAGGTGACCGACGACTTCATCGCGTACACCAAGGCGATCGGCCCACAGATGGAGCTCGAGGAGACGACGGCGTTCCTCGTCGTCGCGGCGACGCTGCTGGATCTCAAGGCGGCGCGGCTGCTGCCCTCAGGCGAGGTGCACGACGAGGAGGACCTCGCGCTGCTCGAGGTGCGCGACCTGCTGTTCGCGCGGCTGCTGCAATACCGGGCGTTCAAGCACGTCGCGGAGATGTTCGCCGAGCTCGAGGCCGCGGCGCTGCGCAGCTATCCGCGCTCGGTGGCGCTCGAGAAACGCTACGAGGATCTGCTGCCCGAGGTGATGCTGGGCGTCGACGCCGAGAGCTTTGCGCACATCGCGGCGACGGCGTTCACGCCGCGCCCGGTGCCGACTGTGAGCACCGAGCACCTGCACCAGGTGTTCGTGTCGGTGCCCGAGCAGATCGGCAATCTGATGAACCTGCTGGAGAGCCGTGGAATCGGGCATTGGGCGTCGTTCTCCGAGCTGGTAGCCGACTGTGCGGCACCCATCGAGATCGTGGGCCGGTTCCTGGCACTGCTCGAGTTGTATCGCGCGCGGGCGGTAGCATTCGACCAATCAGAACCGCTTGGTGTGCTCCAGGTTTCGTGGACCGGAGAACGGCCAACCAACGAACACCTGGCAACCGAGGATGCGGTGGAAGTAGAAGACGCTGATGACTGACGACACTCCTACGGATCTCGACCTGGGCATCGACGTCGCGACCGCGCCAGAGCTGGAGGAGTCCGAACTCGGCGCGGCCCTCGAAGCGCTGCTGCTGGTGGTGGACACCCCGGTGACGGTGGAGCAGCTCGCCGCCGCGACCGAGCAGCCGGCGTACCGGGTGGCGGCCAAGCTTCAGTTGATGGCGCAGGAGCTCACGGCCCGCGACAGCGGCATCGATCTGCGGGAAGCCGGCGGCGGCTGGCGGATGTACACCCGGGCGCGGTTCGCGCCGTACGTGGAGCGGCTGCTGCTCGACGGCGCGCGGTCCAAGCTGACCCGCGCGGCTCTGGAGACGCTGGCGGTGGTGGCGTACCGGCAGCCGGTGACGCGGGCGCGGGTGAGCGCGGTGCGGGGCGTGAACGTGGACGCGGTGATGCGCACGCTGATGGCGCGCGGGCTGATCACCGAGGCCGGCACCGATCCTGACACCGGTGCGGTGACGTTCGCGACGACCGAGCTGTTCTTGGAGCGGCTCGGGTTGACGTCGCTGGCGGACCTGCCGGACATCGCGCCGCTGCTGCCCGACGTGGACGTCATCGACGACCTGAGCGAATCCCTCGGCGAGGAGCCACGTTTCATGAAGCTCAGCGGTGCGCCCGCCGCCGAAGAGCCGACGTCCTTCGACGTGGACCAGGAGTGACATGGCGGACTCCGAGGGCGTGCGTCTGCAGAAAGTGTTGTCGCAGGCCGGAATTGCGTCGCGCCGCGTCGCCGAGAAGATGATTCTCGACGGCCGGGTCGAGGTCGATGACCGGGTGGTCACTGAGCTCGGCACGCGCGTGGACCCGGACGTGTCGGTGATCCGCGTCGACGGCGCCCGCGTCACGGTCGACGACACACTGGTGCATTTGGCGATCAACAAGCCGCGGGGGATGCATTCGACGATGTCCGACGACCGCGGCCGGCCCTGCATCGGCGACTTGGTCGAGCATCGAGTGCGGGGCAACAAGAAGCTATTTCACGTCGGGCGACTCGACGCCGACACCGAAGGCCTGATGCTGCTCACCAATGACGGCGAGCTGGCGCACCGGTTGATGCATCCGTCGTTCGAGGTGCCCAAGACGTATCTGGCGACGGTAGAAGGCTCGGTGCCGCGCGGGCTGGGCCGCAAGCTGCGCGCCGGCGTCGAACTGGACGACGGACCCGCGCACGTCGATGATTTCGCCGTTGTCGACAAGGTGCCGGGCAAGACGCTAGTGCGGGTGACGCTGCACGAGGGCCGCAAGCGGATCGTGCGGCGGCTGCTCGCGGAGGTCGGATACCCGGTGCAGGAGTTGGTGCGCACCGACATCGGTACGGTGTCGCTCGGCGACCAACGACCAGGCAGCATCCGGGTGTTGAGCCGCAAGGAGGTCGGGGAGTTGTATAAGGCGGTGGGCCTGTGAGCTCCTCGCTGGTGATCGCGGTCGACGGACCCGCAGGCACCGGAAAGTCATCGGTGTCACGGGGTTTGGCCCGGTCATTGAGCGCACGCTATCTGGATACCGGTGCGATGTACCGGATCGTGACACTGGCGGTTTTGCGGGCCGGGATCGATTTGGACGATGTGGATGCTATCGGCTCGGCTGCGGCAGACGTCGACCTCGCCATCGGGTATGACCCCGACGAGGATCGCTCTTACCTTGCCGGAGAAGACGTTTCGGCTGAGATCCGTGGCGACGGAGTGACCAAGGCGGTGTCGGCGGTATCGGCGGTTCCCGCGCTGCGTACCCGGTTGGTTCAGTTGCAGCGCGAGCTTGCGGCAGGCCAGGGGAGCGTCGTGGTCGAGGGCCGAGACATCGGCACGGTGGTGCTGCCCAACGCCGACGTGAAGATCTTCCTCACCGCGTCGGCCGAAGAACGCGCGCGACGGCGCAACGACCAGAACATCGCGTCCGGGCTGGGCGACGACTACCAGGCCGTGCTGGCCGACGTCAAGCGCCGAGATCATCTTGATTCGACGCGAAAGGTGTCGCCGTTGCGGGCGGCCGACGACGCGTTGGTCGTCGACACCAGCGAGATGACCGAGCGCCAGGTGGTCGCGCACCTGCTGGAACTCGTAGAGCAACATGCCGGGGCGTCGCGATGAGTGACAGCACCTGGGGCGACGAAAGTGATTGGGAGCTCGGCGCGGAAGAGGTCGCCGAGGCGATCGAGGAAGCCGCGGCGCCGCCACCGGTGGTGGCTGTCGTGGGTCGCCCGAACGTCGGCAAGTCGACGTTGGTGAACCGGATCCTCGGCCGTCGTGAGGCGGTGGTGCAGGACGTGCCGGGTGTGACCCGCGACCGGGTGTCGTATGACGCGCTGTGGTCGGGGCGGCGGTTCGTCGTACAGGACACGGGCGGATGGGAGCCGGACGCAAAGGGCCTGCAGCAGTTGGTGGCCGAGCAGGCGTCAGTGGCGATGCGCACCGCGGACGCGATCATCCTCGTGGTCGATGCGACGGTGGGGGCCACGACAGCCGACGAAGCGGCGGCGCGGCTGTTGCAACGGTCGGGCAAGCCAGTGTTCTTGGCGGCCAACAAGGTTGACAGCGGACGCGGTGAGGCCGACGCGGCGGAGCTGTGGTCGTTGGGGCTGGGCGAGCCGCACCCGATTAGCGCGATGCACGGCCGCGGGGTGGCCGATCTGCTGGACAAGGTGATCGATTCTTTGCCCGCGGTGTCCGAGATGGCATCGGGCGGGGGAGGTCCGCGTCGAGTTGCGTTGGTGGGCAAGCCGAATGTCGGCAAGAGCTCGTTACTGAATCGCCTTGCGGGCGATGAACGGTCGGTGGTGCACGATGTCGCGGGCACGACCGTCGACCCGGTCGACTCGCTGATCGAAATGGACGGCAAGATCTGGCGTTTCGTGGACACAGCGGGACTGCGGCGCAAGGTTGGACAGGCGAGCGGACATGAGTTCTATGCGTCGGTGCGAACGCACGGCGCGATCGATGCCGCCGAGGTCGCGATCGTCTTGATCGACGCGTCGCAACCGCTGACCGAACAGGACCAGCGGGTGCTGTCGATGGTGATCGAGGCGGGCCGGGCGCTGGTGCTGGCGTTCAACAAGTGGGACCTGGTCGACGAGGACCGGCGTTACCTGCTGGACCGCGAGATCGAGCGCGAGTTGGTGCAGTTGCAGTGGGCGCCGCGAGTCAACATCTCGGCGAAGACCGGCCGGGCAGTGCCGAAGCTGGTGCCCGCGCTGGAGAAATCGCTCGAGTCGTGGGACACTCGGGTGCCGACGGGGCGGCTGAACGCCTTCTTCAAGGAGATCGTGGCGGCGACGCCGCCGCCGGTGCGCGGGGGTAAGCAGCCCCGAATTCTGTTCGCCACACAGGCGACTGCGCGGCCGCCGACATTTGTGTTGTTCACCACAGGTTTTCTCCAGGCCGGATATCGGCGGTTCCTTGAGCGGCGATTACGCGAGACGTTTGGGTTCGAGGGCAGCCCGATCCGGATCAACGTGAGGGTGCGGGAAAAGCGCGGAGCGAAGTCTCGCTGAGCGACATTAGGGCACCTCGCGAAGTCTCGATAGGGTTAGCCAAATGCCCGTCTCCCACATGATCCTGATCGCCCTGGCGGGCGTTGGGGCGGGAGCGATCAACGCCGTCGTCGGCTCCGGCACGCTGATCACCTTTCCGACTTTGGTGGCGCTGGGTTATCCGCCGGTGACGGCGACGATGTCGAATGCGGTCGGCCTGGTTGCCGGCGGCGTGTCGGGCACGTGGGGATATCGGCGCGAGCTGCGCGGCCAATGGGATCGGCTGCGCTGGCAAATCCCGGCATCGGTGATCGGTGCGTGCGTGGGGTCGTGGCTGCTGCTGCACCTTCCGGAGACGGTGTTCGAAAAGGTTGTGCCGGTCCTGCTAGTCCTGGCATTGGGCCTGGTGGTCGTTGGTCCACGGATCCAGGAGTGGGCGCGGCGGCGCTCCGAGGAATCCGGCCAGTCCCCGGAGCATGTGAGCGGACGCCGGATGGCGGCACTGGTGTTCGGCACGTTCGTGATCGGGATATACGGCGGGTACTTCACGGCGGCGCAGGGCATCATGCTCATCGCGACGATGAGTGCACTGTTGCCGGAGGACATGCAGCGGATGAATGCCGCGAAGAACCTGCTGTCGCTGCTGGTGAACATCGTGGCAGCGGTGGCTTACACCGTCGTCGCATTCGACCGGATCAGCTGGGAGGCGGCGGGATTGATTGCGGTGGGTTCCTTGATTGGAGGGTTTCTCGGTGCGCACTACGGACGACGGCTGTCGCCGAACGCGCTGCGAGCCGCGATCGTGATGGTCGGCGCCATCGGGCTGTATCGGCTGGTAACCATTTAGGGTGCCGGCGTCGTCTACGGTAGGCTTTCGACCTGCTGCCGGCGATCCCGGCGGCACCGCGGGCTGTGGCGCAGTTTGGTAGCGCACTTGACTGGGGGTCAAGTGGTCGCAGGTTCAAATCCTGTCAGCCCGACAAAGATTGTGCAGGTCAAATGCTATTTTTATCTGTTACCGACGCCGGCGAGGCCGGTGCACTTGATTCGGTGGCAGCGACAGCCTTCGTCGCCGCACCTGATCCTCGCGCAAATACGGCCCTGACCTGTACGTTTTGTCCAGCATCCTTTCCGCGCATGGCGGGATGCAATGAGGCGCGAGTTGTGACACGCAAGTCCGATGACGGTGGCCGCGCATTCCTCGGGGCGCCGAAAATGGCTATTGAGCTGGGGTTTTTCTTTCGTAGCGCCCGACGATCGGTGATGACTGCTGCGTGGGTGATTGTCACGGACTTGTCACAAGGCGCGTCGGGCTCAACGGTCGCGGCGGGTTCCGCGCGCCGCTGAGGTTTGCTGTCTCGAGCACGGCATTGTCAACTTGAGCCAACCTAATTGGCCGATGTGATGATTCGGGGTGATGAGCCGTGGCTTGGACGAAACGTCCTGTGCCAGTCGCCGATTCAGGCGGCGGCCGTGGTCGTCGCGCCGGTGATCTCGTTCCAGACCGCGAAGTGGTCGGCCATCGCCTGTCGGTAGTCGGCCGCCGACAGCAGGTGCCGACGCGGCCGAAAGTGCCGAGATGCCGCTGAACGCGGACAGGAATCGTTGCGCGTGCCGGATCGACTTGAAGCGTTTCATCGCCCGCTCGCGGTGCCGGGTCGGCTGGTCAGAGTTCTCGGCGCGGTTGTTCAGGTACTTCGACCGGCGATGCTGCACCGAGGGCCTGAGCTCGCGGTGCGCCACCTGGTAGCTGGCCAGCTTGTCGGTGACGATCACCCTGGGCACGCACCGCAGGCCCTTGAGCAGTCGGCGGAAGAACTTCTTGGCGGCCACCGCGTTTCGGCGCGGCTGGACCAGAACGTCGAGCACGTTGCCGTGCTGGTCGACCGCGCGCCACAGGTACCGCTGTGCGCCGTTGATCTGGACGAACACCTCATCCAGGTGCCATTTGTCGCCCGGCCGCAGACCACGACGGCGCAGCTGGTTCGCGTACTCCTGCCCGAACCGGTCGCACCAGGCCCGGATCGTCTCATAGGACACGTCGACACCACGTTCGAGCATCAGCTCCTGCACGTCGCGGAAGCTCAGTGGGAACCGGTGGTACAGCCGGACGCAATGGCTGATGATCTCGGGTGGAAACCGGAACCCTTTATACGACGAGCCTGCAGCGGTCACGATCGTCGATCCTGCCCCACCTCACCTTCCCGGCTCACCAACCTGACAGTGCCAGCACGAGCCCGAGCCCGACGGCGACGGCCCGTTGGCCGAGGTTGTCGACCTGAGCGCCCGGCGGCGCCGCGCCTGAGCACCTACTGCTGCGTAATGCGAACCTACCAATGAGTAATGCGTTTGTGCGCCAATGATTTTGGCAATGTGGCGACTATGGATATCCCGACGAAAATTCTCGACCTCGGTGCCGAGCAACCGACCGCCGCCGAACTGTTCTGGTATCCCAACCTGTTCTGGTACACCCCGGCAGGGAACTGGCTCGTCGAGGCCACTATCGCCTCGATCGTGCCGCTGATGTGGTGTGGGCTGCTCCCGGCGCTGCCCTGATTGAGGGCACATAGCAAGAGCCTTGCCGGGCGGCACACGCAGACCGGGGATGACGTTGAGGCCGACGTACGGCACCCTGCGCCGATGTCCGCCCGGCGCGGACGGCACTGATTGAGCCCGGGCCAGGGGTCCCACCGACGGCAGGGGTAGCCCCGTCGACGACGAACGCACCCCAGCCAGCGAACCCGACAGGACGCCGGTGAGCACCGCGCATCGGCGCGGCAGCTTTCTTGCGGTGCGGCGGGGACAGGAATTGTCGGATGCCGCCACCACTGTTCGGCCGGCATGATGCCGACCACCCGGCGGTGGCGACCGCACCCAAATCCGTACGGCGCAGCTTTGCGTGCGGGACGGAACCAACGAACGAGTGCGGATCTGTGGCTCCGGCCGCCTGCGAGGGTGAGTTATCGGCGGCTCCATCGTGGGCGCGGGGATCCTCCTCGCGTGACGAGCTCATGTTCGGCGGCGTCCAGCTCGTCCTCGGCCGCGTGGAGAGTGCTGTTTGTTCGCGATGGGCGGCAACCTCGAACCGCCACCACCGGTGCAGCATGACGCACACGCACACCGCGGCAGCGACCACGACCAGGGCCGCGGCCGACCACCAGTACGCGACCAGGGCTGCCAGGACGGGAACGCCCACGCTGGCAAGGATCGGATGCCGCTCGACGCGCGATCGCCCCTGCATGTCGTCACGCTAATTGCGGTTGAACACCGCGATTAACGGCACGGATACGGTTTGGGAACAGGCACTCGGTACACGAGCTGGCGCCGGAGGCGAAGTCGCGAACGATGAGTTCCTCGCTGCCGCGACCGATCCAGAGCCTATCGACGTCATTGCGAGGGGGTATCCGGCGGCGGGAGGACGCCGCGGGTGGCGATGAGGTGGCGGGCTACCTCTGCCACCGATTGGTTGCGGTGGTGGGCCATCTCGGTGAGCACATGCAGAGCGGCGTGGTTGTCAATACCGAAGCGCTGCATCAGGATGCCCTTGGCCTGTCCGATGAGATCGCGCAGGGCGAGGCGATGGGCGAACTCGCTGTGGCGGCGGACGGCGTCGAGCGCGACGGCAATGTCGAGGGCGAAGATCTGGCCGAGCTGGACGCAGCGACCGGTAAAGGCGTTCGGGGTATCGGCGTATAGGTTGGGCACTGTCAAGTTGGTGAGTTGCGTGGTCGCTGCCAAGATCGGTGGTCGTGACCGCTGCATCGTCGTCGTACAAGGGACACCGGTACCCGCCGGAGATCATCGCCCACTGCGTGTGGCTGTATCACCGGTTCCCGCTGAGCTTTCGTGAGGTCGAGGAGTTGATGTTGCAACGCGGCGTCGTGGTCAGCTACGAAACCATCCGGGCCTGGTGCGCGAAGTTCGGGCAGGTCTACGCCAACCGGCTGTGCCGGCGCCGGGCCCGGCCGGGCGACAAATGGCATCTCGATGAAGTCTTCATCCGGATCAACGGCACGATCCACTACCTGTGGCGTGCGGTCGACCAGCACGGCAATGTGCTCGACGTCCTGGTGCAGTCACGCCGACACGCGTTGGCCGCCAAGAAGTTCTTCCGCCGACTGCTCAAGGGACTGCGGTACGTGCCGCGGGTGCTCGTCACCGACAAGCTCGCCAGCTACGGCCCGCCCACCGCGTGGTGATGCCCTCGGTGGAACACCGGCAATCGAAGTATCTGAACCGGGCCGAGAACTCGCATCAACCGACCCGGCAACGCGAGCGGGCGATGAAACGGTTCACCTCGCCCCGGCATGCGCAACGGTTCCTGTCCGCGTTCAGCCACATCTCGCCACATTTCCGTCCGCGGCGGCATCTGCTGTCGGCCACCGGATGGCGCCACGAGATGGCCGACCGCTTCACCGTCTGGAACCAGATCACCGGGGTTACCACGACCGCCGCCTGAACGTGAACTGGGACAGGGCTTTCCACCAGAACCGACGCACAACACGCGGACGATAAGTCCACCAATTAACTTGACAGTGCCCGCAAGAGTGTTCGCAGCGCGATGACCAGACAAGCTTCAACTGCCTAGGGCTGTCACGTCGTTTCGAGGCGCACCCCTACCAGCGTGACGCCGCCGCACGGATCATCGCCGAACCGACCGTCCTTTTGGACCACGTCGTGGGCGCCGGCCCGGTCGGCGTCATGTAGCGCAAACGCCAGCGGCGCGTTGCGCGAACCCGGGCACAGCACGACGTCGCGCACGCCGCCACGAATCAGTTCGTCGACCACGACGCGGGCCTGCGCCGTCGATGGGTTCACCACTACAGCGTGTCACATCGGACCCAGGGGCTCGGCTCCCCAGGCGCCGGCCTGGGTCATCCGGTGACGTCGCCGAGGTGCTCCTCGGGACGCATGTGAGCGCGGGCCAACCGCTCCAGCTCTGCTGCCTCCGCCTGGGCAACCCGCGTCTCGCCTTGGACATCGATTGACTTGGCCAGGACCCAGTAGAGGATTCCCGCGACCGGAAGACCGACGAACATTGAGATGTCGGCCCCATTGAGCCCGGCCGCGACAAAACCCGTGTACTTGCTGGTGCTGAGGAACGGAAGCATCGCCGCAAAACCCACAAGGTACGACGTGATACCCCGCCAGCCCCATCGTCCGTACATGCCGTGAGGGTTGAATATCTCGGCGACGGCGTAGTGCCCGCGTCGCACGATGTAGTAGTCGACGAGGTTGACCGCGGTCCACGGGATGAACAGGTAGAGCACCAGCAGCAGGAAGTCCTCGAAGTTGGTGAGGAAGTTCTCGCCGATGAGCAAGGCCGGGATCAGGGAGAGCACGGCGGTGAAACCGATGGTGAGGATGCGCAGTGTAGCCGTCGGCCGGATTTTCTTGAACGAATCAATCGCACTTATCAAGGTGAGCGACCCGCCATACATGTTCAACGCGGTGACCGAAATGAGGCCGAGAGTGGAAAAGACGAGGGCAATTGCTCCGAAGCTCGAGAACACGTGATCGCCAGCCTCTTTGATCGACGCGATCGTGTCGAAGTTGGTTCCCGCCCATGCGGCCAGCGCGGCACCCAGGCACATCAGCCAGATCGCGCCGAGCGCAGAGCCCCAGTATGTCCACAGGAAAGTCAGGCGGACGGTGACCGATGGGGGAAGGTAGCGGGAGTAGTCCGAGACGTAGATGGCCCAGCTGATCTGGTAGCCCGCAACCGCGCCGAACTGGATGAGGAACGGAGTCCATTTGAAGTCGCCGAGGTCAAAAGAGCCAGCCGGATAGTGCAGCGTGCAGACCCCGATCGTGAGGAGCCCGAAAATGATAAGAAAGCCTGCCGTCAGCCAGCGCTCGACTCCGTGGATGAGGTCATAGCCCACCAGCGCCACGACCGCGGCAACCACGGTGGCTACCACGATCCACATCTTGCTGGGCCCACCAACGGTCGAGTGGAGGGCGTCGCCGGCCAAGATCGTGTTGAAGATGTTGAAGCCCGCGTACTGCAGGTAGGCGAACGCCCAGACCAACAACGCGCCCACATACCCGAATTGCGGACGCGACTGGATCATCTGGGGCAGCCCGAGCTGCGGGCCTTGCGCCGAGTGGAACGCCATGAAGAACGTGCCGAACAGAACCCCGCTGATGATCGCCAGCATCGACCAGATCAGGTTGCCGCCGCCGGTGATCGAAAATGTGCCGACCGCGAGAGTCGCGATCTGGGCGTTGCTCATGAACCACAGCGGGCCCTGACTCCATACCTTCCCGTGCCGTTCGTTCAGCGGCACATAGTCGATCGAACGCACCTCGACTCCCGCAATGCGTCCAGCGGTAGCGGGCGATGTTTCAGCGGACATGCGGACTCCTTGCTCGGAACGACATGCCAAGCATGAACCGCGTACCCGATAGATAGCACACCGAACCGTCTAACGGGACAGAGTTCGTCGGCAAGCCCTAATGACGCTTGAGCGATTCCCAGTCGTGCTCGTCTTCGAGTTCGGCGATCAGACGCGAGGTGCGTTCACGCAGGAGCAGTGTCATGCCGATACCAGGGATCCCCAGACTCTCGATGCCGATGACCGCACCGACGATGAGATACACCGCCAGCGGTGGGATCGTCTGCAGCATCACGTCCACGTTCACGGCGCTAAGACTGCCATCCGACGGGCGAACCCTCAGGTCCTCTCGGCAAAGAATTTCAGCGCTGCGGCGTTGACGACCATCGCCGCGGAGATCCTGGCGACCCTGCCCGACGCGGTCGATCCACTGGCGCTCTCGCTCAACGAGAACCCGTTCGCGCCGCCGCCAGCCGTGCGCGCGGCGCTGATCGAGTCGATCGACGCGGCCAACCGCTATCCGGAATTCCTACCCGAGCAGCTGCGCACCCTGATCGCCGGGCGGATCGCGGTCCGCGACGAGCAGGTCATCCTGGGCGCGGGAGCGACCGGCGTGGTGATGCAGGTCCTGCACGCGGTGACCGCCCCCGGCGATCGGATCGTGCTGACCTCCCCGACATTTGACGGGTACCCGATCTTCGCGCAGATGGCCCGCCTGACATCGGTGACGGTGCCGCTCGACGAACACGGCCACCACGATCTGGACGCGATGGCCGACGCCGCGCGCAACGCCAAGGTGGTGGTGCTGTGCCGCCCGCACAATCCAACCGGCACCCTTGAGTCGGCCACCGACGTGGAACGGTTCCTGCAACGGGTGCCGCCGGACACCGTCGTCCTTCTCGACGAGGCCTACATCGAGTTCGTCGCGCCCGAGCACCGCCTCGATGCACCCGCCCTGGTCCGGCGCTTCCCGAATGTGGTGGTGCTGCGCACCTTCTCTGGTTCATGGAGACGGCACGGGCGCTCTAAAGTACCTCGCGGCGCACGCACCGTGAGATGCCAACTGCACTGAGACTTTACCCGCGAAATGCGTTGCCTGCCTGATTCAATGCGAAACTTGCCAACTGTAACGAGACCGGACAATAGATGGAAACCGGTGCGGGACAGCGTGATAACGAAACGGAGTAGTTTAGTGGCAACCCGCCGTATCCGATCTGGCCGTACTCCTCCCGGTGGTGTGGCGCGTGCCGGGGGTGAGCGCTGGCCGGGCCCGTAGGTACGTAGCTGGCGGGGGTTGTTCCTCGGCGCTAGTGTCTGTGACGCCGGGTGCTCGACGGTTGCGTTTGCTGATGCGTCCAATGACTCTCGAGGATGCGTTGGGGAAGCCAATAGCCCCGTTATCACGGGCCGGTCGAGAGCGATGCGCCGATGAGTTCTGGTTCGCTCGATGGTCGTAAATAGTGGACCTGCGAACAGGAGGACCGAGCGCGAATGGACGATCCATGAGCATCACCCACGGAGCCGGGCTGGAGGTCGCATGCGCAAACTGATCTACTCGATGACGGTCTCGCTCGACGGCTACATCTCCGGACCGCAGGGAGAGGGTGACTGGACGGTACCTGACGAGGAGCTACATCGGTTCCACAACGACCAGGTGCGTGAGCTCGGTGGGCATCTCCTCGGGCGGCGACTCTATGAGGTCATGAGCTACTGGGAGACGGCCGAGGAACGCAACCCGGCGGCCCCGCAATACGCGCTCGAGTTCGCTCGCATCTGGAAGGATCTGCCCAAGATCGTCTACTCGAACACGCTCCCGCCGGCACTGTCACGTTGGTGAGTGTGGGCGACCTGGGAGGATGCGTGGGGTGACCACCGCAACGCCGTCGTACAAGGGCCACCGCTACCCGGTCGAGATCATCAACCACTGCGTGTGGCTGTACTTCAGGTTCCCGCTCAGCTTGCGTGAGGTCGAGGAGCTGATGCTGGTACGCGGTGTCGCGGTGAGTTACGAGACGATCCGGCGGTGGTGCGCCAAGTTCGGGCAGGTCTACGCCAACCAGCTGCGCCGGCGGCGCCCGCGCCCCGGCGACAAGTGGCACCTCGACGAGGTGTTCGTCGGGATCAACGGCAGGTTGCGGTACCTGTGGCGCGCGGTCGACCAGCACGGCAACGTGCTCGACGTTCTCGTCCAGTCACGCCGTAACGCGGTGGCGGCCAAGCGATTCTTCCGTAAGGTGCGTCCCGAACGTGGAAGGGGGCTCGATGTAGGGAGAGCTTGCTGATGCGGTGCTGTGCAGGAGATGAAGGATTGTCGGCCCTTCGGAGTCGCCCTGCGGGGGGAGGCTTCAAACCACCGCATGCTGCGGGAACGGTGACGTGACCGTGGTGAGCGATGTGGAAAAGGCGCGCAAGACGCGTCAGGTGGGGATCGGGAAGGCGAGCGCAAGCGATTCGCTGTTGACGTGTCGAAAAAGAAACAGATGACATCGAAACCGGGGTGTCTTACGGATCCCGGGACGAGCCTGGCGGGTGCCCGCTGACGGGCCAGGTGGTGTCCGGCATGGAGGCGACGCGAGCCCGGTCTGCGGCTTCTGCATGGAACGGGAGAAGGCCGGATGCGACACTGCCCGTTCGGGTTTGCGAGCGGGCGAGAGGGAGAAGCCCGTGCGCTGCATGGGTGTGAGTACCGTTGCGGGTTCGGCTGGCGGACCGGCTCGTAGTAGTGGGGAAGCTCCTGTAATGGGGGTGGAGCGAAGGGGCCGGGTCATCTGTGGCTGTATTCGTTCGATCAACCGAAACCCGTTGGGGTTCGGAAGGAGTCGCGTGAATGAGTTGAAGTCGCCGGACAAGCCGTTCGAGATTTCGAAGTGGGCGGTCCAGGAGGCCTGGGAGAAGGTCAAGGCGAACAAGGGTGCGCCGGGCGTGGACGGGGTGTCGATCGAGGGGTTCGAGGCCGACCTGCACAACAACCTGTACAAGGTCTGGAGTGCGTCCAGCAGGGCGGGAGGAGTGGCTATGAGTTCGGGGTAGTCGATCTTCGTGTCCGTAAAGCTCGTCGTTGAACTTCCCCCAGTTTCCCGGAGACTCTGCTATCTGGATCCGGCGCCTTCGGGTTGGAGGGTAGCCGGTCGGTGTTGATGCCGCCTGGCGTGCCAAGCGGCCTCGTACTGGTCGGGCGAGCGCCCGTCGAGGCCTTGCTGGATCCTCCGGGGGTTGTACCATCCGTCGATGTAGCGGAACAACGCGCTCTGCGCCTCCGCTCTGGTCGCGAAAGTGGTTGCGGGCCAATGGATCAGTTCGATCTTGAGGGTCGACCACAGGTTTTCGGCGAGGGCATTGTCGAAGCTATCCCCGACGCTGCCGGTGGACGGCGCGATGCCGGCGTCGACGAGTCGTTGGGTGAACCTCACCGCGGTGTATTGACACCTCTTGTCGGTGTTAAACCGAATTCGGCTTAATTCGGATTATGCCGAGGTTTGCGTTAAGCCGAGGATCTGTGGAGATGGCCTGCTCTCGTGGGAGTTGCTGGTGGATTTCTCGGCTTAACGTTTCACGGCTATCGCAGGAGCGTGTCCCGAGTTGCGTGGAATTTGGGTGACGATCCACGGTGAACTCTAGGCGGCGGCACCGACGGTGTCGGTGTCTTCGGCGGTTTTGGGGTGGGCGTGTCGGTGCAGGGCCGTGACGAGTTGGGGCATCTGCTTGTAGCCCTTGATGCGGCGGAAGGATCGTTCGGCGTTGAGCATGCCGGCGGCGGTCCAGCGCAGCACCATCTGCCCGTCGCGCCAGCGGGTGACGTTGCGGTTGGTGGCCCGTGCGATGGAGATCATCGACTCGATGGGGTTGGACGTGGTCAGCGTCTTGGCGAGGCGGCCGTCGATGCCGAGGCGGGCGACGGTGAACATATCGTCCAGGCCTTCGCGCAGCGACGCGGCCGCACTGGGGTAGTTCTTACCCAGTTGCCCGGCAAGGCTTTTCGCGTTGCGCAACCCGATGTCTGGGTCAGGGTGGCCGAACGCCTTGACCAGCTTGGCGTCCACCCACGCCTGCTCCTTGTCCGGCAGGTGATCGGCTAGGTTGCGGCGCTTGTGCAAGGTACATCTTTGGATGAGCGCCTTGGTGCCGAACACCTCACGCACCGCGGCAGACAGCGCCTTGGCGCCGTCGAGGACCACCAGCAGCCCGTCATCGAAAGCCAGGCCGCGCTCGACCAGGTCGGCCAGCAGGGCGCAGACCACCGTCTTGTTCTCGGTGGAGCCATCCCAGAGCCCGACCGGCTTCTTGGCGCCGTCGGCGGTGATGGCCAGCGCCACCACCACACAGCGCTCGGCCATGTGCTCACCGTCGAGCATGAGCACCTTGATGTCCTCCCCAGACAGATCGCGGGCCATCAGCTCGGCCAGCGCGGTCTCGGTCTGGCGCACGAACCGGCGCGAAATCGCCGAGCGACTAGTCGATTTCGCGGTCGTGCTGACCTGCTCGCCCACTGGCTCGGCGGTGCGCGCGTGCCGGCGCGTGGCCACCCCGGCCAGCATCCGCTCCATCACCACCTGCGACAGCAGGTCGTCGGCAGCGAAGTGGGCGTAGGCCTGCACCGGCACCTCGTGCCCATCGATGCTGCGCGCCCGCGGCCGGTCCACCGAAATACGCCGGCCGCCAAGGGTTACCGAGCCCTTCTCGGTGCCATGGCGCACCGCGACTCGGTCTGGGTTGTGCTTGCCCTTCGGCCCGGCGATTTCGGTGATCTCGGCCTCAAACATCGCCGGCCATCACCGCCAGCCCGGCGACCACGCTCATCGCCAGCAGGCCCTCCCGGGCGGCCCCGGCGATGCTGGTCATCGCCAGCTGAATCTGCTCCGCCAGCTCGGGCAACCCGGCGTCGGTCCTGTCAGCGAGGCGAACAGTAGGTACGGTCTTCATGGCGGTCCCTTCTCCTTCTTCGAGGTGTACTTGGCGGTTCACCCGAAGACCTACCACCCGGCAGGCCTCAGGCGAGGGACCGCCACCTCAAATTCCACGAAGCCAGCTGACCCTCCCGGGGACGCCTTGCAGGCGTGAAAATGGGGCGGGTCGCCCGCCGACGCCGACCCGGACTTGGGTGTTCGACCCCGCCACGAAGCCTGGCGCCGGGGCCCGACCTGGAAGGGTCACGCATTGTTGCTTCGAGCACGCCGGTCAGAATTTCGGTTCCCTTGACCGAGGCCCCCCGGGCGATCCGCCTGAAATGTCGATACGGTTGGAGGACAAGCGAATTGAAATCGAAGTCGAGTCGGAAGCCGAATCCGGTTGATCCGGTTGCAGAGGAGATTCCCGACGCCGAACACGAGCTGGTGATCGAGCGGGTCGCCGCGATCGATGTGGCCAAGGCGTCGGGCACGGTGTGCCTTCGGCTGGCGGGCAAGTCTGGTCGGCGGGTGAGTCGGGTGTGGGACGTGCAGGCCGGCACCGGCGCGGTCGTCGGGTTGGCCGATCAGCTGACCGAGGTGGGCGTGCAGCGGGTCACCGTCGAGTCCACGTCGGACTA
>CAVYPI010000102.1:0-119548 GCA_963770125.1 uncultured Actinomycetota bacterium | reverse complement strand
GTTGTTCTTCGGCGAATTGCCGGATCGTCTCGAGCATCGAGAATCGTGTCCGTCCAGACAACTGATCGGCGATCACAAGCGACTTGCGCACCAGCGCGTCCAGTAGATCAAGTGTCGCCAGTTGGTCGGTGGAATCGGCCACCGCACACGCCGCCGCCATGTCGAACCCGCCGGCGAACACCGAACACCTTGCCAGTAGGTCCTTTTCGGTGTCGTCCAGCAGGTCGTAAGACCACTGGACGGCGTGGCGCAGTGTTTGGTGGCGTTCCAATCCTCGGCGCGACCCGACGAGCAACCGGAAGCGATCGTCGAGTCGGTCCCGTAGCTCGGTGACCGTCATCGATAGCAAGCGCGATGCGGCCAATTCGATCGCCAATGGAATACCGTCGAGTCGGCGGCAGATCTCCAACACAGCAGCAGACTCGACGGCTGCGGTCAACGAGACGCGAGGTGACACCGACAGCGCACGGTCGGTGAACAACGCCGCAGCCGCAGAATCGGTTCCGGTGTCCACATCGAGTGACGGCACCGGCCAGAGCTGTTCTTCGTTAATTCGCAGTCCCTCTCGGCTGGTGGCCAAGACTTTGACCGTCGACGAGCGAGCGAGGATTGCCTCGATCATGTCGGCCGCTGCATCCAGCACGTGTTCGCAGTTGTCGAAGATCAACAATCGCGACCGGCCTTCTAGCGCTGCCGCGACGCTGTCAGCTAGGCTCTTGCCCGGTTGTTGGGCGATACCTAGTACAGACGCGACAGCGTCGGCCACCGCGGCAGGATCTCCAACCGCGGCGAGCTCGATCACCCACACCCCATCGCGGAAGTCATCGGCCAGCCGCGCTCCGACCGCGAGCGCAAGCCGCGTCTTGCCGACGCCACCGACACCAGTGAGCGTTACGAATCGGTGCTCCTTGAGCACCTCCGTCAACTCGGCGAGTTCCGTCTCTCGCCCGATGAAGGTAGTGCTTCGCGGCCGAAGATTTCCCGGTGTCTGATCCTCTGTCTTCAAAGGCGGGAAGTCGGTGCGCAACCCTGTGACCTGGACCTGGAAGACGTCGACAGGCTTGGCGATATCACGTAACCGCCTCGGTCCCAGGGCAATTAGGTCGACCGCGCTGATCAGAGCCGCCGTAGCGCCGTCAAGCAGGATTTGCCCGCCGTGGCCAGCGGCCATCACTCGCGCAGTGCGGTTGAGCACCGTTCCGACGTAGTTCCCTTGGCGCAGTTCGGCTTCGCCGGTCGCGATGCCCATCCGCACCGGCAATTCGAGCTCCAGCTGGGCAGCGATTGCGGCGTCGACCGCCGAACGAGGAGAGGAGAACACCGCGCACATCCCGTCGCCGGTGTAGTTGAAGACCTTGCCGTCGTTGGCTTCGACGGCCCCACGCAAGACCTTGTTGTGCGTCGCCAGCGCCACCTGCATCACATCCGCGTCGGCCTCCCACCGCCGGGTCGACCCCTCGATGTCGGTGAATAGGAACGTGACAACGCTCATGAGGACCCGTCCTCATGCAAAATGCTGGCGCGAGCGAGGTCGATCTGCTCGAACGCGTAGGCCGCCATCGCGGCGTTGGTCATCGATTCGCCTCTGGGCGCCAATGATTCGTAGGTCTCGTCGCCAAGAACCTCGCGCAGATGGGCGATCGTGGTGGTGATCTCAGGAAAAGCCATGCGGGTCAACGGGTCGGCCGCGAACGCGGCGATGGTGGCTGCAGGTTCGTAGTGACCGAGTCGGTCCAACGCGACCGCGAGGATGGCAAGCGGGCTGCGCGATGTCGCGATATTGCCCGAGTCTTGATAGTTGCGTATCGCCAACGTCAGGTGGTCGAAAGCGGATTGCGGAGCGTCGTGCAGCACCTCCAACTGGGACAGAGTGACTGCGATGTGCGATTCGTTGAACCGGTTACCGCTTTCCTGAGCGACTTTTAACGACCGCCGGAGCGCCGCCAGTGCGGTGGCCGGGTCGGTGTAGCGGTGGACCAGGCCCTCGGCGAGGAGCGTGTGCGAAAGCGAGTGCGGGTTGTGCGTGGCTTCGGCGACGCCGACAATACCGTGTGAGACGGCCAACGCCTCGTCCTCGTCGCCGGCGAGTGCCAGCGACATTGCGAGGGATGCCCTGCCGTGCCCATGGCTGTCGTCGTCACCGCGGTCGAGTTGGATGCGACACGCATCGGCCCAGCGTTCGGGCTGACCGACGGCAATGTAGGGACTGCCGTGATATGCCCCATAGCCGAACGGGAAGTCGTCGAAATGCGCACCGCCGATGAGCAGTTGAGCACTTTCGCTGTGCCGAATGGCGTCATCGATTCGGCCGAGCAGGTAAACCTGCGTCGCCGTGACATGCAGAGCCGCGAGGCGGCGATGCTCGATGGCTCGTGCAGGCTCGATGAGCTCCTCTGCCCACGACACCGGCTCGTACTGTTCGACCAGTGTGCCAAGGAATGCCGCATACATCGCAATTGTGGCGGCTGTATCGAGGTCGTCGTGGTCGGCGGCCCACCGGAATGCGGTGCGCAGATTTGCCAGCTCGAGCGTGAACCAGCCATAGGCCTCGCGTTGCCGCGGGCTGTCCCAGACAGCAAGTACGTCGGCCTCCAGTCCGGCGAAGTAGCGAGCGTGCGCATCGCGGGCAGTCTCGGCCTCGCCTGAGGCCACCAGTTGTTCTTCGCCGAACTGGCGGATCGTCTCCAACATCGAGTATCGAGTGCGGCCCGATGACCGGTCGACAACCAGTAGCGATTTACGCACCAACGCGTCGAGGAGGTTCAGTGCGGCGAGGTCGTCGTCGCACCTGGCGACGGCGCAGGCGCCGTCGAGATTGAACCCGCCTGCGAACACCGAACACCTTGCAAGTAGGATCTTTTCGGCGTCATCTAGGAGGTCGTACGACCACTGCACCGCATGCCGCAATGTTTGGTGGCGCTCCAGCTCGCGGCGTGAGCCGACAAGAAGCCGGAAGCGATCATCGAGCCGATCGCGCAGGTCCGTTCCTGTCATCGACACCATGCGTGAGGCAGCCAGTTCGATCGCCAAGGGAATGCCATCGAGCCGCCGGCAGATCTCGACGACGGCGCTGGCCTCTTCGGGCGCGGTCAAGGAATCACCGGGCGACACTGCCTGCGCCCGGTCGAGGAACAATGTTGCAGCGGCGGAATCGGTTCCGTGGTGGACATCGAGCGACGGTACTGGCCACAGTTGTTCGTCGGCGACCCGCAGGCCTTCTCGGCTGGTGGCCAGAACTTTCACCGACGACGAGCGGGCCAGGATCGCCTCGATCATGTCGGCCGCAGCGTCAAGGACGTGTTCGCAGTTGTCGAACACCAGCAGGCGCGTCCTGCCTTCCAATGCTGTGGCGACGCTGTCGGTCAGGCTGATGCCCGCTTGCTGGGTGATGCCGAGCACGGCGGCGACGGCGTCGGGCACGGCGGCGGGGTCTCCGACCGCGGCCAGCTCGATCATCCATACTCCGTCGAGGAAGTTGACGGCCAGCCGCGCGGCGACCTCCACCGCGAGCCGTGTTTTGCCGACCCCACCGACACCGGTGAGCGTTACCAACCGGTGTGCTTTCAGCGCTGTTTCCAGTTCGGCACAGTTCGGCCTCGCGCCCGACGAAACTTGTGGTAAGGGCCCGCAGGTTTCCCGGCGTTGGATCGACCGTCTTGAGAGGGGGGAACTCGGTGCGGAGCCTGGGGGCTCGGACCTGGAACACTTGAACGGTTTGGGCGATGTCGCGTAACCGCCTCGGCCCCAATGACATCAGGTCAACTTCGCTTAGTAGTCCGGCGGTGGCGCCGTCGAGTAGGATTTGGCCGCCGTGGCCGGCCGCCATCAACCGGGCGGTGCGGTTGAGGACCGTTCCGACGTAGTTCCCTTGGCGCAGTTCGGCTTCGCCGGTCGCAATGCCCATCCGCACCGGCAACTCCAGTTCCAGCTGCGCCGCGATTGCGGCGTCGACGGCCATACGCGGAGAGTCGAACACCGCACACATCCCGTCGCCGGTGTAGTTGAAGACCTTGCCGTCGTTGGCTTCGACGGCCCCACGCAAGACCTTGTTGTGCGTCTCCAACGCCACCCGCATGACAACCGGGTCAGCCTCCCACCGCCGAGTCGACCCCTCGATGTCGGTGAATAGGAACGTGACAACGCTCATGAGGACCCGTCAGCCTGCAGAAGATCGGCCCGAGCGAGGTCGATGTGCTCGAATGCGTATGCCGCCATCGCGGCGCTGGTCATGTTCGCCCCGGTGCGCGCAAAGGACTCGTAGGTGTCTTCACCGAGGACCTCGCGCAGATGCGTCAAAGCCGCGTCGACCTCCGGGAACGCCAAACGGGTGATCGGTAGCGCGGCGAATCCCATGATGGTGGCCGCCGCTTCATGACAGCCGAGCCGATCGAAGAAGGCGGCGAGTATCCCCAGCGGACCGTGAGTCAGAGCGAAGCTGCCGGATTGCTGGTAGTTGCGGATGGCGAGTACCAAGAAGTCGAAGGCTTCTGACGGGTCGACTTGGAGGGCGGCCAGCCTTGACAGGGTGATGGCAATATTCGACTCGACGTATCGATTGCCGCTGTCTTGAGCGATCTTCAACGCCCGGCGACTGACGTCGTACGCTGCGACGGGCTCGGTTTCACGTTAGGCCCAGCCGTAGGCGGCTAATGCCAAGGCCTTCGCATTCGGATTGTCGGTGTTGTCGGCGGCTGCGGGCAGACCTTCGGCTGCCTCAATCGCCTCGTCGTAAGCACCGGTGTTGGCCAAGGCCAACACCAGGCACGCACGCGAAAGTATGTGAGTGCCAGGGCTCCTCGCGATGATGTCGCGCAGCATGGCAACCGACTTTTCAGGCTGACCCTTAATGTGGTACGCGCCGGGGAGCGCCGCTTCGAAGTCGAATGGAATCGCGTCGAAGCACCCGCGGGTGATGACCTCCTGACAGGCCACGGCATAGCCGATCGACTCGTCGACGCGCCCGATCGCGTAGCACTGGGCCGCCGCCACGTATAACTGTGCGAGCCGCCGATGGTTCACCGCCTTCGCGGGCTCGATGAGTTCCTCGGCCCATGCGACCGGCTCATACTGTTCGGAACATAGGCCAAGGAGGGTGGGGTAGAAGGCGATGGCCGTGGCGGTGTCGAGGTCGCCGGAGTCGGCAGCCCGGCGGAACGCAACACGCAGATTCGGTAGCTCACGCGCCAGCCACTCGTAGGCTTCACGCTGGCGTGGACTGTCCCACAGAGCAACCACATGGCTTTCATACATGGCGAAGTGGTAGGCATGCGCGTCGCGGGCCTGATCGGCCTCGGCGCCGTTGACGAGCTGCTCCTCGGCGAACTGGCGGATCGTCTCAAGCATCGAAAAACGGGTTCGCCCGGATGACTTGTCTGCGACGAGCAGTGATTTGCGTACCAGGGCATCGAGCAAGTCCAGTACGGCCAGGTCGTCACCGGCGTTGGCTACTGCACAGGCCCCAACCAGGTCGAACCCACCGGCAAACACCGAACACCTTGCGAGAACGGATTTTTCGGTGTCGTCCAGCAGGTCATACGACCACTGCACGGCTTGGCGCAATGTTTGGTGGCGCTCCAGCCCACGCCGCGATCCCACAGCAGCCGGAACCTGTCGTCGAGTCGATCGCGCAGTTCGGTAGCCGTCATCGACTGCATTCGTGATGCGGCCAACTCGATCGCTAGCGGGATGCCGTCGAGGCGTTGGCAGATGTCGCCAACTGCGTCAGCGTCTTCGACCAATGGAATCGCCGATACGACGGCCGCGGCGCGTTCGACGAACAAGGTTGCCGCGCTTGAGTCGACGTCGAGTGAGGGCACGGACCAGAGTTGTTCATCCGCCAAGCGCAACCCCTCACGGCTGGTGGCCAGGACTTTCACCGTGGCCGACTGAGCCAGTATTGCTTCGATCATGTCGGCGGCGGCGTCTAGAACGTGCTCGCAGTTGTCGAAAACCAACAGCCGTTCCCGACCCTCCAACGCCATGGCAACGCTGTCGGCGACACTCATCCCCGGCTGTTGGGTGATGCCGAGCACGGTCGCAACCGCCTCGGGCACCGCGGCAGGATCACCCACCGCGGCAAGCTCGATTACCCACACCCCGTCCGCAAAGTGGCTCAGCACGCGGGATGCGACCTCCAACGCCAGCCGCGTCTTGCCCACCCCGCCAACACCGGTCAGTGTCACCAAGCGGTGTGCCTTGAGCGCCGTCTCCAGCTCGGCCAGTTCCGCCTCGCGTCCGATGAAGCTTGTGGTCGGCGGCCGCAGGTTTCCCGGTGTCGGGTCGACCGTCTTCAACGGCGGAAAGTTGGTGCGCAGGCCGGGGGCGTGGACCTGGAACATTTCGACCGGTTTGGCGATATCACGCAACCGCCTCGGCCCCAACGAAATCAGATCGACTCCGCTTAGTAGACCCGCTGTCATGCCATCGAGCAGTATCTGGCCGCCGTGGCCCGCCGCCATCACCCGGGCGGTGCGGTTGAGCACCGTGCCGGAATAATCGTTTTCGCGTATTTCGGCCTCGCCGGTGGCGATGCCCATCCGCACCGGTAACTCCAGCGCACGCTGCGCGGCCACCGCGGTATCGACGGCCGAGCGTGGCGAAGCGAACACCGCGCACATCCCATCGCCGGTGTAGTTGAAGACCTGACCGTCGTTGGCTTCGACGGTGTCACGCAACACCCGATTGTGTGTCTCCAGTGCGGTCCGCATCGCATCCGGATCCGCCTCCCACCGCCGGGTGGACCCCTCAATGTCCGTAAACAGAAATGTGACAACGCTCATGACGAATCGCTCAGATGCAGCAGATTTGCGCGGGCAAGGTCGATCTGCTCGAACGCGTAAGTCACCATGGTGGCGTTGGTCATGGATTCGCCCGCGCCCACGAGTAATTCGTAGGTGTCATCGCCGAGAACTTCACGCAGGTGAGCGATCGTCCCGTGGAGCTCGGGATACGTCGCCCGCGCAAAGGGGTTTGCGCCAGACGCGCTCATAGTGGCGGCAGCTTCATACTGTCCGAGCCGGTCCAGGAGCCCCGCCAGGACTGCAAACGCACTTGCGACAACCGAGTAGCTGCCGGAATTGTAGAAGCGGCGAATCGCTAAGTCTGCGTAGTCGAGAGCATCCACGGGCTCACCGTGGATGGCCGCGAGCCTCGATAGGTTACCGGCGTGAAACGTCTCTAGTTGTCGGTTACCGCTGTCCTGAGCGATCTTCAGGCCCCTGCGATGAGCGTCATATGCGGCGTGGGGATTCGAATCGCGCTGGGCAATGCCGTATGCGAGGAGCGTGTAACTGGCCACTTCCGGATTGTCCGTGGCGTCGGCAGCTGCAGGTAGGTGCTCCGATGCCACGACCGCCTCGTCACGGGCGTCAGTCGTCGTCAACGCCAATGTCAGGCATGTGCGGGCAAACGTATCCACACCCGGGTCTCGTGCGACCATATTGCGGCACACTTCAACAAACCGCTCGGGCCGACCCTTTGCTAGGTACACGCCGCCGAGCCACGCTTCGCCCTCATACGGGATCGGGTCGAAGTGTCCGCTTTCGATGATGGCCAGAGCGGCGTCGGCGTAGCGGACTGCGTCGTCACTCCGACCGGCCGCGTAGCACTGTGCGGCCATGTTGTAGAGCTGTGCCATCCGCCGATGTTCGGCGGCCTGCGCGGGTGCGATGAGTTCCTTGGCCCATGCAACCGGCTCGTACTGTTCGACGCGCGTACCGAGGAACGTCGCGTAAACAGCAATGGCTGCGGCGGTGTCGAGGTTGTTATTGTCAGCGACCCATCTGTTCTCGAGTTTCGCAGTTTGATCAGTGTGGCTCGTGTGAATTGTGGGGCGTTTGTGACGTGATCGGCGTGTCGCCGTGATCCGGTCGTAAGCATGACGAAGCATCGGCGGGTGTGGATGAAAGTTCAACGCTGATGCGAGGTTCCGCCGATGCTTCCGTCGCCGACCTTACCCGCTACCTGGCGCGGTCTGTTGGAGATGTTCCGTCCCGCGTTTCGCCGGTCGCGGACGTTCGGGTTGTTCGTGCTGCTGGCTACCGGGCTGGTCGCGCAGGCCGCGCGACGGACGGTGGTGGGCATGCTGGTGGGCGCCGGGGTGGCTGCGGTGGTGTCGTTTCACGCGTGCTGCCGGTTCTTCTCGCATCACCGCTGGGACGTGGATCGGATCGGGCTGGTGCTGGCCCGACTGATCGTGGATCGGCTGCTGGATGCGGGTGCGCCGATCGTTGTGGTGGTCGACGACACGCTGTTCCGCCGCTGGGGGCCGAAGGTGTTCGGCGCGTTCTGGACCCACGACGGGTCCGGGCAGGATCCCAACGCGCTCGGCCGTGGCAACCGGTGGGTGATCGCCGGGATCCTCGTGCGGCTGCCGTTCTGTGCGCATCCGGTGTGCTTGCCGGTGCTGTTGCGACTCTGGCGCGGCCGGGGCACCGCGTCCCGGTCCAGTTGGCGCGTGAGCTGATTCTGCTTCTCGCCCAGGAGTTTCCGGACAGGTTTATCCACGCGGTCGGCGACGCGGCCTACCACGGCAGGGCGCTGCTGGTCGAGCGCAGCACCGTCACCACCCGGCTGCCGGCCAACGCCGCGCTGTACGCACCCGCCCCACCCCGCACCGGCAAACGCGGCCGCCCCCGGTTGAAGGGCCACCGGCTCGGCACCCCGGCCGAGATCGCCGCGGCCGCGACCTGGCGGCCGGTCACGGTCTCGCGCTACGGCCGCCGCGACACCGTTGAGATCACCGTCATCGATTCGATCTGGTACGGCGCGTTCGGCAACACCGAAGGCCGCACCGTCCTCGTCCGCGAGCCCGGTAGTGAAAAGGTCATGGCGATCTTCACCACCGACACCACCAGTGACACCGAGACCGTGGTCGCCCGCTACGCCGACCGCTGGCCGATCGAGGTCGCCATCGCCGGCGGCAAACAACTGCTCGGCATCGGCCAGGCCCGCAACCGGCTGCAGCGCGCGGTGGAGCGCACCGTG
Organism: uncultured Actinomycetota bacterium; assembly: GCA_963770125.1. GTDB lineage: Bacteria > Actinomycetota > Actinomycetes > Mycobacteriales > Mycobacteriaceae > Mycobacterium. The sequence continues at coordinate 110,563 of CAVYPI010000102.1, read as the reverse complement.
CCACTGAGCTTCTGCGTCTACAGCCTCGTCGTGGTCTGGTACACGCTGCACGGCTACCACCCCGACGACCTCACCGGCCGCCGCGCCGATCAGCCCTGGTACTCGCACAAGGACGACATCGCCTTCGAAGACATGCTCGCCAAGCTTCGCAGAAGCCTTGTCGCAGCACGAATTACGGGCGTTGACGCAGCTCAGCCCGATCCCCGTAAATACCGCGACTACGAACTGGCCTGCGCGGCAGTCGCCGCGTAACTGCGAAAGTCGAGATCTGAACGCGGCCCGCAGATTTGCGAGTTCGACAGTGAACCAATCGTAGGCGTCGCGTTGGCGCGGACCGTCCCACAGCGCCAGCACATCGGCTTCACGGCCGGCGAAGTAGTCGGCGTGTGCGGTGCGTGCGTCGTCCGCTTCGCCATTGTGCACGAGATGTTCTTCGGCGAACTGGCGGATGGTCTCCAACATCGAAAACCGAGTCCGGCCCGACGATTGATCGGCGACTAATAAAGACTTGCGTACCAATGCATCAAGCAAATCCAAGGTCGCGAACTTGTCACCTGAATTCGCTACTGCCTGGGCGCCGGCGAGATCGAACCCCCTGCGAATACCGAGCATCGATTGAGCAGTGTCTTCTCGTCGGTGTTGAGTAGGTCATACGACCACTGCACCGCATGACGCAGCGTCTGATGGCGTTCCAACCCACGGCGCGAGCCTACTAGGAGCCGAAAGCGATCATCGAGATGATCGCGCACTTCGGTGACCGTCATAGAAAGCAGTCGCGAGGCGGCCAACTCGATGGCGAGTGGGATGCCGTCGAGGCGCCGACAGATTTCGATGACAGCGTCGGCATCCTCGCCGGGGGCGACTGCGGGGGCGACTGCCGAAGCGCGCTCGACGAACAACGTTGCGGCGCTAGAGTGGACGTCGAGGGACGGTACAGGCCAGAGTTGTTCGTCATTCAGCCGCAGTCCCTCCCGGTTGGTGGCCAGGATCTTCACGGTCTCCGAGCGAGCGAAGATCGCCTCGATCATGTCGGCGGTGGCATCGAGCACGTGTTCGCAGTTGTCGAACACCAACAGCCGCGAACGGCCCTCCAATGCCGCGGCCACGCTGTCGGCCAGGCTCATGCCGGCCTGTTGGGTGATGCCGAGCACCGCCGCGACAGCCTCTGGCACCGCGGCCGGATCGCCGACTGCGGCCAGTTCGATGACCCATACGCCGTCGGGGTAGTCGTTGGCCGAGTGGGCGGCGACTTCCAGCGCCAGTCGTGTCTTGCCGACTCCACCCACGCCGGTCAATGTCACCAATCGGTGTTCCTTGAGCGCGGTTGCCAACTCCGCGAGTTCGGACTCCCGCCCGATGAAGCTCGTGGATGGGTGCTGGAGGTTGCCGGGCGTCGCATCGAGTGTCTTCAGCGCTGGAAACTCGGTCCGAAGACCTGTCGCCCGAACTTGGTATATGGCAACAGGCTTGGCGATGTCACGAAGTAGTCGTGGTCCGAGGTCGATGAGGTCGACGCCACCGAGCAGGCCCGCCGTTGCGCCGTCGAGCAGGATCTGCCGGCCGTGGCCGGCGGCCATCACCCGCGCGGTGCGGTTCAGCACCGTGCCGAAGTAATCCGCGCCACGCAGTTCGGCCTCGCCCGTGGCGATGCCCATCCGCACCGGCAACTGCAACGCGCGCTGCGCGGCGATTGCAGCGTCTACGGCGGCCCGCGGTGAGGCGAACACCGCGCACATCCCATCACCGGTGTAGTTGAAGACCGTTCCGTCGTACGACGAAACCGTCTCGCGCAGCACCCGGTTGTGCGCTTCCAACGCCACGCGCATCGCGTCAGCATCGGTCTCCCAGCGCCGCGTCGAACCCTCGATATCGGTGAACAGGAACGTGACAATGCCTGATGGCATGGCGGTGTTCACTGCGAATCACCGGTAGGCGAAAGTTGACCGCGCGCACGGTCGATCTGCTCGAGGGCGTAGTTTGCCATCGCGGCGTTGGTCATGGTTGCACCGGTATGGGCCAAGGACACATAAGTCTTCTCGCCGAGCACCTCGCGCAAGTGGGTGATCGCGATCTCGATCTCGGGGAAATAGAGTCGCGCGAAGGTTGTTGTGGAGAAACCACTGATGGTCGCCGCGGCCTCGTAATGTCCCAGATGGTCGAGGTAGTTCGCCAGCACTGCCATTGCCTGAGGTAGAAGAGAGTAATTGCCGGCGTTGAAGTAGTTACGGATCGACGTCGTGATGTAATCGAAGGTCTCCGTGGGGTCACGGTGCCGCGCTGCGAGTCGAGACAGGTTCCCGGTGTGGTACGTCTCGAGGAGTCGGTTGCCGGTTTCCTGCGCAATCTTCGCTCCTAACCGATGCGCCTCAAACGCGCTATCGGGGTCGGTGTTGTGGCGGACATAGCCGTAACTGAGGAGAGCCCAGCTGACGAATGCGGGATTTTGAGTGACGCTGTCGGCGTTGCGAAGAGGTTCCGAGGCCTCGATCGCCTCATCTGTCACGCCTATCATTGCCAGCGACATCACCAGGTGTGCTCGAGATAGGATGTGCGCATCCGCGCTCCCCGCTATTGTGTTGCGGCACATCTCAATCCACCGATGCGGGTCACCCTTTAGAATATAGATCCCGCCTAGCTCGGACGGGATATCAAACGGCACCGCGTCGTAGCGTCCGCTCTCGATTGCTTGCCGGCCGGCCTCGGCGTAGATGACGCCCTCGTCGAGCCGTATGGCCGCGTAGCACCTGGCGGCCACCGCATAAAGCTGGGCAAGCCGTCGGTGTTCGACCCTGCGCGCGGGCTCAATGATTTCCTCTGCCCACGAACCGGGTTCAAACTGTTCGACCCAGGAGCCGAGAATCGATGCACATACTGCGATCGCCGCCGCGGAGTCGAGATCGTCGTGGTCGGCCGCCCATCGGAACGCAACACGTAGATTTGCCATTTCGACGGTGAACCAGGTGTAAGCGTCCCGTTGCCGTGGACTGTCCCACAGGGCGAGCACATCGCCTTCGCGTGCCGCGAAATACCGCGCATGTGCGGCACGGAGTTCGTCGGCTTCAGCCGAAGCCACGAGTTGTTCTTCGGCGAATTGGCGGATGGTTTCGAGCATCGAGAATCGCGTCCGAACCGCCGACCGGTCGGCGATCAATAGTGACTTGCGGACCAGAGCGTCGAGCAGATCCAGGGTGGCGAACTCGTCGTCGGCGCCGGTGACCGCGCACGCGCTTGTGATGTCGAATCCGCCTGCGAACACCGAACAGCGGTTGAGCAAAGTCCTCTCAGAGTCGTCGAGCAGGTCATACGACCATTGCACCGCGTGGTGCAGTGTCTGGTGGCGCTCTAGGGTTCGTCGCGACCCGACCAGCAGGCGGAACCGGTCGTCGAGGCGATCGCGCACCTCGATCACGGTCATCGACAACATTCGTGACGCCGCCAATTCGATTGCCAACGGAATCCCGTCGAGGCGACGGCAGATCTCGACGACTGCACCTGCAGCTCTCATCGGCGCTCAACGCGATCTCTGGTGCCACATGCTGCACCCGCTCGGCGAACAGCGTCGCCGCCTCCGAATCGACTCCGGTGCTCACGTCGAGTGCCGGTACAGGCCAAAGTTGTTCGTCAGCGAGCCCGAGTCCTTCACGGCTCGTGGCAAGTACGCGCACCGTCGACGAATGCTCAAGAATTGTCTCGATCAGGTCCGCTGCAGCGTCGAGAACGTGCTCGCAGTTGTCGAACACCAACAGCCGCGACCTGCCCTCGAGTGCTGCCGCAATGCTGTCCGTCAGGCTCATTCCCTGTTGCGGCGTGATTCCGAGTACGGCGGCAGTCGCCTCGGGCACTGCGGCCGGGTCACCGACCGGTGCCAGCTCGATCACCCAAACCCCATCGGGGAAGGCAGATTTCAGACGCTCGGCAACCTCCACGGCGAGCCGTGTCTTTCCGACCCCGCCGACGCCGGTCAAGGTCACCAAATGGTTCGCTTTGACTGCAGTTTCCAATTCAACGACGGCCATCTCGCGGCCGACGAAACTGGTGGTCTGAGGTTTGAGATTGCCCGGCGTCGAATCGAGCGTTTGGAGCGGCGGGAATTCGGTGCGCAGCCCGGCGGCTCGGACCTGGAACAGCCCCACCGGATTTGCGATGTCGCGTAATCGGCGCGGCCCCAGTTGGGTCAGGTCGACGCCTGTGAGCAGACCGGCGGTGGCACCATCGAGCAAGATCTGCCCCCCGTGGCCCGACGCCATGACCCGAGCCGCGCGATTCAGCACCGTGCCGGAGTAATCGTTCCCACGCTTCTCGGCCTCACCGGTCACGATCCCCATGCGGACCGGCAACTCGAGCGCCCGCTGCGCGGCCACCGCGGCGTCGACCGCCGATCTCGGCGTCATGAAAGCAGCGCACACGCCGTCACCGGTGTGGTTGAACAGGTGCCCCCGGTGCGCCTCAACCACCCGGAGCATCACCTCGTCGTGGACGTCCAACGCGGCCCGCATCGCCGTCGGGTCCGCCTCCCACCGCCGAGTCGACCCCTCGATATCAGTGAACAGGAACGTGATGACGCCTGAGGCCGGGCGCGACGTCTCGTCGTTGAGCACGATGCACCCCCGATCCTCAGCGACCTAATAGTAGGTTCACACTGCACAAACAGGGCGAACACAGGGAACGTTGACACCTGTCAAGTTTGGCGTCGTAAAGTCGGCCTATGCAGATTCGCGAGCATGCCGAGGCCAATCCTGACAAGCCGGCAGTCATCATGCATCCTTCGGGGACGGTGGTGACGTTCGCCGAGCTCGAGGCGCGCGCCAACCGCCTCGCCCACTTCTTCCGCAAGCATGGTCTGCGCGAGGGCGACGCCGTCGCCATCTTGATGGAGAACAACGAGCACTTCCACGCCGTCATGTGGGCGGCGCGCCGCTGCGGTCTGTACTACGTCCCGATCAACACTCACCTGACCGCGGCCGAGGCGGCCTACATCATCGACAACAGCAGTGCCAAAACCATCGTCGGCTCGGCGGCACTGCGCAAGACGTGCGAGAACCTCGCCGAGCACACGCTGCCCGAGTTGCTGATCATTGCCGACGACGATCTGGACGGTTGGCATCGCTACCCTGAATGCGTTGCAGATCAGCCAGATACACCGATCGACGATGAGATCGAAGGCGATCTACTCCAGTACTCGTCGGGTACCACCGGCCGGCCGAAGGGCATCAAGCGAGAGCTTTCGCACCTGCCACCCGCTGAGGTGCCCGGGATGATGTCGGCGTTGGTCGGCTTTTGGCTGGACTCCGACGCCGTCTATCTGAGCCCGGCCCCGCTGTACCACACGGCACCGTCGGTGTGGTCGATGACGATCCAGGGTGCAGGCATCACGACCGTTGTGATGGAGAAGTTCGACGCCGAGGGTTGTCTCGACGCGATCCAGCGTCACCGTGTCACCCATGGCCAGTTCGTGCCGGCGATGTTCATCCGGATATTGAAACTGCCAGAGGCAGTTTGCACTTCGTATGATCTCTCCAGCCTGAAGCGCGTGATGCACGCTGCGGCGCCATGTCCGGTGGAGATCAAGAAGCAGTTGATGGACTGGTGGGGGCCGATCGTCGACGAGTACTACGCTGCCTCCGAGGCGATAGGGTCGACGCTCATCACCGCCGAGGACTGGCTGGCGCACCCCGGCTCGGTCGGCAAGCCGATGATGGGCGCGCTGCACATCCTCGACGAGGACGGCAACGAGTTGCCCGCGGGTCAGGCCGGGGAGATCTACTTCGAGGGCGGCTTCGACTTCGAGTACCTCAACGACCCGGACAAGACCGCCAAGTCACGCGACAAGCACGGCTGGAAAACCGTGGGCGACATCGGGTATCTCGACGAGGAGGGCTACCTCTATCTGACCGACCGGCGCCATCACATGATCATCTCCGGCGGGGTCAACATCTACCCGCAGGAAGCGGAGAACATGTTGGTCACCCATCCGAAGGTGATGGACGCCGCCGTCTTCGGCATCCCGGACGACGAAATGGGCCAAACGGTCAAGGGTGTCGTCCAGACGATCGAACCCGCCGACGCCACCGACGATTTCGGCGAGGAGCTGCTGGTCTGGCTGCGGGATCGGTTGGCCCACTACAAGTGTCCTCGGTCGATCGCGTTCGAGGCACAGCTGCCACGCACCGATACGGGCAAGCTGTACAAGCAGGAGCTGATAAACAGGTACTCGTGAGTGCCGTCGAGCTTGCTGGGGGTGTGGTCGTCGCCGTCGGATCGCCTTCCGACGACGCCACTTTCACACTGACCGAAGACGACTGCGACGACCGCCGGGCCATCACGGTGCCTTCGGTTCCCGATGCGCTCGCCGAACTCACCGAACGATGCCTGCGATGGCCGCAGTCGGCGACCGTCTGCGACGACGTGCTGCGATCGATCGATCCCGCCGGATCCACCCGCTCCGGTGTCATCACCGAATCGCTGGCGTACTCGACGCTGCAGTCGGGACCGGAGTTCTCGCATTGGCTGGCCGAACGTGGGCCCGCCACCGTCCCGCACATCCCCGACGCCGTGCAGGCCGAGCGCGACGGCGACCGCCTCCACGTCCGGTTCAATCGGCCGCAACGGCACAACGCGTTCTCCACCGATATGCGCGCCGCACTGCTCGAGGCGCTCGACGTCGCGCGTCTCGACCCGTCGATCACCGAAGTGCTGCTCACCGGCAACGGCCCGTCGTTCTGCAGCGGCGGCGACCTGGCCGAATTCGGCACGTTCGCCGACCCGGCCAGCGCGCATCTCGCCCGCACCCGTTACAGCCCCGCGCTGGTGCTCGACGAGCTGACGGCCCGTCTCGGCCGGAACTGCCGCGCACAGGTGCACGGCCAGGTGCTGGGCAGCGGCCTGGAAATGGCCGCCTACTGCGGATGGGTGCAGGCGCATCCCGACGCCGGGCTGGGCCTGCCCGAACTGAGCCTCGGCCTGATCCCCGGCGCGGGCGGCACGGTAAGCATCACGCGGCGCATCGGCCGTTGGCGCACGGCCTATCTTGTGCTGTCCGGTCGGACGATCGACCCGCCGACGGCGCTGCGGTGGGGATTGGTGGACGAAATCACGCCGGGCTAAGTACAACTCAACGAGCGACAAAGTCGCTCGCTGCCTCGACAAGCTAACTATTTAGCAACCGCGTGTCGCTCGGAGACGGGCAATTGCACCAATCCCCAGACTGACCAGCGGTCCCGGGCCGACAGTGGCAGGCTGGCAGCATGGGGTTGCCCAGCATGCGACCCACCGGCTGGTTTCAGGTGGCCTGGAGCGCCGATCTGGAGGTCGGCGACGTCATGCCGCTGCACTATTTCGGCGCGGAGCTCGTGGCGTTCCGCGACCTCGACGGGGCGGTCCGCGTCCTCGACGCGCACTGCCAGCACATGGGCGCCGACCTGTCCCACGGCGGCTGCGTGGTCGAAGGCGGCATCCAATGCCCGTTCCACGGCTGGGTGTGGAGCGGCGACGACGGCCGCAACGTCCGCATCCCGTACGAGCGGCACGCCGACGTCGCCAGGCGAGTGCGGTGCTGGCCCACCGCCGAATGCAACGAGTGCATCTACGTCTGGCACGACCTGCGGCATCGCGCGCCGTCCTGGCCCGCACCAGACGCATGGGGCGGGCTGGACGATCGGATCGGCAGTCACTGGTTCCGTCCACTGGGCCCGGACGAAAAGCAGTTCTTCGGCGGCGTGACGGTGCATCCTCAGATCGTTGCCGAAAGCTCGGTGGACCGTCAGCACTACCGATTCGTGCACAAGGTGCCGGTCAGCCCGACCGTGCTCGCTTCGACGGCAGACGACTCCAGCTGGCATGCCACCATCGGCTTCGGCGCCGGGAACCCCGTCGAAATATGTTGGCATGGGCTCGGTTTGAGCTTCAGCTGCGAGGACAACGGCGACGGCATGCAGATCATCTCGATCTGCCCCACACCGGTGGATGACACCACCACCGACATCTTCGCCACCTACTGGGTGTCCGAAGACCTCGACTACGACGACCGGTTGTGCGCGGCAAAGCGGATGCTGTCCGACGACATCGCGATCTGGGCCCACCTGCGATACCTCGACCGTCCGGCGCTGGCACCGTCGGAGGCCGACGACTTCCGGCGCGTGCGGGAGTGGGCCCGCGGCTTCTATCCGCCCGCTCAGCCCGACCTGCGCAGCGTGACCCTGTAGGTGTACTGCTCGGGCACGAAATGGCTGACTGACAGCTCGACGGGGCGACCGCCGGTGTCGGAGTACAGCCGGTCCACCCGCAGCATCGCATGACCTGACTTACACCCCACTGCATCCGCGACGGCCTGGTCGGCCGCTGCGACGGTGATCGATTGCGCCGCTTCGGCGATCGGCTCGGTGAGGTGCGGCTCGAGCAGCCCGATGACGGTGTGGGTGCCGACGGCGCCGTCGGCCAAGGCCGACGATGCCAGTACCGGCTGCGCCGCCGACGGCACCAGGTGAACCGTGGTCGAAACGAATGGAACGCCATCGTGCAGCCGCCGAAACACCACCGAGTACACGACATCGTCGTCCAGCCGCAGCCGGCTCGCGGCATCGACGTCGACCCGGCGCCGCAGTCCCGCCAGCACCTCCATCGTGGTGTCGTCGGACAGGCTCATCAGGTCTTCGATCGACCCGAGCTGGCGCAGGTAGCGTCGGCCCGGCTCGCTGGCGTACGTGCCGCGACCCGGTACCCGGTACACCACGCCCTCGGCGACCAGATCCTGGAACGCCCGCCGCACGGTCTGCCGCGACAAGCCGTGTCGCGCCACGAGTTCGGACTCGGTGGGCAGCCGCGCGCCGTCGCGGTAGTGGCCTGCGGCGATCTCGCCGCGGAGCTGGTCGCGCAGCGTCTGGTACGCCGGTTCCGATCTTATTTCTGCTCCTCGCGTGCGCGGTCCACTAGATCCCGCCCCGGGCGACGAGCTGCCCGGCGATCACGTTGCGCTGGATCTCGTTGGTGCCTTCGCCGACGATCATCAGCGGCGCGTCGCGAAAGTAGCGTTCAACGTCGAACTCGGTCGAATAGCCGTAGCCGCCGTGGATGCGGACGGCGTTCAGCGCGATCTCCATCGCGACCTCGGAGGCGAACAGCTTGGCCATCCCGGCCTCCATGTCAGCGCGCTCGCCGGCGTCGTAGCGGTCCGCGGCGTACAGCGTGAGCTGGCGGGCAGCGGTCAGCTTGGTCGCCATATCGGCCAGATAGTGGCCCACCGCCTGATGTTTCCAGATCGGCTGGCCGAAGCTCTCCCGCTCCTGCGCGTAGCGCAGCGCGTCCTCCAGCGCGGCCGTGGCCACGCCCAGCGCCCGCGATGCCACCTGAATACGCCCTGTCTCAAGGCCTTTCATCATCTGCGCGAAGCCCTTGCCCGTCTCACCGCCGAGGATCGCCGACGCGGGCACCCGGCAGTCGTCGAACGTCAGCTCGCAGGTCTCGACGCCCTTGTAGCCCAGCTTGGGCAGGTCCCGCGACACCGTCAGGCCGGGGCTGGGGTCGATGTCGAGGCCCGGCGCGGCCTCTCCGTGCTCGACGAGCACCACCGAGATCCCTTTGTGCGCCGGCTTGGCATCGGGATCAGTCTTGGCCAGCAGGGCGATCAGACCCGACCGGCGGGCGTTGCTGATCCACGTCTTGGACCCGTTGATCACCAACTCGGTACCGTCCGCCAGCGCGGTCGTCTTCATGTTCTGCAGATCTGAGCCGCCGCCCGGCTCGGTCAGCGCCATCGTGGCCCGCAGCTCGCCGGTCGCCATCGACGGTAGGTACTTGCGCTTCTGCTCCTCCGTGCCGAACAGCACCAGCAGCTTGGCCACCACGGTGTGCCCGCCCATCGCGCCGGCCAGGCTCATCCAGCCGCGCGACAGCTCCTGCGTGACCAGCACGTAGCAACGCGTCGACACCGGCGAGCCGCCGTAGGACTCGGGGATCGCCAGCCCGTAGATCCCGATGCGCTTCATCTGCTCGATCCACGCCTCCGGATATTCGTTGGCGTGCTCGACGTCGCGGACGGTCGGCTTCACATCCCGGTCGATGAATGCCCGCACCGTGGAGACCAGCATGGTTTCTTCGTCGTTCATATGTACGGCCATATTGACATGAACACGCCCGCAATGCCAGCATGAGCAGCTGTGAGTTTGTACGGCCATATGGCGGGCGGCCCATACTTCGACGACCTGGAGGTGGGCCAGGTCTTCGACTCGGCGCCGTCGATGACCCTGACCCAGGGCGCCGCGGCCGCGCACCAGGCGATCGTCGGCGATCGCCTCCGGCTGGCCCTGGACACCCAGCTGGCGTACGCCGTGACCGGGGCGACCACGGCGTTGGCACACCCCGCGCTGGTCTGCGATGTGGCGATCGGACAGAGCACGCTGGCCACCCAGCGGGTCAGGGCCAACCTGTTCTACCGCGGCCTGACATTCCACCGGTTCCCCGTCATCGGCGACAGCCTCTTCACCCGCACCGAAGTGGTCGGGCTGAAGCAGAACTCGGCCAAACCCGGCCGCGCGCCGACCGGCCTGGCGGCGCTGCGGATGACCACCGTCGACCAGATCGGTCGGCTGGTGCTGGACTTCTACCGCTGTGCGATGCTCCCGCTGGGCTCCGAACGCGAGACCGGCCGCACTGATGACTTGTCCAACTTCGGCGCCGATCTCGCGCCACCACCCGACCCGACCTCCGACTGGGACGCCGACGCCTATCGCGAAAGGGTGCCGGGCCCCCACTTCGACTCCGGCCTCGCCGGCGCGGTCCTGCACAGCACCGCCGACGTGCTAAGCAGCGCGCCGGAGCTCGCGCGACTGACACTGAATATTGCTGCGACACATCATGATTGGCGCGTCGGTGGCCAGCGCCTTGTCTACGGCGGGCACACCATCGGGTTGGCCCTGGCGCAGGCGACGCGGCTGCTGCCCAACCTCGTCACGGTGCTCGGCTGGGAGTCCTGCGATCACACCGGCCCGGTGCACGAGGGCGACACGCTCTACAGCGAGTTGCACGTCGATGGCGCGGTGCCGCTGCCGGACGGCCGCGGGGGAGTGCTGAAGCTGCGGTCGCTGGTGTACGCCGTGGGTGAGCCCGACCGGCAAGTGCTGGACTGGCGGTTCACCGCCCTGCAGTTCTGAGTGGTTTCGGCGCGCTTGACGTCGCCTGGCGACCGTTCGCGCGCCGAAATCGCAGACAATGGGCGTGTGACGTCGTTAGGCATTCCCGTCGCCGTGCTGTCGCGGGCGCGGCGGGCGGCCGACGCGTTCCATGCCCTCACCGGTGTCGCGGTCGACGCCGCAGAACTCCTCACCGGCCGGGCCGCGCTGCTCGGGCTGTCGCCACAAGGCCGGATCTCCGCGGGCGGAGCCACCCGGCTGATGCGCAGCAGCGACGGTTGGTGCGCGCTCACGTTGTCGCGACAAGACGACGTCGACGCCGTTCCCGCGCTGACTCGAGTCCGACGCGGTCGGCGACGATCCATGGCCGGCGGTGCAGCAATGGGTGGCCGACAATACCTCCGCCGACGTCACCGCGCGGGCGCGCCTGCTCGCTCTTCCGGTCGCCGCCCTCGGCGAAACACCCGCCGCGCCACCGCGGATCACGACGCTGGGCGCCTCGTCCGCACCGCGTAACCCTTCGGGGCTTTTGGTCGCCGACCTGTCCTCGATGTGGGCCGGCCCTTTGTGCGGACAGCTGCTGGCGCGGGCCGGTGCCGCCGTCGTCAAGGTCGAAACTCGCGCCCGGCCCGACGGCACCCGAGCCGGGTCGTTGGCGTTCTTCGACTGGATGAACAGCGGAAAGCTCTCGTATGCAAGCGATTTCGCTGATCCGGAAGGCCTGCGACGGCTGCTCGAGGCCGCCGACGTGGTCATCGAGTCGTCGCGGCCCGCGTCACTGGCACACCGGCGTCTCGGTCCGACCGACATCGCGCGGCGCGACGGCCGGGTCTGGTTGCGCATCACCGGCCACGGCGCCGACGGCGAGCGAGCCAACTGGGTGGCGTTCGGCGACGACGCCGCGGTATCCGGCGGCCTGGTCGGCGGCACCGACAGCGACCCGGTGTTCTGCGGCGACGCGATCGCCGACCCGTTGACCGGCCTGCATGCCGCGCTGGGCGTCGCGGAGTCGCTGGGCCGCGGCGGAGGCGAGCTGATCGAACTGTCGATGGCCGCCGTCGCCGCAACCTACGCCGCGGATGACCGCTCAACCGAAACAAACTGCGCTGCAACGCCGGCGCCGTCCGATCCGGCCCCAGACCTCGGCGCCGACAACGCCGCTGTCGAACGCCTGCTGGCCGAAAGGCGGTTGGCGTCATGCTGATTCAGCGGGCGGTACTGCTCGACGGCAGCGCAGTCGACATTCGCGTGGATGAGCGGATCGTCGACGTCGGCGGTCTGGTGCCGCACAGGGGTGAGCAGGTGCTCGACGCAGCGGGCGCAACGGTCATCCCGGGCCTGCACGACCACCATGTCCATCTACGGTCGGCCGCCGCCGCGCTGACGTCGGCCCGCGTCGGGCCTGCGGAGGTGCGGGGTCGCGAGGACCTCGCCCGCGCGCTGGCCGACGCCACGGTCGGCAGTGACGGCTGGATCAGGGCCGTCGGCTACCACGAAGCGGTCGCAGGGCCGCTGGACCGCGATGTGCTCGACGAGGTGTCGCCGCCGCTACCGGTCCGCGTGCAGCACCGCAGCGGCGTGCTGTGGACGCTGAACTCGGTCGGGCTCGCCAGAGTAGGACTGGCCGATCACCCCGACGGGCGGCTGCGCAGCGCCGACCGCAGTTGGTCGGACACGTTGCAGCGCAACGAAAGTGACCTCGCCGAGGTCAGCCGCCGACTGAGCGAGTACGGCGTCACCGGCGTCACCGACGCCACACCCGACTTCGAGGTCAGTGACATCGTGAAGCTGATGGAGGCACACCGGCGCGGCGAGCTGCGACAGCGCGTGCGCTGCCTGGCGCCGGGCAAGCGCATCCTGCACGACGGCGACCTCGACCTCGACGAACTCACCGCATGGGTCGCCGAACGCCACGCCGCCGACGCCCCGGTCGCTGTGCACTGCGTGACAGCCGCCCAACTTGTCGTGACGCTCTCGGCGCTGCGCGAGGCGGGCACTCACCCGCAGGACCGCATCGAACACGCAGCCGTCGTGCCCGACGACAGCATGGCCGACCTGACCGACCTCGGGGTAACCGTCGTGACCCAGCCCAACTTCGTCACCGAGCGCGGCGACCAGTACCTGACCGACGTCCCCGCCGCCGAACACCACGAGTTGTGGCGGGTGGCCTCACTGCTGAGGGCCGGGGTGAAGGTCGCGCTTTCCACCGACATGCCCTTCGGCGGGGGCGATCCGTGGGCGACCATGCGCGCCGCGGTCCATAGAACCACCGCAGGCGGCATTGTCCTCGGCCCCGACGAATGTGTCTCGGCGCGTGAGGCTTTGACGATGTTCTTCGGCACCTCAGATCAACTGACCGACCCCCGCGCCGTACAGCCGAGCCAACCCGGCGACCTGTGCGTGCTGGCCGCGCCGCCTGGCGAGGTGCTCAAGCAACTCGACTCGCAGATAGTCGCCGCCACCGTCGTCGCAGGCGAGGTGGTTTTCGAGCGCGGCTGAGTTCTGCCGGTGGCGAACCATGGCATAGCCGCTGCCCCGCCGGCGCTAACTGGGTTATGGCCGAAGACCGTCTGCCCGACGACGAGGAAGCGCTGGACGCGTACTCGACCGTGGTCACCACGGTCGCCCGCGCGGTGCTGCCCAGCGTCGCCAGCCTCGCGGTTCGCACCACACGCGGGGACGGCAGCGGCAGCGCGAGCGTCATCACGCCCGACGGCTACCTTCTGACCAGCGCCCACGTTGTGGCCGGGGCGGACAGCGCCGAAGCGGCATTCACCGACGGGACCACCGTGAAGGTCGACGTTGTCGGCACGCGACGTGCTGTCCGACCTCGCTGTCCTCAAGGCGCGCGACGCGGTGCCTGGACCAGTGGCGATGGGACGCGCCGAGGACCTGCGGGTGGGCCAGCTCGTGGTGGCTGTCGGCAATCCGCTCGGCCTCGCAGGCAGCGTGACCGCAGGCATCGTGTCCGGCCTGGGGCGCTCATTGCCTACGAAATCGGGTCGGGTGGTCGACGAGGTGATCCAGACCGATGCCGCGCTCAATCCGGGCAACAGCGGCGGTGCGCTCGCCGACGGGCGGGGCCGGATGGTCGGCGTCAGCACCGCGGTCGCGGGAGTCGGTCTGGGACTTGCGGTTCCGGTCAACGAGTCGACGCACAGGATCATCGCGTCGCTGATGAGTACGGGCCGGGTGCGCCGGGCATGGCTGGGCATCGCGGGCGCGCGCATCCCGGTCGCTCCGGCTCTCGCCGCGCGGCTGGGCACTGCCACCGGCTTGCAGATCGCCAGCGTCGTGATCGACAGCCCCGCCGCCGAGGCAGGTCTACGCCGCGGCGACATCGTGGTCAGCGTCGACGGCCACCACATCGTCACCGCAACCGCGATCCAGAGGCTGATGGTCGAGGACGCGATAGCCCGCCGCATCGAGATGACGGTGTGGCGCAACGGCGCGCTGGTCGACATGTTCGTGGTGCCGCGGGAGCTCGCCGACACCTGAGCCGGCGTGCGCCGCCCGTTGACTGAAACCACCACTCGGGCCTAGAGTCTGAATTGCAGAAATAATTTCCTACATTACGGAAGATCGGTCAGTCACCAGCAGGACAGGGAGATAGCTGTGCGCATCAGACACCTTGGAATCGTTGTCCAGGACCTCGAGCGGACCGCCGAGTTCTACGAGAACGTCCTGGGCTTCAAGCGTCTGGGAGACGCCCGAACCCCCGGCCACTACCCCGGCAAGGCGCTCGATCTCAGTGATGGCGAGGTGAACTACTCGCTGCTGCAGCCCAACCCGGAGATCGAACGGTCCGAGTGGACGTACGGCGCGATGGGGCCGAACCACATCGGTGTGACGATCGAAGACACCGGTGCAGTGGTCCGAGCGCTGAACGGACCGGGGAATCGAGGTGTACGGCGCGGAGGCGGCGGACCCGCCGCGGTTCTTCAAGTTCCGCGATCCAGACGGTGTCGAGGTGGACGTCGCCACGCCGGAGCGTGGCTGGAAGTTCTGACCGGCCGGGGCCGCTCGCTTCCGCCGCTGTGGCTCGTCGGCACCGTCGCAGGCATCTTCCTGCTTCAGGTCGCGGTCACTCTGGCCCGGCCGGTGTCGACGTACCGGCTCCTTGCCCTCGGCGCTGACGCCGCCACCGTCGGCGTGACGGCCGCATGCTTCGCCGTTCCGCCGATCGTGCTCGCGGTCGGCTTCGGCCGGTGGACCGAGCGGCACCACCCCGCGATCCTGTTCGCTTTCGGTCTAGCTGTCGGGGCCGCAGCGGCCTTCGCTCTCGTTGTCGCAGAGCAGATCTGGGCCATCGCGGTCGCGACGACCGCACTCGGCATCGGGCATACGTCGGCAACGATCGGCGGGCAGAGCCTCATGGCCCAGGCGGATAGTTCGCTCGCGCGCATCAGCAGGTTCGGCACACTCACCACCGTCTCGGCGCTCGGCCAGATCGTCGGACCGGTCGTCGGCGGCGTGATCATCGGCCACACCGAACAGCCGAGCCTTTCAGCGACCTCGTCGGCCTTGCTGGTCGCGGCGTGGGTCTTCGTCGCGGGTCTGCCCGCCGCCGCTGTCGCGATGCGCACCCGCATCCAGCTGTCGACGGTGCGCGAGGGCAAGGCCGAACGGGTGTGGGGTCTGCTGCGCAGACGAGGGATGCCTGCGGCGCTGATGACCAGCTTCTCCGCGAAGAGCGGCGTCGACCTGCTCTTGGTCTATGTGCCGTTGTTGGGCGTGGTCGTCGGGCTGACGTCTTCGCAGGTCGGCATTCTGCTGGGCATCAGCTCCAGCGGCGCCCTGCTGGCGCGGGCGGCGACCCCGTTCTTCGTCCGCAGGATCCCGAACCTGCGACTCACCGTAATCGCGACGGTCGTCGCGGCGTCCTGTCTGCTCGTCCTCGCGGTGAGCAGCAACCTCGCGCCGATGATGGTCGCGATGTCGGTGCTCGGCTTCGCGCTCGGCTTGTCTCAGACCACCACCATGGACTGGGTCGTCAACCTGGTCGACGACACAAGCCGGGGCTCGGCGCTCGGACTGCGGGTCGCGACCAACCGCGTCGGGCAGGCGTTCATCCTCGCGGTAGCGGGCGCCGTATCAGGGGTGTGGGGAGTCGCGGCGGCCTTCGTGCTGCTTGCGGTCGTCATGTTCGCGACCGCGGCTTCGGGTGTCGCGAGTGCGCGTCGCGGTCCTCAGTCCGCAGGCGCGTGAGCGGCCCCTGGCGACATCGGCGTCCGGGAGATCGTCTCGATCATCAGCTCACCGATGCGCGAAATCCGTTGCGCGCTAAGCCGACTCGTCGGTGCGGCCACCGCGATGGCGGCTGGTCGCCCCGCGAAGTCGCGGAATGCGACGGCCACCGAGCCGACGTCCTCCTCTATCTCGCCCGAGTTGACCGCGTAGCCCCGCGCTCTGGCCTTGCCCACTTCCTTCAGCAGTTTCGCCTGGGTCGTGATCGACCGGTCGGTACGCGCCGGGAACGGCTCGGCTGATGTGGGGTACAGCCGGCAGACCTGCTCGTCGGTCATCTGGGCGAGCAGCGCCTTGCCGAGTGAGGTGCAGTGTGCAGGGGCCAAGGTTCCCGTCCGTGCCACCACGCGCAGAGCGCGCTCGGATTCCAGCCCGTCGACATAGCGGACCTGATTGCCCTCGAGCGCGCCGAGATGAACGGTCTCGCCGGTCTCGGCGGCCAACTCCTCCATCACCGGCCGGGCCTGCTCACGCACATTCAGTGAGCCGACGACGGCCAGTCCCACCTCGACCAACGCCGGGCCGGCGACGTAGGCACGTGTGACCGGTTCCTGCTGGACGAAGCCGTGGTGGGCGAGCATCGCGAGTAGCCGGTGCGCCGTCGAGTGCGCCACCCCTAGGTACTTGCACGCGTCGGTGAGCCGGACCCTGGGCTGCTCACGGAACAGCAGCAGCAAAAGCAGCGCATTGTTGACCGAGGCGATTGGGTAGGCGGGGCCGGTTTCGCTCTCCGGTCGCATCTTCTGCATAGAAGAATAGTACCGTCCGTCCCCGATCTCGGTTTGCCGATGCGACATGACCGCGTGGCGCTGCGAAAGTGATGCTTGACACATCGGTGCCATCCTCCTACGTTTTCTCATAGCAGAAGACATTTCCATCTTGAAGACATCGCAAAGAGGTCTGCATGGATCAGGACATCGTTCGGCGCGCCGACGCTGATGCCGCGCGAAATGGCGAGGTCGAGCACGCCCCCTGCCGCCGACGACGCCGAGCAGAAGCCGGCTGACGGTGAGCAGAAACGCGACGGCCGCCTGACCCGCCGAGTCCACGTGATCCTCGGCCTGGTGATTGCCGGGCTCGGCGCGTGGCTGCTGTACCGGAGCCGCACCGAGCTGGCGTTCCGCGGTGCGAACAACGAACCTGGCCCCGGCTACCTTCCCGTGTTGTTGACGATCTGCTTGGTCGGCCTCGGATTGGCGCTGTCGGCGGTCTGGCTGTTCGGCCCCAAGGCCCGCCACGGTGACGCGCCGACGCTCTCGCTGTCGCCTCGGCACATGGGCCGTGCGCTGCATGGTGTGGCTCGCGCTGGTCGATCTGCGCATTCCTGATCGAGCCGCTCGGGTTCCTCCTCGCCGGCGAAGTCCTTGTCCTACTGGTGATCCTGGTGATCGAGCGGATCCGCTCCATCCCACTGATCATCACGCTGCTGCTGTTGCCTCCGGCGATGTATTTGCTTGTTCGACACCCTGCTTGAGGTGCAACTCCCGGGAGGAACCCTGTGGTACTGAACTCACCGTCGGGTGCACTCGGCGGAGCGGGAGCCCGCCGGTGAACGCGATCGACGGCCTGCTCCACGGACTTCAGGCCGCGATCACGCCGACAAACCTGCTGTGGCTCCTCGTCGGCTGCCTGCTCGGCACGCTCGTCGGGATCCTGCCGGGTCTCGGGCCGCCCGCGACCATCGCCATCCTGCTGCCGCTGGCCACCGGGTTCGCCCCGGCGACCGGCCTGATCATGATGGCGGGCATCTATTACGGCGCCAAGTACGGCGGATCGACGACGTCGATCCTGCTGAACATCCCCGGCGAGTCCTCGTCGGTCGTCACCTGTATCGACGGCTACGAGATGGCCAAGCAGGGTCGCGCGGGCAAGGCGCTCGGGATCGCGGCGATCGGTTCGTTCGTTGCGGGCACCATCGGTGTGATCGGCCTGACGTTCCTGGCTCCGCTGGCCGCCGACGTCGCGGTGAACTTCGGTCCGCCGGAGTATTCCGCGCTGATGGTGTTCGCCCTGCTGCTGGTGATCATGCTGGCAGGCGACTCGATGCTCAAGGGCTTCATCGCGATGTTCATCGGGCTGTTTCTGGCGACGATCGGCACGGACCTGTTCTCGGGTGAGCAACGGTTCACCGGTGGCCAGATCGAACTCGCGGGCGGCATCGAGTTCATCGCGCTGAGCGTCGGCATCTTCGCCATCGGCGAGGTGCTGGTGAACATCGAGGACAAGACCGAGAAGAAACTGTTCGAGGTACCCAGCAAGCTTCGTGAACTGCTTCCGTCGCGAAAGGACATCAGGAAGTCGACGCCGGCGATGCTGCAGGGCGCCATCGTGGGATTTCTGATCGGCATCCTGCCGGGCGCGGGCTCCACCGTCGCCTCGTTCGTCTCCTACATCATCGCCAAGAAGATGTCGAAGACGCCCGAGGAGTTCGGCAAGGGTGCGATCGAGGGGGTGGCCGCCCCGGAGGCGGCGAACAACTCCGAGACCGGCGGCGCGATGGTGCCGCTGCTGACGATGGGCATCCCCGGATCCGGTACGGGCGCAGTGCTTCTCGGCGCGCTCGTGCTCTACGGGCTCAACCCGGTCCGCTGCTCTTCCACGAGCACGCCGACGTGGTGTGGCCGATCATCGCCAGCATGTACCTGGGCAACATCGCCCTGTTGATCATGAACCTGCCGATGGTGCCGTTCTTCGCGAAGCTGTTGAACACCCCGTACAAGGTGCTGTACCCCGCGATCCTGCTGATCTCCGTTGTCGGCGTGTACAGCGTGAACTTCTCGCTGTTCGACGTGGCAATGCTGGTCGTGTTCGGACTACTGGGGTACGTCATGCGCAAGCTCGACATCCCGCCCGCGCCATTGGTTTTGGCCTTCGTGCTCGGACCGATCGCGGAGAATTCGATTCGCCAGTCGCTGCTGCTGTCCGACAACAGCCCAATCATCTACCTCCAGCGGCCGATCTCCGCGACGCTGATCGGACTTGCCGTTGTGCTGCTGCTCCTGCTGACGTTCGGGCGTCGGGCGCGCAAGGTGCGCGAGCAGGTCATCGAAATCGACGCATAGCCAAACCAACTTCTGGCTCAACCCAAGGAGGAATCGGACCATGATCCGAATCAGGCAACTGCTCACCGTCGTGCTGGCTGCCATTTCACTCGTCGCCCTCGCGGCCTGCGGGAGCGGGGGAGGCGGCGGTGGTGGCGGCGGCAAGACCGGCCCCGTGGAGGTCGTGACGCACAACGCCGTCGGCGGCGGAAGCGACGTGTTCACCCGGCAGATGATCAAGGTGATGTACGAGAACAAGATCATCGACACCAACTGGCCGGTGCGCAACATACCCGCAGGCGACTCGATCGGTGCGATGTCGTACATGGTCGACAAGAAAGGCAACGCGGGCTTGATCGCTCAGGTGACACCGACCTGGCTGGCCACCCCGATGACGGTGGCGAACGCGAAGGTCAGCCTCGCGGATCTGACGCCGATCACGCTGGTCGCCACCGAGCCCCAGGTGGTCGTCACGAACGCGAAGTCGCCGTTCAACTCCTTCGCGGACTTCGTCAACGCCGCCAAGGCGCAGCCCGACACACTGGTGCAGGCCGGCGGCTCGAGCACCGCGAACGACGCGCTGACCCGGCTGGTTCTGCAGGACACGCTCGGGGCGAAGTGGAAGTTCCTGTCCTTCGAGGACACCGGCTCCCGGATCACCGCGCTACTGCGTAACGACGCCAACATCATGCTCGGCAGCGCATCGGACGTCGCCGAACAGGTGAAAGCCGGTCAGCTCAAGGTCATCGCCATCGTCGGCGACCAGCGTCTGGACACCTTCCCCGACGTCACCAGCACCAAGGAACAGGGCATCGATTCGTCGAAGGTGCCCGTTCAGTTCCGCGCCGTCATGGGTGCGCCGGACATGCCCGCGGACGCGGTGCAGAAGTACCAGGACGACCTCTCGAAGATGGTCGAGACCGACGACTGGAAGACCCTCACCAAGGACAACGGCCTGGTGACGCAGAACCTCCAGGACGACAAGTTGACTGCGTATCTGAAGGAACAGACCGACATCGTCGGCGGCCTGCTGCAGGGACTCGGCCTGAGGAAGGATCAGTGACCAGCGGCGGTCCGACATCGGCCCTTGCGACGTTCGTCGCCGAGCAGGAGTCCGGGCAGATCCCCGCACCCGTCATGCACGCGGCGCGGCGCGCGCTCGTCGACCACATCGGGGTGACGGTCGCCGGCTCAGCCGACGACGCCACCCGGCGGGCCCGCGAAGCCATCGCCGCGAGCGAAAACGGTGGGGGCGCAACGGTTGTCGGCGCACGGATGCGGGTCTCGCCGCCGTTCGCGGCCTTTCTAAACGCGTTCGCCTCGCACGTGCTCGACCTCGACGACGTGTACAACCCGCCGGGGACGACCGTGCACGGCAGTTGTTCGGTGTGGCCGGCGATCCTGGCCATTGCCGACGACCGGCCGGTCAGCGGTCGTGACGCGCTGGCCAGTTTCGCGCTCGGCTTCGAGGTGGAGACGCGGGTCGCGCACGCCGCAGGCCAGACCCACTACGACGCCGGCTGGCACGTGACCGGAACGTCCGGTCACGTTGGGGCGGCCGCCGCGGCCGCGCGCACCATGGGCCTCGATCGCGACCAGATCGAGCACGCGATGGCCGCCGGTGCCACCCAGGCCGCGGGCCTGCGGATCATGGCGGGCAGTGATCTCAAGAGCATGCACCCCGGTAAGGCCGCGATGGACGGCGTGCTCGCGGCGACCCTTGTCGAGCACCGGCTGACCGCCAGTGCAAAGGCGCTCGAGGGCGACTTCGGCTACCTCGCGGTGATGAGCGCCGCGCCGGCACCCGAGAAGATCAGCGCGGGGTTGGGCGACACCTGGAACCTGACCAGCAACGGACACAAGCTCTATCCGAGCGGATCCCTGACCCACCCGATGGTCGACGGTGTGATCGCGTTGGTGACCGAAAACGACGTCGCCCCAGGCGATGTCACCGTCATCGATGTGCGAGTCTCGCCACCGGCCGCGCGGTTCACCGACCTTCCCCGGCCCGCCACGCCCATGCAGGCCAAGTTCAGCCTGCGGCACTGCGCGGGCGCGGCGGTGGTGTTCCGCCGGCTGGGCACCGAAGAGCTGTCCGCCAAGGTGCTGGCGCGCCCCGACGTGATCGACCTGCGTGACCGGGTGAAAGTCGTCACGGACCCCGCGCTCGGAAAGCAGGACGCCGACGTCGAGATCACCCTGGCGTCAGGGCGGACGCTGTCCACCGAGGTGCGCGGCAACCGCGGCACGCCGTCGGCGCCGCTCGGCGATGACGAACTCGGCGTGAAGTTCCGCGAGCTGGTTGAACCCGTGCTGGGCGCGGAGCGAGCCGAGCGGCTACTGGACACCTGCTGGCGCGTCGACGAGCTTCCCGACGTCTCGGTTCTGCTGGAGCAGACCGTGCCGGCCGCCGATGGCTGACGTAGCCGTGGTAACCGGCGCAGGCAGCGGTCTGGGTGCGGTCATCGCCGAACGCCTTGCGCGAGAGGGACTTACGGTCGCGGTGAATACCCGTGCTCGCACCGAGGAAGCGGACGCGGTGGCAGCGGCGATTCGCGCAGGAGGCGGCAGCGCATTCGCCGTCACCGCCAACGTCACCGACCCATCGGCGGTACGGCGCATGTTCGAGACCGTCGCAGACCACGGCACGCTGCGGGTCCTCGTCAACAACGCCTCATACCGTCCGCGGCAGCGCGTCCAGGCGATCACCGAGGACGACTGGCATCAGGTCCGCTCGGTCACCCTCGACGGCGCCTTTCGCTGTATCCGGTGCGCGCTGCCTGCGCTCATCCCGGGTGGGCGGATCGTCAACATCCTCGGCCGCAACGCACTGGCCGGCGACCCCGAACGGGTGCACCTCTCGGCGGCCAAGCACGGGCTGCTGGGCCTCACGCTGGCACTCGCGGCGGCGCTGCGCGACGACGGGGTGGCGGTCAACGCGGTGTCGCCGGGCATAGAGGCGGATGTCACCGTTGACCTTGAACTCAGGTGCAGGGCCGAGATCGCATCTGCGGTCGCACGTCTGGCCTTCGTAGACGCCAAGGAGCTCACCGGGTCCGTCGTCCGCGTCGACTGCGACGGCTCGGTCGTCAGCGCGCCTACGGCGTAGTGAGCGCCAGCATCGCCTCGACGTCGCCGTCGTCACGCAGCGCAAAGGTGGCATCGGCCAACCGTTCCGCGCGATCCCGACCCAGCACACCGTCGGCGAGGCCGTGGAACTTCTCGCGCAGCTCGTCGTCGGTCAGCCTGTTGCCGGGAGTGCCACGCGCGTGATCTACCCAGGTATCCACCGTCTCACCGTCGTCAGTGAGCGCGCTCGCCCCGGCCTGGGTGTGCGGGACATCGGCATCCGGGACGACCTCGATGCGCGCCATCAGGTCACGGACGTCCGCGCGCACGACGGCGGCGTCGGAGAATTCGGCCTCGCCCGCGCGGCCGTCCAGCAGCGCGATGGAACAGGCGAACGTCACCGAGAACTTGCCCTCCAAACCCGTACGGGGATCGGTCTTTCCGGTCAGCTCGAGCACCAACGGGTGCACGCGCAGCCGGATCTTCTCAATGCGCCCCGCGGCGAGCCCTCGACGGACGGCGAGGTCGCGGACCGCGTCGATGGCCGGGTGGATCACGACCCCGCACGCGTAGGGCTTCACCCCGTTGTCGAAGATCTGCCAGCGCTGCCCGAGCCCGTCGACCAGATCGGTGGGCGTGTTCGCCGACGACATCACCGCGAACATTCCGCGGCGACCCTGCAACGGGTCCGGTGCGCCGGTGAATCCCCCGGCCGCAAGCAGCCCCGCCCATACGCCTGCCGCAGCCGCGTGACCGGCGTGGAACGGCTTGGTCATGGTGCCGAACTGCTCGCGGTGGCCTGCCGCCTGCGTCGCCGCGATGCTGAGGCAATGCGTGGCCGTGGTTCCGGTCAGGCCGAGCAGCCTGATGGCAACGGTCGCCGAAGCGAGGGCCCCGGTGGTGCCGGTCATGTGCCACCCGGCATCGTAGTGCTCAGGATAAAGTGCGTTACTCGCCCTGGCGGCGAGTTCGTAGCCCAGCGCATGCGCCGCGAGCAGATCGACACCCCTTGCGCCCCGCCACTCGGCCAGCGGCGTTCCCGCGGCGTACAGCGGCGTCGTCGGATGGAGGATCGTCGGCACGTGGGTGTCATCGAAATCCAATGCATGACAGGCGATTCCGTTGACCAGCGCCGCATCGGTGACGCGCAGCCGGTGAGAGGTGCCGAGCGCCATGGCCTGCTTGTCACCACCGAGCGCGAGGCACTGCGCCGTGGCTATCCGTGCGGCGGGTTCTTGTGCACCCGCTACGGCGAGGCCGAGGTGATCCAGCAGGCATCGGGTGCTCTCGTGCAGCACCTCGGTGGGGATGTCGGCGGCGGCGGTGTGACACACGAAGTCGAGCAACGTGCGGGTCTCCGCGGAGGTCCGATCGTCATAGCTTCCCGAGTCTGATGCCATGTAGTCTGTATAACAGAATTTCTTTCCGTATTACAGACGGGAGTCTGTCGGTGAGCGATCGAGACTCGGTGAGCGGCGCGTTGGCCGCCTTCGCTTCCGGTGTACGGGCCGAGAACCTACCCGAGGATGTCGCGCACCAGGCCGTCCGCTGCCTCGTCGACTGGCTCGGATGCACCATCGCCGGCGCCGTGACACCGGAGAGCGGCCGGGTCCGCGCCGCGATCGGTGCGATGGACCCCGACGGGTCACGGGCCGCAAGCATTGTCGGCACTCGAGAGCGCAGCTCGGCCGGGCAAGCGGCGCTCGCCAACGGCATCGCCGCACACGTGTTGGACTTCGACGACACCTTCAACCCCGATCGGACCACCATCCACGGCAGCGCTCCGCTGTGGCCGGCGATAGCCGCGGCGAGCGAGCTGATCTCCGTCTCCGGCAAGCTTGCGGTCGAGGCGTTCGTCGCAGGCTTCGAGGTCCAGACCCGCATCGCGGTCGCTGCGGGACCGGGGCACTACGACGTCGGCTGGCACGTGACCGGTACGGTCGGACACATCGGTGCGTCTGTGGCCACTGCCCGGTTGCTTGGCCTGTCGCCAGAGCAGACGCTGGCGGCGCTCGGCACCGGCGCCACCCAGTCGGCGGGGATGAAGGTCGTCTACGGCTCGATGGGCAAGTCCCTGCACGCGGGCAAGGCCGCCATGGATGGGCTGCTGTCCGGTTTCCTCGCACGCGACGGCTTCACGTCCAGCACCGAGCCGATCGAAGGCAATCGCGGGTTTCTGCACCTGTTCTCGCCGGACCCCGTGCCCGAGCGGGCGGTCGAGGGCCTCGGCGACGTCTGGTATCTGCCGCGCGACGGGTTCAAGCCGTATGCCTGCGGCTCGCTGACCCACCCGCCCGCGCAGGCGCTTCTCGAGTTGCGTGCCGAGCACGGCCTGACCGCCGCCGACGTCGCGTCGATCGACGCGTATGTCCACGATTACGTGAAGACCACGACCGGACTGGCCGAGCCTCGCACGGGACTGCAGGGGAAGTTCAGCATCTACCACGTGCTCGCGGTCGCCATGGCCGACGGCGCGGCATTCCTCGATCAGTTCTCCGACGAGCGCGTCGCCGACCCGGAATTGGCACGGCTGCGCACGCAGGTTCACGTCCACACCGACCGGGCACAGACCAAGGACTCGGCGCGCGTGGTGCTGACGCTGCGCGACGGGCGGACGCTCGAGCGCCACGTCGCGCACAATCTCGGCACCCCAGACAACCCGATGACCGATCAGCAGCTGGAGAACAAGTTCCAGGCATTGGCATCGCCCGTCCTCGGGCAGGCGCGCACAGACAAGCTCGCCGAGACATGCTGGAAGTTGCTCGAACTCGACGACATCCGAGCCGTGCTGAACCTGACGGTCCCGGACTAGGCCGCCGCCGGCGCGAACGCCTTCCGCAGCAGGGCGCACTGGCTCTTGAAAAACGACTGCGACACTTGGGCTTTCGGCACGATCCCGTCGAAGCCGTGGAACGCGCCAGGGACGACCTCGACCTCGCACGGCACACCGGCGGCCTTGAGTCGCTCGGCGTAGGCGAGGTCCTCGTCGTGAAACAGGTCGAACGTGCCGACACCCAGCCATGCGGGCGGCAACCCGCTGAGATCTGTCGCGCCGTGCGGGCACGGCCACCTCCGGGTCCGCACCGCCGAGGTAGGCCGACCAGCCGAACTTGTTGCTGGACTGGTTCCACAGCCGGAGCCCCGGCTTGTCCAGACCCTTGCGGTCCACCGTGCGGTCGTCGAGCATCGGATACACCAATAGTTGTGCCGCAAGGCTGATTTCGCCGCGGTCCCGGGTGAGCAGGGCCAGCGCCGCGGCAAGCCCGCCGCCCGCGCTGGCACCACCGATGGCCACTCGTGTCGGATCGACCGACGGCAGCCTGGTGAGCCACGTCAGCGCCGAATAACAGTCCTCCACCGGTGCGGGGTAGGGATGCTCGGGCGCCAGCCGGTAGTCCACCGATGCGACCGTCGCGCCGAGTTCGCGGGCGTAGCGACGACACAGTGCGTCGTCCTGTGCCGCTTTTCCGATGACGTAACCGCCGCCATGGATCCACAGCAGTGCCGGAGCCTGACCCGTCACGCCGGCGGGGCGGAACAACCGAACCCCTACCCCCGATGCCAGGGTCAGCACCTCGATGTCGTCCGGCGTTCGGCGCCACATCAATCGCTCGGCTGCGCGGAGGAACGGCACCGTGACGGGTGTGACGGTCTGCTTAGGGATATGGCGGGCGACGCGGCGCAGATCCGGATGGAACTCGATGGGCAACACCCGACCAGTATCCCGCCTTACGTCAGGTGAGTCTCGAATGCGATGCGGTCTCCGCGGTACAGGGCGCGAACCAGCTCGATCGGCCGCCCGTCGACATCGAGGGAACGTCGGTTGAGCAACAGCATCGGCATGGCTGTGGTCGACTCGAGCAGCGCGGCTTCGCGCGGCGTCGGCAGGACCGTCTCGATGCGCTCGACGGCGGAGCCGAACTCCACACCCGTGGCTCGGATGGCCGCATACAGCGACGTGGACGGATCGAAGGTCTCAGTGAACGCGCCGAACTGGCTCTTCGGCAGATAGGTGCTCTCCAAGCCGATGCGCTGGCCGCCGGCGAGCAACACCCGCTCCACGTGCATGACGGTGTCGCCCGTCGAAATCTCCAGCGCCTCGGCCATTTCCGCGGGTGCCGGAATGTCCTCCCAGGTGACCGGCAGACGGCCCGGCACCCGACCGCGCTCGGCGGCACCCTCCGTGTACGACCGCAGCGACAGCGGCTGGACGAGTTTGGGGCGCGATACCACGGTGCCGCGGCCGCGCCGCTCAATGCGTCCCTCGACCAACAGCTCGTGCAGGGCCTGGCGAACCGTTTCCCGCGATACCCCGAACCGGGCGGCGAGTTCCCGCTCGGGCGGGACAGTGTCGCCCTCCGCAAGGTCGGCGAGGAGATCATCGACCGCCGTCCGCACGAGGTACGGCTTGGACAACCGCCGCGGGGAGGTCATCGGGAAGGCCTTGAAGACCTTAGTGCCACCACGCGTTGCGCGGTCACCAGCACGTCCTCGATCGATGCCGCATCGCCGCGCGGATCCTTGGCCGCGTCGTCGTAGCGCCGCAGCCGAAGCGCGTCGGACCACCACGGGTGATCGACGAACGCAGGGTCGACGTGCGCGCCACCCTGATGGTGCAGCGAGTCGACCGACACGTCGGACAGGGTGGTGGCGTAGTCGGGATCGGTGGCCACCAGGTAGCGCTTCGCTGCCACATGGGCGCCTGCCAGCCAGCCCACGCGGTCACCGAATCGCGGCGTCAGCCACTCCCTGGCGATCCGGTCGTGGTGCTGCGGTGCGATGTCGCCGAACTCGGGGCTGTGTGCGAGATCGTGCAGTGCGGCCGCGAGCACCAACTCATCGTCGGCGCCGTCGTCGCGGGCCCGGGCCGCTGCCTGCAGTGCATGGTCGAGTTCGTCGACCGCATCCTCGTCCCAGACACCACGCAACGAGCGCAGCAGATGACCGACTTCGTCGACAACAGCCATGCCGCAACCCTACCGGAAATTGGTCTATACCAATTGTTAACCTGTTGTTCCGCGCGGCAACACCTGCTGGTCGGGACCTGGTCGCGGGCAGTCGGAAGGGTCTGCGAAATGCGGGTGACGATCGTCGGGGGCGGCATCCTCGGCACCGCGCATGCTCTCGAGGCCATCGGCCGCGGGCACGAGGTCGTCCAGTTGGAGCGCGAAACCGAGGCGCGCGGCGCAACGGTCCGCAATTTCGGTCTGATCTGGGTGTCGGGCCGAGCCACCGACGAGCTCGCGGCCGCGCTGCGCGCCCGTGAACTGTGGGAGAAACTCGGCGCCGAGATCCCTGGTATCGGCTTTCGCCCTGCCGGATCGCTGACGCTGCTGCGGACGGAACGTGAGGTCGCGGTCGCCGACGAGGTCGTAGCCCGCGCGGATGCGGAGTGCCGCGGCTTCGCGCTGCTGGAGGCGGACGGGGTGAGGGGGCTGAACCCGGCCCTGCGCGGAACTTACCTGGCCGGCCTGCACTGCTCCCTCGACGCCGCTGTCGAGTCCAGGCAAGCGGTACCCGCAATGCGCGAATACATGGCCGCCACCGGGCGATACGTCTTTCGTCCGCACACCGAGGCGCGGTCGGTCGACGGTCAGACCGTCATCGACGATCGCGGTGACCGCCACGACGGCGACCTGGTTCTGGTCTGCGCGGGCGCGGCGCACGGCGGCCTGGTTCGCGAGCTCGCGGGCGACCTCCCGGTGCGTCGCGTGCGGCTGCAGATGATGCAGACGGAACCGCTGGGCGAACGGTTGACGACCGCTATCGCCGACGGCGACAGCTTCCGTTACTACCCCGGCTATGCCGGACCGGCCTTGCATGAGCTGCAGCGCCACGAATCCCAGGAGTCGATTGCCAGCGAGCACCGGATGCAACTGTTGTGCGTGCAGCGACTCCACGGCGGGTTGACGATCGGCGACACCCACGAATACGACGAGCCCTTCTCATTCGATGTCTCCGAGGCGCCATACGCGTATCTCGTCGACGTCGTTGAGCGGTTCCTCGGCCGGGCTCTTCCCTCGATCCGGCTGCGCTGGGCCGGCGTGTACAGCCAGTGCGTCGATCCGCATCAGCTCGTGTGCCGAACGTCGCTGGATGACGGCGTCTGGGTGATCACCGGCCCCGGTGGTCGCGGCATGACCCTTGGGCCGGCGCTGGCCGAGCAGACGGCCGACATGGTCGGCCTGTAACCCAGAGACGAGGGGAATGCCTATGCAGAACAACCCGATTCAGCTCGCCGTTATCGACATGGCCGGTACCACGGTCGCCGACGACGGCCTGGTGGTTACCGCGTTCGATGTGGCCGCCACCGCGGTCGGTGTGCCCGAATCCGGCGAACAACGCGAGCATGCCCGGCAGTACGTGCTCGACACCATGGGTCAGTCCAAGATCAGCGTCTTCCGTGCGCTGTTCGAAAGTGAGGACCTCGCCCAGCAGGCCAACGCCGCCTTCGAGCGCGCCTACGAGCAGCTCATCGACGACGGAAATGCGGCGCCGATCGACGGTGCGGCAGAAGCCATTACGCGTCTCCGCCAGCACGGTGTCCGGGTCGCGCTCACCACCGGGTTCAGCGGCACCACCCAGGAGAAGCTGCTGGCTGCGCTCGGCTGGCAGTCGCTGGCCGACCTGGTGCTCGCGCCGGGTGACGGTGTGCGTGGACGCCCGTATCCCGACCTGATCCTCACTGCGCTCATGCGGCTCGAGATCGACGGCGTCGCCAACGTCGCAGCACTGGGAGACACGAGCAGCGACATCGAAAGCGCGCTGCGGGCGGGCGCAGCCATCGCCGCAGGCACGCTCACCGGCGCGCACGACGAACAGCAGCTCGGCGCCGCCGGCGCCACCCACGTCGTCGGCTCCGTCACCGAATTCGCCGACCTGATCTTACAAGACCGACAAGAAGAGAAGGAATAATGATGCTACGCAACAGCTTTCGCGTCGCAGCCATTGCGGTGATCGCGATGGCCACCGCCATGACCGCCGCCTGTGGCGGCACCGGAACATCGGGATCGAGCGGCGAGACCGTGACCGTCTACAGCGCCGACGGCCTCGCCACGTGGTACAAGAGCCAGTTCGACAAGTTCACCAAGGACACCGGCATCGCGGTCAACCTGGTCGAGGCGGGATCCGGCGAGGTGGTGTCGCGGGTGGAGAAGGAACAGTCCAACCCGCAGGCCGACCTTCTGGTGACGTTGCCGCCGTTCATCCAAAAGGCCGACAAGTCAGGGCTGTTGGTGGCCAGCGGCGTCGACACCAAAGGCATCCCCGCGGATCAGGTGGGTCCGGGCGGAAACTACCTGCCGATAGTCAACAACGCGCTGAGCTTCATCGCCAACCCGAGCGCGAACCCGCAACCCAAGACGTGGGACGACCTCTTGGCACCCCAGTACAAAGGCAAGCTGCAGTACTCGACGCCCGGGCAGGCCGGCGACGGCACCGCGGTGCTGGTCCTACTGCAGCATCTGCTGGGCAAGCCCGGGGCGCTCGACTACCTGACCAAGCTGCAGGCGAACAACGTCGGGCCGTCGTCGTCCACCGGCAAGCTGCAGCCAAAGGTGAACAACGGTGAGTTGCTCGTCGCCAACGGCGATGTGCAGATGAACCTGGGCTCGATCAAAGACGACGGCTCGAAGTTCACCATCTTCATCCCCGCGAGTGCCGACGGAAAGCGGACCACCGTCTCACTGCCGTACGTCGCGGGCATTACCAAGGGAGCGCCGCACGAAGCCTCGGCCAAGAAGTTGTTGGACTACCTGCTGGCGTTCACCTTCCTCTACGGCACCGCGGGCGCGGTGAACGCCGCGATCTCGAGCATCACCGGTAACGCGTCGCCGGTGCTGAACTTCCTGTACACGCCGGCCGGGGTGATCGCCGCCGAGATCACCTTCTTCACGTCGTTTGTGGTCCGTCCGCTGCTGGCGTCGTTCGCGCTACTTCCCCGCGCGCAGCTCGACGTCGCGGCCAGCCTCGGCGGCTCACCACTTCGGGTGCTGCGCTCGGTGGTGATGCCGGAGGCCTGGCCGGCGTTGATGGCCGGCGGCAGCCTGGTGCTGTTGTTGACGCTCAACGAATTCGGCATCGTGCTGTTCACCGGCGCCAAGGGCGTGATCACATGGCCGGTGCTGATCTACACCCGCGGGATCGTCACGTTCGATCTGACGGGCGCTGCTGTGATCGCGACGGTACAGGTGGCGTTGTCGCTGGCACTCTATGGGCTATACCGGATGATCTTCGCCCGCGTGATGACTGGTCGAGGAAAGGGGGCCGCCGATGTTGTTGTGGAACCCGCGAAGTAGGACTGCCGTTCTCATCGTCTTCGCACTGGTGGTGCTCGTGGTGTTCGTGGCGCCACTGGCGACGGTGCTGTTCGCCGGGCTGGCCGGGTCATGGACCGGGCCGCTGCCGTCGAACCTCGGCTTCAAACATTTCAACGAGGCGCTCACCGGTGACAACCTGGCCAGCCTGTCCGTCAGCCTGCAGACCGCGTTCATCGCCGGCGGCGTCGCACTGGTCCTGGGAACGTGGGCGGCCCTGGCCGCGCGTGAGGCGCCTCGATGGCTGAGCCGAGTCACCGACGCGGTGTTTCATCTGCCCATCGCGGTGCCGTCGGTCGCGATCGGACTCGGCCTGTTGATCGCCTTCAACTCCCGACCGCTGCTGTTGGGTGGCACGCGGTGGATCGTCATCCTGGCCCACACCGTGCTGGTGCTGGCGTTTGCGTTCAGCGCCGTGTCGGCGGCGCTGGACCGACTCGACCCCGCCTACCGGCAGGCGGCGGAATCCCTTGGCGCAGGACCGGTTCGGGTGTTGTTCCGGATCACACTGCCGCTGCTGCTGCCGGCCCTGGGCGCCGCGGCGGGTCTGGCGGTCGCGCTGTCTATGGGTGAGCTTGGCGCCACGGTGATGGTGTACCCGGCGACGTGGAAGACCCTGCCGGTGACGATCTTCGCGCTGACCGACCGCGGGCAGGCGTTCCAGGCCGCCGCATGCACGACGATCCTGCTCTTGGTCACGCTTGTGGCGCTGGTGCTGCTCGGTCGGATTCGCGGCCGCGCCGCGCTTCGGTGACTCTTTCCCCAGCTCGCGCAACGAGCCGATCTACTTGAGCAGCGGGTCGCGGGGCAGGCCCAGAATGCGTTCGGCGATGGTGTTGCGCGTGATCTCCGACGTTCCGCCCGCGATGGTCATGGCCCGGTTGCCGAGATAACTGCGGAGCAGCTTCGGCGCCTGGCCGACCACCGCCGCCGAACCGGACAACGCCATGCCCAGCTCGGTGATCCGCTGGCCTGCCTCGGCCACCAGCAACTTGGTGACGTTGCCCTCCGGCCCGGGTTCCGCGCCCGCGATGGCCCGGCTCGCACGGCGCAGGTTCAGCAGCCGCAACGTATGCGTTTCGGCGATGGACTCACCCGCTCGTCGGACATAGTGGGCCCCGCCCGGCGCGGCGTCGAGCAGCTTGACGAGATCGTCCGGGCTGAACCCGACCGCACCGCCCGAACCGCCACCGATGGAGATTCGTTCGTTGCCCAGTGTCGCGCGGGCCACCAGCCAGCCGCGGTTCACGTCGCCGACCACATCGGAGTCCGGAACGAACACGTCGTCGAAGAAGACCTCATTGAAGTGCGAATCGCCGGTGATGCCGCGCAGCGGATTGACCTTCACGCCAGGGGCTTTCATGTCGATGGCCATCATGGTCACACCGGCGTGCTTGGGCGCGTCGGGATCGGTGCGCACGGTGGCCAGCCCCCATTGGCAGTACTGAGCCAGACTGGTCCACACCTTCTGCCCGGTGACCCGCCAGCCCCCGTCGACCTTCTTGGCCGCCGTGCGCACCGCGGCGGCGTCCGAGCCGGCGCCCGGCTCGGAGAACAGCTGACACCACATCGCCCGACCCCGCAGCACGGGTTCGACCCAGCGCTCACGCTGGTCGTCGGTGCCTGCCTGCGCGATGGTGAGCGCCACCCAGCCGGTGATGCCCATGTCCGGCCGCCCGATCGGCTTGCCCGGTCGCTCGCCCCCGCCGAACTCCTCCTCGATCACCAGCTGCTCGAGCACGTCGGCGGCGCGGCCCCACGGTTTCGGCCAGTGCGGCACCAGATAGCCGGAGTTGACGAGGAAATCGCGCTGCTTATCCTCGGGCAGGGACCGCAACTGGGCGACGGCCTCGCGCGCCTGGCTGCGGTAGGCCTCCGCCTCGGGGGGCAGCGTGAACGACGCCCCGTGCGCCTGACCACTGCGCTGGCCCTCGACGATGTCGAGCAGCGGGTCGCCCCCTTCTTCCATGAGTGCGGCCAGTGTGCGGGCCCGCCGCAGGTAGAGGTGGGCGTCGTGCTCCCAGGTGTACGCGATGCCGCCGTGCAGCTGAATGTTGTACTGCGCGTTGAAGATCTGGGTGCGAATGGCGTGCGAGGCGGCCACCGCGGCGGGGAACCACGCACTGTCCAGGTCGTCGGCGCGCGCCGCGTCCCAGGTGGCCGCGGTGGTCTCCTCGGCGTTCACCAACATGTTGGCGGCATGGTGCTTGACGGCCTGGAAGGTGCCGATGGTGCGGCCGAACTGCTCGCGCACCTTGGCGTATTCGACGGCCATATCAAGGGCTGCCCAACTGACGCCGACCGCCTCGGCCGACGCCAGGATCCGGAACACTGTGCGGGCCTTGCGTGCTGCGCCGCGAAGCACACGGTCCTGGCCGACCGTCACGCCGCGCAGCGCGACCGACCCGACGCTGCGCGTGGTATCCAGCGAGTCCAGCGCCGTGATCGTCACACCGTCAGCCCGGGCGTCGACGATGACGACGTCCTCGCCCGCGGCGATCACCAATACATCGGCGTCCGGCGCCCCCAGCACGGCGGGGCTCTCGCCGGTGAGGACCAGGTCCGAACCCACCGTGACGTTGCCCGACAGGGCGAGCGCGCCGACCGTGCTCCCGTCGGCGAGTCCCGGAAGTAGTTGCGCACGAACGGAATCGGGTGCGCAGCGATCAATCACCACCGCCGCTGCGACACTGGGCAGGAACGGGCCGGGGGACAGTTCGCGGCCCTGGGCCTCTAGTACTACCGCCAATTCGGCCAGGCCGAATCCCGAGCCGCCATGCTCCTCGGCGATCGCCAGGCCGTTCCAACCGAGGTCCTTGCCCGCCGACCAGAGCTCGGATGGATGGCCGGACCCCTTCTCCAGCGTCGCGCGGGCCGCCGCGCGGCTGTTCAGGCGGTTCAGTTGCCCGATCACAGCATCGGCCAGGTCAGTGTGTTCCTCGGTGATGGCAAGCGCCGACTTAGTCACGGTGGAAGTCCTTCGGGTTTGACGGTTGTCAAGTGAAGGTAACCCATCAACCGAACACAGCGAAGAGCGATGCCGCTACCGCGAAGCTCACCACCGACAGCACGGTCTCCAGCACCGTCCAGGTTTGCAGGGTCTGCTTGACGGTCAGATTGAAGTACTTGGAGATGATCCAAAAGCCGCCATCGTTGACGTGACTGAGGATGATGGATCCCGCCGCGATCGCCATCGCGATGAGTGCGACGGCCATCTGCGAGTAGCCGCCCTCGGTAACCAGCGGTGCGACGATCCCACCGGTGGTGACGATGGCAACCGTCGCCGACCCCTGGGCGATCCGCAGCCCGCAACTGATGACGTAGGCCAGCACGATCACCGGCAATCCCGCGGCCGACATGGTGGCGGCGAGCGCGTCGCCGATTCCCGTGGCCGAGATGACCTTTCCGAAGAACGCGCCCGCGCCGACAACCAGCAGCAGCATGCCGACCGGACGCAGCGACTCTCCGGTGATGACGCTGAGTTCCTGCACACTTGCGCCGCGCCGGACTCCGAGCACGTAGAAAGCGACCAGCACCGCGATGAGCAGGGCGACGGCCGGGGTACCGAGGAAGGTCAGCACGGCCAGCAGCCCAGAACCCTCGTCCAGCAGCTGTGTGCCGAACGTAGCGCCGAGAATCAGGACCAGCGGAATGGCGATGATCGCCGCGATCGTGCCGACCATCGGCGGGCGGGTATCCACGGTTCGGTCGGTCTTTGCGGGCGTCTCCTTCACCATCGTTCCCGAACCGCCTGCCGGGGACGGCGCCGCACCGTCGTCGGCACCGCGGTCCAGTTCGACGACGAACTCGGGAGGAACCTCCACCATGATGCGCTTGCCGATGTAAGTGCCCCACACGATGCCGGCCGCTATGAAACCGGGTACGCCGCAGACGAAACCCATCAGAATCAGCCACCCCAAACTCACCTCGAGGAGGCCACCGAGAGCCACTGGCCCTGGATGCGGTGGCAAGAACGCGTGTGTCATCGACAGTCCGGCCACCATCGGCATCGCATACATCACCAGCGACTTTCCGCCGCGCTTGGCCGCCACGTAGACCAGCGGCGCCAGCACGAAGATGCCGATGTCGAAGAACACGGGGATTCCGAAGATCAGACCAAGTAGGCCCATCGCGATCGGGGCGCCCCGCTCGCCGAACACGCCAAGTAGCTTCTTCGTCAAAACATCTGCGCCGCCGGACCGTTCGAGAATCGCGCCCAGCACGGTGCCAAGACCGATGATGACGGCGATGTGTCCCAGAATGCTGCCGAAACCGGTCTCCAGCACGGAGTCACCGCTCTTGATCGCGGTGCCAACGATATCCTTGACCGGCAGCCCGGCGGCGAGCGCGAGCCCCAGGCCGGCGAGGAGCAGCGCGACGAACGGCTCGAGCTTCACCCTGATGATTGTGAACAGCAGGATGGCGACTGCGAGCCCGCAGAGCACCAACAGTCCTGGTGTTGTCGTGCGGAGCCATTCGATGGCGGAAGTCATAGAAAAGCCTTTCAGTTCAGGGATTGCACGAAAGATGCTGCGCGAGAAGCGATCTCGGGCCAGTCGCGAGAAAGCACCGCGCGCGGCGGAACAACGTCAGTTCCTGCCGAGACCGCAACCGCACCGCGCGCAAGGAAGTCTGCCGCGTTTCCGGCATTCACCCCGCCCGAGGGAATAAGCGCGACGTCGGGAAAAGGGCCGCGCAGGTCCTTGAAGTACCCGGGGCCGAGCGCGCTGGCCGGAAAGATCTTCACCGCCGCGGCTCCGAGGTCGAGCGCGACGAGCACCTCGGTGGGCGTTAGGGCACCCATGATCACCGGGATCCCGCTGTCCGTGGCGACTTCTGCGACGCCGGCTCGAATCCCCGGTGTGACAAGGAATTTAGCGCCGACGTCGACGGCCGAACGAGCCTGATCCGCGGTGAGCACAGTTCCTACGCCCACTACCGCTTCAGATGTCGCCGCGGCGAGCAGATGATCGAGCACCCGAGGTGTGGTGAACGTGAGTTCAACTACGCGTATCCCCGACTTCGCGAGGGCGTTGGCGAGGGCGGCCGGGTCGGGAATCTCGGGCGCGCGGACGACTGCGAGCACCCGGTCTGCCACGATAGTGGCCATGGCAGAGGGGGTCATAGCGTCTGCCTACGGGCCGGATCCATTCGAAGGGCCCGCCCGGCGAGTCTGCCAGTGGGCCGGCGGTCGTCGATGGCGCATTCGCCGTTGACGATGACGTGGCTGATGCCGCACGCCTGCTGTTTGGGATCGTCGAAGGTCGCGGTGTCGGTGACCGTAGCCGGGTCGAACAACACCAGATCGGCGCAATATCCGGCCCGGACCAAACCGCGGTCGGTAAGCCGAAGCCGTTGTGCGGCACGGCCGGTCAGATGGTTGACGCATTCCTCGAGGCTCAGCAGACCGACCTCGCGGACGTAGTGTCCTAGGTAGCGCGGAAAGGTTCCCCACGCTCGCGGATGTGGCCGGTCACCGACCAGAATGGCATCGCTGCCACCCATGTGCTTGGGGTGCACCATGATTGCACGGACGTTCTCCTCGTGGCCGACATGCTGCAGGATGGTGGTGGCCAACTCGTCGCGCTGCAGCAGATCGAAGAACACCTCCACCGGCGCAAGTCCGCGGTCCGCCGCGATCGTGTCGATCGTCCGACCGACGTACTCGTCCAGGTCGGAGTTACCGACTCCGCTGATCTGGATGGTCTCCCATTCCACGGTGACGCCGTGACAACCGTCGGAGCCGTTCACGTTGACGTCCTGGGTGATTCGCGCGCGTGCCTCCGGATCATCGAGACGCTCGAGCGCCTTGTCCGGACCGCCGGACATCGCCCAACTCGGCAGCAGTGCCGACAGGGTAGTGGCGCCCGGCAGATACGGATATGTATCCAGCGTGATGTCGCATCCATCGGCCAGACCCGCGTCGACCATGTCCAGGAACTCCGGTGCCCGCCCCCGGTTCACGCCGAAGTTCATCGTCGCGTGCGTCAGATGGACTGCGCAGCCGGTGATCCGGGAGAGCTCGATCATCTCCGCATATGCCTCCAGCGCACCGGCACCGTAGGATCGGGTATGCGGCGCGTAGAAACCGCCGAACTCGGCGACCACCTCGCAAAGCGCGGCGAGTTCCGCAGTGTCCGCGTACATCCCGGGTGTGTAAGTCAGTCCGCTGGACATGCCGACCGCGCCCTCACTGAGGCCCTGCGCGAGCAGTTCCTGCATGCGGCCGATCTCGGTGGGTGTCGCCGGGCGTTGATCGGCGCCCACGGCGAGCAGTCGCAAGGTGCCCTGCGGCACCAGGTAGGCGGCGTTGGGAGTGATGCCCTGGTCGAGCCGGTCGAGGTAGCCGGCGACGCTGCGCCAGGAGAAGTCTAGATCGCTCGGGTTGCCGTTCCACCCGGCGATCTGCCTGCGGACGACATCAAGCGCGGCATCGTCGATAGGTGCGTAAGAAATCCCGTCCTGACCGATCACTTCGGTGGTCACACCCTGGCTGATCTTCGGGAAGTGGCCGGGATCGGTGAGCAAGCGCAGATCTGAGTGCGCGTGCATGTCGATGAATCCCGGCGCGAGTACATACCCGGGTTCCGGCGCGATGGTCTTGTCCGCACCCGACAATGTTCGGGGGCTTGCGATTTCGGTGATCCGGCCCTTGTCGACCAGGACGTCGGCACGGTACCTGGCCGCGCCGGTGCCGTCGACGACGTCGACGTCTCGGATCAATAAGTCGGTCATGGCGTCCCGCCTTGCCTAGAAGAAGGTGTGAATGAGGTCGACGATGCGCGGGTTCGCCGTGCCGGCGTCGTCGACAACCGGGATCAGCCGCCATTTGTCGAACGCGGTGCAGGGATGCGAGAGGCCCAATCGGAC
The DNA here is from genome assembly GCA_963770125.1 of uncultured Actinomycetota bacterium. Taxonomy (GTDB): domain Bacteria; phylum Actinomycetota; class Actinomycetes; order Mycobacteriales; family Mycobacteriaceae; genus Mycobacterium. Next base: position 72,898 of record CAVYPI010000102.1, on the reverse strand, counting down.
CACGGTCCCCACCGGGACATCGTCAGCGTCGCCGCCGGGCAGGCGCAGGAAGGCGTGCTGATCGTTGAGCGCGGTGACTTCAGCCTTATCGAGCACGGCGGCGTCCGCGCCCGATATCCATTGCGGCACCGGCAATCCCTCGTCGAAGGGCAGATCCCGTTTGCCCGCGTCCAGCAGCGCGAGTTCGGGCTCGGGCCGGGAGACCGTGCGTGCCCAGCCGTGCATCGCCGAGCGCAGTGGGTGCTCCGCGCGCCCGGGGATGAGCGGTGAGATGCCGGCGTAGAACCCGTCGTCGTGGATCACGTATGCCCCGGACCGCACCAGCACGGAGGTGTGCACCCCGTGCTCGGCCCGCTCGTCGGCGAGGTGTGCCAGCTGCTCGACCACGACGTCCTGATAGGCGCTGCCGCCCGCGGTGACGATCGCGTCAGCAGGGTAGCGCCCGTCGGCCGAAATCTGCTGGTGCAGTTGGCCGAGCCGGTCAAGGTAGGTTCGGACGGCAGACAGACCGGCGGGCTCGCGGTCGTGACTCAGTGCTCCCTCGTAACCGCCGACGCCGGCCAGCGTGAGCCGCGCTGAACGGTGGATCGCCTGTGCAACCGCCCGTGCCGAGTCGATGGTGCGGGCGCCGGTGCGTCCGCCCGGCCCACCGAGCTCCACGATCAGGTTGATCGGCCGTTCGTTCGGCGTCGATGCAAGGACACGATCCATCAGCTCCACGGTTTGCACGCTGTCCGCCCAGCCGAAGAACTCGAACGACGGATCTGCATCCAATTCCGCGGCCAGCCACGCCAGTGCCGCGGGATCAACGATGGCATTTGCGAGCATGATCCGGCCGACGCCGAAGGACCGGGCGAGCTGTACCTGCCACGGGGTGGCCAGCGTGATTCCCCACGCTCCGGCGTCGAGCTGTCGAGCCCACACCTGCGGCGCCATCGTCGTCTTGCCGTGCGGCGCGAGCCGAACCCCCGCCGATCGGGCCCATTCGGCCATCACCGCCACATTCGACTCGAGCGCGGCCCGGTCGACTGTGAGCAGTGGAGTCGTCATTGCGTCGAGGGTCGGCCGGGTGCGCAGGAAATCGTGGACCGTTTTCCCCCAGGCCTGGCGCGGAAGGCCCTTGTGCTGCGGGCCGAGCACCCGGTCGTCCAGGGCGGCCACGGTGCCTTTGTCGATCACGTGCGCTCTCCTAGCGTTGCGTATTTTGCAATAGACATTGCGCATAATGTTTGTTGCAGCTAGTCTGCAACAGACATGAAGTGACCGCAAGTACTCGGAGGGGATTGGTGTGATTTCGCCTACATCGGCCCGGCCGAGTGCGGTCACGATGGGCGAAGGGCTGGCGGTACTGGTGGCGCGACCGGGGCCGCTGGAGGATTCCGCGAGCTTCGATAGGACGGCCGGTGGCGCTGAGGCCAATGTCGCGACGGTGCTGGCTCAGTTCGATGTCGACACGGCATGGCTCTCGAGAGTCGGAAACGACGGATTCGGCCGCTATTTGGTGCGTCATCTCGCCCGCCGCGGTGTTGACGTGTCCGGGGTTGTCATCGATCCCGCTCGCCCAACCGCGATCTATGTCAAGGAGCGGGGTGGCGGCTCCGGAGTAGCGACCGACCTGGCTGAAGGCGAGAGCCGCATGCTTTACTTCCGTGCCGGATCCGCGGCCAGCGCGCTGTCACCGGACGACCTCACGGCTCCGGCGGCCCGGTGGCTGCTGGACAAGTCGACGCTCGTGCACACCACCGGAATCACCGCCGCGTTGTCGGAATCCACCACTCGGCTGACCGATGACCTGGTTGCGATGCCGCGGCGCGGCCGGATGGTCAGCTTCGATCTGAACTATCGGCCGGCGCTGTGGGCCGCGCGCTCGACGGACGCATCCGAGGTGCTCGCGCGCCATATTCGGCGCAGCGACGTCGTCTTCGTTGGTGCCGACGAAGCGCTTGCCGTGTTCGGAACTGAGGATCCAGCGCGGTTGCGGGCGCTCTTCCCCGAGCCCGAGCACCTCATTGTCAAGAATGACGCCCACTCGGTCACCGGCTTTCAGCGTGGCGAGCGGGTCGACGTGCCCGCGTTGCGCCTTGGTGTGGTGGAGAAGATCGGTGCCGGTGATGCGTTTGCGGGGGGCTTCCTCGCCGGGCTGTTGCACGGCTTCGGGCATCAGGAACGGATCCGGCTCGGGCACCTCTGTGCCGCTGCGGCCTTGACAGGTCACGGAGACGTCGCCGAGTTGCCGGACCGGCAGCGACTCGAGGAACTAGCATCGCTCGATTCGGCGGCGTGGGCGCGACTGGACTACTCGGGGAGCGTGTCGGCGTGAGCCAATCACTTTCCCGCGCACTGACCATCCTTGGCGAGCTCGGTGAGGGCTCGAAATCCCTTGAGGAGTTGGCGACCCGGCTCGGCGTGCACAAGTCGACCGTGCTCCGGCTGCTGCGCACGATGGAGTCCGAACGCGTCGTCCGACGCGACGCCGGCCACCGCTACGTTCTGGGCTCGCGGCTCTTCGAGCTCGCCAACCGGGCGTTGGAGCACCGCGATGTCCGGACCGTGGCGCGCCCGCACCTGAGTGCGCTGAACTCCAGCACCGGCCAGACCATCCACCTGGCTACCTACGAGTCGGGTGAGGCGGTCTACATCGACAAGTTCGACGCGATCCAGAGCGTCCGGATGTACTCGCGCGTCGGTCGTCCGGCGCCCCTGCACTGCACCGCAGTGGGGAAGGTTCTGGTGGCGGGTCGCCCGCGATCGGAATGGCGGCAGATTGCCGAGCGGATCGAATACGTCAAGTTCACCGATCGCACGATCGACTCGCCGGAGGTCTATCTCGCGGAGCTGGAATTGGTTGCGGAGCGGGACTTCGCCGAGGATCACCAGGAACACGAGAGCTTCGTGAACTGCATCGGTGTGCCGGTCCGCGATGGCACTGGTGCAGTGGTGGCCGCGGTGTCGATGTCCGTTCCCGACATGCTCCTCGACCACGAACAGGTGCTGGCCGCCCTGCCTCAAGTGCGCGCGGCGGCCGACGCCATTTCCGACGAGCTCGGCTGGTCTCCGGCCGCATAGATACATGAAAGGTTCGACATGACCGACAAGATCGCCGTGACCACCCCAGATGCCCCCGCCCCTGCGCACACCTTCTCCCAGGGCGTCCGAAAGGGATCGTTCGTGCAGGTCTCCGGCCAAGGACCGGTTGACCCGGCGACCAACGAATACCTGTACCCTGGAGATGTCGCGGCTCAGACCACGCGCACGCTGCAGAACGTCAAGGCGATCCTCGACGCGAGCGGCGCCCGCTTCGACGACGTGGTAATGCTGCGCGTCTACCTCACCAAGCGTGAGGACTTCGCTGCGATGAACGACGCCTACGGCGAGTTCGTGTCCGCGAACACGCCGGTGACGTGCTTCCCTGCCGCACGACGGTTTTCACCGGCCTGCCGCGTGCCGAAATGCTAATTGAAATCGACGCGATCGCGATCGCCGGGTAAGGCCCCCTCGTGATCCCGGCTCGCATCCGATCTTGAACTTTCATGGGTAGACATCTTCCAAATGTCGTCGTTTGAGAAGCGCCCTGCGGCGTACAGTCGCGCAATGACGGCACGACCGGACACCCGCCTGGAACTGAGGACGTGGACGCGTGCCGCTGGCCGCCGAAGGCCGAACCGGTCGACCAGCACGTCGGCGATGAGCGTGGCATCGGCTTCGTCCTGTCATCGGGTAGAACCTTGAGCCACTTGGCGCTGTGATGGTGATGGGCATAGGCATGGATGACGCTATATGCCGTAGTTTCTCGGCGTCATCGTCGTTCCTGGTCCCAGCGAGGAACGCCGAGTTGCGACGGCAGGAACGCGATGCCACCAACGCCGTCACGGAGGCCTGCATGCGCGGTAATCGCCCCCGCCAGCGGCCCCCGGCAATCGAGTGGCCGGCGCCGGAAGAGTGCCTGCGGCTGTGGAAGTACCGTCAGCACCGTCGCAGCGTGCACCGCACGGGGCGCGCTATGGGGACCTCCTGCTCCAGTTGCTCGACGTCCCGCGCCGCAAGGATCTGCCGGCCCAGCCGTCCGGCGCTGATTTTTGTGCTGGTGGCGCCTGGCGGCACGGGTAGACGCCTGTTGCAGGTCACGCGTTTGACGACCCATCTGGCCGAGATGGTCGGGGTGCGCCCGTTCATCGACGACCGCGTGCGCCACACCACCGCGGCCGGTGCACGCCACCGACGCCCACCCTGTCATCGCTGGGGCTCGAGCCAACGTCGACAAGTTCGCCCCGACCGTACGCTCGAGCGGTAGCGGTAATGTCGCGGTGAGACTGGCCCTTCTCGCGCTGGCGGTTCTTGATGGTGAACGACCGAGAGACGAGCGCGAATTGCTGGACGGCTGGATACCTCCGTCGACGCGGTGTTGGCATCTACGGCGCACCACCAGGAGGACTGGTCGACGGCGGAGCGGTGGAGATGGTCGACTGCCTCGAACGGGTGGGCGGTCGGCCCAGGTACCTGAAGCAGCCTGACGTGTCCGGAAGGCGTCGCTGATCGCGCAGGTAGACAAGGTACGCGCCGCTGTTCCTCGTCATCGACGGCACCGGCGACAGTGTCATTCCTGTCGAGCAGGCCGTAGAGCTTCGTCGAGAGGCTGCGCGCCGCGTCGCATCGGTGGTCAGCTACGTGGAAGCCGCCGGCGCGGGCCATGACGTTCGACATGATCGACGGCGCCCGCACCGGGCTCGATGGTGACCCTGGTTGCCTGCTTCCTCAACCAGATCGACCGAAACGGACGCCGACGCGGGGCGAAGAGGTCGTACAGCTTCTTCGACACAGAGGAGGGTCGAGTGAAACGGGTGCGGCTGGAAGTTCGGGGTGGAAGGAATTCGCAAAGTCCTGCATGGGAGGCTGGACAAGCTCTGCTCGTTCGACAGTCAAGTGACCGCAAAATATCCTGCTCAAGATGTACGATCCGACGTGCGGGAGACCCGCGAGGTCGACCTTGACTACTACGTCCTGGCGGTACCGGGGTCGAGGTGCGCGGCTGGATGGCGTCAGCCCGACGAGGCGGTCGCCAAGATCTACGAGCACGCCGCTCAACCGGAGCCGGCCCAGTGGGAGATGTACTTCATCGAAGGCCTCGCCAACGGGCTGGATCGCCGCTCCTGGCAAAATCGATCACGCGCCGGCCGATGGGTGGCGTCGGCGAACCTGCTGGCGCGGGGAATGGACCTGCAGGAGGCCGGCAGGCGCAGCCGGGAATCCTACGCCACGATCGAAGCCCGTCGAAAGGGTGAGCTGGTGCGCTCGGCGTCGCGGTGACCATGTTCCGTTCGATCAACTGGTCGCCAGGCCAGGCGAGCAACCGCGCAGGGCGTGCAGCGGGTGCGGCGGGAGCCTACGCAAGCCATCACCAGAGCCGACCCGCTGTTCACGCCGCCGCCGACCTTCAACCAACGATACAAGGTCGATCCGGTGCGCCTGTTCGCCACTGCGACGCTGCACCCTCGCCGACATCAAGGGAACGGCAAGCACCTGGGCGCGACGATCAACGACATGGCGCTGGTGATGGCGGCGGGGGTACCGGCCAACTGTTGCGGCGCTACGACGGTCACGAACAGCACCCGCTGTCGGCCGGGTGCCGGCGACCTTCGACTTCGACCGGAACCGCATCCTCTGGAACCAACTCCACGGTGGCGCCGGTGGCGTCGCCGACCGACTGCGAGGACTGCTGGACCAGGGTGCGCAACGCGCGCCAAGTGGCATCGGAGGTGAAGGTAGAGCCAGACCCGCTGGGGCAACTGAGGCGGTGAGCCGGTGGTCGGGCTGATTTTCCCGCTGCTGGTGGAGGCGATGCTCCGCGGCTGTCGAGGAAGGATGGTAGGAACAAGGCCTGGACTGCTGATCTCCAACGTGCTGGGTCCACCAGGAGAGTTCCGCCGGGTCGGCTGGTGGCGCTGGTGACCGAGAGCTCACCAGCAAGATGCTGACCGTGGGGAGCGGGCTGAACATTACCGTTCGGAAGCCACGTCCACCAAATGCATCTTGGTGCTGTCCGACGGCTTCGTCACCGAGGACCTGGACCACGTACTGACGCGACGCGATGATCCACGCGTTCGTCGAAATACGGCGGGCCGCAGGTCTTTCCGAGACGTTGACAGTCGTCGAGAAAGCTATGGCGCAGTAATTTCCTGCGCGCGGGTAGTGGCGTGCACCCAGGACAGAATCTTCCACCGCCTGAGCGGTGTAGTGCCCGCGCGGCGACCCATAGTAGAAGTCGAACGCATGCTGGGCATGCGGTATCTCGGCGTACGCGACGACGGACGTCGAGGTGTTCCGCATCGCCTCGGCGAACTCGCGGCCCTCCTGGACAGGGATGATCGAGTCGTCCTCGCCGTGCAAGATGAAAAACGGTGGCGCGTCGGGGCGTAACCGCTTGATCGGGGACGCGTCGAGATATACCTGCTTGTGCTCGGCGATCGGCTTCTTGACCACGAACTTCTGCAAGAACGCGATGAACTCCTTGCGTCCCGAGCCCTTGGCGGTGCACCAGTCGTAGCGGCCGTAGATCGGCACCGCGACCGCCACCGAGGTGTCGGCATCCTCGAAACCCGGTTGGTATTGCGGGTCGTCGTGCGTGAGCGCGGCCAGCGACGACAGATGGCCGCCAGCCGAACCGCCGGTGATCGCCACGAACTCCGGGTCAGCCCGCCGTACTCGGCGATGTTGTCCTTGATCCAGGCCAGCGACCGCTTCACATCGATGATGTGGGCTGGCCAGGCGTGCTTCGGGCTGACCCGGTAGCCGATCGACACGCAGATCCATCCGCGCTCGGCGAGGTGGCTCATCATCGGATAGGACTGGGGTCGGTGCATACCGATCGCCCACGCCCCGCCCGGAACCTGCAGTAGTACTGGGGCCCGGCCGTCACTCGGCAGGTCGGGACGGCGCCAGACGTCGGCGATGTTGGCGCGGCTGCGGGCCATAGTGCACGGTGTCGCGGACATAACGACGCCGGGTCCACGAGGGTGCTCAGCACGCCACTCGGTCGCGGTCCCTTGGGGGTCGGTCAGCCCGTGGTAATCGTCGCCCATCAGATCGCGCAGCGGATCTTCGAACGCGGGTCGCGACTGCCGACCTCGGTTGATGACGAACAGTAGCACCGACCAGGCAATCGCGGTGATACCCAACGAAATCCGACCGCTGGTTCCGGTGAAAGCACCGCGGCGGCCACGGCGCACCGCATCGAGCGCGGAGGCTCCGAACACCACGCTGGCGGCCTCGCTGGTCGGCCAGCCGTAGGAAAAGGCAAGCAGCCCGGCGTTTCCGGTGCGTGCCAGAGGGGTGGCCGCATTGGCGGCGTTGACCAGTTCGGCGACGGCGCGCAACAGCGTGCGGCGCCCCGAGCGTCTACTCGGCATGGGCGTCCGCCAATGCCTTCAGTTGGCGGCGGTCGATCTTGCCGGTGCTGTTTCGCGGAAGTTCGGGCAACATCGTGATAGACCGGGGCACTTTGTAATTCGCCAAATTTTCTCGCACGTGCGTTTCAGCCCATCCGGCGTAGCCGATCGCGCCGGCATCAATACCACGAACGCAGCGAGTCGCTGGCCGTACTGCTCGTCGTCGACCCCGAGCACCGATGCCTCCGTCACCTCAGGGTGAGCGGCGAGCATCTTCTCGACCTCGATCGGATAGACGTTCTCCCGCCGGAGACGATCATCTCGTCGTCGCGGCCGACGACGAACAACCGCCCGGCGTCGTCAAGATATCCGACATCGCCGGAGGACATGAGTCCTCGTGGAAATCCTTGGTCGCGCCGGAGGTGTAGCCGTCGAACTGCGTCGAGTTGCGGACGTAGATGGTGCCGACCTCACCGGTGGGCACCTCGCCGAAATCGCTATCAAGAATCTGGATCTCGGTGCCTCCGGCTGGCGTGCCCGCGGTATCTGGTGCGACCCGCAGGTCGGCCGGGGTCGCCGTGGCGATCATGCCGGCCTCGGTGGCGTTGTAGTTGTTGTAGATGATGTCACCGAACTGATCCATGAACTGGTGACCACGTCCGGGCGCATCCGCGATCCCGAGGCGGTGGCGAACCGCAGCGACCGCCCGCTGTAGCGGTTACGGACCTCGTCGGGCAGTTCCATGATCCGGTCGAACATCACTGGGACGACGCACAATCCGGTCGCGTGGTGGCTGTCGACGAGCGCCAGCGTCGCTTCGGGATCGAACCTGCGGCGGGTGACGATCGTGCACGCCATCGAAGCCGCGAACACGAACTGGGAGAAGCCCCACGCGTGAAACATCGGCGCGACGATGACGATGGTCTCCTCGGCGCGCCACGGGGTGCGATCCAGAATCGCCTTCAGCATGTCGGGCCCGCCATCGCCACCGCCGGAATGCGTGGCGCCCTTGGGCGTTCCTGTGGTGCCGGACGTCAGCAGGATGACCCGGCTCTTGGTCTCCGGGCGTTGCGGCTCCCGCCCGGTTTCCTCGGCGATCATCCCTCGACCGTCTGCCCATCCTCGTGGTCGTCGGTCCAAGTGACGATCCGGGGTCGCGCGGCTGTGTCGGCCAGCGCGCGGTCGACGGTGTACGTGAACTCCTCGTCGTAGATGACGGCGTCGACGTTTTCCCGCGCACCACCTCGGTCAGCGCCGGCCCGGCGAAAGAGGTGTTCAGCAGAAGCACGTCTGCACCGATCCGGTTGGCGGCAATGAGCGACTCGACGAAGCCGCGGTGGTTGCGGGCCATGATGCGCATGACCATTGGAGCTGCTCCGGCGGGGACATCAGGCTGGAGCTGCCCGCCCGGCAAATCTTGCATGCGGCGGGGAAAATATCCGCACGCCGGTCGATTTCTCTCCAGTCAGCGTGCCGAGCTCGTCGACGAGACCCGGACGATCGGGACAACGTTGCGCGGCGGTGGCGAACCCCGACGTGACGCCCATGTTCTCGCGGGCCATTGCCGCGGCGATCCGCGAGTACTTGTCGGGCCGCAGGGGTGCGATCACGCGGACGCGGCTCATCGTCGCGACGAGGCCGAGCGTTTCCGGAAAGTCGGTCGATGATGGCCACGGGTAGTAGCGAGCACAGGGAAGCGGCGCTCTTGTGCCAACTCGTCGAGGGCTTCCTGCATGACGGCCCGGACCCGCGCGTCGACGGCGTCGATGTCGGGGTGGGCACCGAACTCGGCTTCGATGTCGATGGGTGGCAGCACCTGCATGACGATCTTCGACGGCAGCGGCACATTGAAGGGCAGCACGGCCGACAATCCGAACGGGAGGCCGAACGACAACGGCACCACTTTGGTGCGCGCCGCCCGGGCGATCGGACCGAGCGCCTTGGCGATCCCCTCGCCGCGGGTCAGGAACACCTGGGTCTCCTGGCCGCCGATACCGACCATCGGCACGATCGGGACGCCGGCGTTGATCGCGGCCTTCACGTAACCTTTGCGGCCGTCGAAGTCGATGGTGTTGGCCTCCGAGGACGGCCGGTACACGTCGTAGTCGCCACCGGGGAACACCACAACCAGGCCGCCGGAGCGCGGGACTCGTCGGCGTTCTCGTGGCTGGCCAGGATGTAACCGGTCTTGCGGAAGAAGTCGCCGGTGGGGCCCATCATCAGCATGGCGTGGCTGCAGCGTGTACACCGGCCGGTCATAGCCGTACTTCTCGTAGAACCCGGCGGCGAACACGGGGACGTCCATCGGGAACAGCCCGCCGGAGTGGTTGGCCACCACCAGCGCCCCGCCGGAGGGAAACGACTCGAGTCCGCGCACTTCAGCGCGGTGATAGCCCTTGATCAGGGGCCGGATGAACGCCATCACGCGTTCGGTGAGCCCGGGATCCCACTTGGTGATTTCCGACGGCTCGGTAACTGTCGAGGCCATCCGGTCCCCCTCAAATTAGAACGTGTTCTAGTTATGGTACCTGAGCCTCCCTGCAGCCTAACCACAGAGTCAGCGACCCTAGGATCACGGGCGTGACAGATAACAGCGAAAATGTAGTCCTGGTCGAGCAGCGCGACCGAATCCTGATCATCACCATCAACCGGCCCGAGGCCAAGAACGCGGTGAACGCCGCGGTCAGCCGCGGACTCGCGGATGCCGTCGACCGTCTGGACGATGACTCCGGCCTGTCGGTGGGGATCGTGACCGGCGCGGGCGGCTCGTTCTGTGCGGGCATGGACCTCAAGGCGTTCGCCCGCGGAGAGAACGTCGTGGTCGAGGGCCGCGGAATGGGGTTCACCGAGCGTCCCCCGTCAAGCCGTTGATCGCAGCCGTCGAAGGCTACGCGTTGGCGGGCGGAACGGAACTGGCGTTGGCGACCGATCTGATCGTGGCGTCGAAGGAGTCGGCGTTCGGCATTCCCGAGGTGAAGCGCGGCCTGGTCGCCGGCGGCGGTGGGCTGCTGCGGCTGCCGCAGCGCATCCCGTATGCCATCGCGATGGAGCTCGCGTTGACGGGTGACAACCTGCTGGCACAGCGGGCACACGAGCTGGGGTTGGTCAACGTGCTGGCCGAACCGGGGTCGGCACTGGACGCCGCGATCGCGCTCGCCGAGAAGATCACCGCCAACGGGCCGCTGGCGGTGGCGGCGACCAAGCGGATCGTCGTCGAGTCGCGTGGCTGGAGCCCGGAGTCCCAGTTCGCCGAGCAGACGAGGATCCTGATGCCGGTGTTCAGCAGCAACGACGCGAAGGAAGGCGCGATCGCTTTCGCCGAGAAGCGGGCGCCGAAGTGGACGGGTACCTGACACTGGACTCATGACGCCGGCGGGCGCCGCGGACTGCGAACGGGCTGCGATCCGCGCCTATCTGCTCGGTGCTGACGACGAGAGCGCCAAGCACTGGGAGGAGGCGGCGCGGGCTGCCCTGACCGCCGGCGACCACGCCGAGGCCGCCCGCTATGCCTTCTGGCTCGGACTCAGCCTCATGATGCGTGGGCTCGAGGCACCCGCCAGCGGATGGTTCTCCCGCGCGGAGGAGCTGAGCACCAAAGCCGGTCGAGAGTGCCCAGCGTCCGGCTACGTCCTCATTCCCCGGACGCTCGCCGCGCTCACCGACGACCCGCCAGGCGCGCGGGACATGGCCGTCCGGGCCACCGAGATCGGTGTCCGGTGCGGCGAAGCCGACCTTTGCGGGCTCGGCACACTCGCGCATGGCCAGGCACTGATCGCGATGGGTGAGCCAAGTGCCGGTGTTGCACGGCTCGATGCCGTGATGGTGTCGGTCACCGCCGACGAGGTGGGACCGATCACCACGGGCATCGTCTACTGCGCGGTGATCCTCGAGTGCATGGGCCTGTATGACCTGCGCCGAGCGTCGGAGTGGACGAATGCGCTAGCGGCATGGTGCAATTCCCGGCCCGACATGGTGCCGTTCCGCGGCCAATGCTTGGTTCACCGATCACAGCTCGAGCAGGCGGAAGGTGATTGGCCCGCCGCCGTATCGAGTGCGCAGAGCGCATGCCGGCGGCTCGCCGATCCGCCGCATCCGGCCCTGGGCCTCGCACACTACCAGCAGGGCGAGTTACGCAGGCTACTGGGCGATTTCGAGCGAGCCGAACAGCACTACCGTCAGGCCGGCCGCAATGGCCGCGACCCGATGCCCGGTTTGGCGTTGCTTCAACTCGCCCGCGACGACGGCGCGACCGCGGTCGTCACAATCAAGAGAGCCCTGCAGGAACGAAGCAACCCAGTAGAACGACCTGAGGTACTGTCGGCTGCGGTCGAGATCTGCCGAGCCGTAGGTGATTTCACGGCTGCCCGTGCCGCCGCGGACGAACTGGGCGCGCTCGCTGACCGGTCGACGTCGCCCTTGCTGCAGGCGACCGCCGCTCATGCCAACGGGTCGGTGCTGCTGGGCGCAGGAGATGTGCCAGCCGCCCTTGCTGAGCTAAGGGCCGCCGCGCATACGTGGCAGGCGCTGCGCATGCCGTACGACGCGGCGAAGACCACAGTCCTGCTCGGTCTGGCCTGTGCCGCGCTCGGAGACTGCACCAGCGCGAGGCTGGAATTCGAGAGCGCCGCAGAAACATTCACCCGGCTGGGCGCTACTCCCGACGTCGAGCGCTTGCGCTCGCTGTCGATCGGCCTGGCTCAGCGCCCTCAGGGGGAACCACCCACAGCGCTGTCGGCGCGCGAGCGAGAAGTGCTCATGCACTTGGCCGCCGGCCGCACCAACCGCCAGATCGCCGAGATGCTGATGGTCAGCCCGCATACCGTCGCTCGCCACGTGGAACACATCTACGCAAAGCTCGATGTCACCAACCGCACCGCGGCGACCGCGTACGCGTACGAGCACCATCTCGTCTGAGCCATGGGTCGTTTGACCCATGCCGCACGGATGGGGCGTTCGGGCGATGCGGGACCGGCATCGACCTTCGTACGGTCGTGGCACGTCCTCTGTCTCATACCAACATTTCACCGGCACGGCCGCCGAGAACTATCAACGTGACTTCGTGCCAGCCATCGCCACACCGGTCTCGCGGGAACTGCTTCGGGCGGCTGACCTGCAATCGGGTGAACGCGTCCTCGATGTCGCATGCGGCACCGGGCTGATCACTCGCCTGGCCTCCGAGCGTGTCGGTGCCGACGGCACAGTGACCGGGGTCGACATCGCCCCGGACATGATCGACGTCGCGAAGCACGTCCCTGCACCGGACGGTGCGGTGATCCAGTGGCGCGTCGCGGATGCCGCGGCGCTGCCGATCGCAGATGCATCCGTCGACGTCGTCGTGTGCCAGATGGGGTTGATGTTCATGGAGGACCGGGCCGCGGCCATCGCCGAGATGGCGCGCGTGCTGGTGCCGTCCGGCCGGGTGGCGATCAACACACCGGGCCGGATACAACCGCTCTTCGCCACCTTGGAGCGGTCGATCGTCGACCACATTTCCCCGGACCTCGGCGGCTTCGTCGGCGCGGTGTTTTCCATGCATGATCCCGAGGCAGTCGCCGCACTGCTCCGTGGGTGCGGGTTGCGTGAGGTGTCCACGCGAGTCGCGACGGCTACATTCCGGCTGCCGGCGCCGGCCGAATTCCTTTGGCAGTACATCAACCTCACGCCGATGGCACCACTTGTCCAGCAAGCTTCCGAGCCGGCCAAGGCAGCCATGGAGAAGCAGTTCGTCGCCGGGGTGCAGCCACACGTGGTCGATGGCACGACGCTGGTTGAGCAGCCGATGGTGATCGCGACCGGTCGCGCCTAGGCGCGGGCTACGATTCGCCGTCGTCGGGCAGTAGGTAGTTCTGCGGGTGGTGGTAGTTGTTCACCGGTGATTGTCCTGAGTGGAGGTGCGGTGGTGGAATCCATTCGGTGCGGCCGTCTTTGCGTTTTCGGGTGCGCCAGCCGTGGGGTTTGACCATCCGGTTGTGTGCTCCGCAGGCGAGACATTCGTCGGTGATGTTTGTTTGTCCGCCGTTCGGCCCAGTCCAATTCGGCGTGGTGGACTTGGCAACCATAGCCGGGCACGGTGCAGCCGGAAAGGTGCAGCCGCGGTCGTGTGCATGTAGCACGATGCGCTGTCCCGCCGAGGCGAGGCGCTTGGTTCGGGCCAGGTACAGCGGTTCTTCGGTGTGTTTGTGGTAGATGACCAGGTAGTGGTGTGAGTTCGACGCCAGCCGGATCACATCGCGCATCGGCGGCAGGGTGCCGCCGCCGGTGACGGGCACCCAGTCCGATCCGACCGACGCCTTGATCGTCGACGCGTTCGAACGCAAACTCCGCGGCGCCGAACTACGCAAACGCATCAGCCAAGCGTCCGCCACACACTACGAATTCGAATACGGCCACGGCCTGCCGGCGCGGGCCGAACGCTCCGCCGTCTACGCCTTCACCAAAGCACTCGAAAACGGCGGAGCCGACACCATAATCGCTTCGCTGACAACCTCGACAAGGTCGCCGCGGTTGTCACCCAATTCGGCGGCAAGAGCCTGACATTCGGCCTCATCGAGTTGCCCAACAATCTCGGCGGAACCCGACGTCTCGACGACCGGGCGCTGATGGCCGTCGACCATCAGAAACTTGACATCACGCGGGCCAGCGCCATCTTCAACCAACCCGGCACGCACCGGCGCTCGCCTTGGTTCCTGGCGGCAGCCGCGCTGAAACTCAACACCATCGGCGAGGCCCGCGAAACGATCCGGGCGTGGGCCGAGCAGGCATGGGACGCGCTGGACTACAACCGAGGCCGGGGCCGGATGGACGGCGACAAGTTCATCGCGATGCCGATCCCGAACCCGTACGCCGCACGGAGGTGACCGCACCGCCGCCGCCGCTGCTTATTTTCCCTCGCCCCAGAGTTTTTGGGTGAGGTCTTGGAACGTCGCCAATGCAACGGAGTCGTCTTTGCGGAGCAGCGCCGACTTGCTCATCTTGGCCCGGACGGTCCAACCGTCGGCGTGCATTAGTTCCACGATGTGTTCATCTCGCTCGCGGATAGCCGAGACAAGGCCGTCCTTACTACTGGGCACGTTAAGAAAAATTTCGCGGACGGTCAGTGACCTCAGCGTTTCGACAGTGTGGCCGAGCATGTCGGCAAAGGAACTATTGACGAATAACACGCCGCCGTCGGTGCCGACCGCCAGTACCGGCACCGGAATGCGGTCCAGCACAACCAGTCCGGGCAACTGCTCCAACTTGGCTATCGGAGACTGGCCGACTTGGCCGCTTCGCCGCCGCTCTAACACGTCAATTCACCGCCCAGGCAGCGACGGAGCGGTTTTGTGGGCCGTTGGTTGGACCACAGATGAGCGGGTCCTACCCCTCGCAAAGGACGCCGCAAACCCGCCCGCCGTTGCTCAAAAGTGTATTCCTCGACCAACGACTGATAAAACCACCCCCTTGTGCGGTGACATCATGAAGTCTCGCCAGCGGGCTAGTGGGGTCTTCGGCAGCCAGCCAGGCGGTAGCCGTTATCCCCATGCACCACCCCCACCCCCGGGGTCGCTCGGCTGCCGCAACGCCCAGTGAAAAACTGTCTGTACGGATTGGGGAATTTCGCCGAAGCCAGCAAACATGGCGCTGACCAGCCACGTTGCCCGACAGCAACTGGTTTTGGCCGTCCCGCAATCGCAGCAGCTTCATCGCATCGGAGCGTGTCGACCGACCAAGATCCGGCCCGACCGGATGCAGACCCAGGACGACCGAGTCTCCCGCAGTGAGGTCGGGCATATCCGCCGTGTTCCACGGGTGGGTCCAGACAGTCAGCGGCGTATTCACCAGTCTTGGTGTTGGTCGCCACGCTGTGTGTGCTGATTGTCGAGCAGCGACGCTATCGCGCTGATCAGCGGCGAGCACGCAGCGACCATGCCCGCCTCGTGCTACCCCCTGGGGGAGGTCTCCGACCTACCCCGACCGGCCACCCAAGCGGTATAGCGTCTCGGGTTCTGTACGGGTTACAAGTCCAGCTTCGGGAACCAACCGAACGTCAGGCGCCCCGTTTCGGGCAGTTGTTGGTCCTGGTGAGGAACGGTCGCTTTGAGTCTTGGACCGATCGGATTCCGTTCGGTTGGTGCGGCTCTTATGTGCGTGAGACGGAGTCGGGGCGCGGCCGGCGGTGGTGTTCGGATGCGTGCCGGATGGAGTCATACCGAGCACACAAGCTGGTCCGTCGGAGCAGGCTGCAGCCCTTACGGGCGCTGACGTCCCCCGGTACGTAACCTGGCGGCATGCCTGCAGTCGGCGAGCTGGTCCGCTGCACTGAGGGCGCGTCGATGGTCCGCCCGCCGCAGCACTGCCCGCGCGGCCACCAGCTCGCCGCCGGCCGGATGCTCGTACGACACCAGCCGTGCAGCTGCCGCGGCGGCCACACGACGTGGACATGTGAGTGCGGGGCAACCGTTTACGCGCCGCCGATCAGCGCCGAATGCGACGTGCTGCATGGTGCCGCTGCGGTGACAGGCTTCAGCAGCACCACTCGCCCCGTCGGACTGCCAGGCTCCCCAGTCCTTTCCGTCTATGCCACCCATGTTGTAGTAGCCGTCACTCGGCATCGACTCGGACGGGTACGGCTCCTTACTGGTGGGACTCGGCGACTGGCCGGCGGCGCTCGGCGACGTAGAGGTGTTCGGTTGGGAGTGATCCTCGCCCACATTTGCGCATAGCGCCTCGGGTTCCGTACGGGTTTCCCAACAGGGGTCTACCGTTATTGGACGCCCGTTTGGAGGTCCCGATGGATCCACATACTCAGCGCCGAGAGGCCCCGCGCCCAAGCCGGCCTCGCAACGCCGCCGACGCAACACACCCGGCGTCATACGGTGCGGCCGAACCGGTCCTCGTCGGCCAGCGGAGTGAGCAGCCGCCGCTGGGGTTCGACGCCCACGCAGTTGGTGGCGGACCTGTGGGCGGCGCTCGGTCGTTCGGTCGAGGCCAGTTTCTCTCGGCGGCGGACTGGCAGCGTGCGCGATGGGAGTTGTGGTTCGCCAGCTCGCGCTGATGACCGCACGTCCAGGTGCCGTCCGCGCATCAGTGGACGGCGATCCAGCGCGGTCTGGACGAGTTGCTCGTCAGCCCGGCGGTGAAACGTCGTGCCGGTATTGAGCTGCGACGCAGATGGTGTTGATGCGGATGCGGCGGCTGCGGATGAGATGGTCGCCGGGTACAAGCGGGTCTGAAGTCGGTCTGATCGCCGGATCAGCGGTTGAGCACGCTATGCACGGTGCCGACCGAGCAGCCGAGTTCGGCTGCGAAAGCTAGCGGAGAAGTCCTTCAAACAACGCCCAGCCGTTTCCTCGCCGACGAGGATGTTGTGGTCGTCCTCGGCCAAGTCACCGCTGGCGGAGAATCCGCGCCAGAAGCCGACGTATCCACCTTTCGCGGCGGCAAAATCGTCCAACTCCAGGCCTTCTCGGACACTGCCATGTTCGAACGGGTCTACGGCAGGAAGTAGCGAGTGCAGGAGTCTGTATGCGGTTGGGAGGCCGGCGGGTACCGGCCCGTACAGCCCGCGTCGAACTCGATGCCCGCCTCGGCCAGCAGTCCGATCGCGTCGAGCATTTCGTGCAGGTGGGTGACGGTGTGTGCTTGCGGTGCGTCTCCGACCAACGGGCCAGCAAGTCCCCTCGCAGTTCCTCGGTCAAGTGGGCGGCCACCTCCTGAGTGTTCCGCCACCGGTTGACCTCAACCCATATAGAGGCCGCAGGATGACGTCATGACAACGGAAGTCACCGACGCCGTGGACGTGGCCGCATACTTCGACCGGATCGGCTACCGGGGCCCAGCGGAACCGACGGCCGAGACAGTGTATGCGCTCGTGGCCGCGCACAACCGGTCCATCCCGTTCGAGAACCTCGACCCGTTGCTGGGCATCCCTGTCGCCGATCTCAGCGCCGCCGCGCTCACCGACAAGCTGGTGCACCGCCGCCGCGGCGGCTACTGCTACGAGCACAACGGACTGATGGGTTATGTGCTCGAGGAGGTGGGTTTTGGCGTCGAACGGCTGGCCGGCCGAGTGGTGTGGATGAATCCCGACGGCCCGCTTCCGGCGCAGACGCATCAGGTGCTGTCCGTGACGGTGCCGGGTGTCGACGGACCTCTTCTGGTCGATGTCGGGTTCGGCGGACAGACGCTGACGTCGCCGATTCGGTTGGAGGCCGGCCCGGTGCAGGAAACCCGCCACGAGCCCTACCGGATCCGCGACCGCGGTGACGGCTACCAGTTGGAGGCCGAGATCAGCGGCGCGTGGCAACCGCTGTACATGTTCGCCACCCAACCGCAACCGCGAATCGATCTGGAGGTCGGAAGTTGGTATGTGTCAACGCATCCCAACTCGTTCTTCGCCACAGGCCTGACGGCAGCACTGGTGACCGACGACGCCCGCTGGAACATGCGTGGCCGTCATCTGGCCATCCACCGAGCCGGAAACACCGAGCAGATCCGCTTCGACACCGCCGCGGACGTGCTCGACGCGTTGACCGACCGCTTCGGCATCGACGCGGCCGACCTCGGTGACCGTGCCGAGGTCGAGGCGCGCGTCGACGAGGTGCTGGATAGCTGACCACCACGTCCCACGGATCGTCGGCGGCCAGCGCCATGCGGCCCAGCCGCCGCGCATACAGCGTTGTCGTGCCGAACTCGTCGACCCAGCTGCGTGCCCGCATGTTGGCCAGCCACAGCCGGTGCTCGGCGGTCACGCCGATCGCGCCGTGCAACTGGTGGGCGATGGTGGTCACCGGACCGACGGCTCGGCCGATCGCGACCTTCGCAGCCGTGATGGCGTAGTCGGTCGCAGGGTGGTCGAAGCCGTTGTCGGCCGCAGCGGCCACCGCTAAAGCCGTTGCAGCGCGTGCCCGTTCGATCTCACCGGCCATCGCGGCCAGAGAATGCTGCACAGCCTGGAACTTGCTGAGTTGACGTCCGAACTGCACCCGCTCACCGGTGTGTGCCACGGTAAGGTCGCACGCCGCATCGAGCGCACCGACGATCTGGTTGCAGCGCGCCCACGCGCCGCGGTGCGTCAGCTCGTCGGCTACGCGGACATCGACGGAGCGGAATTCCGCTGACCGTGATATCGAATTTGAACGACCTGCGCGGTTCGCCAGCGAGGTTATGGCCGTCGATAATCTGCGCATCGTCGATCAAACCGACATGCAGCGCATCGCCCGTCCACGCCGCCAACACGACGGCCCCTATAGGCCACGGCACGTCGCGGGCCGTTCCCCGATCCGGCCGCCAATCTCGGTGGCGTCGGCGACCGCCACCGTCAACGGGCCGGTATCGGGCACCGCCAAGCCAACCTTGCCCGCAAGCCACGCCGCGAGCAGATCGGTCTCGGCGATCGGAACAGCGGCCGCGTGTCTGGCCAAGCCGGACAACACGATCGCGGCCTCCGCAGGGCCGGCGTCCTGGCCTCTGGTCAGCCGCGCGAGTCCGGTGTCCTCCAGATTGCGCCACAGCGCTTCGTCGAAGGATTCAGTAAAGCCGCGATTTCCGAGGCGCGCGTCAAACGACCGGCGGCCGAGATCGTCGACCAGTTGGGCCAATTCGTTCATCGCACACCCATGCCCTTGGCCACTACTCCGCGCAGCACCTCGTTCGTCCCGCCGCGCAGCGTGAAAAGGGGGAGTGCACCCGCGCAGCGGACACCAACGCACGTAACGGCTGGGCATCCTCGACGTAGTCCAGCAGGTCGGCGACCAACTCGACGGAGTCCTGTTCGAAGCGTGTGCCGAGATCCTTCACCAGTGCAGCCCGGTTGGCCGCATCCCGTCCGCCGGCCAGCGTGCGCGCCACCGAGATCGACAGCTGCCGTAGTGAAATCATGCGGGCCATCAGGTCCCCCACGTCTGCAGCGACTCCGTCGTCTACATCTCCCAGCGCGCGGATCACGCTGAAGATCAGGGTCGCCGTGGACAGGATCCGCTCGGGACCGCTTCGCTCGAAACCCAATTCGGCGGTGACCTGATGCCAGCCGTCGCGGATCTGTCCCAGTACATCGTCGTCGGGGATGAACACGTCGGAGAAGATGACCTCGTTGAAATGGTGCTCGCCGTTCATCAGCATGATCGGGCTGATCGTGATGCCCGGTGCCGAGGTCTGCACGATGTACTGAGAAAAGCCCGCGTGCCGGTGCTGTGGATCTTGTGGGCTGGTTCGGGCCAGCACGACGATCTGATGCGCGACGTGCGCGCCGCTCGTCCAGACCTTCGACCCGTTGAGCACCCAGCCGCCGTCGGCTCGGGTGGCCCGGGCCTGCGCGGCCGCGAGGTCCGATCCTGCGCCATGCTCGCTCATCCCGATCGCCGAGTAGACCCCCCCCGCGGCGATCCGCGGCAGCAGCCGGCGCCGCTGCTCTTCGGTGCCATACGACAGCAGGGCGGGGGCGACCTGACGGTCGGCGATCCAATGCGCGGCGACCGGGGCGCCGTGCGCCAGCAGTTCCTCGTTGACCACGTAACGGTGCAGGTAACCCAGCCCGCGGCCGCCGTACTCGGCCGGGATGGTCAGGCCGACGAACCCGGCGTCGGCC
Source organism: uncultured Actinomycetota bacterium (assembly GCA_963770125.1). Classification (GTDB taxonomy): domain Bacteria; phylum Actinomycetota; class Actinomycetes; order Mycobacteriales; family Mycobacteriaceae; genus Mycobacterium. Next base: position 52,951 of record CAVYPI010000102.1, on the reverse strand, counting down.
AGCCGGGCGGAAAAGTCCGGGTCCCACTTCGCCAGCCAGGAGTCCACGGCCGGTTTCCAGCCGAACTCGGCGCGATCAGCGGTCAGGAACTCGCGGATCGACGTGCGTAGCTGGGCCAGCCCCGCGTCGTTGGCGCATAGCGCATCGAATTCGCTCACTGGCCAAGAGAGTCTAGTGAGCCACCAACGCAGCAGGAATTGTCATGTGCATCGTGCGGGCGTCCGACCATACTCAGTGGACGTGAGCGATCCAACACGCCGCGATCGACTGCGGGAGCTACTCGACGCGGTTGTCGACGCCGACAACACCGCCGTCGGCGACATGGCGCGCAGCAGCTACGCGTCGGAATTCCACTTCTCCCGGGAAGTGCGCCGGTTGACCGGCGAGTCCCCGGCAGCGCTGCGTCGCCGCATCACGCTGGAGCGCGCGGCCTGGCGCCTGCACCGCGGCGAGTCGGTGGCCGCGGTGGCCGCCGCCGAGGGCTGGTCGTCGGCGGAGGTGTTCTCGCGCGCCTTCAGTCGCACGTACGGCGTGCCACCGTCGCGCGCCGCGGACATCCAGTTCCGGCTGTCCGCGCCGAACGGCCTGCATTTCCACCCGCCTCAGTCGCTGTGGCTGGACAGCGACGGCGACAGCAACGAGCCCGACATTTCCCAACTGATGGTGGCCCACGACGTCGCCGATACCGCCTATTTGATCAACCAGGCCACGCAACTGTCCAAAGACCAGTGGACACAGGAGATCTCGCCCGGACAGGTGATTCGGGACTGGGACGGCCCCGAGCCCAGCGTCGGCGCGCTGCTCGGCGCGATCGTCTGGACGAAGGAAGTGTGGCTGGCCACGATCGAAGGCCGCGACTTCCCCAGTCGAGAGATCACGCCGCCCGCGTCGACAACAGCGCAACAGCTGGCCGCCCACCACGACGATCTCGGAAACCGCTGGGCCGCAACGGTGTCCGACTACGCCGCGGAGGGTCGGCTGGGCGACATGGTCATCGACGCGTTGTGCGACCCACCCGAGTCGTTTCAGCTCTACGGCATCGTCGCGCACGTGCTGACCTACTCGGCTCACCGGCGCGAACTCGCGCGCGCGATGTTGGCCCGCCTTGGGGTTTGCAGCGGGCGTGGAGACCCGCTCGACTGGATGAGAGGAAACTGAGATGGCAACCGTCTACTTCACCGCGTCCAGCCTCGACGGCTACATCGTCGACGAGACCGACAGCCTGGACTGGCTGACGTCCCGTGCGGTCGACGCCGACGGCCCGTTCGGATATCAGGCAATCATGAAATCCGTTGGTGCACTGGTGATGGGGTCCGCGACCTACGAATGGGTGGTGAACAACCATCCCGGCGACTGGACGTATGAGCAGCCGTCCTGGGTGTTAACGCACCGTCCGCAGATCATCGCCCGTGGACACCCGGTGCCGGTCTTCAACGGTGACGTCGCCGCGCTGCATCCGAAACTGGTGTCCGCCGCAGCAGGTAAGGACGTGTGGGTGGTTGGCGGCGGGAAGACGGCCGCGCAGTTCACGGCGGCGGGCTTGATCGACGAGATGATCGTCACGTATGCGCCCTGCTCGCTGGGCGGCGGCTCACGGCTGCTGCCGATTCGCTCCGACTGGGAGTTGGTCGAGTCCGGCGTCAACGGTGACTTCGTCTGCGCCCGTTGGCGCAAGAGTGCTTAGCGGTGCCCTTATCGGCTTGCCGGCTCGGCAGGCGCTGGCAGCCCGTAGCGGCGGACGAATTCCCTTGACTTGACTCAGGAACTCGACCTGCTCGGCGACATCGCGCAGCGGGTCGACACTGCGGGTGGACCGGCACAGCACCACCGCTCCCTCGAGGGAGGCGATGCACGTGATCGCCAGCGACGCAGCGCAGGGCTCGTCGAAGCCGTCGCTCACGAACGCGCGCGTCAGCGCGTCACGCCAGCGGCGGAAGATGTTGCCTGCGACGGTGGTCAGTTGTGGTTCGTCGTCGGCCGAGCCGATCGCCGCCGCCACCACGGGGCAGCCGGCGGTGAAGTCGCTCTCGACAAGCAGGTCCTCCCAGAACTCGACGAACTGCCGGACGAGGTACATCCCACCCTTGGCGGCGGCTTCGTCGATGACCTCCGTGAGGGCCTCGCCGGCGTACTGCAGCGCCTCGGTCAGGATCTGATTGCGGCCTTCGGGGAAGTGGTAGTAGACCGAGCCCCGCGGTGCGCCGCTGCGGGCGAGTACCTCGTCGATCGTGACGCCGGCGGCTCCGCGCTCACGCAGCACCTCGGCAGCGCTGATCAACATGTTGGTACGCGTCGAGCCGCGTTTGGTCCTGGTCTTGGTCGCGGTGGACAGAGCAAACCTCCAGCGGGTGGTCAGGCCGCGCGCGGGTCACGCAGCTGCGACGGCCGCCAGCTGAAGTTGCGCGGGCTGAAGTGGAAGAACGGTCGACGGTGTCCATGCACTTCGTGCGTGAACCGGCGGCCGGCGAAATTGACCTCAACGATCCACATCGGGTGCCTCCCTGTCTATGACAAATAGCATAGAAGCGGCAACACAAGTGGGCAACAAATGTATTCCCCGTCACACCCGTGGCTTGGTGAATAGCAGATGAACCCGCATGGTTAGCAAGCTTAAGCGATGCGGTCTGGCAGGCGGGATTATGTCCTCAAGCATAATTACGAGATCCCAGCTCAGCGGTATTTTGAGCCCGTAGGCTGACGGCAAACGTGAGGAAAGCGGGTCCGCCATGGCCGAGCACTCGCATCTGTGCTGGTCACTGTTGGTCGGTTTGTGCGCTGCCGCGGTTTTCGCCGCTCCGAGCGCCAGCTCCGAGCCGTTGGACCAGAACGGTTACAACGGTGCGCCGACGCCGGTGTCCGGCGGTCCGGTACCGACGATGAACGGTGTGCCGTGTGTTGCCGGACACCTCGGAACCTGCACCGGCTTCGCGCAGAACCAACCGAGGCCCACCAAGCCGCGTACGTCGGTGGGCCACAGTCCCACGGTGAGTCCGTAACGAAGGGCGCAAAAGGCATGGGTCACTACAGGAGCAACGTGCGCGATCTGGAGTTCAACCTGTTCGAAGTGTTGGACCTGGAGAAGGCGCTGGCCACCGGAGAGTTCGGTGATCTCGACGGCGAGTCCGTGCGGCAGATGCTCGACGAGGCGGCGCGCCAGGCCGAGGGCCCGTTGGCGGAATCCTTCGCCGACGCCGACCGCAACCCTCCGACGTTCGACCCCAAGGCGCACGCGGTGACCTTGCCGGAGTCCTTCAAGAAGTCGCTGCGGGCGTGGCAGCAGGGGGAGTGGTTCCGGATCGGTCTGAGCGAGAACGTCGGCGGGGTGCCCGCACCCTCGATGCTCGCTTGGGCGATCAGCGAACTCGCCCTCGGCGCCCAGCCGGCCGCGTTCCTATGCACGCCCGGCCCCAAGTTCGCCGACATTCTGTACAGCATCGGAAACGAACAGCAACAGCGCTGGGCGGCGCTGATGATCGAGCGCAACTGGGGCTCGACCATGGTGCTCACCGAGCCGGACGCGGGGTCGGACGTTGGCGCCGGTCGGACCAAGGCGATTCAGCAGCCGGACGGCACCTGGCATCTGGGCGGGGTCAAGCGGTTCATCACCAACGGCGACACCGACGACCTGTTCGAGAACATCGCCCATCTCGTGCTCGCCCGGCCCGAAGGCGCTGGACCGGGCACCAAAGGACTGAGCCTGTTCCTGGTGCCGAAGTTCCATTTCGATCCCGAGACCGGCGAACCCGGTGCAGCGCAACGGGGTTTACGTCACCGGTCTCGAGCACAAGATGGGCCTAAAGGCTTCTCCCACTTGCGAACTCACGTTCGGGCAACACGACCGCCCCGCCGTCGGTTGGCTGGTCGGAGACGCCCACAACGGCATCGCCCAGATGTTCAAGGTGATCGAATACGCCCGAATGATGGTCGGTACCAAAGCGATCGCGACACTGTCGACCGGCTATCTGAATGCGCTGGACTACGCGAAGACCCGGGTTCAGGGCGCCGACCTGACGCAGATGACCGACAAGAGGGCGCCGCGCGTCACCATCGTTCATCATCCCGACGTGCGACGGGCGCTGCTCACACAGAAGGCGTACGCCGAGGGGTTGCGGGCGCTCTACCTCTATACCGCAGCCCATCAGGACGTTGTCGTCGCCGACATCGTGTCCTGTGCCGACGCTGAACAGGCCGACCGGGTCAACGATCTGCTACTGCCCATCGTGAAGGGTGTCGGCTCCGAGCGCGCGTACCAGTGCCTGACCGAATCACTGCAAACACTGGGCGGTTCCGGGTTCCTGCAGGACTATCCGATTGAGCAGTACATCCGCGACGCCAAGATCGACTCGCTCTACGAAGGCACCACCGCGATACAGGCGCAGGACTTCTTCTTCCGAAAGATCGCGCGCGACCAGGGCAGGGCCCTGCAACATGTGGTGGGCCAGATCCAGCGGTTCCTCGACAGTGACGCCGCGCGACCCGAACTGGCCGATACGCGAATACTTCTCGCCACTGCACTCGCCGACCTGCAGGCAATGACGGGGGCCATGACCGGCTACCTGTTGTCCTCCCAGGAGAACGCCCGCGAACTGTATCGCCTTGGGCTGGAGTCGGTTCGGTTCCTGCTTGCGGTCGGCGACCTGTTGATCGGTTGGCTGTTGTTACACCAGGCCGAGATCGCGCTCAACGCGCTCGAGGGCGAGATCTCCGACCGCGACCGGTCGTTCTATGCCGGCAAGGTCGCCGTGGCAAATTTCTTCGCGAAGAACGTATTGCCGCGGCTGACCGCCGAACGCAAGATCGTCGAGGCCGTCGACCTCACCGTGATGGACCTCCGGGAGGAGGCCTTCTAGCCGGCGTTCTCCGTCGCGGCCAGTGCGCCAAGGTGACCCTCCTCGTTGGTGAACGGAGGGTCACCGTGGCCGACCAAGCTGAAGTTCAGTTGTCAGGCGGGTAGCGGCTCAGATCTTTCGTGCCGTCGACCGTGGAGCCTATGTACGGAATTTGGCCCATTTGCGTACATGAGGCCCACGCTCGCCGTGCCCGGCCAGGCTAGCTCGCGGCCTCCGGCGTGTAACCGAAGGGAAGCAGGATGCTCTTCGGCTCGCAGTACTCTTCGATGCCCTCCGGACCGTTTTCGCGTCCGATGCCGGAGTTCTTGTAGCCGCCGAAGGGCGCACCGGGATCGAACGCGTACATATTCACGGCGTACGTGCCGGTGCGGATCTTCTTGGCGATCTCGACGGCCTTGGGGAAGTCGGTGGTGAACACGCTGCCGGCCAAACCGTAGGCCGAGTCGTTGGCGATGCGGATCGCGTCCTCTTCGGTGTCGAAGGGGATGATCGCCAGCACCGGGCCGAAGATCTCTTCCTGCGCGATGGTCATCGAGTTGTCCACGTCGGCGAACACGGTCGGCTGGACGAACCAGCCGCCGTCGAGCCCCTCGGGCCGGCCGCCGCCGGTCACGATCCGCGCGCCTTCCTCGACGCCCTTCTTGATGTAGCCCTCGACGCGCTCGCGCTGCTTCTCGGAGATCAGCGGGCCGACCATCGACGCGGGATCGTCGGGCAGACCGACTTGCATCGCGGCGGCGGCGGCTGCCAGCTTCTCGACGACCTCGTCGTACCGCGAGCGCGGCGCGAGGATGCGGGTCTGGCCCACGCAGGCCTGCCCGCTGTTCATCAGGCCCGAGAAGACCAGCATCGGCAGCGTGGAATCCAGGTCGGCGTCCTCGAGGATGATTGCCGCGGACTTGCCGCCGAGCTCGAGCGTGCACGGCTTGAGCTTCTCGGCCGCCAGCTTGCCGATCTCCTTGCCGACCGCGGAGCTGCCGGTGAACGTGAACTTGTCCAGCTCGGGGTTGGCGGTCAGCGCGCGGCCGGTCTCAACGCCGCCGGGGACCACCGACAGCACGCCCTCGGGCAGGCCGGCCTCGGCGAACACCTCGGCCAGCGCATTGGTGGACAGCGGGGTTTCCGCTGCGGGCTTGAGCACGACGGTGCATCCGGCCAGCAGCGCCGGGCCGAGCTTGTTGACGGCCAGGAACAGCGGGACGTTCCACGCGACGACGGCGCCGACGACGCCGACGGGTTCGCGCGTCACCAGGGTTTGGCCGTAGATGCCGTCGCGGATTTCGTTCCACGTGAACTTGTCGGCCGCACCGGCGTAGTACTGCAGGGTCGACAGTGAAGCGCCGTACTGCATCATGTCGATGATCGTCGGCGGCTGACCTGTTTCCAGCTTGAGCAAGTGCTTGAATAGATCGGCGCGGTCCTCGAGCAGCTTTACCGCGCGGCCGATCACCGCGGCCCGCTCGGCGGGCGGCGTGGTGGGCCACGGACCGTCGTCGAACGCCTTACGGGCGGCGGCGCAGGCGGCGTCGACGTCGGCCTCGGCTGCCAGCGGCACCTGCCCGACCTTCTCACCCGTTGCGGGCGAGAACACCTCGATGACGTCGGAGGTCGACGGTTCGACCCACTTGCCGCCGATGAACAGCTTGTCGTACTGGGTCTTGTAAGCCCCGGTCTCAACTGGCCCTGTCACGCTCTGTGTCATGAGCGTCACACTACCCAGATTCCTGCGAAACGAGAACCTGTTCCAGTTCAGCGACTCACGACGGTCGCAGGACCAGCACCAGATTGCTCACCAGAAACTCCCTCAGCACCGGCACGCCCGTCATCCACCACGCCCATCGCGGGTGGTAGCGGGGAAATGCAGCGACCAGGGCGCCGGTGCTCGCCGCCCACTCCAGCCCGTCGGATACCGATACCGCGAACAACGACGACCCGTAGTCGTTCTTGGGCCGATGCCCGTGCTTGCGGGTGTAGCGCTCGGCGGCGCGGGCCCCACCGAGGTAGTGGGACAGACCCATCTCGTGGCCGCCGAACGGGCCGAGCCACACGGTGTACGACAGCACCGCAAGGCCGCCGGGTCTGGTGACGCGCAGCATCTCACGGCCGAGCCGCCACGGTTGCGGCAGATGCTCGGCGACGTTGGACGACAGGCAGATGTCCACGCTGGCGTCGGCGAACGGCAATGCAACGCCGGACGCCCGCACATAGGTGGTGTGCCGGTCGGCCCCAGCCGGCCCGGCATGCATCTCGGTGGGGTTGGGTTCAACGCCGATGTAGCGCAGACCGGCGTCGACGAAGGCGGCCGCGAAATAGCCGGGGCCACCACCGACGTCCAGCAGCGTCCGGCCGGTCGGTGAGGTGCCGTCGGTGTTTCGCCACAGGTCGGTGACCATCGCGGCGGTGTCATCGGCCAGCGCTCCGTAGAACAGGGCGGGGTCGCGTTGCTCGTAGCCGAACTGGCCGAGTAGCCGCAGCGACCGGGACAGCGTCGCCCTTCGTGCGAACAGGTCGGCGACTCCCACCGAACCGACCCTAGCCAGCGGCTAGTCTGATCCGGATGTCTGGACCCGTCCGTTCCGTGTTGCTGCTGTGCTGGCGCGACACGGGCCATCCGCAGGGCGGCGGCAGTGAGGCTTATCTGGAGCGTATCGGCGCGCAGCTGGCCGACGACGGTATGAGGGTCACGCTGCGCACCGCTCGGTACGCGGGTTCGCCGCGTCGCGAGGTGGTGGACGGCGTGCAGATCAGCCGCGCAGGCGGCCGCTACTCCGTCTACATCTGGGCGGGGCTTGCGATGGTCGCGGCGCGGATCGGGCTTGGTCCGCTGCGGCGGGCGCGGCCGGACGTCGTCGTCGATACCCAGAACGGGTTGCCATTCATGGCCCGTCTCGCTTTCGGCAGGCGCGTGGCAGTGCTGGTGCACCACTGCCACCGCGAGCAGTGGCCGGTCGCCGGGCCGGTGATGGGAAGGCTCGGTTGGTACGTCGAGTCGAAGGTGTCGCCGCGGTTGCACCGCCGCAACCAGTACGTGACGGTGTCGCTGCCGTCGGCGCGTGACCTGACCTGCCTCGGCGTGAATCCCAACCACATCGCGGTGGTGCGCAACGGCCTCGACGAGGCGCCTGCGCAGACCCTGGCGGTGGCGCGGTCGGCCGCGCCGCGGGTCGTTGTGCTCTCACGGCTGGTCCCGCACAAACAGATCGAGGATGCGCTCGATGCCATCGCCGAGCTGCGACCACGGATTCCGGATGTGCATCTGGACATCCTTGGCGGCGGCTGGTGGGAACAGCGGCTCGTCGACCACGCAGCGCTGCTGGGCGTCTCCGACGCCGTGACGTTCCACGGACACGTCGACGACGAGACCAAACATCGTTGTGCTGCAACAGTGTTGGGTGCACGTGCTGCCGTCGCGCAAGGAGGGCTGGGGGCTGGCGGTCACCGAGGCCGGGCAGCACTCCGTGCCGACCATTGGATACCGGTCCTCGGGGGGCCTGACGGATTCGATCGTCGATGGGGTCACCGGGCTGCTGGTCGACGACCACGATGAACTGGTCGCCGGGCTCGAGCGCCTGCTGACCGATCAGGTGCTCCGCGAACAGCTCGGCGCCAAGGCCGCCATCCGCAGCGGCGAATTCTCTTGGCCACAAAGCGCCGAAGCGATGAGCACGGTGTTGGATTCCGTACACGCGAGGCGCATGGTCAGCGGAGTGGTCTAAGCCCGCCGAGCGCACGCTTGTTGTACACGAACAGAGGCGCTAACAACCGCGCACTCGGCGCTGGCGTCGGCCCAAAGCGGTGATCAGGCCGGCCAACACCCAACACAGCCAGCCACACCCAGTGCGCGGCCAGCACAATGCCGCGGCCAGGGGGGTGCGCGTGGTCGCCACCCACCCGGTACAGGGTGAGGTCCTCGCCTTGGTAGGCCACCGGCAAGGGTAGCGCCGGTGCGGACCACCCTGTGTTCCAAGTATTTTCGACGACGACCCAGCCGACGCCCGCAGCCGCCAGCTTGTCCCGATCGGCGCCGGCCAGCAGCAACCGTTGCACGTCGCGGGCGCGATCACCCTCGCCGGGCACCGTGCGGCCCGCGATCGTCAGGTCACCGGTTGTCAGCACGTCCGCGCGCACCCACCGGGGCAGCGGGTCGAGCACCGGCGCTTCACCGGCCCAGGCGAAGCGGCGCATGCTGTCGACGGGCAGCACGGCGACGGGTCGGGGGTCGGCGTTGATCATCGCAGCGGCACTCGCCCATCCCGGCGGGTACTGCACGGCCGACATCTTGCCGCCGACTCCCCAGGCCAGATCGGGCAACGTCGCCACCAGTGCCGCGCAGCAGATCAGCGCCGTCGCCGCGGCCGGAATCCGGTGCCGCAGCGTGACGACGGCGGCCGCGCCGGCAAGGGAGTAGGCGGGCAGGGCCAGGGCAACCCACTTCTGTGCGTCGCGCACCACGCCGAGGCCAGGCAGTGTCCGGATCGTCGCCTCGACGACCGCCATTCCAGGCCCGGTGGACATCGCGGCGGGCACCACCAGCGCCACCGCCGCAAGGATCAGCAACGGCACCGCGACGGGGCGGCGCACCACCGTGGGCAGTCCCACCGCAACCACGCCGAGCAGCACGATCGCCGCGACGAGTGCGAAAAGTGTTGTGCGCGAGGCTGGTACAGCGTCGGCATTCCAGATGCCGCCGAGGCTGGCGAGGCTGCCCAACGTGCCGAGGCCGGGTTCGGCACGTGCGGCGAACGCGCCCACACCTTCGGCCTGCGTTGACGACAACGACTCGGCCACCGCCGCCGCGGCAAGCCACGGCAGCGCCACCAGCACCGCGGCGCCGAGCGCGACGGCCGCGCACCACCACCGTGGCCGGCCGGAACCGGGCGCGAAGACGCACGTAACCGCGACCGTCGCGGCAAGCATCAGTCCTGTCGGGGTCAGCCCGGCCAGCGCGATCCAGAACGTCAGCGCGCACACACCGGCCAACCGCGAAGCCCCTGACGTTCGGAGCTGCAGCATCGCCGTCGCCACCCACGGCAGGCAGCCGTAGCCCACCATCAGGCTCCAGTGCCCCTGCAGAAGTCGTTCGGCGACATACGGATTCCAGATGATGATCGTCACCGCCACGAACTGACCGGCCAGGCCCGCCTCGGGCACCACCATCGCCGCCAGCCGCGCCGCGCCCCAGCCCGCCAGGAACAGTCCGGTCACCAGCAGCACCTTGACCACAACGCCGCCGTCGACCAGCGCGGAGGCCAGCGCGACGGCGAAGTCCTGTGGCAGCGCCCGTGGCGCGGCCTCCGACAACCCCAGCGCCGAATCGGACAGGTAGGAGCGCGGCGTCGACACCGCATCGCGCAGCAGCAGATACCCCGGCGCCAGAAGCGGTGCCGTCACCAACAGAGCGAGCACCAGCGAGTACGCCGGCGCGACGAACGACCGCGCCCGTGTGGGCGCGAGAATCCGCGCGGTCAGACGGGTCTGTCCGGAGGCAGATCAGATGGTCGAGGAGCGGGCAGTTTCTCGGTCTGCGCCTCGGCCCCGGGCACCCGTTCGCCTTCGGGGCCGCGTGGCCCGAAGAACCGGTGATCGGCCTCGTCCAGACCCGGATCGATCAGCGCCGACTCCGCGCGCAGGCTGAACGACCCCAGCAGCGCGCCGCCCACCAGTGCCACCAATCCCATCGCGGTGAACGTGATCGGCAGGATGCGGCCCCACAACGCCAGCCTGTCCCGTTCGTCGCGCGCACTGGCGACCTGCGCCTCGACGGTTTCCTCGTTGGACGTGACGGTGAAGTCGACGAACGTGACCTCGGGCTTGAGTGGCTCGCGCGCGTAGTAGTGGTAGGCGTGTTCCTTCTTCTTGACGATCGTGCCCGATGCCGGATCCACCCAGAAGGTGCGCTGCGCGGCGTAGTAACGAGTCATGGTGATCGACTCGTCCGGGTTGCCGGGTAGACCCCACAGTGCTGCCCGGGCGGTGACGTCGCTGTCGGCATCGTCGTCGTAAAGGGATGAGTACTTGACCGGTTCCACCAGTTTGCCGTCGGCGTCGTAGCCGACGTTCTGGCTGAACTTGTAGGTGGTAAGCCCGTTGACGTCTTCCTCGCCGTCGTAGTTGGCGTCGTACGCCTTCTGCGCGATCGGGTCGAAAACGGGATAGGTGCGCTTTTCGGTGTCGAACGGGAACCTGTAGGCCAGCCCATCGTGTGGCAGGGCGATGTTGGTGGGCGGCAGTGTGTCGTCGACGGCGCGCGGCTTCTGCACGGCGCCGCCCGGGTTGGTTTCGCTGGAAACCGCGGTTGCAGTCTTGCGGTTGACCGTGACGGTGTCGACCAGCGCCAGCAACAGGCCGCTGTCCTGCTGCTTGTCGGTGCGGCGCAGCGTACTGCCGACCTGCAGGGTGACGACCGCGGCGTTCGACGGCGACTCCACGCTCATCTGCTCCTGCAGCACGAGCGGGACGTTGCGATTAACCACGAAACGGTCGGTGTTGAGCGACTCCGGGTCAAACGCCGTACCGGTTCCGTCCGCGACGAGCGTGGCGTCCAGGTCGAGCGGGATCTTGGCGATCTTGCCCTGGGTGTAGGTGGACAGCAACAGCGCGGCAATCAGCAGGGCGGCCCCCAAGCCCAAGATTCCGCACGCCGCGATACGCAGAGCCACTGCGCGGTTCAAACGGTGCCTCCTTAGGTTCGGCGACCCTTTCCTGCGCCGCCACGAACCCGATATGGGGTACCACCCGCTCGCGGGGCAGCAGTGGAGGCAAACCCGTTTGACCCTAACAGCACAACTTAAGGCCGTCGCTCGCTACGACTGCATCCACCGACAGCCGTCTGACTACCCGTTTTCCCGCTGATCGATCGGCACGGCACACTGGTCTGCGTGACGGATCTCGGCGTGGACGCGAGGAGCACCGAAAACTCCCGCGTAGGCGGCACTCGTAATTTCCTGCCCGCCGTCGAGGGGATGCGTGCGTGCGCCGCCGTCGGGGTCGTCGTCACCCATGTCGCCTTTCAGACCGGTCACACCGGCGGGATCACGGGCCGGCTGTTCGGCCGGTTCGACCTCGCCGTTGCGGTGTTCTTCGCGCTGTCGGGCTTCCTGTTGTGGCGTGGCCACGCCGCCGCGGCCCGCGGATTGCGACCAGTTCCTCCGACGGTGCACTACCTGCGGTCACGCATAGTCCGCATCATGCCCGGCTACCTGGTCGCGGTCGTGGTGATTTTGACGTTGCTCCCTGACGCGAAGGCCGATCTCACGGTGTGGCTGGCGAACCTGTCGCTGACCCAGATCTATGTGCCGCTGACGCTGACCGCGGGACTGACCCAGATGTGGAGCCTGTCCGTCGAGGTCGCCTTCTACCTGGCGCTGCCGTTCCTTGCGCTGCTGGCACGACGACTGCCGGTGCGCGCCAGGATCCCCGTGATCTTGGTCCTCGCGGTGCTCAGCCTGCTATGGGTGCACATCCCCTTCGACGGCACCACGGGGCTGAACCCGTGGAACTGGCCGCCTGCGTTCTTCTCCTGGTTCGCCGCCGGCATGCTGCTCGCCGAGCTCACCGTCAGCCCCGTCGGCTGGCCACATCGGCTGGCCCGGCGGCGGGTGCTGATGGCGGTGATCGCGGTGGTCGCGTTCGTGGTGGCGGCCTCACCGCTCGCCGGCCGGGAAGGACTCGCGCCGGGCAGCATCGGCCAGGTCACCCTCAAGACGGCGATGGGCGCGGTGGTGGCCGCGGCCTTACTCGCTCCGCTGGTGCTGGACCGGCCCGACACGCCACACCGGCTGCTGGGCAGCCCGGCGATGGTGACGCTGGGGCGGTGGTCCTACGGGCTATTCGTCTGGCACCTCGCTACGCTGGCGATGGTGTTCCAGGTCGTCGGCGAGTTCGCATTCAACGGGCACATGCCGATGGTGCTGGTGCTGACCGTGGTGTTCGGCTTTGCGATCGCAGCGGTCAGTTATGCGCTGGTCGAATCGCCATGCCGAGTCGCGCTGCGGCGCTGGGAGTTCCGCGAGGAGCGTCCGGTGCCGCCGCTGGACTCCGCGGTCAGGAACGTGCCCGAGCCCGTCGCGCGATGACCTCGTCGCGCACCGCCGACCGGCGCGCCTTGCCCGCGTCGTCGCGTAACGGGGCGTCGCTGAACTCCACCGTGCGGGGCACCTTGTACGAGGCGATGCGCTCGGACAGGAATGCGGTGACTTCCGCCTCGTCGAGCCCGTCGGCCTGCACGATGGCGTAGGGCACCTGGCCAAGGTCATCATCGGGAACGCCAACCACCAAGCACGACAACACATTCGGGTGAGCGGACAGGGCCGATTCGATTTCGGCGGGGTAGACGTTGCGCCCGCCGACGGTGAACATGTCCACGCGCCGGTCGTTGAGATAGAGGAAGCCGTCCTCGTCGAAGTAGCCGAGGTCGCCGAGCGAGTCCCAACCGTCGCGGCTTTTCGCTGTGGCACCGACGTAGCGGTATGTCGGCGCGCTACCTGGCGATGGCCGCATGTAGATCTCCCCGACTACGCCGGGCGGGCACTCGTTGCCGTCGTCGCCGAGCACCTTCATCTCACCCGCGACGACGACGCCGACCGAACCGCGGTGCGCTAGCCATTGCGTGCCGCTGACGAACGTCATGGCCTGAAGTTCAGTGCCGCCGTACAACTCCCAGACCACCTCGGGCCCGAGTAAATCGATCCACGCCTCTTTGACTGCCGGTGCGCACGGCGCACCGACATGCCACAGCCGCCGGATCGACGACAAATCGTAGGCGTCGGGGTTGGCACGATAGACCGGGAGCAGCCGCTGCATCATCGTCGGCACGGCGACGATGAAGTCGACTCGGTGCTCGGTGACCAACCGCAGGAATTCTGCGGCGTCGAATCGCGGCATCAGCACCAGGTGCTGTCGCATCAACAGTCCGACCGCCGCGGTGGTCATGCCGGTGTTGTGGCTCAGCGGAACCGCGATCAACTGGGTGTCGCCCTCCTGCGCGCCCATCATCAGTCCTGCGAGCGCGCCGGGGAAGCGGCTGTCGCCGCCAGCCTCGATGAGTTTCGGCCGACCGGTGCTGCCCCCAGAGCCCAGCGCCTTCCACGACGGCGACACCGCTTCGGGTAAGGGCACGTCCGACACGCCCGAATCGGGAGTGAAATCCCCCCGCACGCTGGGAATCATGCCGCGCGGATCATCGCGGCCCACCAGCAGCGCGCGCGGCTTCAGCTCGAGCAGCCCCTTGAGTTCGGCGTCGGGCAGCCGGGCCGACAACGGCTGGGGAACCGCGCCGAGCTTCCACGCCGCCAGCGCGGCCTGGATCCATTCGATCGAATTCGGTAGCACGATCGTCACGTAATCGCCCTGTCCGACACCGAGTTCGGCGTAGGTGCGCGCCAGGCGGTTCGTCGACATGTCGAGCTCACCACGGGTTATTGTGCGTCCCTCGCAGGTGACCGCCGGTTCGTCGGGCGCGATTTGGGCGAGGAGGGAGAACTGCGTACCGATCGGGGGGACGGGAGGGGTCATCAGTAGGCGCCCCCGTTCTCGAAGATCCTACGAGGGTTGTCGACGAGCATCGTCGTCAGCTGTTCGTCGGTGACGCCACGATCCTTCAGCGCGGGGATGACGTCGTTTGTGATGTGCAGATAATGCCAGTTCGGCATGACCACCGGCTTCGTCTGCTCCGGCAATGCGTCCCAATAGCAAGAGGCGTCGTGGGAGAGCACCATCTTGTCGGCGTGTCCGCGCTCGCACATGCGCGCCACGGTGTCGACTCGGTCCTCGAACGGGAGATACACGTCGACCCCGAACCGGTCCATGCCGATGTAGGAGCCGTTGGCGATGAGTTCCTCGAGGTAATCGAGATCGGTGGTGTCGCCCGAGTGGCCGATCACGACCCGCGACAGATCGACACCTTCTTCGGCGAAGATGCGTTGCTGCTCGAGCCCGCGTCGGGTGCCCGCGTGGGTATGGGTGGAGATCGGCACACCGGTGCGGCGGTGCGCCTGTGCGACGGCCCGCAGCACCCGTTCGACACCGGGGGTCACACCGGGTTCATCGGTCGCACACTTCAGGATCGCGGCCTTGATGCCGGTGTCGGCGATGCCCTGCTCGATGTCGCGGACGAACATGTCGGTCATGAACTCGGGGCCGTCCAGTACGGTGCCCGGGCCGCGGTAGTGGAAGTAGAACGGCACGTCGTTGTAGGTGTACAGCCCGGTGGCGACGACGATGTTGAGGTCGGTCTCGGCCGCGATCGTGGCGATCCGCGGAATGTAGCGACCGAGCCCTATCACCGTGAGGTCGACGATGGTGTCCACGCCGCGGGATTTCAGTTCGTTCAGCCGCACGATCGCGTCGGCCACGCGTTTGGATTCGTCGCCCCAGGCTTCGGGATAGTTCTGCAGGATCTCGGTCGTCATGATGAACACGTGCTCGTGCATGAGTGTCACGCCGAGGTCTGCCGTATCGATTGCTCCCCGTGCGGTGTTGAGGTTGGGCACTCGGCCGATGCTAGGGCGCGATCGGGTGCGGCGGAGCGCTTTTTCTCGCCTCCGACCGACACCGTCGACGCCGCCAGCATCGCGACCGAGACCAGCGCCAGCAGTTGGACACCGACCCAGTGCCCGGCGTACCCGTCGACCGACCGCCACGGATTCTGGCTCAGCACCGCGCCTGCGACGATCAGCCCGCCTGCGGCGACGCCGACTGTGACCGCCTCACAAAGCTTTTCGCGTCGGCGAAGCAAATAACGCAGGCCTAGCGCCGCGCCGCCCACGATGACGCCCGCGATCCCGGAGATCACCGCGGCGGCCGCCACCACCGCGACGCCCGTCGTCACCCGCCCAGGTTGCCACGGCCGCGCGGCCTCCGCAGCGGGGCGGAGCCGTCGAATCGGCAGGAACGCCAGCAGCGCAAGCAGTGGCAGCAGCGCCAGCCCACCGATCAGTCCTGCCCGATACGGCGCGTTCGAAGGGAAGCTGAGCGTGACGGGGCCCGCGGTGCCCGCCGGAAGTATCCAGCCCTGCTGCCACCCGTTGACGGTGACGGGGGCCAGCGCAGAACCGTTCGCGCGAGCCGTCCAGCCGGGGTTGATGCTTTCGGGCACCACCAGCACCCGTGACGACGCCGAAGGCGGCACGTGCAGCTCGCGGTGGTCGGCGCTCCAGTCGCCCGTGGCGACGGGAACCGTTGCCGCCGTGTGCAATTGGTTCGCGAGGGGACTGGCCAGCTGCACGCCGTCGACCACGAACGGCGCGCCGGGGCTGATCAGGAGTTCCTGCTCACCGGCTGGCAGCGTGATCGGTTCGGACCGGCACGGCTTGGCGGCCACGGGCTGGCCATCGAGCAGCGCGCCGACGGTGGTGGCGATCGAGGTCTGGACGAACTCTCCGGCAACGCCGATGATCGGGCCGCGCCCGCACGGCAGATCGATGGCCCGCTCACGGTTGCGCGCGGCGTCGGCGGCGGCGATCGGCGTACCCCGGGCGTCCAGTGCCGTGACCTCGGCCAGCCCGGGCGGCTTGAGCTGATCGAAGCCCAGCGCGGTGCGGTCGATGACGTCGTCCCACCCCAGCAGCGACAGCTTGACGGTGTCGGTGACGCGCGGCCGTAGGCTCACTGTCTGAGGTCGGTCGTCGCTGGACAGCCGGCGCACCTCGGGGCCGTCGCCCAGGTCGATGGCCACCAACGTCGGATGTGCAGGCAGCACTGAGGAACTCGGCGTGATCCGCAGTCCGGCCACCTCACTGGGGGCGGGCAGCTTCAGCGTGAGGGTGGGCGGAGTCCTGTGCTGCACGACGCTCTGCGGCGCGGTCCACGCGGTGCCCGGATCGCCGTCGGCGGCGGCGTACGCCGAACCCAGCACGTCGATCGGGTCGGCGTCGCCGAAGGCCCTGGCCGCGCCGGGCGCGCTGACCAAGTCGGCGAGATTCGGGCCTTGACGCGCGCGCACCCAAACCGTCGGCGTCACCGCGGTCGTCGACGGCACGGTCAGCGTCCGGCTCAGGTTCACCGGCTCCTCCGGTGAGAGCGCCATCGACGCGGCACAGCGCGTGCCGTTGGGGCCCTGCGCGCAGCCCGCCCGGCCGAGCAGCTCGGACCCCAGATCCCATTGTGCGACAGTCGAATTCGGTGGGGGCGCGGGCACCAGCACGGTGTGGCGCAGGCTGACGGGATGGGCGAAGCCGTTCGCGTCGTACTGCGTGACAGTGAAGTCGGTGATGCCGAACTGCACCCCGGTAGACCCGTCGTCGGTGGCCACGGCGGTGATCCGCACCCAGGGCGTCTCGCCGTAGGGCAGCGCGACGGTCAACGGCTTGCCTGCCTGGTCGAACCGCAGCGTGCTGGTGCCGTTGACGGTCGACACCTCGATGCGGCGGACCTGCGCGCCGATGGCGGTGGCACTGGGCGTGATCGTGATGGTGGCGTTGGTGACGGGGTGGTCGAAGTCGACCTGCAGCCATTGGCCGACGGCCGCCTGAAGGGCATTGGAGACCCAGCTCGTCGCCGAATCGGCGTCGATGGCCGACGCAGGCCCGGTCGTCGGTACCACGTTGGGCAGCGCCGTCGAATCCGACGCCGAGCTCGACACCGAGATGCGTCCGCCGTTCCACTTCCCGTAGACCATGTCGGCACCCGCGGCGGGATAGTCGAGTACGCGGTTGAATGTGTGCCGCGGATCGTCGGGCGTCCGAATGGCCGACGAGTGATCATCGACGCGGCCGTAGTCCGTTTCGCGGGCCAGCGGGGTGTCCGTCACGGTGACCCCTTTTCCTGGGGGCAACGCTAGACCCGCGCGTTGCGCGTCGCCGGTCAGCAGCATCGGTCCCAGCGGCGGCTGGCCCAGCAGCCGGCGGCGCTCGTCGAGCCGCAGTAGCGCCTCGGGTCCACCGTCGACGCGCGCCATCGCGTCGGTGTCGACCAGGTACGGATGCATCCCCGGGGCGCCGTCCACCTTGTAGATCTCCACCGCCGGGAAACGCGGCCGCAGTCCGCTGTCGGTGATGAAACCGGCCAGCGTGCCCGGGCCGACGGGCTCACCGAACTGCGCGATTTTGACGAGCCCGCCCGATCCTTCTATGGCACGGTGCACCAGCAGGGGCCGCGCCGACCGCGACGCCTCGGGGTCGAGGTCATTGCGCACCACCACGTACGAAATGCCTTGCCGAGCAAGCGTATCCGCCAGACCCGCGGAAGGCCTGCCTGCGGCGAACAGCCGCTGCACCGAGTCGAGAGCGCGGATGGTTTCCGGCGGGGTCAGCGGAATCGAGTCGCGCACACCCCATGGGCTGCTGCCCAGCACTTGCAGTGGTTCGTCGTGGCTGGTGCCCCACACCTGGGTGGCGAACGGCGCGCCCGGTGCCACCAGCACGCGGCCGCCGGTGTTGTGCTCGTCGAGCCAGTCGGCGGTGTCGTGCCAGTACTGCGGGATCGCGTGGAAGGCACCAGGCGGGGTGAGCCGGCCGGTCCAGGCCAGCGACGTGGCGGCGGTCAACGCCACCAGCACCACCATCCCGACCGCCACGCGCTTGTCGCGTTCGGGGTGGGCGAACGCATGCATCCACTCGCGCCGCGGCGCGCTGCCCGGCAACGGGATTCGGCCCAGCAGATGCGCCAGCCCGAGCGCCAGCGGCAGCCGCAGCAGCGGCTCCAGCTTGTGAATGTTCCGCACCGGGGTGCCGCCCGCGTCGAGGAACGCCTGAACCTGGTGGGCGACAGGCGATCCCAGCCCACCCGAGTAGCCGGCGGCGAGCAGGACGACACCGATCAGCAGGATCGCGATGAGCCTGCCGCGCGCCGGCATCGTGCGCATCGCCAGCCCGGCCATGCCCGCCGCCGCGACCAACGTCGTCGCCAACACCGCGACCGACCCCGTCACCAACGAGGCGCCCGCGGTGGCGTTCGGCGCGACGAACGGTGTCCAGGCGTCGGTGCCGCGCAGCATCTCGGTCAGCGACATCCACTGTGTGGTGACGCCGGAGGACTCGATGAAGTCGAGGAACGGCGGGCTGATCCGGCCCAGGAGGACGAGCGCGACGACCCACCACAGCACGGCCAGCACGATGCACACCGCCCACCACGCGGTGAAGCGCCTCCACAAGCGATTGGGCCGGTGTGATGCCAACCAGATGACAGCGGCCAGGCAGCCGGTCAGGGTGGCGACGGCGTTGACCGCGCCCATCAACGCGATCGCGAGTGCCGACCGCGCGGCCAGGATTCGTACGGAGCCTTGACTTGAGCTGGATGTCGCCGCCCCGGCGGCTCCGCGCAGCGCCAAGATCACCGGCAGCAGCACCCACGGCGCCAGCATCATCGGCAGCGTCTCCGAGGAGATCGCGCCGAGTGTGGTCAGCACCCGCGGGGACAGCGCGAATGCGGCCGCGGCGATGACGCGGGACGTCGGGCTGCCGATGCCCAGCGCCTCGGCGACCCGCAACAGGCCCCAGAAGCCGACGGTGAGCAGCAACGCCCACCACAGCCGCTGCGTCACCCAGCCCGGCAGGCCGAGCATGTCGCCTGCGAGGAAGAACGCCCCGTGTGGAAATAGGTAGCCATAGGCCTGGTTCTGCGCCTGGCCGAAGGGCAGCTCGCTGTTCCACAGATTGAACGCGCGCGCGAGAAACCGCAGCGGGTTCGCAGTGAGATCGAGTTTGGTGTCGGGCGAAATCTGTCCGGGCGACTGGGCGAAAGTCAGGATCAGCGCCGCCGCGGCGGCCACCCACAGCCAGCGCCGCGAGAGCGGCGCGGTCACGCTATGTCCGGTTTCCGTACTCGACCCTGTTGAGCACCGACGACGCTGGATCGCCCGGCTGCAGCGGAGGTTTGGTGTCCTGCTGCACCATCAACGTCACACCGAAAATGGCGGCCGCTCCCAGCAGCAGGCCCACAACGATGCTGGCCGCGGCGGGAACGATGAACCGATCCATGCGGCCAACGTAGCAGACGATGTTTTGCGTCCCCGCCACGGAACGCGGCGTCCACTTCATAGAAGCGCGGCTTCCGCTCCTACTAGGGTGGGGGCCCATGGCCGTGCCACGTGCACTTCTCGCACTGGCGGCGATGTCCGGGCTCCTGCTGGCCTGCTCGCCGTCCGCTGAAAAGCCCCCCGCTCCCGCGGCACCTCCTCCCGCTGCTTCCGCCGCCGGACCTGTGGCGCCAGCGTGCGGCGACGGGCCTGCGCTGCTGGCCGGCATGTCGACCCGCGACAAGCTGGCGCAGCTGCTGATGGTCGGGGTAACCGGCGCCGCCGACGCGCGGGCGGTCGTCGACAGCCACCACGTCGGCGGCATCTTCATCGGCAGCTGGACCGACCTATCGATGCTGTCCGACGGGTCACTGGCCGACATCGCCGCGTCGGCGGGCCCGCTGCCGCTCGCAGTCAGCGTCGACGAGGAGGGCGGCCGCGTGTCGCGGCTGGCCGGGCTCATCGGCAGCCAGCCGTCGCCGCGGGTGCTCGCGGCCAGCCACACGCCCGACGAGGTGTACAACATCGCACTCGCGCGTGGGCAGGCGATGAGGAAGCTCGGCATCACCATCGACTTCGCGCCGGTCGTCGACGTGACCAACGCCCCCGACGACACCGTGATCGGCGACCGCTCCTTCGGCGCCGATCCCACGGCCGTCACCGACTACGCAGGCGCCTACGCCCGCGGACTGCGCGACGCGGGCCTGCTGCCGGTGCTCAAGCACTTCCCCGGCCATGGCCACGGTTCGGGCGATTCGCATACCGGCAGCGTGGTGACCCCACCCATCGCGGATCTGCAGACCAACGACCTGATCCCATATCGCACGCTGGCCGCGCAGGCCCCGGTCGGCGTCATGGTCGGCCACCTGGAGGTGCCCGGACTGACCGGCAGCGACCCGGCCAGCCTGAGCCCTGCGGCCTACGCGCTGCTGCGTTCGGGTGATTACGGCGGCCCGGCGTTCAACGGCCCGGTGTTTACCGACGACCTGTCCAGCATGCAGGCCGTCAGTGACCGGTTCGGCGTTGCCGAGGCGGCCCTGCGCGGGCTGCAGGCCGGCGCGGACACGGCGCTGTGGGTGACCACCGACGAGGTACCGGCGGTGCTGGACCGGCTGGAGAAGGCGCTGGCGGCCGGGGAGCTGACGATGCCACGGGTGGACGCGTCGGTGCTGCGGATGGCCGCGGCGAAGGGCCCGAATGCGCGCTGCGGACGGTGACTGGTCACCTAATTGCTTACTCTGGAGTAATGGCCGGAGGCACCAAGCGTTTGCCGCGCGCCGTGCGCGAACAGCAGATGCTCGACGCCGCGGTGCAGATGTTCTCGGTCAACGGCTATTACGAGACGTCGATGGACGCGATCGCCGCCGAGGCAGAAATCTCCAAACCGATGCTGTACTTGTACTACGGTTCGAAGGAAGAGCTGTTCGGGGCGTGTCTTGACCGCGAGCTGACTCGGTTCGTCGAAGACGTGCGCAGCAAGATCGACTTCTCGCAGAGCCCGAAAGAGTTGCTGCGCAACGCCGTTCTCGCGTTCTTGAACTACATCGACGCGAATCGGGCGTCGTGGATGGTGCTCTACACCCAGGCCACCAGCTCGCAGGCGTTCGCTCACACGGTGCGTGAAGGCCGCGAGCGGATCATCGACCTGGTCGGCAGGCTGCTGCAGTCGGGCACCCGCCATCCCGAGCCCGACACCGACTTCGACATGATGGCCGTCGCTTTGGTGGGTGCGGGCGAGGCCGTGGCCACCCGGGTCAGCACTGGCGATGCCGACGTCGACGAGGCCGCCGAGTTGATGATCAACCTGTTCTGGCGGGGCCTGAAGGGCAAGCCGTCGGACAGGGAGGCCCATGCGGTCGGATGACGGCGACGCGCGTGTGCTCAGGCCCCTGGCATAGTCCGCCTAGTGAGCGACTATTCCTCGCCGGTGTACCGTGCAACGACGTTGTCGCTCGCTACGCGGACAAAACCGGAAGTGCCCTTCCGCGCGCTCGCCAGTAACTAAAGCGACGTCACCGTCCCCGTCAGGTGCGGATCACCCTTGGAAAGATTGCGCAGTGTGAGCTGCCACCCGTCGGAGATGCGGTCGACGTAAAGACCCGCACGCGCCGGCAGCACCACCGGCTTGGCGAACCGCACAGCATACTTGACCACGTCCGGCAGCTGACCTTCTATGTTCGCCAAAACAGCTGCGGCGGAGAACATTCCATGTGCGATGACGGTCGGAAACCCGAACAGCTTCGCGGCGATCGGGTTGGTGTGGATCGGATTGTGATCCCCGCCGACCGAAGCGTAGTGGCGGATCCGGCCCGGCGTGATGCGCAGCACGGCGTTCGGCGGTCCCAGCTTGGGCTGCTTGTGCGGGGGCGGTTTCGGCTCGTCGGACAGGCTGGTCCGCTGCTGATGCAGAAACGTCGTCACCTGATGCCACGCGCGTTCATTGCCGACCCTGACGTCGGTGACGACGTCGACCAACAGCCCGCGCCGGTGCTCGCGCAGGTTCTCGGCGTGCACCTGCACCGACACGGTGTCGGTCACCAGGATCGGCCGGTATTGGGTGATGTGGTTGTCGATGTGCACCGAACCCATTGCGGCGAAGGGAAAGTCGAAACCCGTTACGAGCGACATCACCGTCGGGAACGTCAACGCGAACGGGTAGGTCAGCGGCACCACATCGCCGAACCGCAACCCCGTGACGTTCGCGTACGCCGCCACGTTCGCGGGGTCGATCGCCAGCTCGTCGACCGCGATCGTGCGGTCCGGCAACGTATCCCCACGCGGCACGAACGGCAGCGCTCCGGCCGCCGCGCGCACCAAGTTCATCAACCCGGACGGCTGCGTCATGGTGCTCAGCCTAGGCGCCCAGCATGGCCTGGCCGCACACCCGGATGGTGTTCCCGGTCACGGCGTTCGACGCGGGGCTCGCGAAATAGGCGATGGTTTCGGCGACGTCGACGGGTTGCCCACCCTGATACAACGAGTTGAGCCGTCGGGCCACCTCACGGGTGGCCAGGGGGATCGCCTCGGTCATCTTCGTCTCGATGAACCCGGGTGCGACGGCGTTGACGGTGATGCCCTTGTCGGCGTAGGCGGCCGACAGCGCGTCCGTCAGACCGATCATGCCGGCCTTGGTGGCCGCGTAATTGGTCTGCCCGCGGTTGCCCGCGATGCCTGCCATCGACGACAGCCCGACGACCCGGCCGCCCTCACCGATCGCGCCGTTGTCCACCAGACCCTCGGTGAGCCGAAGCGGCGCAAGCAGATTGACGGCGATGACGGAATCCCAGCGCGCCTCGTCCATGTTGGCCAGCAGCTTGTCACGGGTGATGCCCGCGTTGTTGACGAGGATGTCTGCGCGCCCGCCGTGCACTTCGCGCAGATGCTCGGTGATCTTGTCGACCGCGTCGTCCGCGGTGACGTCGAGCGTCAGCGCGGTGCCGCCCACCTTGGATGCGGTCTGGCCGAGACTGTCGGGCGCCCCCGCGCTACCTCCGATGTCGATGCAGACCACCTTGGCGCCGTCGCGGGCGAACACCTCGGCGATGGTCGCGCCGATGCCACGGGCCGCGCCCGTCACGATCGCGACCTTGCCGTCCAGCGGCTTGTCCCAGTCGGCAGGCGGCGCCGAGTCAGCGGCGCCGACGCGGAACACCTGCCCGTCGACGTAGGCCGACTTGCCGGACAGGATGAACCGCACCGTCGACTCCAGCCCGGTCGCGGCAGGCTTGGCATCGGGGCACAGGTACACCAGGTTCACGGTGGCACCGCGCCGCAGCTCCTTGCCGAGTGAGCGGGTGAACCCCTCGAGCGCCCGCTGCGCGATCCGTTCGTGAACGCTGCCGATCTCCTCGGGCGTCGTGCCGACCACGACGATGCGCCCCGACGGGCCGAGGTTGCGCAGCAGCGGAGTGAAGAACTTGTACAGGCCCTTCAGGGCCGCCGGTTCGGTGATGCCGGTGGCGTCGAACACCAGCCCGCCGAATGAATCGGCCCAGCGGCCGCCGAGGTTGTTGGACACCACGTCGTACTCCTCGGCCAGCGCGGTGCGCAGCGGCTCGACGACGCGGCCCTCACCGCCGATCAGCAGCGTGCCAGCCAGCGGCGGATCGCCTGGCCTGTAGCGGCGCAGCGTCTCAGGCTGCGGAATGCCGAGCTGCTTGGCGAGGAACGATCCGGGCATCGAGTGGACGATTTGCGAGTACAGATCGGTAGCCATGGCACCGAACTTACTCCAGAGTAAGAATGGTGGGTAGTATGGCCCCTATGGCCAACAACACCAGCCGACGCGTCGCAGTCCTCGGCGGCAACAGGATTCCGTTCGCACGATCGGATGGCGCGTACTCCAACGCCTCCAACCAGGACATGTTCACTGCGGCGCTGGGCGGGCTCATTGACCGCTTCAACCTCGACGGCGAGAAACTGGGCGCGGTGATCGGCGGAGCGGTGCTCAAGCACAGCCGTGACTTCAACCTGATGCGTGAGTGTCTCCTTGGCAGCCCGCTGTCGTCGTACACGCCCGCGTTCGACATCCAGCAGGCGTGCGGCACGGGGCTGCAGGCGACGATCTCGGCCGCCGACGGCGTCGCAGCCGGGCGGTATGACGTGGCCGCTGCGGGCGGCGTGGACACCGCCTCCGACGCGCCGATCGCCTTCGGCGACGACCTGCGTCGCGTGCTGCTCGGGCTGCGCCGGTCGAAGTCGAACCTCGACCGGCTCAAGCTGGTGGGCAAGCTGCCTGCATCGCTCGGAGTGGAGATCCCCGTCAACAGCGAGCCGCGTACCGGGCTGTCGATGGGCGAGCACGCCGCGATCACCGCCAAGCAGATGGGCATCAAGCGCGTCGACCAGGACGAGCTGGCCGCGGCCAGCCACCGCAACATGGCCGCCGCCTACGACCGCGGCTTCTTCGACGACCTCGTCACCCCGTTCCTCGGGCTGTATCGCGACAACAACCTGCGCCCCGACTCGTCGGTCGAGAAGCTGGCGTCGCTCAAGCCGGTATTCGGGGTCAAGGCCGGCGACGCGACCATGACGGCGGGCAACTCGACGCCGCTGACAGACGGCGCCTCGGTGTCGCTGCTTGCGACTCCCGAGTGGGCTGCGGCGCATGGCATCGAACCGATGGCGTACTACGTCGACGCCGAGACGGCGGCGGTCGACTACGTCAACGGCAAGGACGGCCTGCTGATGGCGCCCACCTACGCGGTGCCGCGGCTGCTGGCCCGAAACGGCCTGAGCCTGCAGGACTTCGACTTCTACGAGATCCACGAGGCGTTCGCATCGGTTGTGCTCGCCCACCTGCAGGCCTGGGAGTCCGAGGAATACTGCAAGGAGCGGCTCGGCTTGGATAGTGCACTGGGCCGCATCGACCGGTCCAAGCTCAACGTCAACGGTTCGTCGCTCGCCGCCGGTCACCCGTTCGCCGCGACCGGCGGACGGATCGTGGCGCAGCTGGCCAAGCAGCTGGCCGGGCAGAAGAAGGAGACCGGTCAGCCGGTCCGCGGCCTGATCTCGATCTGCGCAGCGGGTGGTCAGGGCGTCGCCGCGATCTTGGAGGCGTGAGCCGACATTCAACTCCAGCGGCGTATCCAAATCTTTTCGGCAGGGCTGTAACGGGCCCGCGGGGGTAGTCGATAGACCCGGTAGCTCCGTGTTGCCGTCTGACCCCCCGACCCGACGGCAACACGGGCTCTTATTTTGTGCGCCGGATGCTTCGATGGTGAGTATGCGGATCAGCCTCAGCCAAACAGGACTATTCGGTGACAGCGGCGGCCGTTCAGCGGTCGACGGCTTCATAAACAACCTCGCGAAGCTGCGTGAAGAAGGCTTCCGCAGAGTGTGGATGGCTCAGATGCCCTACGAGGCCGACCTGGTCACCCTGCTTGGCGTGGCGTTTCGCGAAGTCGACACGATCGAACTGGGCTCAGGGGTGATCCCGATTCAGGTCCAGCATCCGATGCAGTTGGCGCAGCGCGCCCTCACGCTCAACCTGATCTCTGACGGCCGCTTCACGCTCGGCATCGGGATGAGCCACCGCATGGTCACCGAAGGGGTGTGGGGCATCTCTTGGGACAAGCCGGTACGCCAGATGCGCGAATACCTCGACGGCCTGCAGCCGCTGCTGGCCGGGCAGCCCGCCGCCGCGTCCGGTGAATTCTGGACGACGCGCGGGTCGCTGCAGATTCCCGGTGCGCCGGAGCCCGACGTGTACATCGCCGCGCTGGGCCCACAGATGCTGCGGCTGGCGGGACGGCGCACCGCGGGGACGCTGACGTGGATGACGGGTCCCAAGACGCTGGCCGAACACGTGGTGCCGACACTGCGTGAGGCCGCCGCCGAGGCCGGCCGTCCGGAGAGTGCGGTGCGGGTAGCGGCGTCGCTGTCGGTGAGCGTCACCGACGACGTCGCGGCGGCGCGGGCGCGGGCCGCCGAAGAGTTCGCGATCTACGGGCAGCTGCCGTCGTACCGCGCGATGCTCGACCGCGAGGGTTTCTCCGGTCCGGAGGACGCCGCCATCATCGGCGACGAAAACACGGTGTCTGACCGCCTCGACGAACTGGCCGCGTCGGGCGTCGACGAGTTCGCCGCCGTCACCTTCGACCCGTCCCTTGAGGGGCGTGCGCGCACCCGCGCGCTGCTTCGGTCGAAGGACTCATAACTTCCCAAAATCTCTCTGGTGTGACCACGGCCACAAGCGTACGATCGAGCGCACGACGGGTTCGGGAGTGACCGATCCAAAGTGCCGGCATAGAGGTGAAAGCCGGACGCGCGAGACGAATGAGACGCCCTCAAGTGTCCTCCCGGACCCGCCCTTTTTGTATGCACGACGGATGTTCGCTCACCTAACGCAAAAGGCCCGAGGGGTTGGGGGCCTTTTGGTTCGAAGCGGCTTGAGAGGCCTTAGAAAGCCGACTCGTCCAGTTCCATGACCTCGTTGTCGAGGGCGTCGATCACCTGACGGGTGCTGGTGAGCAGCGGCAGGAAGTTCTTCGCGAAGAACGACGCGACCGCAACCTTGCCCTCGTAGAAGGCGCGATCGTCACCGCTGGCCCCACCATCGAGCGCCTCGACGGCCACCGCGGCCTGCTGCTGAAGCAGCCAGCCGATGATCAGGTCGCCCACGCTCATCAGGAAGCGCACCGAACCCAGGCCCACCTTGTAGATGTTCTTCGGGTCCTCCTGTGCCGACATCAGGTAGCCGGTCAGCGTGGCGGCCATGCCCTGCACGTCCTCCAGTGCACTGGCCAGCAGCACCCGTTCGGCCTTCAGCCGGCCGTTGCCCGCCTCGTTCTTGACGAACGCCTCGACCTGCCCAGCCACGTACGCCAGCGCCACACCCTTGTCGCGCACGATCTTGCGGAAGAAGAAGTCCTGCGCCTGGATGGCCGTGGTGCCCTCGTACAGCGAGTCGATCTTGGCATCACGGATGTACTGCTCGATCGGATAGTCCTGCAAGAAGCCGGACCCACCGAAGGTCTGCAGGCTCTCGGTGAGCTTGGCGTAAGCCTGCTCCGAGCCGACACCCTTGACGATCGGGAGCATCAGATCGTTGACCTTGACGGCCAGCTCGGCGTCCACATCGTGGAGCGTCTTGGAGACCGCCGCGTCCTGGAACGTCGCGGTGTAAAGGTACAGCGCACGCAGACCCTCGGCATAGGCCTTCTGGGTCATCAGCGAACGACGCACGTCCGGGTGATGCATGATGGTCACGCGCGGCGCGGTCTTGTCGGTCATCTGGGTCAGATCGGCGCCCTGCACACGCGCCTTGGCGTACTCGAGCGCGTTGAGGTAACCGGTCGACAGCGTGGCAATGGCCTTGGTACCGACCATCATTCGGGCCTGCTCGATCACGTCGAACATCTGGGCAATGCCCTCGTGAACCTCCCCGACCAGCCAGCCCTTAGCGGGAACGCCGTGCTGGCCGAACGACAACTCACAGGTGGCCGAGACTTTCAGGCCCATCTTGTGTTCGACGTTTGTGACGAAGACGCCGTTGCGCTCGCCGAGTTCGCCGGTCTCGAAATCGAAGAGGAACTTCGGCACGAAGAACAGCGACAGGCCCTTGGTGCCCGGGGCCGCGCCTTCGGGGCGCGCAAGCACCAGGTGGAAGATGTTCTCGAACAGGTCTCCCGAATCGCCCGAGGTGATGAATCGCTTCACACCCTCGATATGCCACGAGCCGTCCTCCTGCTTGACGGCCTTGGTGCGACCGGCACCGACATCAGAACCGGCGTCGGGCTCGGTGAGCACCATGGTGGATCCCCAGCCGCGCTCAGCGGCGATCGTGGCCCACTTCTTCTGCTCGTCGGTGCCGAGGTTGTAGACGATATTGGCGAAGCCGGCGCCGCCGCCGTACATCCACACGGCGGGATTGGCGCCGAGCAGGTGCTCGGTGAGCGCCCACATGAGTGCCTTGGGTGCCGGGGTGCCGCCGAGTTCCTCGTCGAGGCCCACACGGTCCCAGCCGGCATCCAGCATGGCGCGCACCGACTTCTTGAACGACTCGGGCAGCGTCACCGAGTGCGTTTTGGGATCGAACGTCGGTGGGTTGCGGTCGCCCTCGACGAAGGATTCAGCGATCGGACCTTCGGCCAGCCGGGCCATCTCGCCCAGCATCTCCTTGGCAGTATCGGCATCGAGGTCGGCGTACTCGCCCTGACCGAATGCCTTGTCCACGCCTAGCACCTCAAAGAGGTTGAACGCCTGGTCACGGACATTGCTCTTGTAGTGGCTCACGTTTCCTCCTCGTTGAGAATGCCACTTGCGGTTGGGTACTTTGATCTAAGTTACCCACCAGTAACTGGCCTGAACTATACCGTCCAGTAACTTCAACACAAAGCAGCTGCGAGCAATTTCCGCCGGCTAAGTAACCCAGTGGTTGGCCGGGCCGCCAAAAGCGCAGTTGACAGACGTCTGAACTGCGTGTTTGCGCCCTCTGTGACGTTTGTCACGGCCCCCGGATAGTGTGTTCAGGTGCTTCGTGTCGCGGTGTAGGGAACAGGGAACATGGGGCGACGGCGATCCGGTCAGCGGTGGCGTTTCCGGGGTTACAGCTGTCGGGTGTCGTCCCCGAAGCCTGGTATCTACGACGGCCTCGAGGTGCCGTTGCACCCGCCGCTGCCGCCCGAGGTGGAGGCCGAGCGGTGGTCAGTCGACTGACCTCGCCGAGACTGCGCAGAGATCGCGAATCCGGTCGATTTCGCGATCTCCCCGCAGTTTGGGCGCGTTACGACCATCGCCGCCGCCAACGGATACGTGTGAAGATGGAGTTAATGAGCCCCACCGATCTCACCCCCACGACACTGCGGGAAGCGTTCGGGCATTTCCCCTCCGGCGTCATCGCGATCGCCGCTGAGGTAGGCGGCACCCGTGTGGGGCTGGCGGCCAGCACCTTTGTTCCCGTGTCGCTCGACCCGCCCCTGGTGTCGTTCTGCGTGCAGAACACCTCTGAGACGTGGCCGAAGCTGAAGGATCTGCCCTACCTGGGGATCAGCGTGCTGGGCGAAGCGCACGACGCCGCCGCCCGCATGCTGGCGGCAAAGACCGGCGACAGGTTCGCGGGTCTGGACACGGTATCCCGGGAATCCGGTGCGGTATTCGTCACGGGCACCAGCGTCTGGCTGGAAAGCGCCATCGAACAGCTGATCCCCGCGGGGGATCACACGATCGTCATTCTGCGGGTCAGCGACATTACCGTGCATGCCGATGTGCCGCCGATTGTCTTTCACCGCAGTACATTTCGTCGACTAGGCGCCTGATCCCGGCGCCCGCGCCAGGCTACTACGGGCGGGCGGCGAGTTCCTCGCGGTAACCCTGAATGCGCTGCTCGAGTTCCGCGGCGTCGGAAGGCCGGCCTTCCTTGCGAGCCAGCTCGGCGCGCGCGCTCAGCTCGCGGATCGCGGTGCGAATGTCGTTGATGCTATGAGGCTCTCGCATGTTCATACTGCTGCCTTTCGTCGTTGATTGGCCGCTCTATGGAGACTACCCGCGAGAGCGGTGAGCTCAACGCCTCCCCAAGAGCTTGTCTGTTCCGGCTCGTCACCCTCGCCGGAATAGCTTGTTCCCAAGCCACACCACCGGGTCGTACTTGCGGTCCACCGCGCGCTCCTTCATCGGAATCAGCGCATTGTCGGTGATCTTGATGTTTTCGGGGCACACCTCCGTGCAGCACTTGGTGATGTTGCAGAACCCCAGACCGTTCTCGTCCTGCGCCTGATCGGGACGACGGTCGAGGGTGTCAAGGGGATGCATGTCGAGCTCGGCCTGGCGCATCAGATAACGCGGCCCGGCGAATGTCTTCTTGTTCTCGTCGTGATCACGCACCACGTGGCAGGTGTTCTGGCACAGGAAGCACTCGATGCACTTGCGGAACTCCTGTGACCGGTTCACGTCCTCCTGCATCATCCGGTACTCGCCCGGCTGCAGATCCTTCGGCGGCGTGAATGACGGTATCTCCCTGGCCTTTTCGTAGTTGAACGAAACGTCGGTGACCAGGTCGCGGATGATGGGGAACGTCCGCAGCGGTGTGACGGTGATGGTCTCGGCGGGGTCGAACGTCGACATCCTGGTCATGCACAGCAGCCGCGGCCGGCCGTTGATCTCCGCCGAGCATGATCCGCACTTGCCTGCCTTGCAGTTCCACCGCACGGCCAGGTCGCCGGCCTGTGTCTGCTGCAGCCGGTGGATGATGTCGAGCACCACCTCGCCCTCGTTCACCTCGACGGAGAAGTCCTGCAGTGCGCCGCCGCCGTCGTCGCCGCGCCACACCCGCAACTTCGCTTGATAGGCCATCAGCTTCTCCTTGCCGGGTGGTTGGCGAGTTCGTCTGGGGTGAAGTACTTCTCCAGCTCTTCGAGGTCGAGCAGCGCGAGCAGGTCTTCGCGCATCGGCACCTGGTCCTCGCGGGTGATGTTGATGCTCGGTACGACGTTGTCGTCACCTGCGGCCCGGCACACCAGCAGAGTCTTGCGCCATTGCGGGTCCATCGACGGGAAGTCGTCGCGGGTGTGCCCGCCGCGGCTCTCGGTGCGCTCCAGCGCCGCCTCGGCCACGCACTCGCTGACCAGCAGCATGTTGCGCAGGTCGACCGCCAGGTGCCAGCCGGGGTTGAACTGCCGGTGGCCTTCCACATGCATGTTCTTGAACCGCTCACGCAGCTCGCGCAGCTTGTCCAGGGCCTCGGACACCTCGTCGGCCTTGCGGATGATGCCGACCAGCGAGTTCATGGTGTCCTGCAGATCGAGCTGCAGCGTGTACGGGTTCTCGGTCTTATCACCGTTGGTGGGGCCGTCGAACGGTGCCAGCGCCAGCTTCGCTGCCTCCGTGACGGCGTCCTCGGACACCTTGGGCCGATCGGACAGCGCGCGGACGTAGTCGGCGGCGCCGAGCCCGGCCCGTCGCCCGAACACCAGGAGGTCCGACAGCGAGTTTCCGCCCAGCCGGTTGGAACCGTGCATACCGCCCGAGCACTCACCCGCCGCGAACAGCCCCGGCGTCCGCGCGGCGCCGCTGTCGGGGTCGACTTCGATGCCGCCCATGACGTAGTGGCACGTCGGTCCGACTTCCATCGGCTCCTTGGTGATGTCGACCTCGGCCAGCTCCATGAACTGGTGATACATCGATGGCAGTCGGCGCTTGATCTCCTCGGACGGCAGCCGCGACGCGATGTCGAGGAAGACGCCACCGTGCGGCGAGTTACGCCCGGCCTTCACTTCCGAGTTGATGGCGCGTGCAACCTCGTCGCGCGGCAGCAGGTCGGGAGTCCGGCGCGCGGAGTCGTTGTCCTTCAGCCACTGGTCGGCCTCTTCGATCGTCTCCGCGTACTGGCCCTTGAACACCGGCGGGATGTAATCGAACATGAACCGCTTGCCGTCGGAGTTCTTCAGCACCCCGCCGTCGCCTCGCACACCCTCGGTGACGAGGATGCCCTTTACGCTGGGCGGCCAGACCATGCCGGTCGGGTGGAACTGGACGAACTCCATGTTGATCAGCGTCGCGCCGGCCCGCAGCGCCAGCGCGTGCCCGTCGCCGGTGTACTCCCACGAGTTCGACGTGACTTTGTACGATTTGCCGATGCCGCCGGTGGCCATCACCACGGCAGGCGCCTCGAACAGGATGAACCGGCCGCTATCGCGCCAGTAGCCGAACGCGCCCGCGATCCGATCGCCGTCCTTGATCAGGTCGGTGATCGTGCACTCAGCGAAGACCTTGATGCGGGCCTCGTAGTCGCCGAGCTCGGCCTTGTCCTCCTGCTGCAGCGAGACGATCTTCTGCTGCAGAGTGCGAATGATCTCCAGGCCAGTGCGATCGCCGACGTGCGCCAGCCGTGGGTAGGTGTGCCCGCCGAAGTTGCGCTGGCTGATCCGGCCGTCTTTGGTGCGGTCGAAGAGCGCGCCGTAGGTCTCCAGCTCCCAGACGCGGTCGGGGGCCTCCTTGGCGTGGAGCTCGGCCATCCGCCAGTTGTTGAGGAACTTGCCGCCGCGCATGGTATCGCCGAAGTGGACCTGCCAGTTGTCCTTCGGGTTCGTGTTGCCCATCGACGCCGCGCAGCCGCCCTCGGCCATCACGGTGTGGGCCTTGCCGAACAACGACTTACAGACCACCGCGACCTTCAGACCGCGTTCACGCGCCTCGATGACCGCACGCAAACCCGCGCCGCCGGCACCGATCACGACCACGTCGTACTGGTGCCGTTCGACCTCAGCCATAAACCCTCACTATTCGCAGTCAATGTTGTGAAAACTCGCCTCAGCCAATGAATCTGAGATCAGAGATGGTGCCGCTTGCGACCAGCATTATGTAGAAGTCGGTCAGCATCAGCGTGCCGAGTGTGATCCACGCATACAGCATGTGTCGCGTGTTCAGCTTGCTGATCTGTGTCCACATCCAGTACCGCACAGGATGTTTCGAGAAGTGCTTGAGGCGGCCGCCGGTAATGTGGCGGCAGGAGTGGCAGGACAGCGTGTACACCCACAGCATGATCACGTTGACAACCAGAATCACGTTGCCCAGCCCGAATCCGAAGCCGGATGGCGAATGGAACGCGACGATCGCGTCGTAGGTGTTGACCACCGAGATGATGAACGCCGCGTAGAAGAAGTAACGATGCGCGTTCTGGACGATCAGCGGTAGCCGCGTCTCGCCGGTATACCGCGAATGTGGTTCGGCAACAGCACATGCCGGCGGTGACTGCCAGACCGACCGGTAGTAGGCCTTGCGGTAGTAGTAGCAGGTCAGCCGGAACGCCAGCAGGAACGGCAGCGTGACGGCAGCGTACGGAAGCCACCACACGTCGGGCAGGAATTGCGGCCAGAAGTGACTGGATCCCGCCACGCACCCCTTGCTCACGCACGGCGAGTAGAACGGCGTCAAGTAGTGGTATTGCGCGACCCAGTAGTTGGTGCCCAAGAATGCGCGAATCGTGGCGTAGATGACAAACGCCGCGAAGCCCAGGTCCGTCCACACGGTTGGCATCCACCACCGGTCGGTGCGCAGGGTGCGCTGCGGAATCTGGGCACGGCTCGGCGAGAAAACGCCGGTCGCCTTGCGGTCGGCGGTGGGTGCGCTCACTTCTCCCTTTCGGTGTGGTTATATCCCGATCAGACAGCCGCGGCGCTAGCCGGCGACTCCTCTGTCGTCCTCATCGCCCCAGAAGGCGGTGTCGTCTGGGGTGTCCGGGATCGGGATCTTCTCGCCGACGTGGTGGTGATGGCTCACGCCCTTGGCGAGCTCGAGCTCTTCGGCATCGATATCGAGCCTGTCGATGTCGTTGAGGATGCGTTCGGCGTCATTGACGATGCGGCGGGTGGCGGGGCTGTCCCCGTACCTCGATGCCAGCGATGTCACGCACCGCCGCAGGCTGCCGATAAGCTCGTGCAGCTCGGCAAGTTCGGTAGTGCTGGACAATTGACCTCCTTGGGCTGAAGGGTGTCACGGCTCACAGTACGACACCCGGTGCTAGCCACATTATGCAGTTCAGAGTGAGACGCATCACGTCATAGAAGCGGAGGTAGTCCCATGTCCAACCAGGTCCTCAAGGAGCGTGCCGAGGCGTTGCTGGCCTTGCATCAGCCCGGCAATCCGGTGGTTCTACCGACGGTCTGGGACGCGTGGTCGGCGAGGCTGGCGGTCGACGCCGGGTTCGCCGCGCTGACCGTCGGCAGCCATCCGATGGCCGATTCGGTGGGCAAAGCGGACCAGGAGGGTATGACGTTCGACGACGTGGTCACCCGCGTCAAGCAGATTACCGCGGCCGTCGATGTGCCGGTGTCGGTCGACATCGAATCAGGGTATGGCCAATCGCCCACCCGCCTGATCGCGGGGCTGCTGGACGCGGGCGCCGTCGGCCTGAACATCGAGGACACGGTGCACAGCGAAGGCGGGCGGCTGCGGTCGTCCAGCGAGCACGCCGAGCTCGTCGGCGCTCTTCGCAAGGCGGCCGACGCCACCGGCGTACACGTGGTGATCAACGCCCGCACCGACCTGTTCCTGCGTCAGGACGGCGACGAATCCGACCGTGTCGACCGTGCGATCGCGCGGCTGAAAGAAGCCGCGGCGGCGGGCGCCGATTCGCTGTACCCGGTGGGCCGCCACGACCCGGATACCTTGCGGCGCTTGGCCTCCGAGCTACCACTACCGATCAATGCAATCGCGCTGCCGGACCAGTCGGACCCCGCGGAGTATGGTCCGCTCGGGGTGGGTCGGATCAGTTTCGGCCCGTTCCTGCAGGCGGCGCTTTCCGGGCGTGCCAAGGAGATCCTGGCCCGCTGGGCTTAGCATTCCCGCGTGAGCGGTGACGACGACGGCAGCTGGCACGATCAGCAACCGGTGATAATGGCCGCTGCAGTGGCCGGGCTGCTTCTGTTGGCACTGCTGGTGTGGGCGGTGATCCACACCGCCAACAAGTCGACGAGGCCGCCTGAACCCGAGGAATTCGCCCCGTCGTCCGCCACCTCGTCGACGTACACGACGGAGTCGACGTCGAGCACGAGTTATACGGTGCCGAGTGTCCAGACCAGCCAGGACAACCCCGTCGTGACTGGGCCGCCCGCGTCGACGCCCGACTCTCCCAGCGGTCCCGAGACGACGACGACCGAAACATCGACCGTCAACCCGTACCCGACGACGACACCAACCAACGCCGGCCACATCTGACCGCTGATCAGTCGCCGGTGCTCCGCACTGGTTCCAGCAGTCGATGGGGTCTCCGGAGCACCCGGCTGACCTGATCGTCGCGGACCATCCGGTCACGCGGCCGGCGCGGCGGATGGACGACCAGGTCATCGACCTCGGGCTGTTGCCCACAATTGGGGCAGACCCCGTCCGGTCCGATCGTTCCACCGCACCCGACATGCCGATAAGTGCGCCTAATCGGCTTCTGTAGGTAGTTCTCGTTGCCCCAGGTGATCAGCGACCAGATCGTCGGCCACAATCGTCGCCCCTTCTCAGCGAGGACGTACTCGTCGCGGCCGCTGGGCGCTGAGACTTTTGTCAGCACACCCTCGGCGACCAGCAGCGCGAGCCGTTCGGTCAAAACGGCTTTCGGGATACCGAGGTGAGCGTGGAAATCGCTGAACCGGCGGACGCCGTAAAAGGCGTCGCGCACGATCAGCAACGTCCAACGCTCACCGATGATCTCGAGCGACCGCGCGATCGGGCAGCTCTCTGCTGTGTATTCGCGGGGAAGTGCCATGGAGTCAAGTATCGCATCTTGCGAGTTCGGTCATCGAACCATACACTCGCGACTACCGAAGGTTCGTTGACCGAACCATTGAGAGGTGGGGTCCCATGAAAGCTGTTCAGTACGAACACTTCGGTGGGCCGGAGG
Organism: uncultured Actinomycetota bacterium; assembly: GCA_963770125.1. Classification (GTDB taxonomy): domain Bacteria; phylum Actinomycetota; class Actinomycetes; order Mycobacteriales; family Mycobacteriaceae; genus Mycobacterium. Next base: position 17,322 of record CAVYPI010000102.1, on the reverse strand, counting down.
TACTGCGCTACCTCGACCTGCCCGACCCGAGGCCCGGTCCCGGTGAGGTACTGATCGAGACTGCCGCGATCGGTGTCAACTTCCCCGACATCCGCGAACGCCTCGGCATCTACAACAGGGCGGAAACCCGCGTCGGGGGCGTGCAACTGCCCCAGGTGGGCGGCATCGCGGTCGCAGGCACCGTCGTCGAGGCCGGACCGGATACCAGCGCCGGCCTGGTTGGGCGGCGGGTAGTCGCGCTGATGAAGAAAGGCGCGTATGCGGAACTCGCGGTGGCCGCCGAAGCGTTGTGCGCGGTCGTCGACGATGACGCGGACGCCATCGTGCTCGCCGGGTTCGCCGCCCAGGCCGCATGCGCCCATCTGTTGCTCCAGGCCTCGACCACCCTGCGCGCCGGCGAGGCATTGCTGGTGCACGGCGCCGCCGGCGGGGTCGGCGGCCTGGCAATTCAGATCGGCAAGGCGCTCGGCGCATCGCCAGTGATCGGAACGGCCAGCACCGAGGAGCGCCGCAACTTCGTGCTGGAACTGGGCGCCGACGCGGCCATCGGATACGACGAACCCGACTGGCCCGCAGCGGTTCTGGAGCTCACCGGCGGCCGCGGGGTGGACGTGCTCATCGAATCCATCGGCGGCGAGGTGTTCGAGCAGAACTTTCGGGCCCTGGCCACCTTCGGCCGGTATCTCCTGCTCGGGTCGACCCGTGGCCCGGGTGACCCGTTCGCGCCGCGCCGTCTGATGACGAAATCACAAGCGATGGTGGGTTTCTACCTGCCCGTGTTCTACGAGCGGCCACAGCTGATCGGCAACGCGCTGCGTTTCCTCGCGGATGGCGTGAAGGCCGGCTTCATCACCTCGAAGGTGGACGCCGTGCTGCCGTTGGCTCTCGCGGCTGAAGCTCATCGTCGGCTCGAAAGCCGAACCGTGCGTGGTGTCATAGTTCTTGATCCGACGGTTGAGTCAGAGGTGAACGCATGACGACCGAATCGCGTACCCACATTCACAGCATGACGCGCATCGACGTACACACAGGCGTCCCGTTCGCCGAGTTCCGCGCGGCGTTCGAGAGTGCTGCCCCGCCGTACGATCCCGAATCGGTGCCACGAATCGCCGCCGCAGATGGTAGTTGGGACGATGTGCGCGCTGCCGCCGCGGCCAACGCGCCACACGACCTGATGGTGTACGCGGTGATCGACGGCGACGAGCTGTTGTCTCTGGCCGGACACCACACCCATTCGGTCGAGTATCTGCTCGGAAACCACACCATCGCCGAGACCATGTTTCGGCACGACCCCAGGGCGCTGCTGTACGCGCCCCTGCGGGTACTCGTGTACAGCGACGCCGATGGCAACGCCGTGTTCTCCATCGACCAACCCAGCAGCGCCTTCGGCAGCCTCGGAATCGCCGAAGTCACCGAGGTCGGCCGGGGACTGGACCAGAAGGTGGCCAACCTGTTGCGGATCATCGGGGTGGACACCGGCGAAGCGTTCTCCCAGTGAAACGACGAATCCGGTGGAACCGCAATGGCTCCACCGGATTCTCCTGTCGCGAGTGTTACTTGCTCTCGATCGCGATGCGCTGCGCCTCGGCACCCTTGTGGGCACCCGAGACCCGTACCGTCAGCACGCCGGCGTCATACGACGCCGAGATCGCGTCGCTGGTGACGTGTGCCGGCAGCTTGAACGACCGCCGGAACGACCCGTAACGGACCTCGCTGAGCGTCCGTCCGTCCTTCTCCTCGGAATGTTCGTCGCGGCGCTCACCACGAATAACGAGCTGGCCCTTGTCGACCTCGACATTGACGTCCTTCTCGACGTCGACGCCGGGCAGTTCAACCCGCACGACCGCGTCATCGCCGTCCTTGACGACCTCGGCGGCCGGGCTGAAGCCGTTGAATACGCCCTCCTTGACCCAGCGGTCGGTCTCCCACGTGGGCCGGGCCCACAACGTCACTCTGCTCATCGTTTTAATCTCCTTGCTTGTCATGACCGGCACCACACCGGCCGCTACCCAATAGAACTTGAGTCGACCCCGCTCATGTTCCGAGAGCGTGTTCGCCGGCAGTGAACGGCTCACCGCGACATCGAGGCCCTGTCAGATCTAGCCGACGCGGTGCGCGTGCGCGGCGGTGAACGGCAGGTAAACCTGGCCGTCGTCGAAGCGGCCCTCGTACCCGCTGAGGGACGGACTCGCCGCGCTAGAGCTTGTCGAAGGTCTCGGGGTCAGGACGAAACGCTGGAGTCGTCACGCTTGCCAACGTACGCCGGTCACCAGACGTCGCCGTCGCGCCAGTCGCAGGTGATCTCGGCGGTGGTGTCGAGCTCGACCGTCACCGGCAACACGAACAACCCGTTGTCGTCGTCGGGGGTGCGCGTCACGCCCGCCGGCGCCAGCACCGACGTCGGCCCGCGCCACGGCAGCCAGCCACGCGAGGTGTACATGTGCCTGCCTGCTTCCGACGCGGTGAGCGCGCCGAGCTGGTAGGCGCCGCGCAGCACCTGTTCAGCCGAGTCCATCAACGCATGAGCGAGTCCCTGTCCGCGCCAGTCCTCACGCACCGCGACGCCTTCGATATAGCCACAGCGCAGCGCGGTGTCGCGGTACAGCAGCCGGCGCTGCACGACGGCGGCGTGAGCGATCAACGCCCCGTGATGGCAGATCAGGGCATGCATGCCGCCGAGCGCGTGCTCCCAATCGGCGTCTGAGAACTCATCGGCGAAGGCCTCGATGACCATCCGGCGTGCGTCCTCGCGAGTCTCGTTGTCGAGGTCGGCGGTGTGGACCAGGCGGGCGGTGTGGACCTGGGTGCGCACACTGACTGTCTACCAGGATCAGCTGCCTACCGCCGACTAGTTGTGGAAGGGGCGCCGAGGACGCGACCAGTGCAGCCGCACGGTCTGCCCGGGGCGGATCTGGGCGACCTTGTCGATGTCCTCGTCGGTCACCACGCCGATCACCGGATAGCCGCCGGTGACAGGATGATCGGGCCCGAGAATCACCGGAAATCCGTTCGGCGGCACTTGGATTGCGCCGCGGGTCGCGCCCTCGCTGGGCAGCTGACGGTCCGGCCAGCGGTACTCCAGCGGCATGCCGATCAGCCGCATGCCGACGCGGTCGCTGCGGTTGGTGACCTGCCAGTTGGTGCGGATCAGTATGTCCGGATCGACAAACCAGTCGTCGCGTGGCCCGGGCACCACGTTGAGTTCGAGCACCTCGTCCGCGATCGCCGCCACCGGCGCCTGGTCGAGTTCGGGGTACTCGTCGGTGTGTTCGCCGATCGGCAGCACATCGCCCGGCTCAAGGGGCAGCGGACCGATCGTCGACATCACGTCGTAGGAGCGCGAGCCCAGCACGGGCGAAACGTCGATGCCGCCACGCACCGCCAGGTACGTGCGCAGGCCGGAACGCGGCGCACCCAGCGAGATCACCTGGCCGTCATGCGCGTAGTGAATGCTGTTGGTGCCGAACGGCTTCCCATTCACCGATGGATCGGTGTCAGCGCCGGTCACCGCGATCGCAACGTCGCCTCCGCGCACCCGCGCCGAGAACCCGCCGAACGTCACCTCAATGGTGGCGCGGTCGCCAGGGTTGGCGACGAGCCGGTTGGCCAGCGCGTGCGACCGGCGGTCAGCCGCGCCGGAGCGGGAGACACCCATGTGCGCCAGGCCGGGCCTACCGAGATCTTCGATCAAGGCGAGCGGCCCGGTGCGCAGAACCTCGAGTGTGGTGGTCATGACCGCACCTCCCGGAACTGGACCCACATGCCCGGCCTCAGCAGGGCGGGTGGGTCGCGGTCGACGTCCCACAACTCCGCGTCGGTACGTCCGATGAGCTGCCAACCGCCGGGCGATTCCCGCGGGTAGACGCCGGTGAACTCCCCCGCCAGTGCCACCGACCCTGCGGGCACCCTGGTCCGCGGCTCGGATTGCCGCGGCACGTTAAGCCGTTCGTCGCCACCGATCAGGTACGCGAAACCCGGTGCGAAGCCACAGAATCCGGCCTGCCACAGGGTGCCGGTGTGCGCGGCCACCACCTGGTCAGGCGTCATGCCGGTGAGGCGGGCGACCTCGTCGAGGTCGGCGCCGTCGTACACCACATCGATCTCGATGTCGGCGCGCCCATCGTGGGGTTTGGTCGCCTCCGACAGCGCCTCGGCCGTCACGCGGAGCTTGCCGAGCCGTTGCCGGGTGGGCGCCTGATAGCGCGGTCCGGCGAGCTTGATCAACACCGTGCGCGACGCCGGAACGATGTCCAGCACGCCGAGCAGCTCGGCCTCGCGTAACGCATCCGCCCACGCCAATACTTCGGCGGTGCTCTCGAACTCGAGCAACAGCGCCTGATCGCCATAGTCATGGACGGTGCCCAGAGCCCTTACGTCCATCAGATCTGCAGTCACGCTCATAGCCCGAACCTACCCGCGAGTAGCTAAGAAAGCTGCAGCTCTATGAGCCTTGCCAGAGGAGCCTTAGCGATAGCTCATATAGCCGCCCCATACGTCGGCTCGTGGCGCTTGATATAAGCGATCACGCGGTAGGTCACCGGCAGCATGATCACCTCCACCCCGGTTTTGTAGAACCAGCCCAGCGCCGTGTACGTGACGAAGTCGCCGAAGGTGCTGATGCCGATGGCGCCGGCCGCGATGCTGCAGAACACCAGGGTGTCGCCGAGCTGGCCCGCGAACGTCGAGCCGACCAGTCGTGCCCACAAGTGCTTCTCTTTCGTCCGCTCCTTGATGAGCACCACGACCCAGGCGTTGATGGTCTGCCCGACGATGAAGCCCGCCAGTCCCGCCACGATCAGCTGGGTGTACGCGTGGACGATGTTCTCGAAGTGCTCCTGGTTGGGGTAGAAGTCGGCCGCGGGCAAATAGATCGTCACCCAGAAGGTGAGCGCAGCCAGAATATTCATCGCGAATCCCAGGAAGATTGCCCGCCGCGCGGCCTTGAACCCGTACACCTCGGAGAGCACGTCGCCGATCACGTAGGTGAGCGGGAAAACGATGAACCCGCCATCGGTGATGATCGACCAGTTGCCGATGATCGGCCCGAACGCGACACCCTTGGTCGCGGTGACGTTGGAGATGATCACCAGCGCGGTGAAGACCGCGACGAAGATCGGATAGTAGGCCGACCCCACCTGAGCGAACGCGGCATGCTGCTCTTTGGTGGCGGTCTGGTCGCTGGTCACCCGGATATCTTGTCAGGCCAGCACCTGTGCGATGCGTGGCGGCAGCTGATCGGCCACCACCGGGTAGGACAGCGTCGACGCGAACGCGATCGCACCGGCGAGATCCTTGCCGGTGAACACATTGCGGTTCTGAATCGTCGCCCGCAGCTTTGCGACGATCGGATCCGCAAGCAGCGCGGCCTGTTCGTCGTCGCTCTCGGTGGTCCAGATCAGCACGTCGGCGCCGTCGAGGACGGACGCCATCTTCTCGCGCGGTACTAACTCGCCGCCGGTCTCGGGAATGGTGAAGCCCATATTCGTGAGGAAGTCGGTGCGCCAACCGGGCGTGGTGACGCGAACGCTGTCTTCGTAGAAGGTCCCGCCGAGCAGCAGCACCTTCTTGCCGGCGAACTGGGGATTGTTCTTGCCGACGCTTGCGAACTTGTCGTCGACGCCGGCGATCAGCTTGGCCATGTCATCGGCCTTGAACACGGCCTGCCCGATCGCGGTGGCCTGGTCCTTCCACGGCTCGAAGAACGCGTCCGGGCCGGACTGCGCGATCGTCGGCGCGATGGCGGAGAGCTTGGTGTAGGTGTCCTGGTCGAGCCCGGCGTTGGTGGCGACGATCAGGTCGGGCTTGAGCGATGCGATCTGATCCACCTGGATGCCGTCGGCAAGGCTGAGCACGACGGGCTGCGCGCCCCCCAATTTGGGCTGCGCCCAGGGCCATACGCCGAACGGCTCGCCGCCGAACCAGTCGGTGACCGCGATTGGGACGACGCCGACGGCGAGCAGGTCGTCCTGCTCGGTGAAGCCGGCGCTGACGACGCGTTTGGGCGGTGCCGGGATCTTGGTGTCCCCGAAGATGTGCTTGACGGTGACCGAGCCATCCTTGGCGACCTCGCCCGGCTTCGGCGAACTGCAGGCCGCGACCAGCGCCGCGCCCGCAGTCACCGTGAGGAAACTTCGGCGGGACAACCCAGCTCGCACCCAGCGAGCCTAACCGCTAACCAATCTGGAAGTTGCCGAACAACACGGTGGCGAGGCCAAGCGCGACGACGATGTTCACGACCGTCGCCGAGGCGAACACCGCGATCGGCCGCCAACCGGCCTCTCTCAGTCCCCTCAGCGAAAACTCCAAGCCGATCGACACGAACGCGAAGATCAGGAACCACGTGCGCAGGTCGTTCACGGTGGCGATGGTGGCGGCCGCGCCTTTGGCGTCCGCGGCCCACTGCACATACAGGGTGCCGATGACCGACGCGGCGATGAAGCCGAGCACGAATTTAGGGAAGCGCTCCCAGAATTGGCCGATCGTGGGCCGGGCCTCGTCGGCAGACTTGCGTTCGATCTTCAACGCGAAGTAGGCGGTCAGCGCGATCGCAACGACGCCGATCAACGCGTTCTGGGTCGTCTTCACGATCGTCGCGATCTGCAGGGCGTTCTCACCGGCGATCGCCCCGGACGCCGCGACGGCGGCGGTGGTGTCGATGTTGCCGCCGATCCACGCGCCCGCGACCGCATCCGACAGATTGAAGACGTCGGCGAGCCACGGCAGCAGGAAGATCGACGGCAGCGCGAATGCGATCACCAACGATGCGGCATAGGCGAGTTGTTCACGCTTGGCCTGCACCGCGCCCGCGGCAGCGATGGCCGCACTGACCCCGCAGATCGACACGGCCGACGCAAGCAGCGCGCGCAGCTTGTCCTCGAGACCCAGTCGGCCGCCCAGCCACCAGGTGAAGCCGAACACGATGGAGATCAGCAGTAACGCCTGGATGATCGCCGGTCCGGCCGCGGTGACGAGCACGCTGAGGTTGATCGACGCCCCGAGCAACACCAGTCCGGTCTTGATGAAGAACTCCGTGCGGAAGCCCCGTGACAACGCGTCGCGCAGCGCCAGCTTGCTGAGCACGACGTCGCCGATCAGTCCCAAAGCGATTGCGTAGATAGGGAATTCGATCGACTTCGCGACCTTGGCGAACGGCGTGCCCGCCGCCCAGCTCGGTACCTGCTGCTCGAGGAAACGGCTGGCGGCGCCCAGCGCGATGACGACGAGCACACCGGCGACCGCGTAGCCGATCCCGAAGGAGGGGGCCTTCTCCGGTGTTCTTTCGGTGGTCTGCTCCGTCACGGGATCACGCTGCCCGGGATCGCGCCGGCGAGCACCAGTGCGAGGAGCGCCAGACCGACGATGACGGCAAGCCAGTCCTCGTTGATATTCAGTTTCCGCCCAGCAGGCTCATCGCTCATGCGCGGAACCTATCCAGCGGCCTCACAGGCGTCATCGGTTCCGATCATCACGAATCGAAACTAGCCCCAGATGAAGCCCTTGTTGCGCATCAGGAAGTCAGCTAGGAATCCCTCGTGCGGGATGTGCGGGGCGGTGTGGTGGGTGGGGTGCCGGCCGCGGTACACGTTGGTCACCGTCGGCTCGTCCATCAGGTCGTCGACCAACTCGTCGTCGGTCGTGATCGCATTGAGCACCAGCGAGTTTCGCAGCGGCGCGATGCCCTCCGCCCGCGACCACGGCGAGACCCAGACGCAGGGGAAGGGCAGTTCGACGTTGAGCTTGGCGGGGTCGGGTGTAGCCAGCAGGTGTACGGCCGGGCGCAGGGCGGCGAAACCCCCGCCGAGGTCGGCCACCACCTGATCGGCGCCCAGAACCGCGACCGTCCCGGCAGCCTTGACCGCGAGGTGATCGGCGAGAGCCCGCGCCGCCTCGATGGAAGTCGTTGGCAGAACGGCGCTTTCGGCGGTATTCGGCAGCGGTTCGATCGTCGACAACCGCTCGGCGACGGCATGCGCCAGCGGCCCGGCGTCACCCTCGTACAACACGGCGGTCGCGTTGACGCACGCCATTCCGCCCAGATTCGCTATCGAGTCGACGATCACGTCGAGGTAATCGCGCCAGTCGCACTCCGCGGTGATCAGGATCTTGGTGCGGCCCGGCCCGTTGGTCAGCACCCGCGGATCCTGTGCGTACTTGTCGACGACGTCCTGGCCGCCGTAGACCATGGCCAGGTCGGCCGCCTGGATGACATCGTCGGCGACGGTGTGGTCGGTCGGCAGAAACAGCGCGTCCGAGGCCCGAAAACCCGTCTGCCGCAAAGCGTGGATCAACCGGTGGGCGGTGAAGGGTTCGCGCCGCGACGGACGGACCGCCACCCGGTAGCCCAACGCCAAGGCCTGCGGCCAGAGGCCGTGCACGCCGGGAGCGTTGCCGGGCGCGTGGACCGCGAGCACCTCGCCGCGCCGTGCCCACACCGCGCCACCGGCAGGCGCGAGCTCGCGCCAGTCGGGGCTCGCACCCGACGGCCGGGCCGGACGCACGGCGTCGCAAGCGGTGGTGAGGGATTCGGCAACGGTGTGCGCACCCGCCCGGGCCGCCGCCATCGGCAGGCCGGACACCCGGCAGGTGAGCGCGACGTAACTGTCGAAGTCGAGTCCGGCGACCGTCGACGACACGAAGACGTCGGCGGCCCGGGTCAGCGCCGCTTCACGCTGCGCGGCGGGAAGTGGCCGCAGCCTGCGCTGCGCGTCGATCGACCTGTGAACGAATAGCCTTGGCACGACACTTGATTCGGCTACCGGAACGCCTGCGGTGTCCTTGATGATCTCCCGGTTGCGGGTCCGGTACTCACCGTCGGGCCCGAGTGCGGCGAAGGTCGACCAGATCGCCCGTCATCGGTCAGTACACACCCTCGATGACGGGCTCGCCGCCGAAGACCGCGACGGGTGCGACCTCGCTGACCGAATCGCCGACGTGCCCGTCGGGCCCCGGCATCCGGATCGCGGTGTCGCGTTCCAGGTTGTTCGGGATGAACATGCCCTTGCTGATGTGGTTCATAGCCACCTGGCCGCGTTCTCCGTACGGCACCTCGGCACCGGTCTCCGGATCGATCACCCAGAAGACGACGTACGGCGAGCGCGGGTCGAAGACGAACGAGTCGCCATCGATGCGGGTGGCCGCCTGTGACAGCACCATCGTGCTTCCGAACGCCATGGCGATGGCGGTGTCCGGGAAGATCTGGCGAAGTAGGTCGAGGGTGTCCATATCCACGTGGGCACCGCTAAGCAGCAGGTAGCGGATCTTGCCGTTCACCAAGTCGACCAGGCCGTCGTCGCGGGCGATCGCCTCGATCAACGGCGGTGTCGCGTGCAGGTTTACGACGTCCTGGGTCTCCAAGACATGCCTCGCCTGCTCCAGCACGTGGTCCACATACGCGGCCATCTCCGACCTCGCATTCCGGGCGGCGAGCTTCTTGACCCACCGGGGATCCAGGTCGATCGCGTGGCAGACCGACCCCAGCCGTTCGGCGACTACGCGGTCGAAATGACCCACGCCGTGCGGGCCGCTCGGCATCAGGCAGAGCAACCCGCGGCCCGCGACGAACCCGCCCGCGCTGAAATCCTCGACCTGCCAGCGGGTGACCTGCTCGACCCAGTCCGGCAGCTGCGCGGTGCGTTTCGGCGCGCCCGTGGTGCCGCCAGATTCGAAGATGCGGGGGATCGGCGCCGGTGAGCCATAGCCGCGGGGGGTGAGGTCTTCGACGGGGACACTGCGCAGTTCGTCGACCAGATTGGGAAACCGGCGCAGGTCGGCGAATGTCTGCACCTCGGTCAGCGGATCGAAGTCGAGGGTCTGCGCCGCGCGAAGCCAGAACGACGAACCCGTGTCAGCGCCGAAGTGCCAGGCGATCGCGGTGCGCAGGTAGGCCTCGGGATCTGCGGGTGGCGCGTCGCGCGGCACGTCCAGCAGGGAGAAGTCGATGTCGGCCACGCGGCCATCGTGTCGCAGAAGGTTGTCGGGCAGGTGAACTCAGGAGTGCGCGAGTCGCTTGTTGACCAGTCGGGTCAGCCACGCCGGCGAGAACCGCGAGCCCGCCGCCATGACTTTGGTCTGCGAACCGACGGGGAAGTGCACCTGGTGGATGGCTCGGCGCAGCCACGACGGGTCGACGGCCTTGGCGATCGCGTCGGCGACGTCCTGGGCGGTCAGGCGGATACCGAGCGACTCGGTCGTGCCGGTCTTGATGTGGTCGGTCATCGCGGTCCGCACATACAGTGGCCACATCGCGATCACCCGGATGCCGTATCGCTGCCATTCGATGTCGAGCGCCTCGGTGATGCCGCGGACGAAGAACTTGGTGGCGCTGTAGTTGGCGAGTTCGGCCTGGCCGTAGATCGCCGACGCGGACGCGAGATTGACGACGACCGAGTTGGCGGTGTCGCGCAAGTAGGGGAACGCGGCGTGCAGTCCGTTGACGACGCCCTTGGCGTTGATGTCGATCTCCTTCAGGTGCCTGGCGACGTCGATGTCCTCGAAACGGCCGGCCAGCAGAATTCCGGCGTTGTTGATCATCACGTCGAGCCGGCCGGCCGCCTTCGCGAATTCGCCCACCCGCTGCGCCATTTCGGTGGAGTCGCTGACGTCGAGATGTCCGGTGATCACCTGAGCCGCTCGGCTGGCGACATTTGGCGCCGTACCACCGAGATTGTCGACCTCGTCGGCCAGCGACTTCAGGCCGACCTCATCGACGTCGTAACCGCCGACGGTGTAACCCTTCTTTGCGAAGGTCAGCGCGGTCGCGCGGCCGATCCCCGCGGCGGCTCCGGTGATGAACACGGCTTTGTTAGGCATAGGCCATGATGGCCCATAGGCCTTACTTCATGGTGACCAGGTTGTGCCACAGACTCTTCAGGCTGTCGGTGCCGCCGAACAGCGTGGTGAAGTGCGTGGAGTCGATGAGGACGATGTCGCCCGCCCGCTGGCCGCCAGGCGGCATCCAGATCAGCGCATTGAACTCCGTGTTGCCCGCCTCTGTGAACGGATGCGGCCTGTTCGGGTCGACGCGCTGCCGTCCGAGCACACGTAGTCCGTCGCTTTCCGGCGCGGTGAGTTCGTAGTGCGGCAGGTGCGGGTGGAAGTTGAAGGTGGTGACGTTGTCGAGGAGCCGTGGGCTGTCAAGGTCGCGGATGGCGGTGAGTGGCGCGATCTCCCTGGTGCCCTCGACGACGGCGGGTCGCAGCCCCCAAATGTTGTGAACGGGCACGTCGAGTGCCCGCATCAGCGAGCGGGTGTACTGGCTGAAGCGTTGTTGGCGAGGGACGAGGCGGTCGCCGTGGTGTTCGTACTCGACCTGGCGCTGGCCGTAGTCGTCGGTGAAGCCGACATCGTGATGGGGCGCCAGAAGCAGACAGGTGCCCTCTCTTTTGAGCCACTCGGTGATCGCAGCGATCTCTTCGGGGGCGGCTTCTTGTTCGGAGAGCAGATGGTCGAGACCGAACACCATGAGCGTGTCGGTGTCGGCCAGCACGCGTTCGTCGATCGGGAGCTTGTAGCCGGCCTGGTCGATGCGCTGGAAGACTGCGACTGGGTGCCCGGTGGCCTCCTCGGCCAGCTCCTGGAAAGCCAGGGCGGACCGGTGGAAGAGTTCCAAGGTGCCCGCGATGCCCTGCAGGAAGTTCGCCGCGTCGTACTCCGTCGTCTCGTAGGAGGGCCACAAGACATTGCGCACCTCGGTCATGGTGGAGAAGCGGTTCTCCATAGAGGCCGGATCCCGTTGTGCTTCCCAGGGATAGCTCCACGTCCAGTAGATGCTGACGCGCCGCCCGCCGGTGTGTTCCCGGGGGACGTGGCTCTGGTTGTAGGTGCGAGCGCGCATGGTGATGATCCTTTAGTTGCCGAGTGTGGCGAGGTAGCGCAGTGCGTTGATTCCAGGCAGGAAGAAGTATGCCCCGCCTGTGAGCGTCGTGAAGGCCGGTATTCCCTTGTGCACTTTGCGGATCGGGCGGTTGGGGACGGTGAAATCCAGTGTGCCGTCTTGGGTTCCGCAGATCGGGTCGTGTTCGTTGCCGAGTTCGTGGAATCTCTTGTCGTTGATCCATACGTTCTGCGCGAACTCGAACTGACGGACAAGGTCGGCGCAAATGATGAACGCGGCGATGCCGCGGTCCACCGCGTCGTCGGGCGCACCCTCCGGCAGCGCGGGTCCGTACGTCGCGCCCCGGCGGATCATTCGTCGACGATTCATGTAGTGCGCGGTGTCGCGTGGATTCAACCGGCGTGCATGTGATCCCAGCGGGCACGCGTAGCCGAACGGGTCCATCTCCTTGTAGTTGTAGTCGTTGTTGCGCATCGGATCCGCGCCCAATTCGGGATCGTCCTTGTCCGGCGCCAGCACCAGTGGTGCGCCGCTGCGCCAGCGGCCCATGAACTTGGCGGCCAGCAGTTCCTGACCCTCTGGGGTGTCGGCATTGTCGCGTAGATAGTCGCGGAATGCCCCGACGTGCTCCTGCAGTCGGCGGTACGCCATGTAGCTCCCGTTGCGTGACAACACCTCGGGCTCAGGGAGATTCGCCACCGGGCCGTCTCTCGTCGGGATACCCCAGGATGAATTCTCCGGGTTCCAGCGGAGCGCCGGAGCCCGGCGTCGGCTCCTCGCCGGAACCCTTCATCACCGGCTGCGACAACCGGTCCCGGAAGCCGAAATGGTCGTGGGCGTAGTTGAACGGTGGTGTCGCGTTGAGGTCGAGGAACGAAAGACTGCGCGCTCCGTCGGTCCGGGCGAGCAGCTTGTCGTGCTCCTCGATGGATCGTCGGCACTGCTCGTCGGTGCGTGAGAACAAGATCGCGATCGCGTGCAAGTCATCGCCGGCCAGGCCGCCGACCCAGTGCTCTGGCGCGCTGGCGCCGGTGTCCCCGAGGATGTCGGCGCGCGCCGCCATGCCCGTCGCGAAACTCGTCGGGAAAGGTCGGCAGCGACTCCTCGGGCACGCCGAGCGCTCGAAGGCCATTCCACGTGAACGCCAACGTGACCCAGCGATCCGAGCTGTCCATCGTGGCCTGCGCATCCGCCGCCGACTGGACCTTGTCGAGCAATTCGGTGAGCCACGCCCGGCCGCCTGCGGGCGTGTCGAACGAGAGGAACTCGTAGCGTCCGGTGATCGCCGGAGTGCGGGTCAGCAGGATGTGCTGGATGTCGTCGAACTCGAGCATCTACTGCATCTGGTCGAGCATGTCCGAGAAGGCAGCCTTGAGCCGCAGCGCCTTCTTGATCTCGTCGGCGGTGACGTACGGGTACTCGCCGTACTCGAGGAAGCTGGGGCACCTGGTGGTCCCGGACGAACTTGATGAACGCGTCTGGGTTCTCCTTCCAATCCTCAGGGAAGCCTTCGAGATTGGTGAACACCGTGGTGATGCCGGTCGCACTGAACAAGCTGCACCGCGTCCTCGGTGTACTTGTCGAAGTCGGTGTCGAAGATGCCCTGGTACTGGAAGTGCAAGCCGGACCCGACGTCGAACAGCACCCACCGGAGGTAGTGCAGGCGAAGGGCCGCGAGCACCTCCGGGCTGCCGGCAATCGCTCTCCTCGATCGTCTTGCCGTACGCGCGGACGGCCTCCTCGCGACCCTCCTTGACCTTCGCGATGATGGAGAACCCGTAGCAGGCCGGCGTCCGCGGGAATACGGGGCCGTACCGTCCTCGCTCGAGTTCGAAATACCCTTCTTTGGGGATGGCCATCGCGGCAGGTTTGGACCAATCTTGATCGGTCATATCGGGGCCCCCATTCACGGTTTTGGTGAAGCGAACGTAGCACCGGTCTTCCAGCGGCATGGCGTGCAATCGATGCCCGGATCGGAGAACGAAGAAGGGTCTGGTTAGCGCGCCTACGATCGGCGTAACGACGGCGACATCGCCTGCGGATTGATCAACTAATCGTGATCATAGAAGATCGTGAATTTCGCCACCGCTTCCAAGCGAGTCGAGATTTTCGACTTCGTGCATCAGCGCAATTATGCTCAGCGCGTTGTCAGCGGCCTTACGCTCCCGCATAGGGCCGTGGCCCACCGACTTCTGGGAGGGGAGCAGACGTGCGAACAACGCAGCGCTACCTGATATGTGGGAGTGGCGACGGTGGCCGTCCCCATCGCGATCGTCGTCGCGGCCCCCCAGGCGGGGGCCGATTGCAACTACGCCGGCGGGTCCACCGTATGTGCGCAGGGTACGGTCCGCGGTGCGGACGGAGTGCCGAGGGCCGCGACTCCCTACGTCCCCTATCCATGCGAGAACGACTGGTATTGCGGCACCGACTGGGATCTAAACGTCGACATGGATCCGGGTTTCGGCGTAGGTCTTCCCGGCGCGTCCCGGTGGTATCGGACCACGTCGATGAGTAGCTACACCATGACCCGTCAAACCCTCGATGAAGGAGCCAACATGATGCCCTCCGTACGCCCCGCGCGCCGCGCGATAAAGGGAGCGATCGGCACCGGCGCCCTGGCCGGTGCAATGCTTTTCGGTGGCGCCGCCGTCGCAATGGCCGACCCGCCACCCCCAGTTCCACCGCCGTGCACGGCCGCCGAACTGGCGCGCGTGATGTCAGGCGTCACGTTCGACACGTCGAACTACCTAACCGACCACCCCGACGTCAACGACTTCTTCACGAGCCTCAAAGGCCAACCCAGGGATCAGATCTCGGATCAGGTACACGCGTTATCTCGACGCCAATCCGGGGGTTCGGAGCGACCTTCAGGCCATCCGACAACCCTCGGTCGACTTCCGCCAACGCTGTGGGGCGCCGGCACCACCCCCTGACCGCTTCGCTGGGGTAGTTACTGGGCGTTGCTTCCGCGGGCTTTGGCTTGCTGTGGTCGACAACCTTCTTCGGTGTGAATCCGCCACCCGTGTGGTTTTGTGTTTCCCGAATGTCGAATCTGCCTCGGCAGCATGGGATGTGCCAGGCTCCGGACGTCGCCGCTGACGTCGGATGACGGCATGTCGACTGCGGCCCGGATCCCCGTCGGCGGGTCCTCAGGGCCAACCCAAAGATCAGATCCGCGATCAGGCTGTGAGCTATCTAGACGCCAATCCGCCAGTGCGGGTGCAGCTTCCAGAGCATCCGGCAACCCTTGGTCGAACGTTGCCGGTAGGGCGTCGTTACTTCTCCGCGGCTCCGCCGGAAGGTGGCTTCTTTTCGTTGTCGGCGTTCTTCGGCGAAGCGCTCGCCCGCTTGGTCTCATGCTTCGGAGGTGTCGAATCATCCTTGGCGGCGCGGGATGTGGGCGACGACATGCTCCGTTTGCCCGTCGTCGGCTTGTACCGTTAACGTCCGACGACCGCGTTTCGGTGGGATCGGTCGTGCCGCCTTGAATGGCCGCCCGCGCGATGCCGTCAATGGCGTCAAGGAATCCCGTGCCCAGTCGGACGATCGCCGCGGGACGGCTGTCTGAAGCGCTGTCTGCACGGCCAGAGCGCGCTCGCGTCGCTCGATGATCGCGGTCAGGGTCGGCTCAATGATGGCAGTCCCCCAGTCGATCAGGTAGTTCTCGATGGTCGTGAGGGCCGTTTCGAACTGACCCGTCAAGATCTGCTGGGTCACCGTTACGACTGTTCCCGGGAGCTGAGCGATCGAGGCGCCCAAACCCGCGCCGGAACCAGCCAGACCCACCCCGAGTGTCACCACATCGTCAATCCGATTGGGGATGTACTGCCGGAACGCAGGGAATGTGAAAATATCCGCGATGCTCGCAGTCAGCTGCACCTCAGGCATCGTCAGATGCACTGCGGGCACGTGAATTTCGGGGAGTTGGGCTCGTGGTAGCGGCGCGACGGGGGTCACCGCGATGACGCTCGCGCCGATCAACGCGACCCCGGAAGAAACCCATGGACGAACAGCTGTGGACATGACGACCCCCTGTAGCACTGTTGCCAAGGTAGCTACCTGACAGGGACGCTAATTAGGCTCGAACGAAGGTGCCTGTTCAGGAATCGCTGTCAGTAGCCCTCAACGGCATACCGGCCTCCATGAAGTCCAGCGCCCGGTACATCCGCTCCGGCACATCGGACGCATGGTCGAGGACGGCCATCAGCCCGCCGGCGAGTGCGCCGATGAACACGCGGACCTCGAAGTCATCGGGCTCGCGTCCGGTCCTGCGGCAATCGACCTCGGTGAGCGCCGCAACGGTGCGTCGGTACTCTTCGAACTGCGCGGCTTTGAGTTCGGGGATCGACAACACCATCCTCAGCCGGGCCCGTTCGAACCGCCACTCGTCCTCCGAGAGCGTCGCCATGGTGATCTCGAGCGCCCGGCGAAAGGCCTGCAACGAAGGCATGTCGGCCGGTTGTTGCTCGAGCGCCTTGATGGTGACAAGGTCCAGATCGTTGGCCATCAGCACCATCTCCTTGGACGGGAAGTAGCGGAAGAAGGTGCTTGGCGACACCTGGGCCGCCTCCGCGATCTGTTCGATAGTGGTGTTGGCGTAGCCGTTTTCTTCGATGAGGCGCATGGCTTCGCTGCGGATGGCCTGTCGGGTTTGGATCTTTTTGCGATCCCGCAAACCGAGAACCTGATTACTGACCCCCATGGGGCCATTGTGTCGAGGCCAAAGTGTTAGAACAAGGCCAACGACGCCCCGAGCCCGATCATCATGACGGCGATCAGGCCGTCGAGGATGCGCCATGTCAGTGGAGTGGCGAACAGCCCGGCCAGCCGGCGCGCGCCCAATCCGAGGCCGGAGAACCAGACCGCGCTGGCGGTGACGGCGCCGACGCCGAACAGCCAGCGTTCGTCGCGGTGTTCGTTGGCCAGCGCCCCGAGCAGTACCACGGTGTCGAGATAGACGTGCGGGTTGAGGAACGTCAATGCCGCGCAGGTGACCAGCACCTCGATCAGTCGCGCGGGTGCGGCGTCGGAGGGCTTAAGCGACGACGGACGCCACGCGCGGCGGGCTGCGAGCAGGCCGTAGCCGACGAGGAAGGCCGCGCCGCCGAACTTGGCGATGTTCAGCGCGCTCGGGTGGGCGCTGATGAGGGCGCCGACGCCGGCGATGCCGGCCGAAATCAGGACGATGTCGGAAACGGTGCAGAGCGCGACCACCGGCAGTACGTGCTCGCGGCGGATGCCCTGCCGCAACACGAAGGCGTTCTGCGCGCCGATCGCGGCGATCAGCGTGAAGGAGGCGATGAAGCCGAGAACCAGTGGCGAGCTCATGGGATCGACGGTAGGAGAGCTGGCGGAATCAGTACAGCTAATGATTCTTCAGTTGCATTAGCATGGTTAATGTGAAGGTTGACCGGCCAGCAGCTCGCGGCGTTCGCCGGCGCGGCGGTCCGTTGCCGCTCGCTCGCGCGCGCGTCGTCGCGCCGTCTGAG
>CAVYPI010000101.1:0-26501 GCA_963770125.1 uncultured Actinomycetota bacterium | reverse complement strand
TCCGGGCGCCTGGCCGCAACGGGCCGAACGTCTTCATCATTCGGCATTGTGGGCTCCATTGCGGCATGCGGCTGAAATCAGTGATCAATGACCACACCCTGGGCACCGGAGCGTCGATATCGATCTGCGCTTGCAATAGCGGCGCAGCCGTTGCCTTGAACCGTCCCTGCCGGACCTGCTGATTCGACTTCATGGGTGATCGCTCCATTTCTGCTCGATAGTGGCTGACCTCGCCCGGCCCGCGGGGCGGCCGATCAGGTGGCACGAGCAAAGATGCGCTGACCCTCGGCTCGGACGGCCCAGATCGGATGGCGGAAGCCTTGGACGAAGTCGTCTCGCAGGGTCCCCGGTTGGAAAAGATGGCCTACCGTCCCGATCGCGAAGGCGACGGTGTAGGCGAACACGCCCACTCGTAGGCGCCTCGTGACGACACCCGCAACGAGGCCACCTACTTCCACGACGTCCGCGACCGTGTGCAACGCGCTGTTGACAGGGTTCTCGTGACGCCTCAAATACTGCTCACGGAAGGCGCTGAAGGATTCACTCATCCGGTCGATCTCCTCGGAACAAGTCAGCGGCATTACCCCGGATTCACCGCAGTCGCCGGGGGCCAAGACGGAACATCTCGGCTGCTGGCTAGCCGTGGAGCCGTCCGGTGGAGGGCAACACAGTGGCTCATCAGCTGATGCTCCTCCGCTAGATGGATCGGCGTGGTCCTTTACGAATCTTGTGGTCCCACAATAGATTCCTGAATGTTGGCTGTGAATATGCTGCCTGTCCGGGCTCTCCTAAACATCGGGCTGATCCAGAAGTGCCAGACCCGTCGACGAATCGTTCAGGTTGCAAAAGGTAAACGAACAAGCGCTCGCAGCCTGTGGGCAGCCTGGACGGTTGGTGCCAATTCACTTGGCGGTCGCCGTCAGCCTGTTTACGTGTGGCACCCCGCGCCCGAGAGCGCACAGGATGTCACACAGAGCCCAGTTCAACGCGGCCAATCGCGACTGACTTTCGAGACTCTCGTAACTCGTCTATTTCGAGACGCGAGCGCCTGCGCCGACCGCCGTCACGGCATCGCCTCGGCCCACTTCATGTGCCCCTCGAAGCCAAGCGATGTCGCCATGGCACGGTAGCGATCCCGATAGTCCCGGTAACCGGCCTCATCGCCGTAAGCACGGGCCAGTAGCGCGTGCAGCCTCAGTAGCCAGATTTCGCGGATAACCAGTCCGTCGTCGGCTGGCGCGGCCGCTAACCGCTCGATCGCGGCCTGGGCTTCGGCCACGTCACTCTCATCCCCGCGATCCAGCAGCGTCTCCACCAGAACGCCTGTCGCTGGAACGCCAGAAATCTGCAGAAGTCCCTCGCGGAACAGATGGTCGGCGGCGGCGCAGATGAGCGGTATGGCGCCATCGCGATCTCCACGCCGAGCCCTCTGCCGTGCCGCATAGAGATCGACGATCGGCACTTCGGGCAGGTTGTGTCCCTGGCGCAGGAACACTCCGCTGACCTCGGACAGCAGTTTGTGTCCGTGGTCACGCTCCGCCTCAGTATGGCGGTGTACCAGCGCAGTACCCAGCGTCATCCGGGCGAGCGCCAACGCGATGTCATCACTGGATCGTTCGGCAATCCGTAGGGCATCCTCGATCTCGCCCACGGCGCGGCCGTCGGGCCTCAAGATGCCATACAGTATCCCCGCGAAGTAGCCGTAGGTGACGACCCTGGCGTAGGACAACGGGTCGGCGCTGCGGCCCATGAGCAGGCCGTGCCGCAGGTCGTCGCGCCATCCAGGACGACCCAGGCAATAACTGGCGATAGCCCGCGACATCAAGGCGATCGCTAACGGTGACCCGAATATGAAGTTGCCTTTACAGGGGTCACCGTCGGCCAGGTCGATGACCCTCTGTGACCACCGCAACACGTCACTCCACTCGCTGCTGTGAGCCTTGGCGTGGATTGGGGCGAAGGACAGCCCCACCGTCAAGGTCGGATCGCCGAGCGATTCGATGAGGGCCATGGCCTCCGATGCCAGCTGAGACGCCTCGCGTAACCGGTCCTGAAACACAGTTTCCATCACGAGCGCCGCCATGGCGATGGCCAGTGACGCCTTGTCCCCCGCGGCGGTGCACAACTCTCGTAATTCATCAAAGCGGGCACCGGCCACATTCAGATGGACTCGCCAGCCGATCCCGCACAACATGGTGCGCGGGGCGATGCGCATGGCTGCCCGGTCTGGGTCCTCGGCCGGTAGGGCGTCGGCGATCTTTTGGGCGCGCTCCCAACTCAGTCGGGCGGCGGCGATGTCGCGGTTGGTCGCCCAGGTTGCGGCACGCATGTGCCAGCCGTAGGCGGCGCGCCCATCACCCGCGGCCTCCAGATGTTCGGCGATCAGCGCAGCGTTCTGGTCCACCGCTGACAGGGCACGTGATTTGATGGCGGCCGCGACGCGCCGGTGCAGCTCGGCGCGATCCGATTTGAGCTGCGATTCGTAGGCCACCGTGCGGATCAGTGGATGGTGAAACACATACTCGGGTTGTCCGGTGAAGCCGACCTGATCGATAAGCTCGGCCGCCACTAAGTCAGCGACGACCGGTTCGACCCTGACCGTAGTTAGCAGCTCTACGCCAAATCGCGTGCCGACGACTGCCGCGGCGCTCAATGTGCGTTTCGCTTTCGAGTCGAGCCGGTCGATGCGCGCTGCGATGGTGGCCTGCAACGTGGCGGGCACACTCACCTCGGCGATCTCTGCCGTGGACGTGTATGCGCCGGGTTCCCCGCGCAGCGCACCAGACGCGGCCAGTTCGCGCACGATCTCTTCGGCGAAAAACGGATTACCGGCGGCCCTGTCGGCAATCGTTTGGCGCAATTCGCCGACCGAGGGGTCCGGCCCGAGCAGCTCGGCGACCAGTGCCGTGGTTTCCGGATCGCTCAGCGGCGCCAGGGCGATGCTCTGAGCACCGCTTACCCGGCTCAACGCGCCCCGATACTCGGGGCGGTAGGTGACCAGCACCAGCGAGGGGGTCTGCGGGATCACCGTGACGAACTCGGCCAGCATCGACTCGCTGACCTCATCGATCCAGTGAGCATCCTCG
Organism: uncultured Actinomycetota bacterium; assembly: GCA_963770125.1. Taxonomy (GTDB): domain Bacteria; phylum Actinomycetota; class Actinomycetes; order Mycobacteriales; family Mycobacteriaceae; genus Mycobacterium. Next base: position 23,415 of record CAVYPI010000101.1, on the reverse strand, counting down.
ATGACGTAGAGCGCCGGGGCTTTTCGGGCCAACGAGGCGGCATTGACCAGCGCAGTCAGCCGCCGACGACGGGCATCGGGATCGATTCTAGGCAGGGAAAACTCGGGATCGACGATACCCAGCAGGTCATCGAAGAGCACCAAGTCCTCGGGGTCTGCGTCGCGAACCTTGGCGCGAACCTGGGCGCGGGCCGCCTCCACATCAACACCCTCGACGCCTGTGGCCGCGCGCAGCAGCCGTGCGACCGCACGGAAGGGGACCTGGCTGGCGTGCGACTCGCAGAACGTGGTGAACACGTCCACGCCACGGCGACCCGCCATCGCAGCCACCTCACGCACCAGGCGGCTCTTGCCGATGCCGGGTGGGCCCACCACACCGACCACAGCTCCGTGGCCCTCCGTTGCACGGTCCAACAAGCCCTCTAAGGCAGACACCTCTAACCGCCGACCCACCAGGTTCGACTCAGCACGCTCAATAAGGCGAAGCCGTTCCGCCATGCCCAACAGCCGCTGGGCCGCGACAGGCTTATCGGCGCCCTTGATCCGAACGAACTCTGGCGCACCGAGGGCGGCTGCGCCTTCAACCAGTCGCGCGGTGGATACGCTCAGCATCACCCCACCCGGCGGGGCCACCGATTCCATCCGCTGGGCCATACCGACCTGCTCGCCGACGGCGGTGTAACCGAAAGGCCCCGAACCGATTTCACCGGCGATCACCTGACCGGAGTTAAGTCCGACACGTAACTGGAAGTCCACACCGTCCCGGTCTGCTAGTTCGACGGCAAGCCGCTTCGCCTCCTCCTGAACCCCTAACGCCGCAAGACAAGCGCGGACTGCGTGGTCTTCCAGCGCCACGGGTGCCCCGTAGACCGCCATCAGTCCGTCCCCGGTGAACTGGACCACCGTGCCGCCGTACCGCTGCACCACCGCCGCGCAGCGGTCGGCGAGGTCGGCCATGATCTCGCGCAGCCGCTCCGCACCCACCGCCGCCGCGATGTCCATCGAATGAACAACATCGGCGAACAGCACCGTCACCTGCTTGTACTCGGCGTGGATATCCGACTCACCAACGGGCGAGCCACATCTGTGACAGAACCGCGCGTTCTCCAGAGGTTCGGTGCCACACGTACGACACGATGTTGCTGCGGTCATCCGACCTTTGCCGCCCCCCGGTCCGGAGTTATCACGGCCCTCCAAGGATGGAGGCTCGACATAGCGGCAAGCTTGCTACCCCTTATGCGCCGCTGAGGTCGGATTGGTGGGGCTGTCCAGCCGGTTCACAGGTGGCAACGCGCCTACGCGTCTGCGTGTCGGCTTCCCGTCTTGATGATCGTCTCCAGTCGCAGGCTGCACTACACCGGCGACGTGTTGCAATCCGCGCGCTGCTCAAGCTACCGCGGCCGTTCAGTACGCACTGGCATCGAGCAAGGTGATCTCGGTGCCTGCGTTAAGGGTCGTGCCGCAGAAGAACTCCCGGCGGCCGATGATGGTGGCCAGCGCCGCGACCGGGATGCCGAGCACCAGCAGGCCCATCCCCATCACAAACACACCACCGACCGGGCCGAAGTGGGCTTGCCGTAGTCCGGCGCAAACATGTCGATGGCGCTCTGCACGAACACCCAGGTCATCGCGACCGCGCCGCCAAACGGAAGCGCGCCGCTGCAGCCAGAAGTCCCGCGCCGACCCCCGCAGCGTGCGCCGGTGGGTCCACACACACACGCATAGGCGGTGATGGCGTAGTAGAAGGCGGGCCCGGCGCAAACCTGCAGTCCCTCGTTGAGGTGGTCCTGGTCGGAACCCGGCACCCCTGCGCAGCCAGGTCGCTCAAGTAGGTCGCGACGTCGTCTTGGACGCAGATGGCCCTGAAGCTGGCTGGGACGCCGCGGCAGTCGGCGTGGCCCTGTCCTGGGGAGCCGCACAGGGCCGAATTCGTCTCCGTTCGCCTTCTTGGCGTTTTCGACACTTGGAGCACGACTGCATGCGCGGATCGGGTTCAGCGAGTCGCGGATTGCGCTCGCCCAGGCCCCATTCGGATCAGGGCCGGGTCCGGTGCGACGTCGGCGTCGGCGTCGGCGTCGCTGGAGGATCTCGCGGTAACAACCTACGACCCTGGGTTGTCTGATATGGGACCGATTTTGTCAAGTGGGCAGGGTGAAGCGGCGGCCACAACCGTCGTTGCGGCCGCCGCTTCGTTGACCGGATGAGTCCGCGGATGGTGTCGAGCGTGTCATATCGACGCGTGTCAACTCTGAAATGCGCGGGTTGGGTACCGCATGACGGACTTTTCGAATGGGAGTGGATTGCAAGTCTAGAGATCGAGCGTAAATCATTGCGCAGCAACGTATTTGCTCATAGACATCCTCGCGTGTCACTCCCGGACGCTTACCGACACCAGCGGATCTTCATCCGGACATTTGTGGGCCCCTAGTCGTCGAGTACGGCCAGCGACCAGCACCAGCCGGCGAGCTCGCGGGCGATCGCGGCGTTGGCGACCACGGGGCATTTCTTGCGCTGATCGAAGCTGACCCACCGGGCGTGCAGGCGCCGATTGGCGGCCTGGCCGCGTGCCCGCGCCGCAGGGGAGGCCGCGTCCCAGCGTCGGCGCAGATCCTGTCCGGGCCGATACCGGGCTCGGTGATGCCAGGCGGCTTCGATCAGCAGCCGGCGGGCGTGGCTGTTGCCGGTCTTGGTGACCCCGCCCTGCACCCGGGTCGATCCCGAGGAGTATTCGGTGGGCACCAGTCCCAGGTAGGCGCCGATGGAGCGGCCGGTGAGCCGTCCCCAGTCGCCGATTTCAGCGGCCAACCCGAACGCGGTCAGCGTGGAGACCCCGCGCAGGCAGCCCAGCCGGGTGACCACCGGGGTGAATATCGAATCGACGGCCAGCGCCTCGATCGCGCGGTCCAGCCGATCGCGGCGATCCAGGGTGGTCAGCATCGCGTCAAACGCGGCGTCGTAGGCCTGCTGCAGGCCCGGGGTGTCGAACCGCTGCGTGCGCAGCCACAGTTCATGCTTTCCCGTCCAGGCCCTGCCGCCGTAATAGACGATCCCCTGGCGCAGCAGCAGTTTCGACAACCGATGCCGTGCGGTCATCAAGTCACCGCGGCAATCCTCACGCGCACGCACCAAGTCGCGGGCGGCTTCCTGCTCCACGGTGGGAATGGCCACCGCCACGATCTCACCCAGATGCAGCAGCCGCGCCAAATGCCGGGCATCACGCGCGTCGGTCTTGACCCGATCTCCCGACGGGCCGCTGCAGCTTCGACGGCGCGGCCACCACACACTCGATCCCCGCGTCGATCAGGTAGCGGGCCAGCCCAAACCCGGTCGGGCCAGCCTCATAGACCACCGCCGCCGGCGCGGGCAATGACCGGATCCAGTCACCGACCTCTTCTCGGCTCGGCGTCAGCCGCCGCTGAAAAACCTCACCGGTTTCCCGGTCCAACCCGCACCCGACCACCGATCGTGCGTGCACATCCAACCCGACACTCGTACGCTGAAACTTCACTGGGGCCTCCCACATCTTGTGGCTCTACCGGCCAGGACCACCCTGTCGGCAACCCACGTTCACATGTGAGCGAGGCCCCAGCCCCCCATACCAACTTGTTCAATAGGGGTCCAGGTGATCGCGGTCTGCAGCCATGATTGCCGAGCACCGATTCGAGATCGCTCGCCCCATACCTGTCGCCCATGACCGTGTGGGTTGACTCCTAGACGGCTTGCGTCTCGGATCGGTGCGCCCCGCGCGAGGAGTGGCTGAAGAGAGGCCTGCAAAGCCGAAAGTTGGTGTGCCCTGCTCGCTTTCCATCCGAAATCGAGGCGAGGAGACAAGTACGTGTCAACGACATCGACAACCCCTGAATGCATGGTGATGGCGATCGACCCGCACAAGGCGTCCTGGACCGCCGCAGTGGTCGACGCATCGCAGCAGCCCGTGGCTGCCATTCGAGTCCCAGTCAGCCGCGACGGCTACCGTGCACTGCGACGCTTCGCCAACCGGTGGCCCGATCCGACCTGGGCGATCGAAGGCGCATCCGGCCTGGGTGCGCCGCTGACAGCGCGGCTACGCACCGACGGGATCGACGTCGTCGACGTTCCCGCCAAACTCGCCGCCCGGGTACGGGTGCTGTCGACCGGCCACGGCCGCAAGAACGACGATGCCGACGCCGTGAGCGTGGCGATCGCGGCGCGAAGCGCACGTACGTTGAATTCCGCCGCGGTGGACGGGGCCGTGATTGCCCTACGCGCAATTGTCGAGCACCGCGACGACCTGGTCAAAACCCGCACTCAAACCGTTAACCGCCTCCACGTTGTCCTCACCAACCTCATCCCGGCAGGCGCGAGCCGTGACCTCACGGCCGAGCGGGCCGCCGAACTCTTGCGCGGGATCCGTCCCCGCGATGTAGCCGGCAGAACCCTGCGTAGCCTTGCCACCGACCTGGTCGCTGAGATACGCCAGCTGGACCGCCGCATCGCCAAGGCCGCCGCAGACATACAGACCGCACTCACCGACTCCGGCACCACTTTGACCGACCTGTGCGGTATCGGCGCGCTGACGGCCGGCAAGATCCTCGGCCGGGTAGGCACGATCAATCGTTTCCGCTCCGCCGCCGCGTTCGCCACCTACACCGGCACCGCCTCGATCGACGTCTCTTCCGGAGATGTTGTCCGCCATAGGCTCTCGCGCGCCGGCGACCGCCAACTCAACCTCTGCCTCCACGTCATGGCTCTTACCCAGATTCGGCAGGACACCCCGGCAGGGCCTACTACACCCGCAAGCGAACCCAGGGCAAGAGCCACAAAGAAGCGATGCGATGCCTCAAACGACGGCTATCCGACCTCGTCTACCGACAACTCCGCCACGACGCAAACTGGATGGAGGCGGGCCCGGGAGGACACTCGGGGGCGGCTCTATCGTCCTGCGCGGCCAGCTCAAACCCCGCACACCGACGCTTCGGACAAGTCACTTCCCGGGCCCGCCACCAGCCACCCTACAACCGACGGACACGCCCTCTTGACACAGAGAGGCGCCGTCTAGCCGGTCGCCTGGTTCTCGTCGTCCCCAGTCACCGCGAACAGACGCCACGTGTCCGGAACGCCCTTCAGCGCGCGCTCGCCTTGGTCGTCGAAACGAAGGCCCGATCCGACGACGAGGTCCTTGACGGTGCCCGATACCAGCACCTGACCCGGGTCGGCATCGGCCTGGATGCGAGCGGCGATGTGCACGCCGATCCCGCCGAGGTCATCGCCGATTAGCTCGCATTCCCCCGTGTGCACTCCGACTCGCAGCTCGCTGCCCAATGTGTCGGGAGCGGCGCTTCGCAGCGCCATGCCAGCGCGGACTGCGCGCGCGGGGCCGTCAAAGGTGGCGAGCACACCATCGCCGGTCGACTTCACGACGCGGCCTCGATAGCGGCCCACTTCTCGCTTGACGAGTCGGTCGTGGCGCTCGAGAACATCCCGCCATCGGCGGTCGCCCAACGCAGCGGCGCGCTCGGTAGAGCCCACGATGTCGGTGAAAAGGACAGTTGCGAGCACCCGATCGACAGGCCGGTGCGCGAGGTTGCCCGTCAGGAAGCGCTCGATCTCATCGAGCAGGGCATCCTGGTCGCCGGTGCAGAAGAGATGGTCGCTGCCGGCAAGCTCGACCTCGCGGGCATCCGGGATTCCTCGTGCGACCCCGCGCGAGAGGGCAGGCGGGACGATCCGATCACCTTCGCGGTAAAGGACCAGGGACGGCGCCCTGACACTCGCCAGCAACGGACGGACGTCGAGATGCAGATACATCTCGAAGAGCGCCCGGGCACCGCGTGGGCTCAGACCTGAGCGAAGGAGCCGACCCCACCAGTCGTGGAGCTCCGGGTCGCCCGCGCGACTCGGAGCCCAGCGGTCGATGGTGGACGGATCGACCCAGTCGTCCGAGAGACGACTCCAGAATGCCTTGAGCCTGTCGACGGGGACGCCCTCGGGGTAATCGTCGGCTTGGCCGAGACGGGCATAGGTGCCGTACTGGACCATCGCGCTCACGCGGTCGGGGTGTGCGGCAGCCAGCATCGTCGCCGCCGATCCGCCTTCGGAGATGCCGAAGATCGCCGCCTGAGGGACATCCAGGGCATCGAGGACAGCCAGGGCGTCGTCCACCACGTTCTCCAGCGTGTACGCGCCAGCGTCCCGGTCGGAAAGCCCCATCCCGCGCTTGTCGAACAAAATCACCCGCGCGAACGAGCCCATCCGATCCCAGAATCGCTGGGCCGCTGGCAGCGACGGGAAGATCTCGAGGTGGCTGACGAACCCGCCGATCACGAGCAGATCAATTCCGCTGCCGCTCTCCATGTACGCGATCGCGGCGTCGCCGTTGTGTGCGTAGCGGATAGGGGACCGCGCGATCATTGAAGCCTTCGGCGGCTCACACACTCGTGCACGGCGACCTCCTCGCTCAAGTACCGGGCGATCTTATGTTGATCCCTGCGGCGGCGGTCCGCCAGGCGGACGATGTTGGGGAGTTCCGCGCTAACGGTGTTCGCCCGGCTGGCCGTCGACCCCTTCAATCGCGGTGTCGTGCAGATTCAGGGCAAGTTGCTGCGCCCACGCAGACGCTGACAGGGGCGGGGCCATGCCGCGCATATCGTGTGGAACTGACCGCAAAAAGGCAGCCTTGAGGATCCGGCCAATACCCGTCAAACCCCGTCGCGGGGAGGGGTCATGAGCAGTAGGGCCGGAACAGCGCCCGGGCCCCGGTGACGGCCACCGGCAAGGTGCTGCGGTCGGGCGCCATCGGTCTGACCGGGAGCGTCGTGATCGAGGTGTCGTCGGTCGCGCCGGCCTACAGTCTGGCCGCGGTGCTGGCGGGCTTGGTGGCGGTGGTGGGCGCCAAGACGCCCGCGCTGTTCGTCATCGGGTTTCTCTCGATGTTGCTCACCGCGTTCGCGTTTCGTGAACTCGCCAGGCAGACGCCGGACTGAATTGGAGGTGAGGGTGTCCAGGATTGGCGTTGCTAACCCAACCTGGCACTGGAGGCCGAAGTCGATGCCGACCTGGACGCCCTCGCTACCGCACTGTACGTCACCACCGATGATTTCCTGATCGACAATCCGCAGCATCGGCCGTGGCGTCCGAAGGTCGGGATCACGCCGCGCCTCGAAGACGCCGAACTGGTCACTCTGGTAGTTGTGCAAGCGCTGCTCGGCTTCACGTCAGAGGCGCGATGGTGGCGCTACGCGAACGGCCGGCTACGCGGGCTGTTCCCTTATCTGCCAACACAATCGGGCTACAACAAGCGTGTCCGCGCGGCGACCGGAATGCTGCGCGCGGTCATCGCGCATCTGGTGGCATGCACCTCTCGGTGCACCGATGACGTGTGGGTGGTCGACTCGACGCCGACCCCAACCTGCTGGCCACGCATCCCGGTCAGACGTTGATGGCCGACAAGAACTACTACGGCAGGCAATTCGAAGCCGCGCTCGCCGACGCCGGTATCGAACTGCTGCGCGCTGCCCGCACGGCAGAGAAACCCCGTGCCGGACAACGCTTCTTCAAGCCGCTGCGGCAGGTCGTCGAATCGATCAACAACACCCTCAAGACCCAACTCGACCTCGAACGTCACGAAGGACGAACCATCGCCGCAGTAGCCGCACCTGTCCTGCAACGCATCCTCGCCCTCACCGGCGCCATCTGAAACAACGACAGAACCGACCAGTCCATCCTGCGATCACTGACCGCATACGACCACTGACCCCTTGGAATTACTCATCAAGTGGCCGATTGATGTCCGGTTGCGTTTGATGCCGGTGGCGGTGTCGTGCCGGGCGCTGCGATTGACGCAGGCGACCCGCACCGGCACTTCTCGGCCAGGATCGCTGGCAGGGGTCAGAGAATAGTTGAGTATGCGACGACATTGGCGTTGTCTTCGCGCAGGGCTTCGACGTCGGCCTGGTCGACGTGCACGAGCACAACGAAATCGTCTGCTTATGCCGACCGCCGGATTATGCCGACCGTGCCGTGAGGGTGCTGCTCGCTGGCGGCCACAACGACGCCTCGCGACGATGAAGCTATACGCGCACTCGCAGGACGATCCGCTCAAGGCGGCCGGGGGCGACTGTGAATCGAGTTGTGATGACATCTCGTGACACCGACGTCGGCTGATCGAACGGCTCGCATGGTATCCCTACTGCTCAGTGGAGCCGATGACGGGAATCGAACCCGCGTGTTCAGCTTGGGAAGTCGATTCGCCGTGTCCAGGCGCGTCTTTGGGTATTCGCCGCGAGCGGCGACCTGCGAGAACCCGGCCTTATGTGTCCACGCCTGTCCACGTCCGAGGTTCTGACTTGTGACACTCTGGTGACACCGGAAGGTGGTCCCGACCTACTCGATGTGAACGAGTCAACTTGGGCGTTTGTGGCCCGGTCAAGCGGGCGTGGGCGGGGGCACACCCCCCTGGGTCCCTGGTGTGCATGCCGACCAGTGGAACACCCTCGCAAACCACGACACCGGCCCGCTGCCGGACTGCTATGCGGTGACAGCCCTTCGGCCCGATGTAGGTCACTGGCAGAATCGACTTCCCAAGCTGAGTACGCGGGTTCGATCCCACTATCGGCTCCGATATAGACCCTGGTCAGAGGCTGTTTCCAGCGGGTGCGCATGCTCGGAGTCCGGACTCTGTACCTCCGCTATACCCCCGATGCCGAGCCTGACCGATGTGGATTTTGGCGCGGGTTTTGCGGTACCGGGCGTGGGCTGCGAAGGCGGCTTTTGCCTTGGCCGGTGCAGCCAAGACGCAACCGCGATGGCGAGTGGGCTCAGGAAGAACAGCGCCAGCAAGAAGTACCCACCGCCATTTCGGTACTGGAGCTTCATGATCGTGTCGTAGAACGTCGCGATGGCAAGCGGGGGGACCAGTCGAGCGGCACCGCATAGCGTTGGCACTCGCGCCGGTAGCCGCCACCGTTCTTGCGGCTCAGTCCACAAGGGCGCGGTCGGCTCGTCAGCTCGTGGGTATCGACCAGTAGGCGCGCATAGTTTCCTGCGCGGCGACCTGACCGTCCGTCATCAGGAGCGTCAACCGGTGGGGCCGGATCTCATATCGGGTGCCGTCGGCCGGGTTGGTCACGTCGAAGCCGCCCGCCGAGCGCACGGCATTGGCGAGTGCGATTAGGGCGCCGTCGCTGAGGCGAACACCCCGGTAGTAGAAGGCGTCGGGCCCGGTCTGACAAAGCACCAGCTCGGTCTGCGTCGTGCTACCCATCGCCGCGGCGGGGTGTCCCGGGTCGCAGCGGGCGTCGGAGTTCAGGAAGCCCTGCTCGTCGGTCCCAGCAGGGCGAACGTCCCCGGTCGGCCGCTGAGTGGTGGGAGCCGATGTCTCGGTCGTACCGTCGTGGCTGCTGCCCAACAAACCGGCCTGATACAGAACGGTGAGAAGCCCGGTGATCGCGACGATGGCGCCACTAATCGCGGTGATGACCCCGGGTAGCGTGAGCCACCACGACTTCTTTTCGTCCTCAGCCATCTCCACCCCGTTTGTGATGCCTGTGCCCTTACATGATGCGGGCGGAGCAGGGCCCGTAGGGCCGGATTCAGTCCGCTCCATGACCAAAACCCATGAAGGCGCTCAGACGCGCTGCTCATGGGACTTTCGCCACTAGATGAGTAATTCCAAGGGGTGTTACTGGTGTGGCTGCTGTGATTTATGGGTGAGGGTGTCCAGGATTGGCGTTCTTAACCCAACCTGGCACTGGAGGCCGAAGTGGACGCCGACCTGGACACCCTCGCTACCGGACTGTACGTGACAAGTGATGATTTTCTCGCCGACAATCCGCAGTATCGACCGCTGCGGCCCCGCGTCGGGCTCGCTCCGCGGCTGACTGACGCCGAGCTGGTCACCCTGGTGGTGCTGCAGGCGTTGCTCGGATTCACCTCCGAGGCCCGATTCCTGCGCTACGCAAACACTCATCTGCGCGGTTTATTTCCTTATCTGCCAACACAATCGGGTTACAACAAGAGGATCCGCGCGGCGATCGGCACGCTGCGGGCGGTGATCGCGCACCTGGTCGCACGGACCAGCAGCGTCAGCGATGACGTGTGGGTGGTCGACTCGACCCCGGTCGAATGTGGGCGCTCGCGAGAGACGGCGAAACGGTCGGATCTGGCCGGGTGGGCCGAGTACGGCTACTGCGCTTCGCATTCGCGCTTCTTTTGGGGGCTGCGCCTGCACCTGGTGTGCACGCTGTCGGGTCTGCCGGTGGCGTTCGCGCTGGCCGGCGCCAAGGCCGACGAACGCGAGGTCCTGCTCGGCATGCTCGACGCCGACCCGAATCTCGTGGCCACCCACCCGAATCAGAAGTTGATGGCGGACAAGAACTACTACGGCAAGGCATTCGAAGGAGCACTCGCCGACGCCGAAGTCGAGCTGCTGCGGCCTGCCCGCAAGGGCGAGAAACCACGGCCGGGCCACCGGTACTTCAAACCGTTTCGGCAGGTCATCGAATCGATCAATAACACGCTCAAGACCCAACTCGACCTCGAACGCCACGGCGGGAGGACCATCGCGGGCGTCACATCGCGAGGATGCGTAGCAGGACGCGTGCGGCTACTCCGGCGATGGTTCGTCCTCCGTGACGTTCGAGGTCGAGTTGGGTCATGAGTGTTGTTGATGGATTCGACGACGCCGCCGCGGTCACCACGCCGGTGTCACACGTCAAGTAGTGTGTCGGCGAGTTCAGCGTTGCCGACGGCGAACCCGGCCAAGTCACGATTGCACCGCGGGATATGACGACCGGGATCTAGCGCGGCACCTTTGCCGAAACCCACGGGTGCGGTGGCCCACTCAGCTAAGTCATTGCGGCCGAGTCGATTTCGGCTGCTTCCTTGTCCTTGGTCACGTTGCGGGGGGACAATAATCTGTACGGTACGTGTCAAGTTGAGGGGAGGCGCGTCGTGGCGCAAGTAATCGGATTCGATCCGGCAACCAGCGGGCAACAGCCTGAAGATGTCAACGGGAATATCGTGCCGGTCGGCGTGTGGGGTGATTCCAACACCGGCGGCGGTGTGTTCGGCACGAGCGGTGTGCTGCCGCAAGGCTCCAGCATTCCGATCGATTCACCCGCTGGCGTGGAGGGACATGGTGTCGATGGGCCGGGGGTGGTCGGCCGCAGCCTCAACGACAGCGGCGTGGTCGGCGAAGCTCTCCAGTCGCCTGGGGTGCTGGCCAGGAGCATCAGCTCGTCGGGTCTGCTCGGCGTGACCTTCAGCCCCGACGACGGTTCGCACGGGGTCTTTGGTTCTTCCACGGTCGGCGGCAACGGAGTCACCGGTTTCGTGGGCAGCGCGACCGGGGCCATCGGCAGCAGTGTTCGCGGCATCGGTGTGCGCGGCACGACCGGGACTGGCGAGGCGGGTGTGCTCGGTGAGACCTTCGGTGACGGCAGCAGCGGCGGCGCAGGTCCCGCGGTGCTCGGCCGCAGCGACGACGGGGTCGGTGTCCGCGGTGTCAGTGGATCCACCGACGCCACCGAAGGTCTCACGTTCGGCAACGGCTATGGGCACTACTCACTGCATTTCTCCGCCGAACCCGGCGGCGGGGTGCTTGGCGTCAGCGTGCTGGGCAGCGGTGTCGAAGGGTTCACCTTCGCGTCGAGCCGGGACAACAGCGATGTGGCCGCCGTGCGGGGTCAGAGCGCCAACGGGTTCGCCGGGCTGTTCGTGGGCCAGGTCCGCGTCACCGGAGCGTTGCAGAAGGCCGGCGGCGGGTTCACCGTGGACCATCCAAGCGATCCGGAGAACAAGTACCTGTCGCACTCGTTCGTCGAATCCCCGGAGATGCTCAATGTGTACAGCGGCACAGTGACCACCAACCGCGACGGTATCGCACGGGTGCGGCTGCCTGCCTACTTCGAGGCGCTCAACCAGGACTTCCGCTACCAGCTCACCGTGATCGGTGAGTTCGCCCGCGCCATGGTGTCCGAGGAGATCCAGGACAACGAGTTCGCCATCCGCACCGACCCGGGCACGATAAAGGTCTGCTGGCAGGTCACCGGCGTGCGCAAGGACGCGTGGGCTGAAGCCAACCGGATCCGCGTCGAGGAGACCAAGCCGAGGACGGAACGCGGCCGATACCTGCATCCCGAGCTGTTCGGCAAGGACGCAGGCCCGATCCACCCGGTACCGGCCGCCCGGGTGCCCGATGCGGTACCGGACAAGCTGCGGGGTCGCGTAGAGAAGACGCTGGCAGGCATGGCCGCGGGCGGTGCGGCGGGCAAGGATCTGCGCATGCTGATCGATCAGGCCAAACGATCGTTCGGCGAGCGGGCCGAGGCCGGCCGCAGCCGCCTGCAGCAGGACTGGCGCACGCTGCAGGACGGCCTGGAAGCGATGCGGCAGATGGGACTGAGCAAGGGCAGGCGCCGGCGGCGCTAGGACCAGTCAGGGCGAGCCGACAGGCAGCCCGACGGCGGTGCCCAGCACGTCGCCGGTGATCCCACCGAATCGGCGCACGCAGTGCGCGACGAACATCGCCGCGAGCGCTAGGAGAGGTAGCCGGTCAGGTAAAGGTCGGTCATCCTCGCGCCGCGCAATGCGAAGCCAAAGAGCCAAGGTGTCCCCGTCGAAACGGTGTCGATCCTTGTCGAAGGCGAGCAGGTAACGTCGGGCGGAACAGTGACCGCCGCAGGATGGGTGCGTGGCCTCGAGGAAGCGACCCGGTGAATTTGCGAGCACGCCGATGAGGACACGCTTGTCTTCGTTCACGCGCCGCTGGTGGTCACCAACGACGACGGGCGCCAGCGGCTGTGTGAAAAGCAAGTGGGCCAGCGATACTGGCGCTGGAAAGTGTCTGCCAACTCGACGCACACAAACAGTCCCCGCCTCGCCGGCAGCCATGAATCGGTGCTGCGTAAGGACGACCGCGCTCGGCATCTTTGGCCGGCTTGAGCGGCGCGGTGCGGCCCGCGCGACCAGCGACGGGCCCACATCTACACCGGCATAGCCCGCGCCTCGGGCGACGTGAAGGTGTGCGGGGTGACGGGACACGGAACCATCGTCACGCCTTTCGTGAACATTGTTGCGCGGGTGGGTGATTCAGTCATGCACGTGCCTTTGACTGGGCACAGATCCCCGCGCGTCTGCACCCCACCCAAGAACGCTGAATCGTCACCACAACAACATGATTGGGCTCTAAAGCGCAGTTTAGCTTCCTTTACGGAACGAAAATGTCGACTGGGGACCTCTGGGTAAGGCCCAGGTACGAGGGTGAGTGATCGGCGGCTCAATCGCTTCGCGAGGGGATCGTCTCGCTTAAACCTCATGCTCGGCTGCGTCCAGCTCGTGCTCGGCTGCGTTGAGCAATGCTGTTTCTTTGCGATGGACTGCAACCTCGAACCGCCACCACCGTTGCAGCATGACGCACATGCACACCGCGGCAGCGACTACGACGACGGCCGCGGCCGACCACCAGTACGCGACGATGGCTGCGAGGACGGGGACGCCCACGCTGGCAAGGATCGGATGCCGCTCAGCGCACGACGGCGGCTGCATGTATTCACGCTAAGGACACGCGAGGAAATAACACGCGCATATTTGGCAGATAGCGGTGCTCACGGGCCAGATGGCGCGCGGGTGACGGTGTAGTTCCATTCGCCGTGCCAGTCGTGGCGGGTGATGGCACGCGCCTCTAGTTCACGAATCTGCTTGTCGCTGATCTTAATTCCCTTCGGGTACTCGGCGTGATCGAGTTCGGCGCGCACGGTCAGGCCGGTGCGGGTGGTGGTCGCGGCGATCAGGTTGACCACGACCTCATGACTGGTCAGGGTCTCGCCGCGCCAGTTGGAGGAGATACGGGAGAACAGCCGGTGCTCGATCTTGTTCCACTTGGAGGTACCCGGCGGGAAATGGCAGACCGTGACCTGTAGCCCGGTCTCGGCGGCGAGGGCGGCGAGCTCGGTCTTCCACAGCCGGGTGCGGTAGCCGTTGGAGCCACCCGCGTCGGCGGTGATCAGCAGCCGCGACGCATCCGGGTAGCGGTCCGTGCCGACCGCCTGCCACCAGCGGCGGATGGTGGCCACGGCGAACGCGGCGGTGTCGTGGTCGGCGCCGACGCTGACCCAGCCGGCGTCGGCGGCCAGATCGTAGACGCCGTACGGGACCGCCTTGCCCAGCTCCTTGTCCGGGAAGTCGTGGGTGTGCACCGGCTCGGGTTGCCCGACCGGTTGCCAGCGCCGCCCGGCGTTTTTGTACCGCCCGACCAGCTCCTTCTTCTTGGTGTCCACGCTGATCACCGGCTGCTCCGCCGACTGATGTTGTCGCACTTGGTCGTTGAGATACCGGAACTGCGCGTCACGATCGGGATGCTGGGTGCCCTCGATCTGTTTCACCGCCGCCTGCAGGCTGTAGCCGGCCTCGTGCAGCAGCCGCCGCACCAGCCACTCACTGGCCCGATGGCCCTGCCCACTCAGCGCCGCCGACAACTGCCGCGTTGACTTGATCGTCCACCGCAACGGCGACTCCGGATCCCCCCGGGCATCCGGATCGACCAGCCGCTCCAGCGCCGCGGTCAGCGCCGGATCCACCGCCTCCGCCCGCTTGCGCCCAGCGCCCGCGCGTCGCACCGTCCCGGAACTGGTTGCGCCGCTATCGAGTTCGTCCACACCCCGAGTGATCGTCGAACGCGCCGCGCCGGTCGCCCGAGCCACCACCGTGATCCCACCGCGCCCGGCCTCCCGCGCCTCCACCGCCATCCACAGCCTGCGCTGACGCTCGTCCAGCACCGGCGCCAACAGCGCGAACTTGCGGGATAGCTCGTCCTCGCGATCGGCGGCCGTCACCACATCACATAGCGTAAGGCCAAAACCATCAACGTGGCGTTAATTTAATCGCGTGTCCTAACCCCGCTTGGACACCAGGGACTAACGCCCTGGATACGGTTTGGGAACAGGCTCTCTCTGCAAGCAGGTGGAGACCGAGGCCCCACGTCGTGAACGACGAGTTCGTCGACGACGCGGCCGATCGGGGAGCCGATCGACGAAGAGGAGTGATCCGAGCCCGCAACTGTCGGCGGCGGCTGTAAGTGCGCGATAGATCGGAATTAACTGGTAATGGTGCGTGTTGGAAGAGGTGCGAGTTCCTGTGTAGGGGAGCGATCGCGGTTTGGGCTCTGCGCCAGGCTGCTGGCAGAGACCATGGATAACAGAGGTCATCCATCAGTCGTTGGTCGTGAGATCTCATTTCCAGCCCGGACAACCACAGGGGGAGTGAGGCTTTGGGCTAGTCTGTTCGCCCGGCTCGCAGCTGTCTCGAGGGCCGCACACGTGCGGTGGGGCGGACGCGCGGTAACAGAAGCATCGCCACGGGGACCAGACGGCCCGGCTCGCTGCGTATAACAGTGAACCCGGCCGTGATCAGGTGAATGCTGCCGCAGACGTGCTGACTACTTGGCGACCGTTGGGATAATCCCAAGCTGCTGCAGCACCGCTACACCATCGTCGAGCCCGCGCTCTTCGATGATGAGGCCGTCCGCTAGTCGGAGAACTGTGGTTCCGGTGAAGCGCATGGACTTACCTGGCCCTGCACCAAGCGAGCCGATGGGAAGGTCGTCGAACGCGATGCCAGTGTGGGTTCCGCCGCCCTCCCACTGTCCGACGACATAATCTCCGTCGGCGATGAGCTCCGCAGTGCCCCAGAAGTTAAGGTCCGGAAACGCTGCACGGAAGTTCGTGGCGAACTCTTTGACGGCGGCTCGTCCGCACAGCGGCTGGTGCAGGGAGTACTCGAAGCAGATGTCGGGAGCGGCGAGTTCGTCGACGACGCCGGGATTCCACGGGTTACCCCAGAACTCGGTGAACCAGCGGCCGACGACGGCCTTATTGTCGTCTTGTAATGACATGTGAAGGCCCCTTTCATTGTCGCTTACTCGGAAGTCCGAGGCCCCGTCGTTCGTAGACTCCGACATCATGAAGACGTCCGATGCGACCGATGCGTGAGATGGAAACCCCGGATCGTTGCCGGCGAATGGGTGACGGTGGCGATGCTGGCTAGAGACGCCAAGCCGACGCTGCTGATGCCATGTGGCTTATATGAAGATGCGGCCCGGCTACGGCGACCCAGCGCACATCGTCGACCGATTCGACCTTGGGGATGCGGATACCTCGGGCCAGCGTCGCGACCGCAGCAAGATCGGCTGCGGCATAACGGGTTCCGACGGCGTTGATCCATGCCTAGGCCGAATGCGTGGCCAGGACTTCGGCCGCCATCGCGCGGGCGGTGTCCTTTTTGTCGGTTGGAACGGCGTCTTCGAGGTCGACGATGACCGCGTCAGCGCCGGCGTCGAACGCCTCCCGTAGGAGTTTCTCGTCGTGTCCTGGCACGAACAGGTAGCTACGGTCCATTAACTTGACTCCCCGCAGTCCAGGGAGCCGGCGACGGGGACGGCCAGCAGGTCGACGAGCGTGCTGAGGTCGTCAAAATCGTCGAGTCCGAGGACCGCGCGTTCGGTGGCCGCCGCGCGGTCGGTAGTGGTGACCCGGTCAGCCAGGGAATGGAATTTGGTGACCAGGTCGTCGTTGGTGAGCGGGTCGCTGGGGCCGCCGTGGGGCTGGACGACCCGGGTGGAGTACACGTCGCCGTCGTCCGTGGTGATCGCGATATCGGTGCGGAATCGTTGGTCGGCGCTGGCGTTGCTGAGGGTTTCGTCCAGGTGCACGTCGGTGCAGTCGATCAGCGCCCAGATGTCGTCGGCGTCCAGGCGGGCCGGGTGAATTGCTCGGGCAACACATTGCCGTCCAGAAGCGCTGCTGCGGTCACATATCCGATGTTCATCTGCGCCCCGATCGCGGTCAGCGGGCGGTCGGGCTTCCACCAGCCGTGCCGGTTCACCGTCGTCCCGACGGTGATGTCGATCTTCGAAACATGCTGGGGGTCAATGGAATGATCGGCGCGCAACTCGCGGGTGGCGTCGATGGCGCCGTCTAGTCCGTCCATCGCCGAATACGATTTGACCATGATGGAGGTGGTCTCCCACCGCTGACCCAACTGGCCGGTCAACGGGGCCGGATCAGGATTGTGGCCCTCGCCAAAGACACTCAAGAATCCGCCGTAGTCGCGCTCGAAGACCCGTTTGATGCCGGTGTACCCATGTGCGGCCAGCCCCGTGGCGTAGAACCCGTTGCGAGACGCCAGGCCGTGGTGCATGCGCTTGCTCATGGCTCCGAATTGCGCGGCCATCAACCCGCAAGACTGGGTTCCGGCCAGCCCCAGCGCGTCCTCCAGTTGAGCAGGAACCACTCCGCGCAACTTGCCCGACGCCATCGCCACCGAGTGCGTGCCAAAGACCGAGCCGGAATGCCACCCGCGATCGAGCATTTGCGAGCCATGCAAGGTATATCCGACGCGTGGACCACTTCGAACCCGGTAATCGCGGCGAGCAGAAAGTCGGCGCCACGCGTCGTCGCCGGTAGCGCCGACACCGTGGACAGCAGCGCGGGACGCACGTCGGGCACGCGGGCAGTCCATCGGTCGGCCTAAGGCGCTGGATCAATCGAAAGTGGCCCTGGCGCAGCGGATGCACGCTAGCGGAGAGTCGGTCAACATCATCGCTGCCACTCTTGGCGTTAGTCGTGCCACCGTGTATCGCGTGCTCGCCGACGAGGACGGCTCCGGAGGCTAGCGACGAAGGCTAGCGACTCGCCGACCGTCTATCGCTAAGGTGGCGCAAGCTGACTAACCTCAATTTTTCGCGCGACCTGTTCGGGTGGGATGTAGTGCGTGCTGGGCGGCGTAGTTGGGTTGATTGTGCCGGATGGGCATGGCAGGTCGGCCGGTGTCGCTCGGGGGCGGGCTTTCCACGGCCGGTGGGGTCCTCGGGTCGGGTGGCGGGTGCGTTGTTGTTCAGGGGAAGGCGGTCCGAAGTCGTTGCCATCCTTCGGATATCGCGGCGGCCCAGCGCCAGGTGGCGTCGATGCGTAAGCGGATTTGGCGGGCGCCGCGGGTGATGCGGGCGGCGACATGCAGGACCCGGTAGCGGAAGGTGTCGATCTCGCAGGTGGCCAGATCCGGCTGCTCGGTGAAGCCGATCAGTTTCGACCAGGCCACCAGATCGGTTGCGGCCAGGATGATTTCCAGCCAGGCGGCATTCGCCTCGGCCCGGTGACAGGGCAGGTTGCGCAGGCCGGTGGCCTTGGCCTCTCGGATGCGGTCCTCGACGCGGGCGTGTTGGCGGTGGCGCAGTTCCAGGCCTGCGAGTTGACCGGGGACGACACCGGTGGGGGTGTCGGTGATGAACGCGGTGACGCGTAGCCCGTCGGAGTCGGTGAACCGTAGTTGCGCGCCGGGATGGGGACGTTCTTTGCGCAGGATCAGCCGGGTCCCGTTGGGCCAGTGGCTCATGTCGACCAGCGAGGTGGCTTCGGCGACCCAGGCGCCGTCGCGGATGCCGCCGCTCGATTCGATCGCCGGATACCAGCTGTCGCCCTCGTTGAGGGTTTCCGCCGCGTCGCGAACCCGGGCGTCGACGGCGTAGCCGAAGGAGAACCCCACCCCGACCGCCCGGCAGGCGTCGGCGAAGGTGTGGGTGGCACCGGCGGAATCGCAACGCACCAGAACCGGTGGCCCACCCCGATCGTCGGGGGTGGGTCGGTAGGCCGCCGGCAGCGATTCCAGCGCCCACCCCAACACCTGGACGTGGTCGGCGGCGGTGTTGGAGCCGGCGTTGCCCGGGCGCAGCAGCCCGGCCAACGCTTCGCCGCCAGCGATCTCGGAGCGGTCCAAAAACGCCAGCAGCGAGTGGTGACCCCACGTCTTCTTCCAGGTCGCGGCCGCCTGCTCGTTGTTGTCGGAGTGATCGATCGTGATGGTGGCATCGATATCCAGGTGCAGCCATTCCCCGGGCGCCGGTGCCGCCCCGGCCGCCCAGGCCTTGTCCCGGGCATGGGCGCGGGCAGCCCGGATACCGGGCAGATGCTTGGCGTCAATCCGCGCATCGACGAGGCGCCACATCGTGGTCGTCGACGCCGCAGCACCGAAGACATGTTCACGGTCACCGCAGCGCTGCCCGACCCCGTCGATGCAGTCCGCCCCGCCGGCGACCGCGGCGGCCAGATCGGCGAACACCGCACCCGGCGCATAGGTCCACGGGCCCCGATACGTGTCCGCCAGTGCGGCCGTGACCTGCGCTGAGAGCCCGGTCAGCCCCGCCACCTCCCGCAGGATCCCCACCCCGGCGTGCGACACGACACCATGGCCGTCCGCGGACACTTTCACCCGGGCAACCGCTGCGCTATTGTTCACCTGCGAAGTGCCTTCCGATAGGCGTTGTGGAATCCTCAACAAATCCCATTATGCCTTGCAGGACAGGCACTTTCGCGCATTAACACACACCACCAACGACATATGCGCGAGAAATCCAGGCTAAGCCCAATACCGTTTACTTAAGATGACATGGTTGTTATTCTGAGTGGGTGCCGCGGGCTGGTTGGGTCAAGCCGGAGAGTGATCAGAGGTTGTCCGATCACATCTCGTTGGGGGTGTTGACCAGGGTCTTTCCGCCTGATCTGGTTGATCAAGTGCTGGCCGATTGCGGTCGGGTCGAGGTGCGCCATCGGTTGTTGCCGGCGCGGGTTGTCGTGTACTACGTGCTCGGGCTGGCCTTGTTCTCTTCCTCGTCCTATGAGGAGGTGATGCGGATGCTGGTCGCGGGTCATTCGTGGGCGACGGGGTGGTCGCACGACTGGTCGGTTCCAACGAAGGCGGCGTTGTTCCAGGCGCGTAAGCGGCTGGGTCCGGAACCGCTGCGGGTGCTCTACGACAAGGCGGTGGTGCCGTTGGCGGACCCGCAGGTGGCGGGTGATTTCTATCGGTCGTGGCGGCTGATGAGCATCGACGGGTTGTGCCTGGATGTCGCCGACACCGACGCCAACGTGGAGCGGTTCGGCCGGCCGGCGTCCTCCCGCGGGGACGGCCGTGGCGGCGCGTTTCCGCAGGTCCGGGTCCTGGGACTGGCCGAATGTGGATCGCACGCGATCATCGACGCCGCGGTCGGCGCCTACCGGCAGGGCGAACAGACACTGGTGGAGTCGGTGTTGCGGTCGCTGCTGCCCGGCATGCTGCTGCTGGCCGATCGCGGATTCTTCGGCTACACCCTGTGGGACAAGGCTCGCGCCACCGGTGCGGATCTGCTGTGGCGGATCAAGTCCAACGCGGTGTTGCCTGTCGAAAAGCGGTACAGCGACGGCTCTTTCGGTTCTCGCATCTATCCGGGGACCAAGGCCAGGCGCAACCACGCCGACGGTATCGACGTCCGAGTCGTCGAATACGTGTTGGCGCCCGGCGATACCGACGCCGACGAGCGCACCTACCGGTTGATGAACCACCATCACCGATCCCGACGCCGAATCCACGTGTGTCACGAACGCTGAAGGGAGCGTGATAGGCGAGCTTCTTGAGGTGGTGCTGTGCAGGAGATGAAGGATTGTTGGCCCTTCGGAGTCGCCCTGCGGGGGGAGGCTTCAAGCCGCCCACTGCTGCGTTAGCTGAAGACTTTGTGAACATGAGTGGGGGTCAGGCTTGGTGTGCCTGGCTTCTGGTGCTGTATGAGGAGATGGAGGAGTTTTCTGGACCTCCGGAGTCGCCTTGCGGGAGGAGGCTTCAAACCACCTACCGGGGCCTTGGCTGAAGACCGTGGTCTTGAACGGTGTAGGAAAAGGCGCGGCAGTGATCGTGTCAGGTGTGGACCGGAAAGATGAGCGATGGGTCGAAAGGCCCTCTGCCGACTGAAGTGTCGAAAGCTAATTAGATGACATCGAAACCAGGGTTTGGTCTTTGCTCTGGGATGAGCCTGGGGGTTACCCGTCTACTGCCCAGGTGGTGTCCGGCGTACAGGCAGCATGAGTCCGGTCCGGGCTCTCGTACGGAACATGTGAAGGCGCGTCTCGACACGGTCACCGAGCAGTTGGTGGCGAGAGGGAGAACTCCAAGCGGCGGAATCCGCAAGGAGCCGAGTACCGTCGCGGGACGCGCCGGCGGACTCACCCGTAGTAGCTGTGAAGTCCCTGCGTATCGCAGTGGGGGCGGAGCCAAGGGGTGGGGTCGTCCTGGCTGATGAGTGTGATCAACCGTGAGGAAGGAATCGCATGAGTGAGCCAAAGTTGCAGGGCAAGTCGCACGACATCCCGAAAAAGCTGGTGTGGAGTGCGTGGTTGAAGGTCAAAGAGAACGGAGGAGCGGCCGGGGTCGATGGCGTGACGATCGAGCAGTTCGAGGAGAGGCTGAAGGATAACCTCTACAGGCTGTGGAATCGCATGTCGTCTGGGTCGTACTTCCCCGGGCCGGTCCGCGCGGTGGAGATACCGAAGAAAGGAGGAACGAGAGTCCTGGGCATCCCGAACGTGGTCGATCGGGTGGCGCAGACGGTGGCGGTCCTGGCATTGGAGCCGGAAGTGGAGAAGGTCTTTCACGACGACTCCTACGGATATCGTCCCGGACGGTCACCCTTGGACGCGATAGCGGCATGCCGCAAACGGTGCTGGGAGAAGGACTGGGTCGTCGACCTCGACGTGAAGGCCTTCTTCGACACGGTCTCATGGGATCTGACAATGAAGGCGGTCACGGGCCATACGGACCAGAAATGGGTCCTGCTCTATGTAGAGCGCTGGCTTAAAGCCCCGATGCAGATGCCGGACGGCACCGTCATCGAAAGGACTCGGGGTACGCCACAAGGCGGACCGATTTCACCGTTGCTCGCTAATCTGTTCCTGCATTACGGCTTTGATCTGTGGATCTCTCGGGAATATCCGGGAGTCCGGTTCGAGCGTTTCGCGGACGATGCGGTGATCCACTGTGTGACCGAACGTCAAGCCTGGGAGGTGCGGGAGGCAATCGGGCGTCGGTTCGCCGATATCGGATTGAGTCTGCATCCCGAGAAGACGAAAATAGTGTACTGCAAGGACAGTCGGCGGCAACGGGATCACCCGGTGATGTCGTTTACGTTCTGCGGCTATGCGTTTCGTCCCCGGAGGGCCTTCAACAAGGCCGAGGGAAGGGCATTCACGAGGTTTCTACCTGCGGTCGATCCTGGCAAGTTGATGGACATGAGCCGAAAGGTGGCCTCGTGGAAGATACATCGGCGCACAACTCTAACCCTTAACGACCTCGCGCGTGGCGTGAACCCGGCTCTCCGGGGCTGGCTCAACTACTTCACGGTGTTCTATCCAAGCATGGTGATTCCGTTGTGCTGGCGTGTTGATCGCCACCTGATGCACTGGGCGAGAAGGAAGTACAAACGGCTGGAACGCGGTGACAGACGTGCGCGAGAATGGCTGTGTGGGGTCCGGGAACGGGTGCCCCGCCTGTTTGCGCACTGGGAGCTGCGCTACACGACCTGGTAACTGGACGGCACGAGCCGGATGAATCGAGAGGTTCACGTCCGGATCTGTGAGGGCCGGAGGGTGAGACTCCCTCCGGCTACTCGGCGTCGTGGTGAGCGATGTGGGAAAAGGCCCGGTTCACGGGTCAGGCGGGGATCAGGAAGACGAGCGTTGTAGCCGTTGACGTGTCGAAACAGGTTGGCTGGCATCGAAACCGGGGCAGGTGGATAGTCCCGGGACGAGCCTGGAGGGTGCCCGTTTACCGGCCAGGTGGTGCCCGGCATGGAGGCGACGTGAGCCTGGTCTGCGGCTCCTGTGCGGAACGTGAGAAGGCGTGTCCCGATACTGCCGCCGGATGAGGTGGCGAGAGGGAGGTTCCCGGACGGGCGACACCGGGCGGGACGGAGTACCGAGGTGGGGCGCGCTGGCGGACTGACTCGTAGTAGCCGTGAAGCTCCTGCTTGACGCGGTGGGGGTGGAGCCAAGGGGTCAGGTCATCCGTGGCTGTGTTCGTTCGATCAACCGAACCTCGGTTCGGGAGGAGTCTGGATGGGCGAGCTGAAATCGTCAGGCAAGTCGTTCGATATTTCGAAGTGGGAGGTGCACGACGCCTGGGAGAAGGTGAAGGCGAACAAGGGTGCCGCCGGCGTGGATGGATGCTGCATCGAGGATTTCGAGAAGGACCTGAAGAACAATCTGTACAAGGTCTGGAACCGAATGTCCTCGGGGAGTTACTTTCCGCCGCCGGTGCTGGCCGTGGAGATACCGAAGCCGCACGGCGATGGAGTCCGGGTTCTGGGTGTGCCTACTGTGGCCGATCGGGTCGCGCAAACAGTGGTGGCCGCGCGGTTGGAGCGGGAGGTCGAGCCGATCTTCCACTCCGATTCCTACGGCTACCGGCGCGGCACGGTCGGCATTGGATGCAGTGGGCGCGTGCCGACGTCGGTGTTGGAAATACGACTGGGTGATCGATTTGGACATCCGGAAGTTCTTCGACAGCGTGTCATGGGATCTCATCGTCAACGCGGTGGAAGCCCACACCGACGACCGTGGGTGTTGCTGTATGTGAAGCGGTG
>CAVYPI010000100.1:0-26645 GCA_963770125.1 uncultured Actinomycetota bacterium | reverse complement strand
ACGAAGGACTCCTGCTTGAGAACGACGCGGTTACAGTCGCGTGGCGCGGCGAGCTGACGGATGAGGGCGATGTCGAGTTCGCGGCGTTGGAGCAGTTCGACAGCGACGTGGTGTCCACCTCGCGCACGCGGATGTCGACGTTGGGGTGTGCGAGCGTGCGAAGGCGTGCAGCGTTTGCGGAAGCGGGTCGGTGAATGCCGTTGTCACAGCACCGATTCGGAGTTCACCAGCCTGTCCGTCTCCTGCCTGTCTGGCCGCGGAGTCTGCGCCGTGCGCGGCGGCGACCACCATGCGGCATTGGTCGAGGAAGACCGTGCCGGGGGGTTAGACGTACTTCTCGGGTGGTGCGGTACAGCAGCAGGACGCCAAGTCGCTTTTCGAGGGCTTTGATCGCGGCGGACAGCGGGGGCTGAAACATCTGCCGTCGTTCGGCCGCGCGCCCGAAGTTGAGTTCTTCGGCCACGGCGATGAAGTACCGCGCTTCCCGCACCTCCACCATTGATACGCGCCGCCTATCACTGAATGAGCCGATTGATCCTTCACAGAGATCGCGGACTGTGCAATGGGTCGATTTACCGAGACCAGAACAGATTTTCTTGACCGACTGGCGCGGCTCGACTCGACCGTAGTCAGCGATGCGCTCGACGAGTGCGGGCTGTCGCCGGGTACCTTGGGGCACTATGCGCCCAGGGCGGCTCGGCCCGCTTCGCGGGGACAGCAAGGACGGTGCAGCTCGAACCGGACGTCGGCGGTGAGCCGGGTCCTGCACATCGCCAGCGATGCGATCGCGGTAGCTGGTGCGCGGTGATGTGCTGGTGGTCGCCAATGAGGGCCGCGGCGATGTCAGCTGCTGGGGTGGCCTGTTGTCGCTGGGCAGTGTGCGGATCGGGGTGTCCGGGGTCGTCGCTGACGGCGCGTGTCGCGACGTCGCCGAGGCCCGCTCCTACCGGCTGCCGGTCTTCGCGCGGGCGGTTACGCCGCGCACCGCCCGCGGCCGCCTCCGCCAGCAGAGCGTGGGAGCACCGGTCATGATCGACGGCATCACTGTCGCCCAGGCGATTTGGTGATCGGCGACGACAGCGGTGTCGCGTTCATCCCGCGGCAGCGCGCATCCGAGGTCATTAACCGCGCCGAACAGATCCTGGCGCGAGAATCGGCGATCGCCACCGACATCCGCGTGGCACCCCCATCAACAGGGCGATGACGCGCGTCTCGCCGGTCAGACAACACCCAAGGGGAGTGCGGATGCCGCGAACGACGACAGGATGGTGATCGACCGACTTGCGGTGCTGCCGACCGCAGCGATCTCCGATGCCTGGGCAAGCTGGCATTACCCGTGCTCGGTGCCCAACATCGCGCCGCTGTTGCCCGGGACGCCGGGCGTGCCGGCCGGCCTTCAACCGCCGGCCTGATGAACCCGTGGAAGCCGGCCGCGGCACGGTCGGCGACTTCCTCGACGACGTCCCCGGCCTGCGCGCCACCGCGATCCACAACCGGCAGGCCGGACCGACGCCACGGTGTGGGTGATCATGACCCGCGCCGCTGCTGTCCACGGCATCGCGGCCACCGTGATCAACGGCGTATGCCGCGACGTCGACGGAATCGCTGTCCACCTGTAGTGATCCGATCTGGAAAGTGTTGGGCGGTTCATGCGAACCGGCAAGGACAGGGTGCGGCTCGCTGCCGTGCAGCGACCGGTGTCCATTGGCGGAGTCAGCGTTCGACCCGGCGACGTGGTGTGCGGCGACGCTGATGGCGTCGTCGTGGTGCCCGCTGAATGCGCCGCCGAGGTGGCCGCGGTCGCCGAACGGATCCACGACATCGAGGCCGCCAACTTCTGCTCGGTCGAGGCCGGCGCCACCCTGGCTGCCGCCCTATCGCGCCATGGCTATCACGCGCTGCAAACCGCAACCACCGTCCGAGGAGGTGAGACCTCATGACGCGTGTCCAGCCCCACGCAGGTCCGACAACGGTTCACGGCACGGCACATTCGTCAGCGACGCTCTACGAGGCGGTTCAAACACTGCTCCGAAGCAAGAACACGGCCACGGGTTTGTCTTCGCCCAGGGCCGTCGACCCGAGAATTGGTGCAGCGTGGCCGGGAGCACGGGTGGCCGGCCCGGCGTTCACCGTCCGAAGGGGCCGGCGGTGACAATCTGGCGCTTCATCACGCGGGCGCCGGCCTGCACCCGCGGGTCATGTGCTCGTTGTCGACGCCGGAGGCGCCCCCTTCGGCCACTGGGGCGAGGTCCTGACCGTCGCCGCCCAGCAGCAGCGCGACATCGCCGGCCTGGTCGATCCACGGTGCAGTCCGCGACGTCGACGCCCTGGCAACACTGAGATTCCCGGTTTTCTCGCGGAGCACCTCGATTCGGGGCACCCGCAAACTGTTCCGCGGGGCTCTCGGCATCAGCATCGAGGTTGGAGGCGTGGCGGTCGACACCACAGACCGGTCGTCGGCGACGCCGACGGGGTGATCGTGATTTCGCGCGCCCGCGCGGCCGCGGTGCTGAACTAGGCCTACTGCCGCGTCACCGGCGAACATCGGATCCTCGAGGTGCTCGCGATCCGGTTCATGGACACTCGAGTCGTACGGGCTCGAGGACGCATCATCTACCGCACCGTTGGACACTTCGACGCTATCCGCACGAACTCCATCTTCGCGATGGCCCAGCGCGCAGAAGCGTTACGCGCCAGCGGTGTCGACGTCATCACCTTGGCCTGGTGAACCCAGGCCGCCACCGCCGAACACGTCGTCGCCGCCGCGATTGCCGCCGCAATGACCGCCTCGACACACCACTACGGCACCGCTGCGGGACATCCCGCGCTGCGTGCCCTGATCGCGGCCAAAGCCGCCGACACCCACCGCATCGACATCAACAACGACGTACAGGTGACCGTCTGCTCCTTTTTTTTTTTTTTTTTTTTTTTTTTTTTTTTTTTTTTTTTTTTTTTTTTTTTTTTTTTTTTTTTTTTTTTTTTTTTTTTTTTTTTTTTTTTTTTTTTTTTTTTTTTTTTCTCTCTCTCTCTCTCTCTCTCTCTCTCTCTCTCTCTCTCTCTCTCTCTCTCTCTCTCTCTCTCATCCTCTCTCTCTCTCTCTCTCTCTCTCTCTCTTTCTTTCTTTCTTCTTCTTCTTCTTCTTTCTCCTGATTCGACCGCGCTGCAGGCGGCACGCACCAAACACACCCGTGCACTGATCCTGGCCAACCCAGCCAACCCAACAGGCGCAGTGCACGCACCCGATCGGCTGGCCAGCATCGCCGCGTGGTGCCTGGACAACGACGTCTGGCTGATCTGCGACGAAATCTACGACGCCTTCGTCTACGCCGGCGCGGCCGTCCCCGGCGCTGGCCGTCGCTCCCCAGGCCGCTTCCCGCATCATCGTCGTCAACGGTGTCTCCAAGGTCCACGCCATGACCGGCTGGCGCGTCGGTTGGCTGTTCGGTCCGAATGAAATAGTAAGCAGTGCCCGTGAACAGTTGGGGCGCACTATCACTCACGTACCGCAACTCACCCAGATCGCCGCGCTGGCCGCTCTCGGTGACGACGCCACCCACGCCCGAGCTGTCGACACCTACCGGCGCAACCGCGACATGCTGGTCCACCACCTCAACGCATCCTCGGAATTCGATCCCCGCTTCCTGGCGGTGAAACGCTTCGCCTTCCTGATGTTCTCGGCCTACTGATCGTGAACACTGGAGCTATTCGCGACCTGGCTGACTGGCTCCTCACCCACGCACACGTCGCCGTCGTCGCCGGGCATGCATTCGGGTCAGAGCACCACCTGCGCCTCAACCTCACGCTCAGGCCCGACCGCCTCAACGAAGCCGCACACCGCCTGGTGTCGGCGCTGACCTGACAGGGATTCCACGATGACACCACTCCGGAAACTGCAGCCCTTCACCTGCTGGCCTCGACTGTCGGCGGCAACGGCGCCACATCGCCGGACTGCGCCGCCGACGGCACCGGGCCAGGAACCTGATCTTCGACGGCTTCGGTTCCACCAGGACGACGCTACGTCATCGACCAGCACGACCTCGCCGATCTCGGTTTGGTCCTGGCTGAACGACGTCACCCGGTCTGGCGGTGCCGCAGACGCCCCTCGACCTGTCAGCGCTGTCGATACCGCTGCTGGTGTCGGTTGCCACCGAAGTGCTTGACTACCTGGAAGCTGGATCCAGCGCTACCACCTGATCATCTTCATGGTGGCCTGACCGCGCTGATGCTCGCCGACCAGAACCCCACACGGGTAGCGAGCTTCGTCAGCAACATCGAAGGCAACATCGCACCCGAAGACTGCTTCCTGAGCCGACAAGTCATTAGCCACGGCCACGGCGACCACCGCGAGTTCCTCACCGTTCGCCGACCGGGTCGGCAAGTCCCGCTACTACGACAGCCTCTACGCCGCGTCCCTGCCCCATAAAGTCAGAGCCGCCGCCGTTAAACCCATCTTCGAGTCCATGGTCGCCCTGTCCGACGACGGTGACCTCCTCGAACGCTTCATCGCTTTGCCCGCGCCGAAGCTCTTCATGTATGGCCACCAGAACAACTCGCTGTCCTACCTGCAACAGCTTCTCTACTGCAACGGCGTCGAACTCGCCGAAATACCCCACAGCGCACACCTCCCCATGACTCCAACCCACCTGAGATGTGGCGCCGCATCACCCAGACCTCCATCAGGAAAGCGCATGCCAAGGGGGCCGATGCCTGAGTCCTCGCCGCCGGGTCCCATGCTTGGCGAGTCCTCGACAACCATCTGTCCACCCGGCTATCGCGCCAGGTTGTTGTCGATTCGATTCAATTGATTTCACAGGTCAAGGGGCGGTGGGATGTCCACCGGCCGCGAAAACCTCGGGCCCGGGTGAAGTAGCCAATAGCCGAGCGCGCTGGTGGTCTGCTGTCCTTGAAACCGCCTGATTACCACCCTGCTTCCAGAGGTGGTCGTTGAGCGGTTGCGGGTCAGGCACTCCTTTTCCGAGCCGGCGGTTGAACGACTCGATGTAACCGTTGTTCCACGGTTATCCGGCGGAGTGAGCTACAACCCGACCCTTCCAGCACAGAACTGTTGCAGCGAGTCTCTGGAAAGCAAGCTCCGCACCGTTATCCATACGCAGCAGCCTCGGTGGTCCGCCGGCCGCGGCAACACGTCCTCCAACTCGGCGATGCGCCGCTTGGTGGTGATCGAGTGTTTCGATGAGGTGCAGCAGCGACGCCCAAGTGTGTTCGTCAATCATCGACTCGAATCTCGATCGCCTCGCCGTTGATCGTGGAGTCAAACTGGAAATTGATCGCCCACACCACCTCTTCGGCGCGTCGGCAGCTACCTGCTGCACCGACAACCCCGCACGTTTACGGCGGACCGTGAACCGGGTCCCTTAGCCCTTCCTCCCGCCAAAGCCGGTGGACCGTCTTAACGTTGATCTCACGACGCTCCTCGTGGCGCAACGCCGCCCACGCGCGGCGGAAACGATGACACGGGCGTCCGGTCGCGTAGGCGCGCAGCCAGCCTCGCAAGTCGGCGTCTGGATCGGCCGGGGTTCAGCGAGCGGCACAGACGCCAGTAGGTGGAACGAGCTAGCCGCAGCACCTGCTGTGCATTTTCAGCCGTTCCGACAAACTCAACGTTTCTTTGAGCATGTCCACGGCGCGACGCTTGGCAGCCGGGCTCAGAATTTTCCCTTTGGCCACTCATGCAGCGGTGCCCTGCTCCAGTTCCGCATCGGCCAGCAGCCGCTTCAGGCGACCGTTTCGTCGAGGCAGCTCCTTGAGCTCCTTGGCTGCATCGGCGTAATACCGCCATAGGTGCGACGCCGGTTCGTATAGCGTCGCCGGTGATACCTCCACTGGTGGCGATCTCCTCGCCCGTCTTGCCCGTCGCGGCAAGCTCGATCGGCGCGGCGCAGCTTGGCGCATAATGTCCTGCGGAATGCCGCTTGCGACCAGCCATGTGTTTCATCGTCCCTTCCAGCCCCTCCACGGGCCACAGGACTAAGCCTGCCTGACTCATTCACCGGGAACACGCCGATACGCCTGCAGCGCAGGGCCCTACCCAGCCCAGTCTCCACAAACCATCGGGTTCGGACGCGACGGCGACACTGTCAGGGGCGTCGCGTGGCGTTTCGGTGAGTGCTGGTTAGGAAAACCCGCTTGTTGTTTGACGGGAACCGACTTCCTTCATCTGAGCGAGGCTTTCCGTTGTGCACCCGCTCGTCGTGGCCGATCTGACGGCACACATCGGCGAGAATTGAACGTGCCGTACTCGTCCTGAAATCGACAACGAGTTCTCATTTGCATTCTCTTAGTCTTAGCAGCAGAATCCAGGATTTCCGTTAGGTCCCCGATCCGGTGCAGGTTTGGGCGGCCCACAGGTCGGGTCCGAAGACTTCGTAGCGGATTCGGGCCGCCGGCACGCCGCGGACAGCAGTGTTGACCTGACGTGCCTCATGAACGGCAGCGGACCGCAGGTGAAGACCTGGATATCGTCTGGGAGCGGGATGTCGGTCAAGTCCATCAATCCCTGGCGGGAGCGGCTGTCGCCGTCGTCGACGGTTTCGTACCACGCATAGGAGGTGAAGTCGCTCGATTCCGTCCGAGATGCAGCACGGTTTCGCGCAGCGCGTGATCTTGAGCGTGGTGGTCGGCGTGGGCCACGATGACGGTCCGCTGGGGTTGGGTACGAGCGATGTGTTCGACGATGGGCAGCACCGTCGTGATGCCCGCGCCCGTGCTGCCAACAGGATCGGCGACTCGGTGGGCGTCAGGACGAAGTCGCCGGCTGGGGCGCTCACATCGAGCACGTCTCCGATCTCCACGTGATCATGCAGATGGCTGGGGAACGCGGCCATCGGGCGCCCCGTTCTGCCGCGGACACGTCGTACGGTGATCTGCAGCCGCGTCCGTACGGCGGTGGAGGACACCGTGTACTGGCGGGGTTGCCGATCTCCGTCGGGCAGGTTGACGAACACCAGATGTACTGGCCAGGCGCGCTGGTCGGCAACGGGCCGTCGGTGGGTTCGAGGACCAGGGTGATGACGTCGGCGGTTTCTTCGATGCGGCGCACCACGCGGTAGGGACGCGTCGGCTGGTCGGGGTCCACATTCGCCTGCTGGTAGAGCCGCGCTTCCTCGGCGACGAACTGGACCGCGAACAGCCAGTAGACCTCACCCCAAGCGGCGGCGACCTCGGGGGTGACGGCGTCGCCCAGAACCTCAGCGACGGAGGCCAGCAGGCGCTGCCCAACGATCGTGTACTGCTCGGGGCGGATCCCCAGGGGTGCGCGTCAGATTTGTAGGTGATCGTTTTTGATCTTGTTGCGTGCCTGGTCAGGCGGTGGCGGTCTGGTTGTGCGGCTGGGTCCAGATCTGCTCCCAGCGGCCGCTGGCGCGCTGGCAGCGCAGTGTGATGATGCCGGTGGCGCCGCGGATGTTCCAGTGCATGCCGGACAGTTTGAGGCGTTGGCCGATGACGGCTTTGCAGCCGGCTTCGACGACGCCGGAGCCGACGAACATGCCGTGGTCGCGGTAGTAGGCGTAGCGCATGCGGTGGGCGTTGGTTTCGAAGTAGGCCACGGCTTTCTCGGAGTCGCGGCAGGTCCGCGGGGCGGAGCGGCGAGGTCGGGCGGTTCGGCGAGAGTGCTTCGATGTCGCCGGCGTCGAGGTCGGCGCAGCCGGGCGGCAGCCAGGCGGGTGGGTCGGGGATGATGAACGCGAGCAGGGCGGCGAGTTCGTGCAGGTGTTCGCGGGCGTGGTAGAGGTCCACGATCTGGGTGGCGGCGGGGCGATGCGTCGGCCAGGTTCCAGATCCAGCGGGCGCCGTCGCCGAGGACGACGAGTTGCCGGAGGTGGTCGGCGCCGCGGCTGTGGGCTTCGGTGTGCACCAGGGTGGCGAACTGGTTGGCGGGGGCGAAGCTGCCCAGGTAGCTGGTGGAGTCGGGGTCGCGCACCTCGGCCGGCCCTGCGTCATGGTGTTCGGGTGAGACAGGCCAGTTCGACCTCGCGGGTGCGGGCCCGGCCGTCGGGCGCTTGGCTGGCCCGGTCGGCGACCGCGGCCGCCACCATGGGCACCCCGGTGCCGTCGATGGCGATGTACAGCTTGTCCGGCGGCTTTGGGGTGCTCGCCCACGGTCGCCGGGACGCCCGGGAAGCACGCCACCGTGCGCGTGACCGCGGCCGAACTGGCGGCGAGCCGCTCGGCCACGGCGGCGCCGTCGGTCTCGGCGGAGCGTTCGATCCGCTTGGCCGACAACCGGATTCCGGACAGTTCGGCGAGCAGGTCGGCGGCGGCGGCGAACGGCTCGGCGGCCGCGGCGCGGGCGGTCATCGAGCGCAGGCCCGGCGACAGCGAGACGCGCCCGCGACACCGAGATCGTCGTCGCGGCGTGATCCCGCGTTCGCATTCGGCGCAGCGGTACCAGGCACGGCGCACGGTGATCCCGGCCCAGCACGGTGTCTTCCACCCGCTTGTCGCGGTAACCTACGAACTCGGCGGAGATGCTCCTTCCCCGCAGTCGATCCGCGGCCCGCGGTGCCCGGTATCGGTGGCCACCAATTGCTGCAGCAACTCGGCGCCGAGCTGGATCATCGCGGTGCGGATCGCCAGCTCCACCGGCGCCACGCCCGCGCCGGAGCCCAGCGAGTCGGCCGCCAGCGCGGCCAGCCGCTCTACCTCGGCCGCGAACGCCGCGGCGATCTGGTCGCGGAGCCCCCTTTCGTCCCCCGTCGCGGCCGCGGGCGCCGTCGCCACCGGGTTCGGTGGGCGCGCCTCACAACTCCCGTTCACCGCCACGATCTGCTCGGTCACGTCGGCGAAGCGCCGGTAGTTGGCGAAGTCGCCACGCACCTTATCCACCTCAGCGGCCGCCAGCTGCCGCCCCTTGTGCCGCGCCCCGTACCGTGCGGGTCCACAGGTAGCGCGGCCCGTGCCCGGAATGATCGGGCTCCGCGCACGCACAGTTCAGCCTCCCGCAGCGACGGTAGTTCTCGCTGATCGAGCCCCGCCGGAAGTCGCCGGTCGCGGATAGCTCGGCATACAACCGGTCTCGTCGCTGCTCCAGGTCGTCCCGCGAGGCGTCGCCCACTTCCCAACTCCAATCTGGTTGTTCAGACAACAACCAGATTACATCGCGACCAGCCTCAACCCCATGTCCCCTACATTCGTGTCGCACACCCGATCCCCAGGGAGACGTGCTTGAAGGCGATTCGGCGCATGACGTGGTCGAATGACGGCGCATCAGGATCGATGAGCTGCACGGCATACGCGACAACCGAGCCGGCCAACGCCTGGCTCTGTTCGCCGGTGGTCTGGTTCCCTGGTTGAAAACCCGCAACAGCTCGGGATGTGCGGCAAACATGGGGGGATAGAAGTGAGCCGTGATCTGGTCGGCATGTTCGGCAACGACGGGCGCCGTTGCCCTGACCACGCTGAGCGCCTCGGGCGACAATAGGGATGGGTTTGAAGCATCGGTGAGGCTGGAGCACGGGTTTCTCCCCTTCGCTGTTCGGGACGCCGTCCGGCGTGCCAGAAACCGCGTTTGATGGGATGACGGTAGCCCCGAGTGCTCGACGACGCTATCGATCAAGTGCGAGGGTCAGATAGGGCCCTTTTGGCCTGTGTCGGGCCACCTACTTCCAGCCATGACTCCCAGTGGCGGGGTGATCTTCTCAGCGATCAGTGCGCTCGACGGGTAGCCGCCGACACCGAGGGCATATTTCAACGCAAGCGTGCCGGGGCGAAGACGTGCACGGGCTCGTCAGCGACCTCGAGCAGCTAATCGGCATCCATGCCGGCGCCCTCTTCGGTGAGCCGAATCCGGTTGGTCACTGTCGCTGCTGCCGCGCTCGCCGGCCGGTCCGGGGCAGTGTCACCACGCGGATGCTGTACTGGACCGACCGTGGCGATCCGCCAAACGGCAACACGGTCAACAGGGCTCCACTGGATGGCATTGAAACCTCCGAACCCGAAATCGTGGCGACCCACCTGATGGAAGGCATTGGGATCGCTCTTGATCCAGGGCACAACCGCATGTTCGTCACCGACCTGGGGGGCAACATCTGGGTGTCCGCCCTGGACGGATCCGGCCACCGGCCGATCCGCGCCCTGCAGGGCAATCTCACCGGCATCGCCTACGCCGAGGTACCCAGCGCGGGCCCATCATGAGCGCCATGCTCCACACCGAAGAGGGGCTCGCCGGCGGCATCGCGTCGTCGTCATCGGTTCGGGTTTCGGCGGGTTAACCGCGGCCAAGGCGCTAAGCTAAGCTAAGAGCCTGTTAATTACTATTAATAACACGCTGATTTCAGGGTGGGTCTGACCGGCATTGTCAAGTTGTTGACCTGGTGTGGTGCTGCCAGGATTGGTCGTTTGTGGCGATTGCGGCGAGGTACAAGGGCTACCGGTATCCGATCGAGGTCATCGGGCACGCGGTGTGGCGGTATCACCGTTTCATGCTGAGCCTGCGCGACGTCGAGGAACTGATGCTCGCCCGCGGCGTCGTGGTCACCTACGAGACGATCCGGTCCTGGTGTGCCAAGTTCGGGCCGGACTACGCCGCCCAGTTACGTCGATGGCGACCCCGCCCCGGCGACAAATCGCACCTCGACGAGGTTTTCGTGAAGATCAACGTCACCACTCATTATCTGTGGCGCGCGGTCGACCAGCACGGCGACGCGCTCGACATCCTGGTGCAGTCGCGCCGAAACGCGGTGGCGGCTAGACGGTTTTTCCGCAAGCTGCTCAAGGGCCTGCGCTACGTGCCGCGCGTGCTGGTGACCGACAAGCTGGCCAGCTATCAGGTCGCTCACCGCGAGGCTTTGCCGACGGTGACCCATCGCCGCTCGAAGTACCTCAACAATCGGGCCGAGAACTCCCATCAGCCGACCAGAATCCGGGAACGGGCGATGAAA
The DNA here is from genome assembly GCA_963770125.1 of uncultured Actinomycetota bacterium. Lineage (GTDB taxonomy): Bacteria > Actinomycetota > Actinomycetes > Mycobacteriales > Mycobacteriaceae > Mycobacterium. Next base: position 15,744 of record CAVYPI010000100.1, on the reverse strand, counting down.
CGCTTCGCCTCACCTGGGCAGGCCCAACGGTTCCTGGTTGCGTTCAGCCACATCCGACAGCACTTTCGTCCCCGTCGTCATCTGATCAGCGCACCCCAATGGCGAACGAGATGACCAACCGCTTCGCGGTCTGGGATGAGATCACAGTCGCCGCAGCGGCATGAAAGACACAGTCAGCCACTACGTTCCGCCGCACAGTCCACTCACATCGACTGAGCCACAAGTATTCTCAAATAACTTGACGATGCCCCATCGGGCACCGTCCACCACCCCACCGTCAAGGCGCGGTCGGCGTTACACACTCCTAGTGGTGTGTCTCCAAAATAATAGGCTAGTTGTTCGATAGACTTCGTGCGGTGAGTGACACCAGCGGCCTGCTTTGGTCATGTCGGACGGTCCATACGAGAAGCGTTGCAGGCCTTGTCGCGGTCGCAGACCGCGCCGCATCGGCAAGTTCGAGCGGGCGAAGGCGCTGTTGCTGGCGGCCGATGGTGTGGCGAATGTGAGGATCGCCGCGCAGGTCGGGGTGAAGCCGGCGACGGTTCGGGCGTGGCGGGTCCGGTTCGCCGAGGAGGGCTTGGCGAAGCTGGGGAAGGTCCGGGCCGGGCGTGGCCGGAAGTCCACAATCCCTCAGCAGAAGATCGACGAGATCGTGCACCTGACAAGGCATTCCACGCCGGACGGCCAGACCCACTGGTCGTGCCGAACGATGGCGGCGAAGGCGGGGGTGTCCCCGGCGACGGTGCAGCGGGTGTGGGCCGCGCGCGGTTTGAAACCGCACCTGGTCGAGACATTCAAGCTCTCCAACGACCCGAAGTTCGAGGAGAAACTGATCGACGTGGCCGGTCTGTACCTCAGTCCTCCCGAGAAGGCGATCGTGCTGTGCATGGACGAGAAGTCCTCCATACAGGCGCTGGACCGGACCCAGCCGTCGCTGCCGATGAAGCAGGGGCGGGCGCAACGATGACCCACGATTACCAGCGCAACGGCACCGCCACGTTGTTCGCGGCGCTGGACGTGCTGACCGGCAAAGTTATCGGACAATGCCTGCCCCGGCACCGCCATACCGAGTTCCTGAAGTTCCTGCGCACCATCGACCGCGAGGTCCCCGAAGCACTTGCGGTGCACCTCACATCTGCGACAACTACGCCACCCACAAGCACCAGAGCGTGCGGGCCTGGCTGGACAAACACCCCCGATTCCAACTGCACTTCACCCCGACCTCCTCGTCGTGGCTCAACCTGGTCGAACGGTGGTTCCGGGAACTGACCGACAAGGCGCTGCGCCGCGGCGTGTTCCACTCCGTACCCGACCTCATCGCCAAGATCGAGGCCTACCTCGCCGCGCACAACAACGATCCCAAACCATTCGTATGGACCGCCACCGCGGAGGACATCCTCGCCAAGGTCGCCCGCGGACGCGTCGCGCTTCAAGCGGTCAACCAATGACGAGACACACCACTAGGAGGTGTGTGTGAGGGGCAGCCGTCGCGGAATCCGGAATCCCAATACCTGGGGACCGGCGCCTTTCGAATACCCAGGCTCATGATCGCTGTCAGCGACCACTTTCTTCCAAAGATCCATGACGAAGTACTGGGTCTTTCCACCACTGGAAGTCGTCACTTTCAGGACGCCACTTCGCAGAACTTCGTAGGTGTCGTCATCACCATGTTCGCTGTCTGGAAGGTCCGTGTAGCTCACTGTGAATGCCATGTCTGGAGCCTGCCATGAAAGCGGGGCCAAAAGCTGCGGTTGACGACAACGTGTTGCCGTTTCGGCCTCGGTCGACTGGGTCGTTACACACGGCGGGATCAGATCAGACGTGAGGGTCGTTAATGCGGGCGTTCGTCCAGGCGCCCGGCGAGCAGTAGGTGATGGTGCGATTCGCCTTGTCGCGCAACTTGACCAGGCCAGACGCCTCGATCTTGATGTCGTAGAGGTCACTTTCTGTCTTGCCGATGCTGCCCAGGTTAATGAGGTCTGGAGTAGCCGCGGCATTCCACGTGATGGAGAAGTCGCCGCTGAAGTATCCGTCGTCATCAATTGGCATACCTGGAGCCTTCCATGAAGGCCGGACCTAAAGCCGCTGTTGACCCAACTGTGTTGCCGTTTCGGCCGCGGTCGTTGGGTGCTGCCCGGTTCGCGAAGTTCTGCGAGCGGTATGTGAAGGTGCCGAAGGGCACGGGTGCGCGCACACCGCTGCGGCCGCGGGATTGGCGGCGGGATCTGGTGGCTTCGGTGCTGGACGCGGACCCGCAGCCGCGCACCGCGGGCTGGATGCTGCCGCGCGGTCAGGGCAAGTCGAGCTTGATGGCGCTTGGGGCCTGTACGAACTGTTCTGCGGTGGTGAGGGTGCCACGGTTTGCGTTGTCGCTGTCGATGAGCGGCAGGCCGGCATCGTGTTCAACATCGCCCGCCGCATGGTGGAGCTCGACGACGAACTAGCCGCTCGCTGCCAGGTGTTCAAGGAGCGCCTAGTCATCCCGGCACGGGATGCCCAGTTTCATTGCCTGCCGGCGGAACCGAAACGGCTGGAGGGCCTGGACTACACGCTGGCGATCCTCGACGAGGCCGGTGTGGCGAACCGTGATTCCTACGAGGTGTTGACGTTGGCGCAGGGCAAGCGGGAACGCTCGACGCTGGTGGCGATCGGCACGCCTGGCCCCAACCTCGAGGACCAGGTATTGCTGGATCTGCGCGCCTACGCGGCCGAGCATCCAGACGACCGGTCGCTGGTGTGGCGGGAGTTCTCTGCGGCCGGGTTCGAGGATCATCCCGCCGACTGCGCGCATTGTTGGGAGCTGGCGAACCCGGCGCTGGACGACTTTTTGCATCGCGATGCCCTGCACGCCCTGTTACCGCCGAAGACCCGCGAGTCGACGTTTCGGCGAGCCCGGTTGTGCCAGTTGGCCACCGACACCGAGGGCCAGTTCCTGCCCGGTGACGTGTCGGCCGGCCTGACCACCGGTAAGGGTGTCCCGGACCGCGCCGAGGTGGTGATCGCCCTCGACGGCTCGTTCTCCGACGACACCACAGCCCTGCTGGTCGGAACCGTCTCCCCCGAACCGCATTTCGACGTGATCCGGTTGTGGGAACGGCCCGACCGGAACGACGCCGAGTATCGGGTGCCCGTCGCCGAGGTGGAGGACACCATCCGCGCCTCGTGCCGCCGCTGGCAGGTGATGGAGATCATCGCCGACCCATTCCGTTGGACACGCACACTTCAAGCCCTGGAAGCTGAGCGGCTGCCGGTCGTTGAGTTTCCGCATAGCCCCTCACGTTTGACCGCGGCTGCCACCGACTTGTACAGCGCCGCGGTAAACGGACGCATGAGCCACAGTGGCGACCCGAAATTGGCTGCCCATGTCGCCGCCGCGGTGATCGTCGAGGATGCGCGCGGGATGCGGCTGTCTAAGCAGTCCCGATCACGCATCGCCCGAAAAGATTGACCTGGCTGCCTGCCTGGTCATGGCCCACTCGCGTGCCACCTGGCGCGCCACACGTAAGACACGCAGGAAGACAAGGAGTTTCGCCGCATGACTGACAACCCGCTACTGACGAACCTGCTGCAGCGCCTCGACGAGCCCGCCGCCAGATACCACGAACTCGATCTGTACTACCGAGGCGAACAGCCCCTTAGCGTTTCTGTCACCAGAAGCCAAGGCGGCGCTGGGTAGCCGGTTCGGCCGCACGGCGTCCAACATTCCCCGTCTCGCGGTCACCGCATTGGCGGAGCGGTTACGGATCACAGGATTCGACGACCCCGAACTGTGGGCGGATTGGATTCGCAACGACCTGGACCAGCTCTCCGGTGTGGCGCACCGCGAAGCCCTACGCCTAGGCGATTCGTTCGTGATCGTGTGGGCCGACATGTTCGGACGGCCCAAGGTGACGATCGAGTCCGCAAAGCAGGTCGCCGTGAAGCTGGACCCTGGCGCCCGACAGATCGAGGCCGGAGTCAAGCGGTGGGAAACGAGAACCACCACCGAAGCCGTCCTATATCAACCCGACATGATCACCCGCTATCGGGCCAACCAAACCGGCGCCACCACTGAGGGATTCAGCGTCGTCGAGGAGATCGCCAACCCGTTGGGCGTGGTCCCGGTGGTGGCGATCCGCAACTCCGACCGCATCGTCAACCATCACGGCGTCTCCGAGATCGACGGCCTCAAACCCCTAGTGGATGCCCTCAACAAGTCGTTGGCCGACATGATGGTCACCAGTGAATACGTTGGGCGGCCCCGCCGCTGGGCGACCGGCATCGAACTGACCGAGGAACCCGTCCTCGACGACGACGGTAACCCGGTCCTGGACAACGATTTCCAGCCGGTCATGACTGAGGTGAACCCGATCCCTGAGGGCAACAGGGCGATGATCTCGGAGTCCGACGCAGCGAAGTTCGGGCAGCTCGCCGCCGCAGACCTCAACGGCTATGAGGCGTCGGTGCGGGTGATCCTCGCCCAGATCATGGCTGTGTCAACGCTTCCCGGCCACTACGTCGGCATCCTCACCGACAACCCAGCACCCGCCGACGCACTCAGAGCCGCCGAGGCCTCCCTGACCGCACGCGCCGAAGCCAGACAAGCGACGTTTGGGCGGGCGTGGGAACAAGTCGGCAAGCTGATGATCGCCGTCCGAGATGGCCGCGACCCCGACCAGATCGAGGTGCGGGTGCAGTGGGCCGACGCCGCCACCCGATCCGTGGCGCAGGAGGCCGGATATGGCCCAAAGAACACCCATTCCAGTCACACAAGGGCTGTAACTGCCAACCCAAGGTTGTGTTGGCCGAACATATCGAATCCACCGTTTACACAAGGAGATTGAAGAGAAATGCCGGAACAGTCTGAAGAGGAAACCACGGAAACCACCGAAACGTGGGAGCCGACACAAGAGGACTACGACGCCGCAGTGCGGGAAATGGACCAAGCTGCAGCGGAAGAACAGGCCGAGGAGCCGGAGACGTTTCCCCGCTGCTACGTCGAGGATCTTCGCCAGGAGAACGGAAAGTACCGGCAACGTGCCCAACGCGCCGACGAACTCGCCCACCGCCTGCACACCGAGCTCGTGCGGGTGACCGGCCGACTGGCCGACCCGACCGACCTCGAGTTCGACGAGAAACACCTCGACGACCCCGACGCACTGGTTGCTGCCGTCGACGACCTATTGACTCGCAAGCCGCACCTGGCCAGCAGGCGGCCCGTCGGCGAAATCGGACAAGGGGCCTCACCTCCGGTGGCGAGTAGCGTTGACCTTGCCGCGCTTCTGCGGCAACGAGCCCGTTAGGGGGAAGGGACATGGGTGACCTCACAGAGTTAGCCGACCAAGCCGCCGAAGCACTGCTCACAGCAATACGAGACCAAGCGCGAACGGCTAGCGACCTAAAGTTGCTTCAGCTCGCCCAGGCGTATGCGATGGTCGTTTCGACCGAGGTCAGCACAAGGCTGGCGGACGAGGGCGCAACCGCCATGACGGAATCCTTAGCGGAGTTTGAGTCGGGGACCGTATCGTCCATCTCACCACCGGAGTACCCCAAGGGGGTATAGTGAAGGGGTCGGTCCTGGTGGCCGGCCCCATTTCTTGTCCTGGTGACACGGGTTCCCTAATCCAACTGAGGTCCCTTGGGAACCTCTGTCACACAAGGACATTCACATGGTTGAATCCACTGCTGCCAACCCGCAGCTCCTCGCCGATCAGGTCTCCTCGCTGCTCGTACAGCCCCTCGAAGCGGCCAGCGTCGTGCTCTCCAGCGGCCCCCGCATTTTCGACACCTCCGGTGTGTTGCGCATCCCGAAGCTGACCAAGTCGTCCACGGTCGGGTTCGTCGGCGAGAACGAGCTGATCCCCTCCGATCACGACAGCACGTTCGATGAGGTGGTGCTGATGCCCACCGACCGCAAGAGCATCAAGGTCATCGAACGCTACAACCGAGAACTCGCCCGCCAAGCCGTCATCGGCATCGACGCCACCCTCAAGAACCGTCTGGTAAAGGTCGTCTCCGACAAGCTCGACACCGCACTGCTGACCGGCAAGGGGCAGGCCACCAACGGGCACTGTCAAGTTGGTGAGCGGCGCGGCCGAAGCGGATGATCTCGGAGTCGATACGCAACCGGAGGGACCATCGTGGGCAAGGTGTCGTACAAGGGTCACCGGTATCCGGCGGAGATCATCGCGCACTGCGTGTGGCTGTATCACCGGTTCCCGCTGAGCTTCCGCGAGGTCGAGGAGCTCATGCTGGTCCGCAGCGTGATAGTCACGTACGAGACGATCCGGCAGTGGTGCGGCAAGTTCGGACCCGTCTACGCGGCCGGCCTGCGCCGCCGCCAACCCCGACCCGGCGACAAGTGGCACCTCGACGAGGTGTTCTTGACGATCAACGCCCGTCGTCACGACCTGTGGCGGGCCGTGGACCAGGACGGCAACGTCCTCGACATCCTGGTCCAACCTCGCCGGGATGCCAAGGCCGCCAAGGGGTTCTTCCGTAAACTGCTGACCAAGCAGTGCCGGGTACCTCGGGTGCTGGTCACCGACAAGCTCCGAAGCTATCAGGTGGCGCATCGGGCGGTGATGCCGTCGGTCGAGCACCGGCAGTCGAGATATCTGAACATTCATACTGAGTTCGCTGGGGCCCGGCCATCACCTCGGTAACTTAATCGGAGCAGCGCGCGTGCTGACTTCTGGCGTGTTGAGTGTGTGGGTGGCCGGGTACCGCACCTTGGGTCGTGCGCCCTGTTGAGAACCCGGTGACCGAGCGTCGGTGGTGACGATCGGATCCCTGATAGCGAATGTCTGGTGCTCGCACTTCTCGTTGGTGTGGTCTTGCCCTGGGCCGACAACCAAATCCAACGATAGGGGAAGGCACGAGATTGAAAATTCGCTTGGGAGTCGACGTAGCTTGCCGTGCTGCGCATCAAGCATCGCTGGCAGACGAGCAGGGAAGATTCTTGTTCGTGGGTCACCGGTTTCGCACCGACCCAGACGAGCTGGACACGCTGTGGGCGCGGCTGCCTAAAGACGCCGAGCGGATCGAGGTGGTGATGGAGCCGACCCGCAACGCCTGGGTCGCGCTGGCGGCCTGGTTCCGCCGCCACGGCGCGACGGTGGTGATGGTGCCACCCGAGCAGTCCGCTGATCTGCGTGATTACTACAACAGGCACACCAAGACTGATCGGCTCGACTCCAAAGTGCTTGCCCGGCTTCCCCTTTTACACCCGGAGGGGCTGCACCGCGAGGACTCGCTGGGCCCTGGCGACGAGCTGAAGCGGGCGGTCAAGATCGCTCTGGGCTGGTGCATCGGCGCACCGCGTGCATGGCCCGCCTTGATGCGCTGCTGGAGATCCTCGGGCCGGCGTGGATCGCCGCGCTGGGTTCGGATATGACGTTGACCGCGCTGCGGTTTTTGGCCCGGTACGCCAACCCGGTCCAGGTCAAACGCCTCGGCAAGGCCCGCCTGGCGGCGTTTTTCCGCCGCTCCAGCCGCCGGGCATGGGCAGACGAACGCGCCGACGCAGTCATCGAAGCCGCCGCGACCACGCTGCGGCTGTGGGGAGCAGACGGCGGCGAGCTCGACTTCGACGCGCTGGCCGCCGATATCGCCGCCGAAGCCCGGCTCGCGCTGACCCTGACCGACGAGATCAACGGGTTCGACAAGCGCATCGGCGCGCTCTACGACAAGGCCGACCCAGCCGGGATCGTGCGCTCGGTACCCGGCGCCGGCCGCGTCTGCGCACCCCAGATCCTCGGACGACTCGGCGACCCAACACGATTCGCCAACCTGGCCGCGGTCCGCTCCTTCGCCGGGCTGGTCCCGGCCGCCGACTCCTCCGGCCAAGCCGACGGCCACCGCGGACCGACCAAGGCCGGCGATTCCTGCCTGCGCGAGGCCCTGTTCATCGCCGCCGACCACGCCCGCAAGGTCGACCCCACCCTGGCCGTCCGCTACCAGCGGCTCATGCTCGCCGGTAAGCACCACGATTCCGCGGTCTGCACGCTGGCCGCGGTCCTGCTCACCCGAATCGCCGCCTGTCTGCGCGCCGGCACCCACTACCTATTGCGCGACACTGACGGCCGCGTCATCACCGAAGCCCAAGGACGCGCCATCGTCGCCGAACGCTACACCGTGCCACCCGAGGTCCGTGCCGCCCGGCGCAAGGTCACCCCCCACAGACACCCACGACGCAACGAGCGGAACGAGCGTGCCAAGACAGGAGTCGCCACGCGCTCCAAGGCATCGCCCGTTCCGCAACCAGCATGAACCGCCCACCGCTATCGTCGCAACACTTGACATCGGTTGAGAACTCAACCGGGCGGAGAACTCGCACCAGCCGACCCGGTAACGCGAACGCGCCGTGAAACGCTTCCGCACCCCCGGCGGAGCCCAACGGTTCCTGGCGGTGTTCAGCGTGATCTCCCCGCATTTCCGGCCCCGCCGCCATCGGCTCACCGCCGATGACTATCGCACCGAAATGGCCGACCGCTTCGCCACCTGGAACGACATCACCAGGTCGTCGGAAGCCGCCTGAACCTCGCACCTCGACCGCACCCGAACCTCCCAGCGCGCTATTCCCATTGCACCTCAAACAAGTTGACAAGGCCATCCCGACACATCGTCAAATGGCGAACCGGCAGCGAAGGCCGCATCAGTTACCTCAAACGCGGCTATGGCTGGGACCGTGCCCGCATCGACGGCACCGAAGGCACCCGAATCTGGACCGACACGGCGTCTTGGCCCACAACCTGGTCAAGATCAGCGCCCTGGCCGCATCACCGGGAACCCCACAGGCCAGTCAACGCGTCCTGCCAGTCGGATGGCCACCCCCAGCGCACCAGCGCCGATCCAGCCCCGTCACTTTTTCAGGTCGAAGTAGCTAGCACGGCCGGGGCGTAACCTGCACAGAGGAGTGTTGATGATGGCTGATCGCGTCATGAGGGGCAGCCGGCTTGGGGCCGTGAGCTACGAGACCGACCGTAATCACAACCTGGCGCCGCGTCAGATCGCACGGTATCGCACGGAGAACGGTGAGGAGTTCGAGGTCCCGTTCGCCGATGACGCCGAGATCCCCGGCACCTGGCTGTGCCGCAACGGCATGGAGGGCACCCTGATCGAGGGTGGTGACCTGGCCGAACCCAAGAAGGTCAAGGTGCCGCGCACACCCTGGGACATGCTGCGGGAACGCCGCTCGATCGAGGAACTCGAGGAACTGCTCAAGGAACGCCTCGAGATCATCAACTCAGGCCGCCGCGGCAGCTAGCTTAGCTACCGGCCGGGGTCACGAACCTCGACCAGTACCGGGACCTCTGCCTGAAAGATCCGATCTGATGACTCAGAAGATTTGCTTTGATTGCTTCCATAAGTTGTTCCCTGACAAGCCAATTCGGAAGGTTACGTTGGGTCGGCAATGCGTTGTGTGCAAAGCGCAAACGGATCGAACGGAACAGATGATTCCTGTTGAGGCAGAGGACATTCCGCTGGTTAAGCAAATAGCTTCATAGGCGGTCGGGCCCCGGCCGCGGCGCCCGCGTTGCCCACGTTGCTCGCGTACCTTGGGCAGCTCGTCGGCCAGATGGTCGGGCACCCGCTTGGTTCTGTATGCCCACCGGAAGAATCCGCGGATGCCGGCGCGGTAGCTGCGGCGCGTTTCGATCGTCCATCCGGTCTGCCGCCCGAACCATTCGACGAACTTCTCCCCGGCAGCCGTTCTCCTACGCTGACGCTGTCGATCACACAGCGAAGGAGAAGAACTGTGAGCGAGCCCGTCTTCATGGCCCAAATCCGCGCCGCCGACATCCCCGAAAGCATGCCGGTTAGCCGCGCGATCAGAGACTTCATGGTCGCCCACCCACCAACGCCCGAGGGCCAACCTAAGGAGGAACTGTTGCAGCTCCTGATGCTCTCGGTCATGCGACTGGAGGGCCGAGTCGTAGTTCTCGAGCGCCGATCGGAAGCCGGCACCGAGTTTCTGGAAGCGCTGGCCGAGATCTTCCCAAAACAGAGCTAGTTCCTCTCGGACGATGGCGCCGACACGCTGCTCTGTGCGGGGGTCATGAGGCACCTATCATCGCGTGTTGAGCGCCGGAATGATTGAAGCCGCGTCCCCCTCGGGGCGATGATTGATACATGCCCGCAGTCGGCGATCTGGTCCGCTGCACAGACGGCTCGTGGATGGTCCGCCCGCCGCAGCACTGCCCGCGCGGTCACCGGCTTGCCGCTGGCGTTGGCCCGGCGACCGGGCTGGGTATACCTGGACGTAGATATCTACCGTCACATTGGCCCGACGACAATACGCTTCCTAAGTGCGGTTCGACCGGTTGAACCGCGTCGTCTCTAGATCTAGACAGCAAGGGGAAAGCTACTTGTGTCGACGCCGCAATATATCGAGATTGCTCCGGATCAGCTCAACGCCCAACACCTTGGGATGCGGGCATTCTTCCAGTGGGAAGATCCCAATATGTACAAGATCGGCACGATCGTCGGCGTCGCGGCGGACTCGGCTGCAATCCATGTGAACCTCGCGGGCATAGACCAAGGCGTCGTCTTCCTGCGACAGCCAATGCCTGGTGGAACTGCGAATCCGCGCTTGTACTTGTTGTGGAGCTGAGGGGGCCGTTCCATGCCCGCACGGCCATTTCCGCGTGCGGAACGGCGTCGTGCGGCGCGGTGCCCGGCGGCTACGGCGCACCCACGCCGCGCGCGGCAGTGGTCGCGCACGAGCCCTACGAAGCTCCAACCGGCGAGGCCTAGGCGGCCACGCCAGCATCGCACGGCGGGTTTGACGCGATGGAGAAGGGTCTAGGCAAGCCGAAACGAGCGGGCCGATAACCGTGAATATCCTTGTGCCGCAGATCAGGAGGTGTGGCTGTGGTTCGCCGTCCCAATCGGATTGATGAACTGGCACGGCGACGCAATCGGCCCAAACTCCCCAAAGAAGGGCTCTGAGTTCAACGCTGAGCCACGATCACCCGATGGTTGGTGTGAGGGGTCACCGGGCGTCGCTGCTCAGGTATTCGTCGAGCCGACCACTCGCTCGTACATCGACCGTAGGTGGCGGATATTCACTGCTATTCCCTGCGGCAGAAAGTATCTCACCTCGTCAACCATCGTATTGGCCCTGTTGAGCGTTACCTGCACTTCAGCAGGCAGTAGGTGGTGTTGCCAGTTTGATACGAGAACACCGATGATGGGGAAGCTTCCTCGCTCGTACATAAGGGGCGCACCGCTGGAACCACGGACAGCCGGAAACGACACTTCGAGCGCATGTTACCCGCCGAGCCAAGGTCCTCCACCGTCAACATGCGAGTGATATGCCCACGGCGCGCAGCTGGGCTTAGTCGAATTCGACCGGGCGTTTCTACGGTTGTGCTGTACTCATGCGTCAATACGTCCCAGTTCTCGTGCAACGGGAAATCGAACCACGGTGTTAGGGGATTGTCGGCCCGATAGCCGTTGATCCTCAGCAATGCCAGGTCATGGCTACGGTGATCTTCGGCAACTTCTACGGGCCACAGCCCATCCGGGTGCTGCTGATCAAGGTCGACCTCTCAGAGATCTTGCTGTCGTCCTCGCCGACCGTGTGGCAATAGGTCAACGCCGACAGGCGCGTTGCCAAAATCTCCAGATTGTGCGGTTCAGCGCCGCTCTTGTCCCCGAGCATCTTGCTGATCTCGTCGTTCTGCTTCTTCTCGTCCTGGGCGGTGAAGTTCTTAACACCTTGTGTCGCCACCGGTGGTAATGACTTCTGAGGCCGAACATCCGCTGAACAGCAGCACGGCGATCGCGACCGTGGCGGGTGCAAAGGGCTTCATCGTGGGCCATTCTGAATCGGAGTAGTAGGTACCGACTGGGGCGGCTCTCGGTTCGGATTTTGGGCGAGGCTTTAGCCTGAATCCACGTGTGTCACGAACGCTGAAGGGAGCGTGATAGGCGAGCTTCTTGAGGTGGTGCTGTGCAGGAGATGAAGGATTGTTGGCCCTTCGGAGTCGCCCTGCGGGGGGAGGCTTCAAGCCGCCCACTGCTGCGTTAGCTGAAGACTTTGTGAACATGAGTGGGGGTCAGGCTTGGTGTGCCTGGCCTCTGGTGCTGTATGAGGAGATGGAGGAGTTTTCTGGACCTCCGGAGTCGCCTTGCGGGAGGAGGCTTCAAACCACCTACCGGGGCCTTGGCTGAAGACCGTGGTCTTGAACGGTGTAGGAAAAGGCGCGGCAGTGATCGTGTCAGGTGTGGACCGGAAAGATGAGCGATGGGTCGAAAGGCCCTCTGCCGACTGAAGTGTCGAAAGCTAATTAGATGACATCGAAACCAGGGTTTGGTCTTTGCTCTGGGATGAGCCTGGGGGTTACCCGTCTACTGCCCAGGTGGTGTCCGGCGTACAGGCAGCATGAGTCCGGTCCGGGCTCTCGTACGGAACATGTGAAGGCGCGTCTCGACACGGTCACCGAGCAGTTGGTGGCGAGAGGGAGAACTCCAAGCGGCGGAATCCGCAAGGAGCCGAGTACCGTCGCGGGACGCGCCGGCGGACTCACCCGTAGTAGCTGTGAAGTCCCTGCGTATCGCAGTGGGGGCGGAGCCAAGGGGTGGGGTCGTCCTGGCTGATGAGTGTGATCAACCGTGAGGAAGGAATCGCATGAGTGAGCCAAAGTTGCAGGGCAAGTCGCACGACATCCCGAAAAAGCTGGTGTGGAGTGCGTGGTTGAAGGTCAAAGAGAACGGAGGAGCGGCCGGGGTCGATGGCGTGACGATCGAGCAGTTCGAGGAGAGGCTGAAGGATAACCTCTACAGGCTGTGGAATCGCATGTCGTCTGGGTCGTACTTCCCCGGGCCGGTCCGCGCGGTGGAGATACCGAAGAAAGGAGGAACGAGAGTCCTGGGCATCCCGAACGTGGTCGATCGGGTGGCGCAGACGGTGGCGGTCCTGGCATTGGAGCCGGAAGTGGAGAAGGTCTTTCACGACGACTCCTACGGATATCGTCCCGGACGGTCACCCTTGGACGCGATAGCGGCATGCCGCAAACGGTGCTGGGAGAAGGACTGGGTCGTCGACCTCGACGTGAAGGCCTTCTTCGACACGGTCTCATGGGATCTGACAATGAAGGCGGTCACGGGCCATACGGACCGGAAATGGGTCCTGCTCTATGTAGAGCGCTGGCTTAAAGCCCCGATGCAGATGCCGGACGGCACCGTCATCGAAAGGACTCGGGGTACGCCACAAGGCGGACCGATTTCACCGTTGCTCGCTAATCTGTTCCTGCATTACGGCTTTGATCTGTGGATCTCTCGGGAATATCCGGGAGTCCGGTTCGAGCGTTTCGCGGACGATGCGGTGATCCACTGTGTGACCGAACGTCAAGCCTGGGAGGTGCGGGAGGCAATCGGGCGTCGGTTCGCCGATATCGGATTGAGTCTGCATCCCGAGAAGACGAAAATAGTGTACTGCAAGGACAGTCGGCGGCAACGGGATCACCCGGTGATGTCGTTTACGTTCTGCGGCTATGCGTTTCGTCCCCGGAGGGCCTTCAACAAGGCCGAGGGAAGGGCATTCACGAGGTTTCTACCTGCGGTCGATCCTGGCAAGTTGACGGACATGAGCCGAAAGGTGGCCTCGTGGAAGATACATCGGCGCACAACTCTAACCCTTAACGACCTCGCGCGTGGCGTGAACCCGGCTCTCCGGGGCTGGCTCAACTACTTCACGGTGTTCTATCCAAGCATGGTGATTCCGTTGTGCTGGCGTGTTGATCGCCACCTGATGCACTGGGCGAGAAGGAAGTACAAACGGCTGGAACGCGGTGACAGACGTGCGCGAGAATGGCTGTGTGGGGTCCGGGAACGGGTGCCCCGCCTGTTTGCGCACTGGGAGCTGCGCTACACGACCTGGTAACTGGACGGCACGAGCCGGATGAATCGAGAGGTTCACGTCCGGATCTGTGAGGGCCGGAGGGTGAGACTCCCTCCGGCTACTCGGCGTCGTGGTGAGCGATGTGGGAGAAGGCCCGGTTCACGGGTCAGGCGGGGATCAGGAAGACGAGCGTTGTAGCCGTTGACGTGTCGAAACAGGTTGGCTGGCATCGAAACCGGGGCAGGTGGATAGTCCCGGGACGAGCCTGGAGGGTGCCCGTTTACCGGCCAGGTGGTGCCCGGCATGGAGGCGACGTGAACCTGGTCTGCGGCTCCTGTGCGGAACGTGAGAAGGCGTGTCCCGATACTGCCGCCGGATGAGGTGGCGAGAGGGAGGTTCCCGGACGGGCGACACCGGGCGGGACGGAGTACCGAGGTGGGGCGCGCTGGCGGACTGACTCGTAGTAGCTGGGAAGCTCCTGCTTGACGCGGTGGGGGTGGAGCCAAGGGGTTAGGTCATCCGTGGCTGTGTTTGTTCGATCAACCGAACCTCGGTTCGGGAGGAGTCTGGATGGGCGAGCTGAAATCGTCAGGCAAGTCGTTCGATATTTCGAAGTGGGAGGTGCACGACGCCTGGGAGAAGGTGAAGGCGAACAAGGGTGCCGCCGGCGTGGATGGATGCTGCATCGAGGATTTCGAGAAGGACCTGAAGAACAATCTGTACAAGGTCTGGAACCGAATGTCCTCGGGGAGTTACTTTCCGCCGCCGGTGCTGGCCGTGGAGATACCGAAGCCGCACGGCGATGGAGTCCGGGTTCTGGGTGTGCCTACTGTGGCCGATCGGGTCGCGCAAACAGTGGTGGCCGCGCGGTTGGAGCGGGAGGTCGAGCCGATCTTCCACTCCGATTCCTACGGCTACCGGCGCGCACGGTCGGCATTGGATGCGGTGGGCGCGTGCCGACGTCGGTGTTGGAAATACGACTGGGTGATCGATTTGGACATCCGGAAGTTCTTCGACAGCGTGTCATGGGATCTCATCGTCAAGGCGGTGGAAGCGCACACGGACCAACCGTGGGTGTTGCTGTATGTGAAGCGGTGGCTAGAGGCGCCGGTGCAGCAGGCCGACGGGACGCTGACCGAGCGGGATCGCGGCACTCCGCAAGGATCTGCGGTCTCGCCGGTACTCGCGAATCTGTTCCTGCACTATGCGTTCGATGCGTGGATGGCTCGGGAGTTTCCGAGCGTCCCGTTCGAGCGCTACGTCGACGACGCGGTCGTGCACTGTGTCAGCGAGCTGCAGGCACGCAAGGTGCTGGCCGCGATCGGCGACCGGATGGAGCAGGTCGGGTTGCGGCTGCATCCCGACAAGACCCGGATCGTCTACTGCCAGGACGGGCAGCGGCGCGGCTCGCACGAGCACACGTCGTTCACGTTCCTGGGGTACGAGTTCCGGCAGCGAGCGGCGCGGAACAAGCACGGGCAGCAGTTCAGCGCGTTCTTGCCCGCGATCAGCAAGCACGCCCTGAAACGGATCAGTGCCGAGGTGCGGTCCTGGCGACTGCACCACCGCACCGGTCACACCTTCGCTGACCTCGCGCGGTGGATCAATCCGATCGTCCGGGGCTGGATGCAGTACTACGGGGCGTTCTACCGCTCCGCGCTGTATCAACTCCTCTCGCGCATCAACGCCTACCTGGTGCGCTGGATCCGCAAGAAATACAAACGATTACGCGCCGAGAGAAAAGCCATCGAGTGCTGGCGGGGGATTACCGCACGGTATCCCCGCATGTTCGCGCACTGGGCCTGGACTCCCTCGGTTTCGTGTGTCTGATGACCAGGACGACAAGAGCCCGGTGACGGGAGACTGTCACGCCGGGATCTGTGGGAGCCCGGGGGTGCGATTCCCCCGGGCCACCC
>CAVYPI010000099.1:0-37858 GCA_963770125.1 uncultured Actinomycetota bacterium | reverse complement strand
CTCGGGTGTGCCTTCCCAGTGCTTGGCCAGCGGTGTGCCGGCGAACCTTTCGAACATCGCTCGGGACAACACCAGCACAGAGCTGCGCGGCCGGTGATTCACCACAAGGCGCTGGGCCTTACCTTCGGCATTGAAGACGACCACAACGATGACGTACAGGGGCACGCCGCGCACCGATGAGGTGTAGTCCTCGAGGAAACTATTTTCCCGCAGGGGCCTGCGTAGTGAAACTCCTGAAACTCGTATATCTCTTTGGCGGCGACCACGACTTCATGCACAGCCGCCGCGCCCTGGATAGCGCCGTCCCACGCCGGCCCCTCTCCGGTTACGTCGTCGGCAAGGTTGTCCAGCCATGCCGGATAGTAAGGCCTGCCTCGATATGTCGATGCCATGTCGCGCCTCCTGTCGCCCCTTACGGGGTGCCTTCCCAATGCTTGGCATGGGGGGTTCCGGAGAAGGTCTCCAGCATCACTCGGGAGAACTGCAGCATCGCGCTGCGTGGCCGGTGATTGACCACGATGTGCTGGGTCTGCCCGTCGGCGTTGAAGATGACCAGCACGACGACGTAGGTGGCCATGCCGCGAACTGAGCTCGAATAGTCCTCGAGGAAACTGCTTTCGCCGCACGGGCCGGCGTAGTTGAACTCCTGGTGCTCATACTGTTCGCGGGCTTTGACCAAGATGGAGCGGACAGCGTCGGCGCCGTGCGCCGTGCCGTCCATCGCCGCGGCCTCCAAGGTGACGTCATCGGCCAGGTTGTCCAACCACAAGGGGTAGTAGGGCTTTCCCATGTAGGTCATACCGCACCTCCGTCCAATGAGGCTTCCCGCGGATCGGTGAGTGAAATTGCGCTCTCCTCGACGTCGCCGCCAGCGTGCGACCCTGGAAACCGTTTATGGACATGCGCGCTGGGCGTGGGATCGATGAGCAGGCTTAGCAATTCGGGCCGACTGTAGTGTCCGGTGGCGTCCATGAACGCCTTACGTTTGTCGATCAACGCGAAGTCCAGATCGCCGATTACTTCGCCTTCGCCGGAACGCAAAGGCTCCCCGAGCAATTCGCCTTGCGGTGTGACGATCGCGGTGAAGCTGCCTCCCGAGATCGGTCCCGCCGGGCAGCCGGTGTCGGCCATGATCTGCCCCTGCTGATCGGGATCGAGCCAAGCGGCCGCGCAAACCACGAAAACGCCGGACTCGAGCGCGTGATTGCGTACCTGGACTTCGGTCTGTCGAGCGAACGAGGTTGTCTCGTTCTTCGTGGAATTTGAGGTGGCGGTCCCTCACCTGAGGCCTGCCTGATGGTAGGTCTTCGGGTGAACGACCAAGTACACCCACGAAGGAAGGGACCGCCATGAAGACCGTACCTACTGTTCGTCTTGCTGACACGACCGATGCCGTGGTGTTGCCTGATCTGCCGGAGGAGATTCAGTTGGCGATGGCCGATACCGCCGGCGCGGCGCGGGAGGGGTTGTTGGCGATGAGCGTGGCCGCCGGGATGGCGGTGATGGCCGCGATGTTCGAGGCCGAGATCGCTGGGGTGGCCGGGCTGAAAGGCAAGCACGATCCGAACCGGGCCGCGGTGCGCCACGGGCACGGCCGCGGCTCGGTCACCCTGGGTGGGCGCAGGGTGGCGGTGGACCGGCCCCGGGCGCGCACCCTGGATGGGCATGAGGTGCCGCTGACCAGCTATGCACACTTCGCCGCCGAGGACATGCTGACCCAGGTGGTGATGGAGCGGATGCTGGCCGGGGTGGCCACCCGCCGGCACGTCCGCACCGCCGAGCCGGTCGGCGCCCAGGTCGACCGGGAGGCGAAATCGACGAGCCGCTCGGCGATTTCGCGCCGGTTCGTGCGCCAGACCAAGACCGCGCTGGCTGAGCTGATGGCCCGCGACCTGGCCGGTGAGGAGATCAAGGTGCTCATGCTCGATGGCGAGCACCTGGCCGAGCGGTGCGTGGTGGTCGCGCTGGCCATCACCGCCGACGGCACGAAAAGCCGATCGGGCTGTGGGACGGCTCGACGGAGAACAAGACCGTGGTGCGCGCCCTGCTGGCCGACCTGGTCGATCGCGGCCTGCGCTTCGACGACGGGCTGCTGGTGGTCCTCGACGGCGCCAAGGCGCTGTCGGCGGCGGTGCGCGAGGTGTTCGGCGATAAGGCACTCATCCAAAGATGTACTCTGCACAAGCGGCGCAACATCGCCGACCAGCTACCCGATAAGGACAAGGCGTGGGTGGATGCCAAGCTGGTCAAGGCCTTCGGTCATCCCGATCCCGAGCAGGGGTTGCGCAACGCCAAACACCTTGCCGGGCAACTGGATAAGAGCTACCCCGGTGCGGCCGCGTCGCTGCGCGAAGGGCTGCAGGAGATGTTCACCGTCACCCGGCTCGGCATCGACGGCCGCCTGGCCAAGACGTTGACCACGTCGAACCCGGTCGAGTCGATGATCTCCATCGCCCGGGCCACCAACCGCAACGTCACCCGTTGGCGCGACGGACAGATGGTGCTGCGCTGGACAGCGGCCGGCATGCTCAACGCCGAACGATCCTTCCGCCGCATCAAGGGCCACAAGCAGATGCCGCAGCTCGTCAGGGCTCTGCACCGACACGCCCACCCCGAAACCGCCAAACAAACCGACCCTGTCGGTACCGCCGCCTAGAGTTCGCCGTGGATCGTCACCGAAAATCCACGCGGATCGGGACACGCTCGAGCGAACAGGTCGCCGAAGATAGATCCCGGAAACATCGCGGAATGGATCTGCTCGCCATCGGCGATTAGCGCGTAGCGCGCGAGCGGGTTGTAATGCTCCCAACAGGCCAACTGGCCGATTCGACCCACCGCGCTGTCCACCGCGCGAAGTCCGCTGCCATCGCCCTGGCCCCAGATGATGCGTTCGTGATAGGGGGGGTGATCTTGCGGCGACGCTGGATCATCGTTCCGTCGGCATCGAAAAGCAGTTGGGTGTTGAACAGTGAGCCGCCGTCACGTTCGTTCACACCGATGGAGACAACCATTCCGGCGCGACCGGCGGCGTCGCCGATCGCCTGCGTCGCCGGTGACGGCACGGTGATTGCCTGTCCCATCAGCCGCGTTTGCTCGGCGAGCATCTGATAGGGCGGCTGCACAAACGAAAAGTACGGGTAATAGGGAACAACAGTCTCCGGAAAAGTCGCGAATTGCACTCCCCGCGTTGCCAGTTCGTCGAACTTGGCGACAACGCGCTCGACGGTGCCATCGCGGCTGTAAAGCACGGGACTCAGTTGAACCGCCGCTGCTCGGACAGTGGTCACAGGGCCGATCCTCTCGTCGTGACTTGCGTGATACGAACAGTGTTGCGATGCCTAAGCCTCGATCCACCGATAGATTGGCGCTGGGTGTGTGTCGAAACGAGGAAAGTGCCTTCTGAGCTGGGATGATTGAAGTTTCTCAGGCATCAATCGGTCCAGTTCGGGAAGGCACTGTCGGTGCAAGTTTCGCATAGTTTCGCCGCGGGTTCTGCAGTGTTCGATGACGATCATCTCGTGTCGTGCGCCGGGCTGGTGCCGGTCATGACGTTGGCCGAGCAGACCGGTCTGAGCCGGTTGTTCGACCAGAAGGTGCGCATCAGGGCGCCGCGGATCAACTCGGGGGCGGCCAACCCGGCGCCCAAGCTGGCCACCGTGGTGGCGGGGATGTGTGTGGGGGCGGACTGTATCGATGACATCGACGTGGTCCGCAGCGGGGGGATGAAGACGCTGTTTGGCGGGGTGTACGCCCCGTCGACGGTCGGAACCTTGTTGCGGGAGTTCACCTTCGGGCATGCGCGTCAGCTCGAGTCGGTACTGCGGGCGCATCTGGTGGCGCTTTGCGGGCGGGTCGATCTGCTGCCCGGGGCCGATCAGTGGGTCTTCATTGACATTGATTCGCTGCTGCGCCCGGTGTACGGACACGCCAAGCAGGGCGCCTCCTACGGGCACACCAAGATCGCCGGTAAACAGGTCCTCCGTAAGGGGCTGTCGCCGCTGGGTACCACGATCAGCACTCCGCGTTCGGCGCCGGTGATCGCCGGGCTGCGGCTGCGCGCCGGCAAGACCGGCTCGGCCAAGGGCGCCGGCCGGATGGTCGCCCAGGCGATCGGCACCGCCCGCACCGCCCGCACCGCCGGGCAGATCCTGGTGCGCGGCGATTCGGCCTTCGGCTCGCGCAAGGTGGTGCGCGCGTGTGTGCGACACGGCGCACAGTTCTCGCTGGGGATGACCCGCAACAGCGCGATCGACAAGGCGATCGCCGCGATCCCCGCCGACGCCTGGACCCCAGTGCGTTATCCCGGCGCCGTGCGCGATCCCGACACCGGCGCCTGGATCTCCGATGCCGAGGTCGCCGAAATCGCCTATACCGCTTTCGGGTCCAGCAGTGACCGGATCACCGCCCGGCTTGTGGTGCGCCGCGTCAAAGACGCTCGCTACCCCGATGCGCTGTTCCCGGTCTGGCGGTATCACCCGTTCTTCACCAACACCGACCTGCCGGTCGACCAGGCCGACATCACCCACCGCCAACACGCGATCATCGAAACCGTGTTCGCCGACCTGATCGACGGACCGCTGGCGCATCTGCCGTCGGGACGCTTCGGCGCCAACTCCGCCTGGATCTTGTGCGCCGCGATCGCCCACAACCTACTGCGCGCGGCCGGCGTGCTCGCCGGTGACCAGAACACCCGCGCACGCGGATCGACGCTGCGGCGGCGCATCATCAATGTCCCCGCCCGACTGGCCCGCCCGCAACGCCGACCGATCCTGCACCTGCCCACGCACTGGCCCTGGTCCAAACACTGGCTCCAGCTGTGGCACAACACAATCGGATACAGCCCACCACTGATCACGACATCCTGACCACCCCGCC
Source organism: uncultured Actinomycetota bacterium (assembly GCA_963770125.1). Taxonomy (GTDB): domain Bacteria; phylum Actinomycetota; class Actinomycetes; order Mycobacteriales; family Mycobacteriaceae; genus Mycobacterium. The sequence continues at coordinate 32,983 of CAVYPI010000099.1, read as the reverse complement.
GACAGGCCCGACCGGAGCACACAGGAAAAGCTGGGCAGACCAGCAGTCACTTCATGCTCACACCAAAAATCAAGATCAAACCCGCCCACACCACAACATCGTTAGCCCATCGGTCGGGTGGCCCGGGGGAATCGCACCCCCGGGCTCCCACAGATCCCGGCGTGACAGTCTCCCGTCACCGGGCTCTTGTCGTCCTGGTCACCAGACGCACGAAACCGAGGGAGTCCATATCCAGTGCGCGAACATGCGGGGATATCGTGCGGTAATCCCCCGCCAGCACTCGATGGCTTTTCTCTCGGCGCGCAGCCGTCGGTATTTCGTGCGGATCCAGCGCACCAGGTAGGCGTTGATGCGCGAGAGGAGTTGATACAGCGCCGGAGCGGTAGAACGCCCCGTAGTACTGCATCCAGCCCCGAACGATCGGATTGATCCACCGTGCGAGGTCGGCGAAGGTGTGACCGGTGCGGTGGTGCAGTCGCCAGGACCGCACCTCGGCACTGATCCGTTTCAGGGCGTGCTTACTGATCGCGGGCAAGAACGCGTTGAACTTCTGCCCGTTCTTGTTCCGCGCCGCCCGCTGCCGGAACTCGTACCCCAGGAAGGTGAACGACGTGTGCTCGTGCGAGCCGCGCCGCTGCCCGTCCTGGCAGTACACGATCCGGGTCTTGTCGGGATGCAGCCGCAACCCGACCTGCTCCATGCGGTCGCCGATCGCGGCCAGCACCGTGCGTGCCTGCAACTCGCTGACACAGTGCACGACCGCGTCGTCGACGTAGCGTTCGAACGGGACGCTCGGAAACTCCCGAGCCATCCACGCGTCGAATGCATAGTGCAGGAACAGATTCGCGAGTACCGGCGAGACCGCAGATCCTTGCGGAGTGCCGCGATCCCGCGCGGTCAGCACCCCGTCGGCCTGCCGCAACGGCGCCTCTAGCCACCGCTTCACATACAGCAACACCCACGGTTGGTCCGTGTGCGCCTCCACCGCCTTGACGATGAGATCCCATGACACGCTGTCGAAGAACTTCCGGATGTCCAAATCGATCACCCAGTCGTATTTCCAACACCGACGTCGGCACGCGCCCACTGCATCCAATGCCGACCGTGCGCGCCGGTAGCCGTAGGAATCGGAGTGGAAGATCGGCTCGACCTCCCGCTCCAACCGCGCGGCCACCACTGTTTGCGCGACCCGATCGGCCACAGTAGGCACACCCAGAACCCGGACTCCATCGCCGTGCGGCTTCGGTATCTCCACGGCCAGCACCGGCGGCGGAAAGTAACTCCCCGAGGACATTCGGTTCCAGACCTTGTACAGATTGTTCTTCAGGTCCTTCTCGAAATCCTCGATGCAGCATCCATCCACGCCGGCGGCACCCTTGTTCGCCTTCACCTTCTCCCAGGCGTCATGCACCTCCCACTTCGAAATATCGAACGACTTGCCTGACGATTTCAGCTCGCCCATCCAGACTCCTCCCGAACCGAGGTTCGGTTGATCGAACAAACACAGCCACGGATGACCTAACCCCTTGGCTCCACCCCCACCGCGTCAAGCAGGAGCTTCCCAGCTACTACGAGTCAGTCCGCCAGCGCGCCCCACCTCGGTACTCCGTCCCGCCCGGTGTCGCCCGTCCGGGAACCTCCCTCTCGCCACCTCATCCGGCGGCAGTATCGGGACACGCCTTCTCACGTTCCGCACAGGAGCCGCAGACCAGGCTCACGTCGCCTCCATGCCGGGCACCACCTGGCCGGTAAACGGGCACCCTCCAGGCTCGTCCCGGGACTATCCACCTGCCCCGGTTTCGATGCCAGCCAACCTGTTTCGACACGTCAACGGCTACAACGCTCGTCTTCCTGATCCCCGCCTGACCCGTGAACCGGGCCTTCTCCCACATCGCTCACCACGACGCCGAGTAGCCGGAGGGAGTCTCACCCTCCGGCCCTCACAGATCCGGACGTGAACCTCTCGATTCATCCGGCTCGTGCCGTCCAGTTACCAGGTCGTGTAGCGCAGCTCCCAGTGCGCAAACAGGCGGGGCACCCGTTCCCGGACCCCACACAGCCATTCTCGCGCACGTCTGTCACCGCGTTCCAGCCGTTTGTACTTCCTTCTCGCCCAGTGCATCAGGTGACGATCAACACGCCAGCACAACGGAATCACCATGCTTGGATAGAACACCGTGAAGTAGTTGAGCCAGCCCCGGAGAGCCGGGTTCACGCCACGCGCGAGGTCGTTAAGGGTTAGAGTTGTGCGCCGATGTATCTTCCACGAGGCCACCTTTCGGCTCATGTCCATCAACTTGCCAGGATCGACCGCAGGTAGAAACCTCGTGAATGCCCTTCCCTCGGCCTTGTTGAAGGCCCTCCGGGGACGAAACGCATAGCCGCAGAACGTAAACGACATCACCGGGTGATCCCGTTGCCGCCGACTGTCCTTGCAGTACACTATTTTCGTCTTCTCGGGATGCAGACTCAATCCGATATCGGCGAACCGACGCCCGATTGCCTCCCGCACCTCCCAGGCTTGACGTTCGGTCACACAGTGGATCACCGCATCGTCCGCGAAACGCTCGAACCGGACTCCCGGATATTCCCGAGAGATCCACAGATCAAAGCCGTAATGCAGGAACAGATTAGCGAGCAACGGTGAAATCGGTCCGCCTTGTGGCGTACCCCGAGTCCTTTCGATGACGGTGCCGTCCGGCATCTGCATCGGGGCTTTAAGCCAGCGCTCTACATAGAGCAGGACCCATTTCTGGTCCGTATGGCCCGTGACCGCCTTCATTGTCAGATCCCATGAGACCGTGTCGAAGAAGGCCTTCACGTCGAGGTCGACGACCCAGTCCTTCTCCCAGCACCGTTTGCGGCATGCCGCTATCGCGTCCAAGGGTGACCGTCCGGGACGATATCCGTAGGAGTCGTCGTGAAAGACCTTCTCCACTTCCGGCTCCAATGCCAGGACCGCCACCGTCTGCGCCACCCGATCGACCACGTTCGGGATGCCCAGGACTCTCGTTCCTCCTTTCTTCGGTATCTCCACCGCGCGGACCGGCCCGGGGAAGTACGACCCAGACGACATGCGATTCCACAGCCTGTAGAGGTTATCCTTCAGCCTCTCCTCGAACTGCCCGATCGTCACGCCATCGACCCCGGCCGCTCCTCCGTTCTCTTTGACCTTCAACCACGCACTCCACACCAGCTTTTTCGGGATGTCGTGCGACTTGCCCTGCAACTTTGGCTCACTCATGCGATTCCTTCCTCACGGTTGATCACACTCATCAGCCAGGACGACCCCACCCCTTGGCTCCGCCCCCACTGCGATACGCAGGGACTTCACAGCTACTACGGGTGAGTCCGCCGGCGCGTCCCGCGACGGTACTCGGCTCCTTGCGGATTCCGCCGCTTGGAGTTCTCCCTCTCGCCACCAACTGCTCGGTGACCGTGTCGAGACGCGCCTTCACATGTTCCGTACGAGAGCCCGGACCGGACTCATGCTGCCTGTACGCCGGACACCACCTGGGCAGTAGACGGGTAACCCCCAGGCTCATCCCAGAGCAAAGACCAAACCCTGGTTTCGATGTCATCTAATTAGCTTTCGACACTTCAGTCGGCAGAGGGCCTTTCGACCCATCGCTCATCTTTCCGGTCCACACCTGACACGATCACTGCCGCGCCTTTTCCTACACCGTTCAAGACCACGGTCTTCAGCCAAGGCCCCGGTAGGTGGTTTGAAGCCTCCTCCCGCAAGGCGACTCCGGAGGTCCAGAAAACTCCTCCATCTCCTCATACAGCACCAGAAGCCAGGCACACCAAGCCTGACCCCCACTCATGTTCACAAAGTCTTCAGCCAACGCAGCAGTGGGCGGCTTGAAGCCTCCCCCCGCAGGGCGACTCCGAAGGGCCAACAATCCTTCATCTCCTGCACAGCACCACCTCAAGAAGCTCGCCTATCACGCTCCCTTCAGCGTTCGTGACACACGTGGATTCAGGTTTAGGGACCACACGCTATACCAACAATCTGGGCGGCTTATGCACGTCATGCCGCGCCAGAACTGCTGCCTGACGCTGTCGACCAGCGAGAACGCGTTACGGCAATTTTCTGGTGCCTGTCTGTGCCAAGTGCAGGGTTTACGACTCGTTGTACCCCAGGCTTGCTCGCGGGCTCGGGAAGCGACTTATCCGAAGAGCCGGTGTGTGGGGCGTCAGCCGGGCCGCCTTCGGCGCGGCATCGGCTGACGCGGACCCGGCGGTAGGGTGCACAGCCGAGAGCCCAGGATGTGCCATGGTTCCCGGCATGCAAGACGGAGTGGCCGGACAGCCTTGCCCTAGCTGGACGCAGTACACCTACGGATTGGTCCACGTGGCGTTGGTTGATTTGCACGTTGTTCGGCGGCGGAAAGACCGGCACGTGGTGGGGCCCCAAATGTGGCTAGCTAGTCGGCGTTCGAGAGATTGGTGCGCCCTGCACAGGCGGGATGATGGCACAAGCAACAGACGGTCGCCCTCTGCGGTGCGGCGCTGTGGGCTGGGGATCGCCGGGAACGTTTTCCGCAAGCCTTGTCGGGAATTTGGGATGATCGGCGCGAAGCCGATCGCAGGCAAGGCGTCCTCCTGGGGCGGAAACAACGCATCAAAATAAGGGCCCACATGCCCGCCTCCCATGACGCCGCTGGCCGGGAAGAGTCGTTTTGCGCGGTCGGACGGGAGTGTCGGTCATTGCTCATCCTCGCCTGGTCTCACGAAACCTGCGGTCCTACGCTAAAAGACATGCCGCCCGACGGATGTGTCGGACGGCGTGTCCCTGGGATTCCTGAGCAGTCAGGGTGTCCAGGCGCCGTAGGCACGTATGGATTAGTGCCAAAGGGCGTGTAGGGATTCGCCCCACCGGTGCTCTGGGCCTGCGGGTAAATGGCGACGGGCCCACCCGGCGGCAAGGCTACGGTGCCCTGACCGCTTGGGCTGGTAGGTGCGGTGGTCGCCGACGCCGACGACTGCGGCGCGATAGCGACCGATGCTGCGTCGTCGGCTGCGTGGCTGGCGTGGCGGTGCCCAGTGCGATCAACGCGAGGGCCGCGGCCAGCACCGCACCAGCGGCAACTCGACGGATCCGAGTGGTGGTGTTGTTGGTAGTAATCTCAGTTCTCCTGTCTGCGTTGGTTTTTCGGTTCATCAGCCGGTGTGTTCCGGTGAGGTGTACCTACTGTGCCTGAGCGTCCAGGCGGCGTCTGTCAGCCGACCGGCCCATACAGGGGATGAACTCGATGTCCGCCAATTGGGGGATTATCCGGCGGGCCGGTGTGCGCTCTCCGATCTGCACCGAGCACCTAAATCCCCTGGTCAGGCCAAATTAACACGCGGTGGAACTCGACATGACTGGCGCAGCGACTCCACAGAGTCGGGCATGTGTGCACGGACCGATCAGCACATCGACTAGGTTCCATCGCGCACGGGCGCGTCTCGCAGGCGGCGGTGCCGTGTGGTTGCTCACGGTCAAAGTACGGCGGTGAGGTCGACTTCGACGAGCTGGCCGGAGAATCCGAGCCGCGTCACGCCCAGCAGCGTGCTCGCGGTGGTGAACGCCGATCCGATGACCGAAAGGGTGAGCTGGCGCCAGGCTGCGGCAAGAACCTCGTTGTCATCGCTGACGACGTAAATAACCGAACGGACGACCTGATCCGGCCGGGCGCCGACGGCGGCGAGCACGGCAGCGGCGTTGGCGGCGACCTGGTCAATCTGCAGGTCGATGTCTCCGACGCCGACCAGCGCACCGAACGCGTCGAGCGGGCACTGCCCCGCAAGGAACGCGAGACGCCCGGACTCGACGACTGTGACGTGATGGTAACCGGGTGGGTTGTGCAGTTGTGTTGGGTTGTGGCGAGTGATCATCGGGGGCATGCGGCCCACCCTGCGCCGCCCGAGAAGCCGGATGCAACCCACCAGCGGCGAGCGCCCAGGGCGGTGGATCAGGCGTCTCTGGTGCAGCGGGCAGCGGGAAAATCTGCTTGCTGGCCAGCCTCCCGGGAACAACGGAGACTACAAGCAGGAGTTTGTCGCCCTGGCCAAGGAAAGCTACTGCCCTATCAGCTAGCTGCCATCCCAGTTCCGCAGCATCCACAGCCTGTCCCACCGGAACGAACGTGCGCTTGAGGCCGCCCGTGGGCGCCCTTCTTGTCGGGCGCGAGGTTTGCCCGATGCGACATCCCTCCCGCGCGGCCGGACCATTGGGCGAAGGCACCTCGGCGAATCAGATTGGGACTGACGTCGTTTGGCCGAAGCACGGCGGTCCCCACAGGCCCCGGCCAGCGGCCTTCGCTTCCTTTTCGGGAGCTGCAATCTCGTCGGCTCGGGCCGAGGGATGCCCGTGATAGACGTAGGAATGGGCAGCACCCGCACGGGCCGCTTCGACCGAGTAATCCCAACCGTCGGCCTTGTCCAAGTAGGCCAAGGTCGGGCCGAAGCGGTCGTACATGCCGTGGCTCGGATCGGTGAGGAAGGCGACACGTTCGCCAAGCAGGCTAGATTTCGCGAACGCGCTTGCCTCCGGACCCCAGCAGCCGACGGCCGAGTTTTACCGCGGTCGGGTTGCGGGCTAACGGAAGCGCGAGGAGAAGGTTCACCGCGGATCGCAGACATTCGTTTCGCCCTCAGATCGCCGGGTCAAATCCCCGCCGCTGCGCCACCGCCGTTCGGCGAAGCGGGCCGCTCACCGGCCACGGGCGACTTACTGCTGTGCCAGCCCGCGGCACTACAGTCGAGGCCTACAGCGGTCGGTATAGCGACGAGTTCGGAGGAGTGCTGGTGACACCGTCATCAAAGACGCCCCCGACGTGGGGCGGGGTTCCGCTCGCGCGCCGCCGGATTCTGCTCGGCATCGCTGCGGTTGGTGGGTTTCTGGCGGTCGACATCGGCGCAGTTGCCTATGCGGGCGGTTGGATCGGCACTGCCCATCGGCTCACACCGCACATCTTCATCAAGGCATTCGAATGGGTCAACGGAAAGCAATCGGGCTTTCGCAAGAACCACGCGAAAGGCGTTGCCGTAGCCGGTTACTTCGAGAGCAACGGCAACGGTCGCGAGGTGTCCAGCGCCGCCGTGTTCCGATCGGGACGGACGCCGGTGCTGGGCCGATTCTCGCTGGCGGGCGGCAACGCCCATGCTGCCGACATGCTGTCGACGGCACGGGGCCTCGGCCTGGCGTTCGGGTTTCCCGGCGGTGCGCAGTGGCGCACCGCCATGCTGAACCTTCCCGTCTTCCCCGACAGTTCACCTCAGGGGTTCTACGACCGACTGCTCGCGTCCAAGCCATCCCCCGACACCGGCAAGCCCGATCCAAAGGCCATGGCGGCGTTCCTTGCCGAACATCCAGAGACGGCGAAGGCCATGAAGATCATCGGTCAGAGCCCGCCTACTCCAGGCTTTGCGGACAGCACGTTCCGCAGCCTCAACACGTTCTACTTCATCAGCGAGTCCGGCACCCGCACCCCGGTCCGCTGGTCGCTCGTGCCGGTCACCCCCCCGCCACCCCGAAACTCGTCCGGTCCCAACGCGCTCTTCGACGCCCTGGTCCGCCAGATCCGTTCAGGCCAACTGCAATGGACGTTGATGCTCACCGTCGGCGCAACGTCTGATCCCCTGGACGACGCCACCCTGCCCTGGCCTGCCGACCGCCGTGCCATCGACGCCGGGACGCTGACCCTGACGTCCATCGAGACCGAACACGCGGGCAACGCGCGCGATGTCAACTTCGATCCCCTGGTGCTTCCACCCGGCATCGAACGCTCCAATGACCCGCTGCTGAGCCCCCGATCGGCGGTCTACGCGGCGTCCTACCGCGTTCGGGCCCGCGAACCCAAGAGCCCCCCCGCCGTCAACGTCGACGAGGTGGCGCTGTGAGCACGGAGATCGAAGGCACCGCCCACGGCGGCGCCACCGCAGAAATTCACCGCGCTCAGCCGGATCTTCCACTGGCTCACCGCGATCCTGATATTCGCCGCCCTCTTCATCGGGTTCACCATGGTCAACTGGCTCGCCGGGTACGCCGAACTGCGGGTGATCCACATGTCGATCGGTGCGCTCATTCTGCTGGTCGTCATTCTCCGAATAGTCAACCGCGCCAGGCATCACCCGCCCGCATGGCCACCGACCGTCGGGCGGCTCGAAGGCAAGGCCGTGATCTGGACCGAACGCGCCCTCTATTTCCTGCTTCTTGCACAGCCGCTGGTGGGGTGGGCAATGGTGTCCGCGAGCGGGACCCCGGTACGGGTGTTCGGCGTGCTGCGCCTGCCACCCATCGCGCCGTTCAACATCGACGTGTTCTCCTTTCTGCGCGAAGCACATTCGATCCTGGCGTACCTGCTGGTCGTCGTCGTCGCGGCGCATGTGTCCGTCGTGCTGGCGCACGCCGTCGTGCTTGGCGACGGCATGCTGCGCAGAATGACGCTTCACCTGGGTCGACGTGAACGATCGAAGAGCTAAGTCGTCCATTGCCTCCTCGGGCTCGTCGTCACAGCACTCCATTGCGCAACAGAAACGCGCAGAGACTATGCCAAGGGCCGAGGGTGGCACAAGCGTCGTCCAGTCAGCGGCGGCCTGCCAGGGCTAGGCAAGCGTCACTGACCCTAGCCGCTACGGGAGTCGCCGGAGAGTGCTCATAGTGTCGGCACCAGCCCGCCGTCGCAGCGTAGCGCTGCTCCGGTCACATAGGACGCCCGCGCGCTGCACAAGAAGGCGGCCACGGCGCCGAACTCGTCGGGCTCTCCATAGCGGCCTGCGGGAATCTCACCGATTGAGGATTGCTCGACGTCGGCGACCGGGATGTCGGACCGAGCGGCGGCCGCTTCATTGATCTGGCGCGCGCGGAGCGTTGCGATTCGGCCGGGCAATAGAGAGTTGACCGTAATGCCCTGCGCGGCGACCTCATTCGCGAGACTCTTCAAATAACCTGCCAGCGCGGCGCGGCCGAGGTTGGACAGCGCGAGGTTGGCAATCGGCGCCACTATGCTGGTTGAGCTGATGCTCAAAATGCGGCCCCAGCGTCGCGCCTGCATGGCAGGCAGCACTAACCGCACCAGTTGGACTTGAGGCTTCACCAACGCGGCCACCGCGGAATCGACACCTGCATCATCAACGTCTGCGGCAGTCCCGGGCGCCGGGCCCGGTCCATTGAGCACGAGGATGTCAATCTTGCCGACACGTTTAGTCGATTCGCCGAACAGTCGCGCCGCACCATCGGCGGCCAGGAGATCGCAACCGATACCGATCGCGTTCGGCAGCGCGGCTGCCACTTCCTCGGCGCGTTCGCTCGAGCGGCTGGTCACCACGACTCTCGCGCCGTCCTCACACAGTGCCCGGGCGGTCGCCAGGCCCAGCCCTGACGTTGAGGCGCAGACGAGAGCGGTGCGTTCTGCAAGTCCAAGATCCATATCACCACCATGCTCAGCAGGGCCGTTCGTGGGCATTCGCAGGTGACCCGTCGTGCCAGCGTAACCAGCATGCCCGCACATCAGCGAACAGTTACAAACACCCGGGAAGTGGGCCGCGTTGCTGCTCCGATTGCTGTACGGCGACCCTCCACGCCTGCTCCGAAATATCTAGACTAGAGTCACCGCCTCGACCCAGCCACCGACATCGACGAGACACTTGGCGCGCTGTCCGATCTCGTGTGTGAAGGCAAAGTGCGGGCAATCGGCGCCTCGTCCTGGGCCTCTCTGTCCGCCTTCTTCCGGGCCGCCCCAACATGCCAGAACCGCAGGGCTACCCGCTGCATCCCTTTCGCCGAAGGCACTTGCTCGGGCGCCGCCAGCGGATTGTCTTTGCTACTGCCTGCTTCGCTACAGGGTCTCCAGGGCCACCAATTCACCCGGCCCATCAGATGGATTAACGCCGGAACAAGCACGGTTCTGATAATGGTGGCGTCGACCAGGATGGCCAGCGTCAGGCCGACACCGAACATCCGCATGAACGACACGTGGGCGGCAGCCAATGCGGCGAATGAAATCGACATGACGAGCGCCGCGGCGGTGATGACCCGTCCCGTTCGCGCCAGGCCCAGTGCCACGCTTTCGTCGTTGGCCGCGGGTGTGCGGTCGGACGCCAGCCAGTACTCGCGGATGCGCGACACCAGGAACACCTCATAATCCATCGAGAGCCCGAAGGCGATGCAGAACAACAGAACCGGCATGGCGGGTGCCAAAGTCCCGGTGGCAGTGGTGCCGAAGCCGCCTACATGGCCCTCCTGGAATAGCCACACGATCGCGCCGAACGCGGCCGTCAACGACAAGACATTGAGCAGAAGCGCCTTCAGCGGTATCACCAGACTGCCGGTCAGCATGAACAGCAAAACGAACGTGATTATCCCGATCAGCCCCAGCACCAACGGTAGCCGTGACGTGACCGCCTTGGCGTTGTCACGGTTGGTCTGTGCATCTCCGGTCAGCTCTACTTGGGCACGATCAGGTGCTGGGACCGAGTGCAGCTGGTCGAGCTGGTTGTTGGAGGCGGTCGAGTAGAGCGGGGCGGCGCTGGCCACCGTGAAGAATGCGCTGCCTCCGCCCAGCCCTGTGGCGCCTGTGGCCGGGCCGACCAACGTCCCGGCCACAAACGCGCCGCTCGGCGCCGAAACCGACAACACGTTCGGTACCTGCGACAGCCGCGCCGCGTAATCGGCGAGATCCTCATCGCTGACCCGCGTGGCATCGGGTATCACCACGGTCACGTTCGTCGTCGCATCTATGGCGAAGTCGTTGCGGAGCTGGTCACCCACCTGGCGCGCCGAAGCGGTGGTCGGCAATACCCGGTCGTCGGGTGAGCCCCACGTCACGGCGAGAAATGGTGTCCCGGCCAGCAAGAGTAGGGCGACCAACACGATGGTGATCGGTACCGAACGGCATATCACCACGTTGGCCGACCGATACCAAAAGGAGTGCTCGACAGACGGATCGGTGCCGTCACTGTCAGGGAGACGATGTCGGCCGCAACGAGGGGCTTGCGATGCACATTGGGATCGGCGGCGCGCCAGCCGCCTGCCGAGCCGTCTCAAGTCGAGCGCGTCCAGCCGCGTTCCGAGCACGACGATGGCCGCGGGAGTCACCACGATGGCTGCGACGGCTGCGAACGACACCACCGCGACTCCGGCATACGCGAACGACTTCAGGAAGTACATCGGAAACAGGGCCAGCGGCAGCATCGAAAGGCCGACCGTCACCGCGGAGAACACAACGGTCCGGCCAGCGGTCACCATTGTGCGAACCAGAGCGGCGTCGCGTTCCGTCCCCGCGGCCAGCTCGTCTCGGAATCGGCTCAGCAGCAGAAGGGTGTAATCGATCGCCAGCGCAAGCCCCATCGCCACGCTGAGATTCAGCGCGAATACCGACACGTCGGTGAAAAAGGTCATGGCCCGCAACACAGCCATCGATCCCAGAATTGCCACCATGCCGACCATCAACGGAAGGGCGGCGGACAGAAGGCCACCGAAGACCCAGATCAACACCAGAAAGCTCAGCGGAATGGCGATCGCTTCCATTCGAAGCAAGTCGCGCTCTGTTTGGCTGTTTATCTGCGTATAGACCGTGGCGATGCCCCCGAACTTGACCGTAACGCCATCTCTGTCATGGGCCAGTTCCTCGTCGAGCGCCTGCGCATATCTCCGCGCATCGTCATCGTCGCCGGTGATCCCGGCGATGATCAGTCCCGTTTTACCGTCCTTGCTGATCAGCGGGCCAGCCGCCTCGGGGGCCACCGTCCACGGCGACATCAGGTCGGCCACGTGAGGTGACTGCTTCAACTGCGCCACGATGTCCTTGCCGACGGTTCGGGCGAAGTCGCTTTGTGCCCCATCGCCAGAGGTCACCGCGATAAGGATTTTCATATCGCCCTGTTGGAATCGGTCGGCGATCAACCCGTCGGCTTGAGAGGATTCCGATGACGGATCGTCATAGCCACCCGTAGACAGGGCTTTGGAGACGGGGCTTCCGAAGACCGCCGCAACGATGACCAGCAGCGCCGCTGCGGCTAACATCCGCCGCGGAACCGCGTTTGCCAGTCGAGCAAGGCGTTGCAACACGTCGCGGTCCTCTCGGGCAGAACCTCGCTAACGTACACGAAGCTGGGCCGTGATGGCGTCGGATGCGGACACCAGCGTCACGCGACGGTCGGTCAGCGCCTTGACGGTTTCCACGATGTTCAGCGTGCGGTCGGATGAAGTCGTCGCAACGCATCACGAAACTCCGGAATAGTATCGGCGTCCGGCAATACGTCACACACGTCCGCCAGTGCCTCGTCGATGCCGATGCCGCGCAGCCTCGCGCCGTAGAGCGCGGCGATGGTGGGCGTGCGGCTTTGGGCCTGAACGCAATCAACGACGCGGACCGCGGGGCAACAGTTTGTGTCGAAGCGCCATCACCGGCGCCAGATCCAGCGAATACCAGGTCAATTGGTCGTCGACACCGGCCCTATCGAGGCACCGCAAGCTAGTCTGCAGACCTTCGGCGAGCGCGACAACCGATGCTCTTGGATACATCCTGAGGTAGTTGCGGGCGGCGTTGTCGAACGCGAGCGCACGCAAAGCGTGGGTTTGACTGTGGCGTCCTAACTTCCTGTAGTCGTGGGTGATCGACTCGAACAGCCTGATGGCCTACGGATTGCTGATCACACCGTTGGGTCGCTTGGCCTCGGTAGCTCGGTTGCGCAGCGTCCATAGCGTCTTCGCCGAAACGCCGTCGAGCGTTTCGCCAGTAGCCGTGGCGATGGGGTCGCTTATGGTGCTTCACCATGACACAGGCAGCTCGCCGAGCCCGCCGGCCAGCACATCACGACGCACCCGCAGTGTGGTGGGTTCAACCGTCAGCTGCATGGACGGGAATCGTGGAATCAATTGGGTGAAGACTGTTTTCAGCTCGATGCGCGCCAGGGGAGCGCCGATGCAATAGTGCGCCCCGTATCCAAACGTGAGGTGAGCGGCTTGTTTGCGGGCATCGTCCACGGAATCCGGATCGATAAATACCGCCGGATCGTGGTTTGCCGATCCGATGTCCAGCAGCAACAGCTCCCCGGCGTGGACGGTGACATCGTCGATCTCGAAGTCCGTGCGTGCATAGCGCGGAATCCCGGCAATGCCAGCGCCGAACGAGCGACCTTTGATCCACTCCGTTGCGTGCCGACCGTAGCCTTGGTGGTGCACATGGCTACATATGTGCTACAATCGTAGCATGTCCATGGTGGCCTCACGCGAGCTTCGAAACGACACAGCTGGCGTTCTCCGCCGGGTTCAAGCGGGGGAGGAGGTGACCATCACGGTCAACGGGCAGCCCGTCGCGGTGATCGTGGCTGTCCGGCCGAGACGTCGGCGATGGCTGACGAAAGGGGAGCTGGTGCAACGCCTTGAAACCAGCCAGGCGGATGCCGGATTGCGTGAGGATCTTGCCCTGCTGGCCGGCGAGACGACCGACGATCTTGACGCGCTGTGATGACCGATCAACCCGCGGCAGGCATTCTGGATACCTCGGTGTTCATCGCAACCGAGACGAAGCGGCAACTGAACACATCGCTAATTCCCGAAGAGGTTGCGACCACGGTTATCACGCTGGCGGAATTAAATGCCGGTGTGCTCGCGGCTCGGACGGCTGAGATTCGCACGGGTCGGCTTCGGACATTGGATGCTGTCGCTGACATGACCGCACTGCCCGTCGACGAGGAGGCGGCCCGACTGTGGGCGTTACTACGTGTCCATCTCGCCGACACGGGGCGCCGGGCCCGAATCAATGATCTGTGGATCGCGGCGATCGCTGCCTCGAAGCACCTTCCGGTCGTGACACAGGATGAAGACTTCGATGCCCTCGAGGGCGTCGCGGATCTCGCAATCATCCGTGTCTAACGCCGGATGTGTTCAGCTGCATCGAATTTCGACTTACGACCACATCACCGATGCAGCGAGTCGTATCGCTGTATTATGTCAAGCAGCCGTCAATTGCCCTAATCTCCAATGGAATTCGGCGGGTGATAACGCCGCCCACGCAAGGTCGACGACGCCGATGCCGCCAAAGCCCGCCAGCTCCGGCGGAAGGGCATCACGGCCACCGACATCGCGAAGCTTCTGGGGTCTCCCGCGCCACCGTGTATCGCTACCTCACCGAGGACGGCGCAGCCTAGAACCTGCGGAGCCGCAGCCCCTGCTCAACGCCGATCAAGTCGCCCCTCGCCTGACGGATGAAGGCCAAAGGAGACCGCCCTTCACCATCTGCGAGACGCTCGGCAAACCTGTGGCTCGCTTACCCCGACGCCACGTCGGCGGTATGCGCCAAGCTCACCGCCAACATAAGCCACCAGCAGTGGCCGGACTGGGTGTCACCGCGCGAACCCCCTCCGCTTGGCCATCAGGGTTAGTACTCGAAGTCGCGGCACGTCTTCTCGTGCCACGGCGCGCCGTGGACGAACATGAACCGGTGGCGGTGGCGCGCCCCACCGGGATGGTCTTCTTTCAGCCGCCTCAGGTGCGTTCCTTGCGGGCCACCGGCCGGGTGTCGGACAGCGTGACGCAGGTGATGACGTCGCGGTCGTCGTCGTAGTCGTGATAGGCCCTGTAGCTCATCGGATCTGCCTAAATTGCAGCCGCATCACCCCGGTGTCGGTGGGATCCAGCTTGTCGGTCAGCGGAATCTTGTCACGGCCGGGCACCACATAGTGCGCGCCCTTGGGCATCTTCACCCCTTGCGCGCGAAACCAGGCCGCATCCCAGGCCAGCGTGGAGGATCCCCACAGCTCGCCCGCATAAAACCGGCCGGGCACCGCCTGTCCGCGTACCCACGCCTTGGGGTGGGCGGCGTCCCAGTCCTTGTAGTAGCGGCCGTACCACGGGCCCGGTTTGGCTCTTCCCCGCCAGTCGGTGTTGATGTGGGTCACTTCCTGCCTTTCTTGCGCTTGTGGCGCACCTCTTTGATGTGGTGACTCATCGCCGCACCATCGGCCAGTGCTCGGAGCAGTAGCTGTTCCCGTCCTTGGTGAACCAGCCGTCGGGCAGGTCCATGTAAGGGACGAAGTCATACTGCTTGTGGCACCCTTCCCCGAACCCGCCGTAGGCGCACTCCACGTAGCCGTCCAGCGGCGGGAAACTGCGGGTCTGTCCACTCATCAAACCGTCACCTCCATGGTCAGCCAGGACAGCACCTAGCCCGTGCGGTCGGGGCCCTTCGTGTTGGCCGCCGCGCCGTTGTGGAAGCCGGTCAGCGCCGCCTGCTGCCACGGGGTCTGCAGGATGGCCTCGGACACCGAGAAGGACTCGGTGTAGTGCACCACGATGCGGTCCTGGGCCTGCCAGGCTCACGTTGGCGGCCTTGAGCATCTTGGCCTGCAGCTCGGTGTGCTCGGCGTCGCGGGTGAACACGTCGGTCCACGGGTCGACGCCCTTGGCCTGCGCCCACCCGGCCGCCGAAGCGGCCGAGCGGATCTCGTCGCCTGCCGTCACGCCGCCACCTCCGCGGTGACGGCCATCTTGACGTGGCTCAGCACGGTCTGCTGCTGGCCCTGGTAGACGTCCTGGCCCTTGACCTTGGCGCTGACGATGGTGGCCACCTGGTCACCTCTCAGACCTTGGTGGCTCAAGGCTATGGCCGCAACTTTTATAGCGACTACCAGACCGTCGAGGTGTTGCCGGTCGATCCCGATCTGGGCGAGTGCCAGGACGGGGTGCAGGAACTCCTTCCCACCCACCATGGACATCGTGCTGACGGCCTGGATGTACGACGACGGCGGGGGCAGGTCACTACCGCTACCAACCTCATCGTCACCGCAACGGACTTCCTTCTCCGAGCAGCCTTCTTCGGTCGGGCTGACAGGATTTGAACTGCGACCACTTGACCCCCAGTTGAAGTTTTGGTGTCGCACATGTGTGTGGATGACCGGTTCTCGCAGGTCAACCCGTTTCGTGAACACCGACGAACACCCACATACCCCCGCATCGAGCGGGTTGATGTACGGCCGCCTACGCCCGCGTCCATGTCACTCCGAAAGGTCACGAAATCGCAGAACTGGGAGTTTTCGGGCAGCGGCGGTAAAGCTGTGATTGACGAGTGCCGTTGGCGGGAGAATCCTCAACGTGATCGCCGGGACTCGGCCAACTACGCGACGATCCGGGAGGGTAATGAGTTCGGAACATGCAATAGAGCAGGTGCCGCTGGCCGAGATCCAGGAGGGTGACACGATCGAAGATCCCAAGTCCGGTCAGTGGCTCACCGTCACCCGAACGGCGAACGGCACAACGAGTGTCACTCACAACGACTCAGATGGCGAGCGGACCGTCATCGAGGGGTATCGCGTCTACTACGGCGACGAACGACAAGGTGAGCAGGTCGATTCCTGGTGCATTATCGATTCCCGGTTCACTAAGGGCCTCGTCACTCGGCAGGTGCGAGAGTAATCGCGAGCTTTCACGCGACAGCAAGGGCAGTTAGATCGCGGATTCTCAGAACTCCACTGCCTTGCTCAGTCGAAAATCCACGCAGGTTCAATCCCAGTATCGCGCGCCATTATCAGTGCAGTTCAGGCCCCGGTTTTCACCGTGCCTTCGCTGTCTGCGCGCAACAAACGCGCAATAGAGGTCGGTGGAGGACAACTCCACTGAGAGGAAACGAAATGACACGCACCGCGAGCACCATCCCCGATCTCGCCAACGTCTCGCATCCGGCCGGCGCCGTACACGTCGCCGACTGGTACGACATGCAATTCGGCATCCGCATCGACGACGTGCGCCGCTATTTCAGCGGCTATCTACGGCCACACGTCCGATGACACGGCGTGGGCCGCGGTCGACGGGGTGGGAGCGGGGTGCTCGGCCTGTGAGCGCCAGAATCACATCCCGGCGTGTCCCTGATTGGGGGCTACACTTTGGGTCGGCAGGCTCATGTGGTAGCAGCGAGCATTTCCGAGATGGCGTCTTACATTTTGTAAGTACACTGGTGCCATGGCCGACACTATTACGTTCCGTCCTGATGAAGATGCTTCTCGGGCCCTTGAGATCCTGACCAGGGACGGCACTCCCGTCTCAACAGCGGTGCGGACCGCGCTGATTGAGGCCGCTCGGCGACAAGCTTCCGAACGCCTACGTGCCGAAGCCGCGGCGCTTGCGTCCGATGAAGACGACAGAGCGGAGGCAGCCCAGATCTTGCGCGATATGGAGACATTGCGTGCGTGGTGATGTGTACCGGCTCCGCTCCCCGCGCGCCACCCGTGGGCACGAGCAACGCGGCGCGCGCTATGCCGTAGAGGTCCAATCCGATGACCTGCCGCTGTCTACATTGCTAGTCGCGCCGACATCAACATCGGCGCGCCCAGCAAGCTTTAGGCCCGAAGTCGAAGTCGACGGACGACTTACTCGCGTGCTAACGGAACAGACAGCCGCCGTGGATCCCAGTCGACTAGGTGACAGCGCCGGCCGGTTGACCGTTGATGAGATGCGCAGGGTAGATGCAGCGCTAAGACTCGTTTTCGGTCTTTGACGACACTCTCCAATCGAGAACGGCTGGAACGCTTTACGCCACTCCCCTACTCAGATTCACGGCACTCACGCTCATAGATAATCTTTATTATCCGTGTTCAACCTCTGGCAGTCCAGGAGAGCGATGGAGACGCGGCGTGCCGCGGTGTGTCGGCGTGGACCGTGTCGACGGCATGGATCGGCGTGCGCGCCACGTGTCGACGGCAAGTTTGGAGAAGGCAGCATGGCGCCCGGGCTTGGCGCACGAGTACAGCGCCTGTTCGGTCTGAGAATTTCCCCCGATTGGAGTTTATGAGTCAGCGTGATGGGGAAGTGAATGTTCGATGCGGCGTCGCAACATCTCAAGTCCCGCTACGCATATGGAGCCCGCTAGTGTTCGGCTCCGCGGTTGTCGTCGCACGCGGGCCGGCCATCGGGTGAGACCGGCCACGTGCCAGTAGGTCGGCGTCCGCGCGATCGAGTTGGTGTTCGTGGGAGTTCAGCGCTTTGACGATGTCGGCGAACCGTCCCCCGAGCTGGCAGGTGCCCATACCGAACTTCGGATACACGTCGTCCTCAGGAGGCTTCCCAAACGGCGCCCACGGCAACTCGTGCGGTGTGCGTAGCGGCGCGCTCCTTCACTTCGCGGTCAAGGTCGTCATCGATCCTGATGGTGGTGCGCACTTCGGCATCTTAAGCGTCAAGTTGAAGCATCATGATGCCCATGAAGCGTTCACAGCGGACGACAGAGGTTTCACCAGCGGGAGGCCATGGGATCGTCGAAAAGGTCGTAGCTGCCGGTGACCTTCCACTGCTCGGCCGCCGCGGAATCCGATCCCTCGGGACGTCAATTGGTCCACCACCGCGAGAACGTGTTGGGTGTTGCGTCCGAGTCGATCGAGCTTCCAGACGGTGAGCATGTCGCCTTCGCGGAGATGGTCGAGGCAGGCATCGAGATGGGGTCGGGACGCGGTCGCGCCGCTCACGCCATGGTCGGTGTAGATGCGGTTCGCCCCGGCTTCCTGAAGCGCGTCGAGCGGAAGCTGCGGGTTCTGATCGGTGGCGCTGACTCGCGCATATCCGATAACCGCCACTGCTGCTCCCACGTCTCAATCGTTTTCGAGACAGGCGGGAGGAGGATATTTTGGCCGTCGAGTCAGGACACCTCGCGCTAGCCGGCAAGTTAAGAGTGGCGCAAGGTCTATTTCGAGACCGCGTTCAGTTCTGCTCGGGCCCGGTCGATTTGGTCGTATGCGTAGGCCGCCATCGCGGTGGTAGTCGTTCTTTCCCCTTGCGGGCGAGCTCTGGACGAGACCCTGTCTGACTGACTGCGGTCGCGCGCAGCTTTGAAACCGCCATGACAGCAAACTGCAGCGCGTACGATCACCGCATCTAGCGTTCGGAACCCAGCTTCGCGGTGACTCGGCCGGGAGGGCACGTGGTTGGAGCTGATCAGCACGCCAGCTGGCAGGCGGAGCAACATAATATCGGGTATCGCCTCGCTGCCGCTGGTCGCGAGGTTGCCGAGGACGCTCGGCTGGCGCTCCTCGAGCAGATCTTCGACCCGCTATCACGACGGCGCCGGGACATGGTTCAGCCCGGCTGGCGTTGTCTTGAGGTCGGTGCGGGCCGTGGGTCGATGGCGGTCTGGCTGGCTCAGCGGGTCGGCCCTTCGGGCCACGTGGTGGCCACCGACGTCGACGTCGGTTACCTCAAACAGTTGGATCTGCCGAACCTTGAGGTGGTGCAACACAACATCCTCGAGGACCCGCTTGAACGCCTAGGTCCTGGCTCGTTTGACGTTGTGTGCTCGCGCCTGTTGTTGTTTCACCTCGTCGGCCGCCAGGAGAAGGCGATAGCGCGGATGGCGCAGTGCCTACGTCCGGGTGGCTGGCTGATCGACGAGGACGCAGACTGGGGCACACCCGGGTCAGTCGATCCCTCGCATCCGAGTTATCAGGTCTACCACGACGCGTGGCGCAACGGTGACTGGTGGATTTCGCGCGGCTACGATCCGGTGTTCGGGCGGAAGCTGCCAGCGCTGTTTGAGCGCTGCGGTCTGGAGGAGATTCGACACGAGGCCTCCACCGCGGTGGTTCGTGGAGGTTCCCCTTGGGGGCGGTGGTTTGCCGAGACCCTGGAGGTCATGAACACACTTGGCGGGCGCGGCCAGCGAGGTCCAGCAGCGTGAGCACGAGCGGATCGTGGCCACTTTTGCGGACCCATCGACCTGGGTGCTCAGGGAACTGTTGCACGCCTGCTGGGGCAGGCGCGCAGGGCAGGGTGCCTAACGGCTAACGCCCTATTCCGCCGAGGCCTGGAGCACCGCCATCGCGCGGGACTCGACCGAGTCAACATCGCTGGTGTTTGATCAGCGGAGTCATCACCTCATCGTGGGCGGCAAGGGCGACCCGCATCTCATCGGTGTCGGGCTCCCACCGACGGGTCGACCCCTCAATATCGGTGAACAGAAACGTCACCACCCCTGAAGGAGCAGCACCCGTCATGGCATCGCCTCGGCCCAGTTCATGTGACCCTCGAAGCCAAGCGACGTCGCCATCGTGCGGTAGCGATCCCGATGGTCGCGGTAACCGGTCTCGTTACCGTGCGCCCTCGCCAGCAGTGCGCGCAACCGCAGCAGCGTGATCTCATTGAGAACGAAACCGGGATCAGTCGGCACCGCTGCCAACCGGTTAATCGCGGCCTGAGCATCCTCGAAATCGCCTTGACCGCCGCGTTGCAACAGCGCCTCCGCCAAGACACTCGTGGCCAGCGCGATCCAAATGGATCCACCCGAGTCGAACATCCCGTCAACAACAGTCTGTGCCAATTCAATAGCGCCATCGATGTCGCCGAGCCGGGCCTTCTCCCGTGCGAAGTAAATGTCGACAAACGGCAAAGCCAACAACGCGAACCGGCCACTCACCCCGCGCTCGCGGGTCTTTCCCAACAACTCGAAGCCAACTTCCCGGTCCGGGCCGCCCCGATGGATGAGCGCCACACCTCGGGTGGCCCGAGCGCCTAACAGGGCCCAGTCGTCACCGGACTGCTCGGCGATTTCCAATGCTTCTAGAGTGTCGCGAAGGGCGGTCTCAACCGGCAGCAGCGCCCCGTACGGAATCGTGAGAGCGTAGTTGTAAAACGTCACAGCCTGGCGGGTTAATGGGTCGAATGCACGGCCCAAAGCGATGGCGTCGTGTAGGTCGTCCTTCCAGCCCACAATTCCCAGACACAGTCGGGCGACGCCCCGCGTCGCTAATGCGAAAGCTCAACGGGGATCCGAGGAACAGGTCTCCCTTCCTGGCGTCACCATCGGCCACGTCGATAACCATCTGGGCCAGCCGCAGAACCTCTGCCATCTCGCCGATCTCGTGCTTGGCGGCCATTGCCCCCAACGACAGTGCGGCGGTCATCGTCGGATCACCGATGGACTCGAGCAGTCGAACGAGTTCATTGGCCAGACGCGATGCCTCCCGACGATCTGCACTCAGAAACTTCGCCGTCACCAGCCCCACCATGCCGATCGCCAACGACCGCAGATCACCCGCCTCGATACAAAGATCGCGCAGTTCGTCGAAGCGCGTCTCGGTGCCCCCACCGCCCACGCGAAACGCGGTTGCACACAACAGGGCTCGTGGCGAGATGCGCATCGACAACCGATCCGGATCATCGGCGGGTAGCTCGTCGGCTACCTGCCGCGCCCGCCGCCAGCTCGCCACCGCCGCTGCGATGTCGCGGTTGGTCGACCACGCCCCGGCGCGCATGTGCCAGCCGAAGGCGGTTGGGAGTTCGCCTGCGGCCTCCAGGTGCTCGGCGATCAAGGCGGCATTCTCGTCGACCGACGCCGGGTCACCGGCTTCGATCGCGGCGGCTACGCGCCGATGCAACTCGACGCGATCTGACTTGAGCTGTGATTCGTAGGCGACCGCGCGGATCAGCGGGTGGTGGAACACGTACTCGGGTTGGCGGGTGAACTTGACCTGATCGATGAACTGGGCTGCCGCCAGGTCGGCGACGACGGATTCGACGCCTAGCTGTGTCAGCAGGTCCGGGTTGAACCGCGACCCGATGACCGCCACCGCGCTCAATGTGCGTTTTGCTTCTGGCGCAAGTCGATCGATGCGCGCGGCGATGGTCGCCTGCAACGTGGCAGGCACACTCGCCTCCGTAACGTCTGCGGTCGACAGGTATCCACCGCGCGGTCCGCGCAGCACACCACGCTCGGCCAGTTCGCGCACGATCTCCTCGGCGAAGAACGGATTACCTGCCGCCCTCTCGGCGATCCTGTCGGCCAACCCACCGACCGAGGCATCCGGTCCGACCAGCTCCCCGATCAGTGTCCTAGCCTCCGAATCACTCAGCGGCGCAAGGGCTATGGTTTGAGCACCCGCCACCTGTGTCAATGCGCCGCGATATTCCGGACGGTAGGTGATCATCACCAGCGAGGGTGTTCGCGGGATCACGGTGAAGAAGTCGGCCAGCATCGACTCGCTGACCTCATCGATCCAGTGGGCGTCCTCAACGACATAGACCGCCGGGGTTTTACGCGCCAACGAGGCGGCATTTACCAATGCGGTCAACCGCCGCCGACGGGCATCCGGATCTATCCGAGGAAGAGCAACATCGGGATCGGCGATCCCCAGCAAGTCGTCGAAGAGCACCAAGTCCAGTTCATCAGCGTCAGGTAGCCGTGCCCGCATCCGGGCGCGAGCTGCGTGTGGGTCAAGACCCTCGACGCCGGTGGCCGCGCGCAGCAGCCGCGCCAGGGCATAAAACGGGACCTGGCTGGTGTGCGACTCACAGAAGGCGGTGAACACCTCGACACCACGGGTGGCCGCCATCACAGACACTTCGCGCACCAGACGGCTCTTGCCGATGCCAGGTGGCCCCACCACACCGACCACACCGCCATGGCCCTCGATTGCACGGTCCAACAGGTCCTCGACGGCGAACATCTCCCACCGCCGACCGACCAGATTCGACTCAGCACGCTCGATGAGGCGATGCCGTTCCGCCATGCCCACCAGCCGCTGGGCCGCGACGGGCTTATCGGCACCCTTGATCTGAACCAGCTCAGGCTTACCGAGAGCCGCTGCACCATCGACAAGTCGCGCGGTCGATGCGCTCAGCATCACCCCGCCCGGCGGAGCGACCGACTCCATCCGCTGCGCCATCCCCACCTGCTCACCAACAGTGGTGTAACCGAAAGGCCCCGAACCGATCTCACCGGCGATCACCTGGCCCGAGTTCAAGCCCACCCGCAACTGCAGCTCGACACCGTCGCGGTCTTGGACGTCGACGGCGAGCCGCTTCGCCTCGTCCTGGACGCCGAGGGCCGCCAGACAGGCACGAATAGCGTGGTCCTCCAACGCCACCGGCGCGCCGAAGACAGCCATGACGCCGTCGCCGGTGAAACTGCCGACCGTTCCGCCGTACTGTTGAACCACCCCTGCCGCACGGTTAACCAGATCGGTCATAATCTCGCGCAGCCGCTCCGCACCGACGGCTGCCGCAATGTCCATCGAATGAACAACATCGGCGAACAGCACCGTCACCTGCTTGTACTCCGCCGATCGAGTGGCGTGTGTGAGCGGTGCACCGCATTCGTTACAGAACCTGGCCGCCGGGCTTGACTGCGCGCCACATGACCCACAGAACAGCCCCGTCGCGGTCAGTCCGCCGCCACCATCCCCGCTGGGGTCCACATCAGTATCGTGTCACCGCTGGTCAACGATGTCCGTCATATCGCCGTCATCTCGGCCGTTGCGTTTGCGACGATCCTCGCGGTGGTCGCAGGCCTCACCATCACCGCGGCAACGTCGTTCGCACACGACATCTATGCCAGCGTGATGAAGAGCTACCAGGTGACCGAGGACGAGCAGGTGCGGGTGTCACGCATCACGGTTGTGGTGCTCGGCATCCTTGCCATCGGGCTTGGCATTCTGGCCAACGGCCAGAACATCGCGTTCCTCGTCGCGCTCACCTTCGCGGTGGCCGCCGCGGCCAATCTGCCGACGATCCTGTACTCGCTGTACTGGTCGCGGTTCAACACCCGCGGTGCGTTGTGGAGCATGTACGGCGGCCTGATCTCGACGATCGTCCTCATCGTCTTCTCCCCCGCGGTATCGGGAGCGAAGACCGCGATGCTGCCGAGCCTGGACTTCGCCTGGTTCCCCCTGGCCAATCCCGGCATCGTCTCGATTCCGCTGGCATTCGTCTTCGGCATCCTCGGCACGCTGACGTCACCCGACCGCGGTGACCCGGAGATCAACGCCGAATTCGAGGTGCGGGCGCTCACCGGCGTTGGGGCGGAGAAGGTCGTCGCCGCGCACTGAGTGACGGAATAAGGCTCCCAGCCGGGATCGCTATTCTTCAACGTGCCCGAAACCAAGACGACGACACGCCTGGCGTTCGGCCTGCTGGCATACGCCTTCGCGGCCATCATGGTCGGCACCACGTTGCCAACGCCGATGTACGCGCTTTACGGCCAGCAAATGCATTTTGCGGTGCTGACCACCACCGTCATCTATGCGACGTATGCGGGTGGCGTGCTGTTCGCGCTGTTGGCGTTCGGGCGGTGGTCCGACGCAATCGGCAGGCGGCCCGTGCTGCTGGCCGGCGTGGCGTTCGCACTGGCGAGCGCGGCCGTCTTCCTTGTCGCCGATTCGGTGCCGATGCTGTTGGTCGGGCGCGTCTTCTCGGGGCTGTCGGCGGGCATCTTCACCGGCACCGCCACCGCGGCCGTCATCGAGGCCGCGCCGGAGAAGTGGCGCGCCAGAGCCGCGGCGGTGGCGACGGTCGCCAACATCGGCGGGCTGGGCATCGGGCCGCTGCTGGCCGGTCTGCTGGTCCAATACGCGCCTGCGCCATTACACCTCAGTTTCATCGTGCACATCGTCCTGGCCGCGCTGGCGGGAATCGCGGTGTTGATCGTGCCGGAGACCTCGCAGCGCACCGGGCGCATCGGTGTGCAGCGGTTGACCGTTCCGGTCGAGGTGCGCGCAGTGTTCGTCGTAGCCTCCCTCGCGGCGTTCGCGGGCTTCGCGGTGACCGGGCTGTTCGCCGCGGTTGCGCCGTCGTTTCTTTCCCAAGTCGTCGGCATCGACAACCATGCGGTCGCCGGGCTCATCGCGTGCTCGATCTTCGCGGCCTCGGCGGTCGCACAGGTGGCCGCAGGCAGCATGAACCCGCAACGGGCCGTCGCTGTCGGATGTGCGATACTCGTGGTGGGCATGGTGATTCTTGCTGTGGCGCTCCAGTTTTCGTCGTTGGTCGGGCTCATCGCGGCCGCGGTGGTATCGGGCATCGGACAGGGCATCAGCTTCAGCCGTGGGCTGGCCGCGGTCGCCGAACGCACACCCGCCGACCGCCGGGCCGAGGTCAGCTCCACCTACTTCGTCGTCGCGTACGTGGCGATCTCATTGCCTGTGGTCGGCGAGGGACTGGCGGCCGATCGATGGGGATTGCAAACGGCCGGTGTGACTTTCGCGATCGCCGTCGCGATCCTGTCGACGATCTGCCTGGCGGCGATCCTGGTGCTGGAGGCGCGCCAGTCCCGCAGCATTGTTACGACAGGAATCGGCTGACGTACGGCGCGAAGCGCTCGCGCAGCTCGTCGTCGTTGAGTCCGAACATCTCACACGACGTCACGACCCGGCCATGTCGGCCTCGCTGGTGGCCTGTCAGGTAATCGGTCATCGCGGTACGTGCGTCGTCGGTCACGGGCTCGTCGACGAGACCGTAAACCTGTTCGGCCACAAGGAATTCGTCGGCCATGAAGTCGTCGAAGCGCACGTCGATCGAGCGCTCCGGTGCAATGGCACCGCGATCGCGGACCAGCGCGGCGAGCATCAATTCGAGCCGGTCGATCCACGCGGCGGCGATCTCCTCCACCGGCACTACAGACCGATGCATTCGTGCGGAGTAGGTGAGCATCGCGACCATAGAAATAGCCACCGGCACCGGGTCGCGATGCGTGCACACGACGGCCACGCCGGGGAAGACCCGTTCGAGCACCGGGAGCTGCTCGAGGTGCTGAGGAGACTTGAGCAGCCACCGCCTGCCGCCCCGCAGGAACTGCAGCGCCTTGAGCTGGGTCGCCAGGTACTCGTAGGTGGAGGTCTGGTCGTGCGCCAGGTAGTAGTCGGTCCACCGCGGGACGTATGCGAGGGTTTCCATGAACATCGTGGAGACATCGTTGGCCAATAGCTGGATTTCCTCGTGGACGTGCTCGGTGGTCATCTCATGCATCAGAGCGAAGTGAGGCATGAGGGTGTTCATCACCGTGACCGCGACGTCCATGCGAGCCGCCCTCGGGTCCGGCTCCACCCCCGCCTCGGCGGGCAGGAGGAAGGGTTCGAAGCTCTCCCAGTACGGCAATGTGCGGAAGCTCGGCGCCGCACCGAGCAGATTGTGCAGATGGGTGGTGCCCGTGCGCGGCAGTCCCGCTATCACCACCGGTGGCAGTAGTTCGATGTCGCGGACCTCAGGGTGGCGCGTCAACAAGTCGGTCAGCAGTAGCCGGTTCTTCAGCCACTGCGACAGCTGCCCGAAGAAGTTCACGATTCCCGGCGCGTGCATGGCGTCGATCTCGTGCAGCGCCGCGAGATAGACGTCGAGTCGTTCCCGGTAGTCGTCGGACCCGAAGTCGTCGAGCCCCGTGTCCGCAATCGCTCTGGCGTGCAACGCATCCGCGTCGAGCGGGCAGTCGGCGGCCAGCGTGGCCATCATGTCGCGGAGCTGCTGGGCATCGGGGCTGAACTGGGGCTCGGCGAGGTCGTCGAGCTGGACCAGATCTGGTGTGGCTTGCGTCATGGCGACTTATGTTACTGTGAGTTTCGTAATGACAACAGACCTTGGCCGACCCCGCGATCCGCGCATCGACAGCGCGGTACTCCGATCGACGGTCGAACTGCTAAGCGAGACCGGCTACGCCGAGCTCTCGGTCGATGCCATCGCCCGCCGGGCTCATACGAGCAAGCCCGCGATCTACCGGCGCTGGCCGAGCAAGGCACACCTCGTGCACGAGGCGGTGTTCCCGATCGACAGCGGGACGGAGCTGCCCGACACCGGGTCGCTGGCCGGCGATGTGCACGAGATGGTGCGCCGCACGGTCACGGTGCTGACTACCCCGGCCGCACGGGCGGCGCTGCCCGGACTCGTTGGCGAGATGGCCGCGGACCTGACCTTGCACGCCGTATTGCTCCAGCGGTTCGGCGACATCCTGTCGCGCGGCCTGACTGAACGCCTGAACAAAGCCTTGGCGCGCAATGAGGTTCGGCCCGGCGTCACCGCGACGGAGCTGACCGAGGTGCTCGCAGGCATCACCTTCCTGGCACTGCTCACCCGCGGCGCGACACTCGACGAGACCTGGGTCGAGCACACGGCCACCCTGATATTGAGAGGAATCAGCGCATGACGGAGTTCGTCCCCCGCACGCGGGAGGTGCCCCCAGTCGCCGCCCGAGCGACTCCGGAACACGAATCGACCGCCGCGTGGCGCGAACTGCTCGAAACCCTTGGCGGCCTTGACCGTTCCTTCCTCGAGGGTGACCGGGCGGTATCCGACGACCGGCACATCGCCGACGGTTACCGCATGGTCGCGACGACACTGGGCGTGGCGTTGGACACCTACCTTTTCGCCGAGCCCAGCCGGCCGATGTTCGTGGAGGTCAACACGCCGTTCCGACGTGACCGGCGATGGGGCGGCGACAACACCGACGCCTATTACCACATGTGCCCGGTGGATCCGAAGCGCCGCTACCGCGTCAGCGGCAACAAGGGCGACAGCGTGTACTTCTCGGTGACCGCATACAACGAACCGTCGCCCGGCACCTGGTCCGACCGGATCGTGGCGATCGTGCGCGACGACGATCTCGATATCGACGAAGCGGGCAACTTCTCCTTCGAACTGGGGCCGACGCCTGACGCCGCGGTGCTGGTGACCCGCGATTACCAGGCCGATCCGCTCACCGGCCGACCCGTCAGCTGGCTCATCGAGGCGCTCGACGAGCCCGAGCCGGTGCGGCACGGGGACGCCGAAACCGCAACGGCCCTTCGGGCCAGTGGTGCCTGGCTGCGCACCATGTTCGCGATCATTCCGCTCGCGGTCGGGGTGCGCGTCGACGACGCACACAAGCTCGGGCACGAGATCGCGCAAGTTGCAAACCAATTCGCCGACCCCTACCAGGTTCCTGACGCCAACTTCGGCTGGTCCGCACGGGACGCTTGCTATGCCTACGGCAGTTTCGTGCTCGAGGATGACGAGGCGCTGGTGATCACGCACCGGCCGCCCGCGTGCAGGTTCTGGAACCTGGTGGTGTGGAACCAGTTCATGGCCACGCACAACGTCGACGACGCGCGCAGCTCTGTGAACGGCCACAGCGCGGTGCCCAATGCCGACGGTTCCGTCACGATCGTCGTCTCCCGTGGAATGACGGCGCACCCGAATTCCCTGACCACACTGGACTATCCGCGTGGGAATCTCGCGTTCAGGTGGTTCCTTGCCGACGAGGTCCCGGCCCGACCGGACGTCAAGTTGGTGAGGGCCTCCGACGCGCCGACGAGCGTGGACTAGGACTACCGATGAGCGAGTTGAGCGATCTACGGTTCTGTCACCTGGTCGTCGGAGTCACAGATATGGACAAGGCCCTGTCCTTCTACCGCGGGTTGCTCGGCATGGACCTCGTCTTCGACCAGTTGATCTCCGGTGAGCCGTTCGACGCGGTGCTGCACGCCTCCCGCAAGCAGGAGGGCCGAGTCGTCGGCGGCCTGATCGGTGGGCTGATGATCGAGCTGCTGTCGCTTGGCGGATCGAAACCGGCCCCCACGCGCCGCGGCGTCGTCGGCATCCAGAACATCTCACTATCGGTGACCGATCTCAACGAGACCTACCGCCGGATCACCGAAGCCGGGTATGAGCCGGACCAGATGCCCTTCGAAATCGGTGGTATACGAATGTTCTTCGTCAAGGATCCGGATGGCACCGCGGTCGAATTCATCGAGCTGCCTGGCGGCGCTCGCAGCACATATGAGATGTATCGAGGCACAGCGTGACGGCGGCCCATGAAAGCACCTACTCGCCGCGATTCCCTTGCCGATGCCCCGAGCGGCGACGGCGACGATGAACACCCGACGGCGCAGCGAGTGCGAATGCGCTGCGCCCGCTGGAGAACAACCCGCTGCCACTGTGGGATGGCGGCTTTATCGCGCGGCCGGGCGGCCGCAGCCTGGCCAGCGACCCTCAGCGGGTCTGCGCAGCGAGCCTGCCGGCCAGGATGACGTAGGTCGCGGCGAAGCTACGCCGCATCCAAGCCACGACCCTCGGCCGGGAGATCACTTCGCGTCGGACCGCCGCAGCGAACACGCCGTAGACGCTGAACACCGCCAGCGTCACCGCCATGAAGATCGCGCTCAGCCACACCATCAGCAGCACCGCACCGTCGCGGTCGGGCGCGACGAACTGCGGCAGGAACGCGAAGAAGAAGATGGTGAGCTTCGGGTTCAGGGTGTTGACCAGAACACCCGACATGATCACCCGCCACGGTGACACCTTCGCCGGACCTGCCTGCACCTCGAATACCGATTTATCGCGAAATGTCTTCCACGCCAAATAAAGAAGGTATGCGACGCCCAGCAACTTGATGACGGAGAACGCCACCGCGCTGGCGTGCATAATGGCCGCCAGGCCCGTCACCGCGGCGATGATGTGTGGCACGATCCCGAGCGTGCAGGCGAACGCTGCCAGCAGGCTGGCCCGCCAGCCACGCGAAATCCCGGCGGCGACGGTGTGCAGCACGCCGGCACCCGGCGTGGCCACCACGATCAGCGTCGTCAGCAGGAACTCGGGTGTCACGGACTAACCGCTCTTGCGGCGGAACTCCCGGCGGCTCTCGAGCGGACCGTGCGCCCGCGGCTGCTTGGCTCCCCCGTCTTTGTGGTCGGACCCGCCCGCTGCCTTGGCCTTCTTCCGCTCCAGCGCCTCCCGGAACTTGCGTTTGGTGTCGTCTTCCGGTGCATCAGCCATGACGGCAGCGTAGCGCGGTCGACCCACGGCCGTCGTGTCGTTTACCGCCTGCCCGGTGGCATCCCGTACACGTGCGCGATCGGAAGCGTCAGCACCACCCGGCGGTCGTCGACCATCGCGCGCCGATAATCGTTCCAATCAGGGTGCTCACCGGCGATATTGCGATACAGCGCAATCAGGGCCTCGACGGTGTCGTCGTCCGGAGCGGCGGCCGGTGGAGTCAGGACAGCTTCGCCCTCGGCGACGGCGTAAGCCCAGCCGTCGTCAGAGCTGACATGAATCGATGCCCGCGGGTCACGACGCAGGTTGCGGGTCTTGGCCCGCGGCTCGGTTATCGAGACCTGGATGGTGAGGCTGCGCTTGTCGAAGTAGTAGGACACATTCGACAACTGCGGCCTGCCGTCGCTCTTGATGGTGGCCAGCACGCCCAGTGAGTTCCCACTGAGCAGTGCCAACAGCTTGTCGTCGAATACTTGGCGTCCCATATCGGCAGCCTACGTCTGTCCGATCCGCTCATGACCGCGATCGATGACGGTCACAACTTCTTCAGCCCGCGCATGATGACATGGCGCAAGCCTTGGTCGCGCCACACGGCTACCTGCCCGATGACTTGATCCGGCGTTCCGGCCAAATACATCCCGGTCAGCACCCATGTTCCGCGAATTCGAATCAGTTAGCTGTACCATGGCAGGCCTCCCCCTTGCCTTCCGATGGCGCGAGGGACGGTCACTATTTCGCTCGCCGATGCATGGTTTGGCAAACAAACACAAGACATTTCGACCCACGTCGGCCTCTAAGATGAACGACATGACCCAATACGCAGCTTTCCTGCGCGGCGTCAACGTCGGCGGCGTCAACCTCAAGATGGCCGAGGTGGCCAGGGCGTTCGAAGAAGCCGGATTCACAAACGTGCGAACAATTTTGGCCAGCGGCAACGTCGTACTGGAGAGCCGTTCCGGGGTGGAGGCCGTCAGGAAGAAGGCCGAAACGGCGTTGCGTGACGCGTTCGGTTACGACGCCTGGGTACTTGCCTACGACGTAGAGACCGTGCGTGCCATTTCCGAAAGCTTCCCGTTCGAGCGCGAGGTCGAGGGCCATCACTCCTACGTCACGTTCGTCACCGACGAAAAGGTGCTCGACGAACTCGCCGCGCTCGCCAAGGAGGCCGGGCCCGACGAGCAGATCAAACGCGGTAAGGGTGTCATCTACTGGCAGGTGCCCAGGACCGCCACGCTGGACACCACGATCGGGAAGACCATGGGCAAGAAGCGCTACAAGTCCTCGACCACAACCCGCAATCTGCGCACTGTCGACAAGGTTCTTGGATGAGCTGCCCGCCGACGGCCAAGGCCGATGGCACGGTGTTGACCGGCGTCTCCGAGACCGCGTTGCTGACCCTGCAGGTGCGGGCGAACGAGGCGCGCAGGCCGGATTCGATCATCGACGACCCGATGGCGATCCAGCTGGCCGATTCCATCGACTACGACTTCGCGAAGTTCGGCTTTTCCCGCCGTCAGGACATGGCGGTGCGAGCCGTGGCCTACGACAGGAACACCCGCCGCTATCTCGTCGACCATCCCAGGGCCACCGTGGTCGCGCTTGCCGAAGGACTGCAGACCAGTTTCTACCGCCTCGACGCCGCAGGTGTCGGTGACCAATTCCAATGGCTCACAGTCGATCTCCCGCCGATGATCGAACTGCGCCGCAAGCTCCTGCCTGCCACGGAGCGGGTGCGGATGTGCGCCCAGTCGGCGCTCGAATTTAGCTGGATGGACCAGGTCGAGACCGAGCACGGTGTGTTCATCACCACCGAGGGGCTGCTGATGTACCTGGAGCCCCATGAAGCACTGCGCCTGATCGCCGAGTGCGCCGCACGCTTTCCCGGTGGGCAGATGATGTTCGACCTGCCGCCGGCATTGTTCGCGTGCTGGGCCCGCCGCGGTATGCGCGCGTCGCTGCGCTACCGGATCCCACCCATGCCGTTCACCCTGTCCGTTTCAGACGCCGCAAACCTGGTCAACACAGTGCCGGGCATCCGGGCCGTGCATGATCTGCCGATGCCCGCGCGCCGCGGCAAAGTACTCAACGCACTGATCTGGACGGCGCAACGGCTGCCGACGCTGGATCCAGTCCGGCCGATGCTGACGCTGCTCGAGTTCGGCTAGTCAGCCGAACGCCACATCGACGTATCGCATCGCCTCGGCCTTGTCGATCCCCAGCGCGCGCGCCGCCGACACATACGTATGCGCCGCCGTCGCCATCGCGTTATCGGCTGGATCTATCCGCGCAACGAAAGTGCCGAAGCGGCCGCGGGTTTCGAGCATGCCCGCCGACTCCAACTCCCGATATGCACGCGCCACCGTATTGACCGCCAGGCTCATCTGCCCCGCCAGTTCGCGGACCGTCGGCAACCGGGAGCCCGGCGACAACTTGCCGTCCCGGATCCCGTCGATGATCTGCATCCTGAGCTGGTCGAAAAGCGGCTTGGCGGCGTGCTGATCGACACGTACCCAATCCCCCAACTCGGCCACGTGTTTCAGTATTGCGCAAACCCGCTACTTTGGTGATGTGCAAGTGACGTTGCTCAGCGGAGCAGGCATTTCCGCCGAGAGCGGCGTGCCGACGTTCCGCGATGCCGAAACGGGCCTGTGGGCGAAGGTGGATCCCTACGAGATATCGAGTGCAGAAGGCTGGCACGACCACCCGGACAAGGTTTGGGCGTGGTACCTGTGGCGGCACTACATTATGGGCTCGGTGCAGCCCAACAAGGGCCACCTGGCGGTCGCGGCCTGGCAGGACTACGCCGATGTGCACGTCGTTACCCAGAACGTCGACAATCTGCATGAGCGTGCAGGCAGCAAGCGCGTCTACCACCTCCACGGCAGCTTGTTCGAATTCCGTTGTGACCGTTGCCAACACGAATATCACGGAAAGCTCCCCACGATGCCTGAGCCCGTGGCGTCGGTGTACCCGCCGCGGTGTGCGTGCGGCGGGTTGATCCGGCCCAACGTGGTGTGGTTCGGCGAAGCGCTGCCCGATGAGGCGTGGCAGCGCTCGGTCGACGCGGTGACGAGCGCCGGCGTGGTGATCGTGGTGGGCACCTCGTCGATCGTCTATCCGGCGGCTGGGCTGCCCGAGTTGGCGCTGGCCAACGGCGCCCCGGTCATCGAGGTGAACCCGGAGCGCACACCGCTCTCCGACGCCGCCACGGTGTCGCTGCGGGAAACCGCCGCGGTTGCCCTGCCCGGGCTGTTGAAGAGGCTGCCGGCCCTGCTCGGCTGAGCGGACTCGCGCCAATTAGGCGGGCTTGACCGCGCGGCCGATCGCGAACTCCGCGACCGGCATGGGGACCCAGGCCGGAAGTGTCAACTCGCGGCGCGCGCCGGACACCTTGAACCGGGCGCCGACGATCGTCTGCTCGGTGTGGCGGTGCGTGTGACAGTTGCCCGCTATCCGCGGCCACAGCGTGGCGTTGGCGATCTTCTGCAGCCGCGCACG
>CAVYPI010000098.1:0-19001 GCA_963770125.1 uncultured Actinomycetota bacterium | reverse complement strand
AGCGTACGGTTCGCGCATGCCGTATCGGGCGTCGACCGACGACGTGGTGCTCCACACGCTCCGTGTTCGGGTGCGAGCCTGATCAGCCCGTGAGCGACTCCGGTTCCACACCGAGGACCTTCGCGATGGCCTCCACCGTGACCGGGCCTTGCCGGAGCACGCGCGGATGGGCACCGGTGAGGTCGACGATCGTCGACGCCGCTTGCTGGTCCGAGGGTCCTCCGTCGAGATACACCTCGACGAGGTCGCCGAGTTGATTGCGAGCATCGTCGACGGTGACCGCCGCGGGACGCCCGGAGATGTTCGCGCTCGACACGGCCATCGGCCCGACCTCGCGCAGCAGTTCGATCGCGACCGGGTGCAGAGGCATACGCAACATCACCGTGCCGTGCGCATCGCCGAGGTCCCACTGCAGCGACGGGGCCTGACGCACCACGAGACTCAGCGCGCCTGGCCAGAACGCCTGGATGAGCTCGCGTGCACTGTGCGGCACCGTGTACACCAGGCCGTCGATGGTGTGCCACGAACCCACCAGCACGGGGACGGGCATATCGCGGCCGCGCCCCTTCGCCGACAGCAGGGCGGCGACGGCGGCGTTGTCGAAGGCATCCGCACCGATGCCGTAGACGGTGTCCGTGGGCAGCACGACAAGCCGACCGCCCTTGAGCGCACTGATCGCCGACGCGATACCCGTCTCCCGTTGGTCGGCATCAGTGCAGTCGAACACCTCCGTCATGCCTCGACTCCCACTCGCTCCGGTCCTCGCTCGTCCCTCACTGCGATCCTCACTCGCACTCGTCTTCGGGAAGTCATGCCCCGACTCCCACTCGCTCCGGTCCTCGCTCGTCCCTCGCTGCGATCCTCACTCGCACTCGTCTTCGGGAAGTCATGGCGTCAGCCTCTCAGCCGCCCCGGACCGCGGTGACGAACCGGGGCCGGCCGGTCAGGTCGTGTCGTGCCCTGACGTGGACGAATCGCTCTGTACAGGTGAACGCTTCGACCGTGCGTGCCGATGTGGTGTCGTCGTGCTCGACGGCACAGCGGCCGCCGGCATGCAGCAGCCGCGCGGCCAGCTCAACAATGCGATCGATGACCGCCATCCCGTCCGGCCCTCCGAACAGTGCGTGCGGCGGATCATGTTCGACCACTTCGGGTTCCAGTGCCGCGCCGTCGGGAATGTACGGCGGGTTGGCCACGACGAGGTCCACCTGGCCGTCGAGCTCTGCGAGCAGATTCGCCGAGGTGACGTCGGCTTGAATGAGTTCGACGGGCGTTCCGGCGGTGTTTCGTCGGGCGTAGGCAAGCGCGTCGTCGGAGTCGTCAACGGCTATGACGCGGGCGTCGGGCCAGTTCTTGGACAGCGCCAGCGCGAGTGCACCGGAGCCCGTGCACAGATCTACGATGACCGCGCGCGGCGACAACTCTTGCGCCACAGCCCATTCCAGAAGCGACTCCGTCTCCGGCCGCGGGATGAACACGCCGGGGCCGACATGCACGGTCACCGGACCGAACGCCGCTATACCGGTGAGGTGTTGCAGCGGCACCCGCTTCGCGCGCTGGGCGACGAGCCCGTCGTAGCGGTCGAAGAAATCGGGGTTCGCGTCGGTGATGGCCAGCCGACCACGGTCGGTGTCCGCTGCGTGGGCCGCGAGCAGTTCGGCGTCGGTGCGCGGCGACCCGACTCCCGCCTCGGCCAGCGCCACCTCGGCGGCGTCGATCACGTGGCGGAGCCGGGTCATGCCTGCTGCAGCCTGGCTTGCTTGTCGGCCGCGGCGAGCGCGTCGAAGAGTGCGTCGAGGTCGCCGTCGAGCACCTGGTCGAGGTTGTGGGCCTTGAAGTTGATCCGGTGATCGGCGATCCGGTTCTCCGGGAAGTTGTACGTGCGGATGCGCTCGCTGCGGTCAACGGTGCGGATCTGGCTGGCGCGGTCGGCGGAAGCGTCTGCCTGCGCCTGCTCTTCGGCCAGTGCCTGCAGTCGCGCAGCGAGCACCTGCAGGGCGCGGGCCTTGTTCTGCAGCTGCGAGCGTTCGTTTTGGCATGTGACGACAATGCCGGTGGGCAGGTGGGTGATGCGCACCGCGGAGTCGGTCGTGTTGACGCCCTGGCCGCCCTTGCCCGACGACCGGTAGACGTCGATGCGCAGATCGGACTCGTCGATCTGGACTTCCTCGACCTCTTCGGGTTCGGGATAGACGAGCACGCCCGCGGCAGAGGTGTGCACACGGCCCTGCGACTCGGTGACCGGAACCCTTTGGACGCGGTGCACGCCGCCTTCGAACTTCAGCCGCGACCAGACACCGCCGGCGGAGTCGCCCTTGCTTCTGATGGACAGCGTCGCGTCTTTGTAGCCGCCGAGATCCGAGGTGGTTTCGTCGAGCATGGTGACGGTCCAGCCATGCCGCTCGGCGTAGCGAATGTACATTCGGGCCAGGTCGGCGGCGAACAACGCGGACTCCTCGCCGCCCTCCCCCGACTTCACCTCGAGCACGATGTCGTCGGCGTCGTGCGGGTCACGCGGTGCCAGCAGGTCGGTCAGCTGGGTGTCCAACTCTTCGACCGTGGACTCGAGCTCGGGGATCTCGGCGGCGAACGATTCGTCGTCGGCGGCGAGTTCTTTCGCGGCTTCGAGGTCGCCGCGGGCGGCTTCGAGCTTGCGGTAGGTCGCGACGATCGGCGATACCTGCGCGAACCGTCGGCCCACTTTGCGGGACGCCGCCGGGTCGCCGTGCAGATTCGGGTCGGCGAGCTGACGCTCGAGGTCGGCATGCTCGGTCAGCAACGCATCAATCGCCGGCGCGATGTCCGTCATGTCGCCCTCCTTCCCCGAAACGCACCCCGCCTGTTTTGTTCGCTAAACGCAAACCGACGCCCGGCCTGCGCTCGCGCGTCAGATCGGGCGTCGGGAAGCCAGCTATTTGTCGGCTGCAGCAGCCTTGCGCTTGCCGTAGCGCTTCTCGAAGCGGGCCACGCGGCCGCCGCTGTCGAGGATCTTCTGCTTGCCGGTGTAGAACGGGTGGCACTGCGAGCAGACCTCGACGACGATCTGTCCACTCTTCTTCGTGCTGCGCGTGGTGAACGTGTTGCCACAGCCGCAGTGCACCGTCGTCTCGACGTAGTCAGGGTGAATACCCGATTTCATGGTTTCCTCTTCAATCGTGGGCCCCGGGTCGCCCCTCCCCGAAGTGGAGGTATCGGCGTGAACCGGAACCGAGGTTCGACGGTCCATTATGCCAGCTCAACCGCCAGCAGCCTAAACGCGTGCCAGGCGGCGGCTATTCCGCACATAATGCCCCGCGCGACGCGGTGAACAGATCTGCAAGAGTGTCTATCATGGCACAATGCTCTGGTGACGAGCGGTACCGCCACCAAGAACGTCCGCGATCGGCTGATTGACGCCGCGGAAGTCTGCTTGCGTGCCAGAGGAATTCGGTCGACGACGGTGTCCGAGGTGGCCGAGGTCGCCGGAGTGTCACGAGGCTGGCTGTACCGGCATTTCCCCGACAAGGCGTCACTGCTGGGCGCCGCGATCGTGCGCCTCAACGACACGTACTGGTCCGAGGCGCACGCGATGCTCGAACAGGTCGAGGGCCTCGATCGACAGATCGCGGCGGGCATCCGCCACGGCCGCGCAGCATACGACGATCCCGGCGCGCTGCTGATGAAGCTGCGGATGGAAGAGCCCGAGGAGTTCGCGGCGTGTGCCGGCGCGGGCGTGCAGGGACTGGTGCCCGATCTGGCCGACTTCTGGACGCGCTACCTGGTGGCGGCGCGTGAACGCGGCGAAGTCCATCCCGAGACCGACATCGCCGAAGCGTCGGAGTGGGTGGCGCGGACGTTGATCAGCATCGCCACCGTGCCCGGCGAAACCCTCGACGCCGACGATTCCAACGCCGTCGTGCGGTACCTACGCCGGTATGTCATGCCGGGTCTACGGCAGGGACAGGAAGCGATGTGATCAGCGCTGGTCGATGCGATGCGCGTCGGGCAAGACCAATCGCACTCCCCGTTTCTCGGTTCGCAGCAGGTCGGAGAGGATCTTACTGACCGTGGCCAACTCGGCGCCGCTGTAGCGCAACAGAAATTCCCGTAGCCCACTATCCATCTCGTCGTGCATCTGGCGGTGCACCCGTGCCACCAGCTCACCGTCCGGGGTGAGACCGAGCCGGATCTCCTTACGGTTGCCGGGGACTGGACTGCGCTCGACCAGGCCGGCGTCGACGAGCCGCTGCACATGTTTGGAGACGGTCCCCTTGAGTTGACCGGATTGCGCGGCCAGCCCGACGATATTGACCGATCCCTCCGCGATGGCCGCGAGCAGGTGCATTCCGCGCGTCGGCACTTCGCGCGCCGCGGGTTTCAGGTGCGCGGGCAGGTGTTCGGCCATGTAGTCGCGTTCGGCGTCGCCATCGGTGTCGAACTTGTCAGACAGCGCGCCCAGAAGGCGACCGATCTCCCCCACCGCATCCGTCTTGGTTTTCACGGAAACCATCTTGTCACGGCGGTACGCAGCGGCCATATGGTTTCTCAAGAAACTATTTCTGTGGAAACATCGACATAAAGGAGCCGAGATGAAAGCCGCCGTCGTCAATACCCTGGGCCGGGCACCCGCGTACACCGACTTCGACGACCCACGGCCGCAGAACGGGTTGGCGGTCGCCACTGTCGAAGCGGCGTCGCTGAAGAACCTCGACCGCGGGTTGGTCTCGGGCACCCACTACGGCAGTGCTTCCTTGCGTCTGCCCAGCGTCGCCGGCGTCGACGGGGTGGCCAGACTGGCCGATGGCCGACTCGTCTACACCGGCGCCATCCCTCCCTACGGGATGATGGCCGAGCGCGCCTTGATCGACCCGGAGCGGGTGGTGGACTTGCCTGCAGGAGTCGATCCGGTCCTCGGCGCGGCGGTGCCGAACCCCGGTCTGTCCGCCTGGTTTTCGCTGGAGTACGCGGCGCGGGTACAGCCCGGCCAAAATGTGCTGATTCTCGGCGCCACCGGCGTCACTGGCGCACTGGCGGTACAGCTGGCCAAAGTGCAGTTCGGGGCGGGACGAGTCGTCGTCGCCGGCCGGAACGCCGCGCGGCTCGACTGGCTGCGCACGGTGTGCGCCGACCACGTGATCTCGCTCGGCACCGACGACCTTGCCGAACGCGTTGCGGTCGAACATAATTCACACCCCATCGACGTCGTCCTCGACTACCTGTGGGGCTCGCCCGCCGAACAGGTGCTCGCTGGGCTCGGCGGCTATCACCTGGCAGCGACATTCCACGCGATGCGCTACGTCCAGGTCGGCTCCATGGCAGGGCCGACCATCAACCTGCCCGCAGGCATCCTGCGCAGCGCCGGGATCGAGCTGCTCGGGCTGGGAATCGGCAGTGTGCCGGCCGAGGCGCAGGCTCGCGTCGGGTCTGAGCTTCTACCGAAGCTCTTCGAGCTGGTCGCTGACGGCTCGCTGCAGATGGATGCACAGGCGCGTCCGCTGAGCGACGTCGAGGAACTGTGGACCGCCACAGAGCCGTCGGGCACGCGAATTGTCCTAGTGCCTTGACGCTTCGAGGGCGACGGTGACCAGACGAGTCAGTCGGCGTCCATCGAGCCCGGGGTGGTCTTGGAGACCTGCACCAGGAACTCGTAGTTGTTCTTGGTCTTGCGCAGCTGGCTCATCAGCAGGTCGATGGCCTGATGCGGATCGAGGCCCGAAAGCACGCGGCGCAGCTTGTGCACGACCGCGAACTCGTCCGGAGAGAGCAGCAGCTCGTCCTTACGGGTGCCGGACGGGTTGACGTCGACAGCCGGGAAGACCCGCCGCTCGGCGATCTTGCGGTCGAGCTTGAGCTCGGCGTTGCCGGTGCCCTTGAACTCCTCGAAGATCACCGTGTCGCCGGTCGAACCTGTCTCCACCATGGCAGTGGCGATGATCGTCAGCGAGCCGCCTTCCTCGATGTTGCGGGCCGCGCCGAGGAACCGCTTGGGCGGATAGAGCGCGGTGGAGTCCACACCACCGGAGAGGATGCGGCCGGATGCCGGCGACGCATTGTTGTACGCGCGGCCGAGGCGGGTGATCGAGTCGAGCAGCACGACGACGTCCATGCCCTGTTCGACCAGGCGCTTGGCCCGTTCGATTGCAAGCTCGGCGGCCTGCGTGTGGTCTGACGGCGGACGGTCGAAGGTCGAGGCGATGACCTCACCCTTGACCGAACGCTGCATGTCGGTGACCTCTTCAGGGCGCTCGTCGACGAGCACGACCATCAGGTGGCATTCCGGATTGTTACGGGTGATCGCGTTGGCAATGTCCTGCAGGATCGTGGTCTTACCGGCCTTCGGCGGCGACACGATCAGTGCGCGCTGACCCTTGCCGATCGGCATGATCAGGTCGATGACGCGGGTGGTCAGCCGCTCGCTGGTGGTCTCCAGGCGCAGCCGCTGGTTCGGGTACAGCGGGGTCAGCTTGGTGAACTCGGGCCGCTTCTTGGCGTCGTCGACGGGCTTGCCGTTGACGGTGTCCAGCCGGACCAGCGGGTTGAACTTCTGCCGCTGGTTGGGCTGCTCGCCGTCCTTGGGCACGCGCACGGCGCCGGTCACCGCGTCGCCGCGGCGCAGGCCGTTCTTGCGCACCATGTTCATCGACACGTAGACGTCGTTGGGGCCGGCAAGGTAGCCGGAGGTGCGGACGAACGCGTAGTTGTCGAGCACGTCGAGGATGCCCGCGACTGGCTGAACGACGTCGTCCTCACGCAGCTCGGTGTCGGCGTTGCCGCCGTCACCGCCGCCGCGCTCGCGACGCCTGCGGTCACGGAAGCGGCGGCCGCGGCGGCCGCCACGGCCCTCGCCGTCGTCATCGGCGTTCGAGCCACGGTTCTGACCGCCCTGATCGCCTTGCTGGTCGCCGCCGTCGGACTTGGTGTCCCGCTTCGGGGCCTGCTCAGCTTCGGTGCCGGCCTTGTTCTGCTGGTCGGATTCGGGCTTGTTCTCGTCCGAGCTGCCCCGCGTGCCTGCCCCGCGAGAGGCGCCGCGACGCTCGCGGCGCTGCGGTGCCCGCTCCTCGGTGGCCTGCTCGCTCGCGCCGGCCTCGGTCGCGGTATCGACCGCAGGCTCAGCGGTGTCGGTCGCGTCGCTGGCGGCCGAAGTGTGCGCACGGCCGTTGGAGTCGCCGCGGCGTTCGCGGATGGCGGCGATGAGTTCGCTCTTGCGCATTCCGGACGCACCCTCGACGCCGACCTCCTTGGCCAGCGCGCGCAGTTCAGGGAGCACCATCGTCGACAGGGACGCGGGGCGATCGCCGGACGCGACGTCGGCCGTGGGCGCGGTTTCCGCGGTGGACGTGCCGTTTGTCGCGTCTGTTTCCGAGCGATCTGGGGAAGATGAAATATCTGAATTCACGGTTTGGGTTTGCGGCAGCTCGACATTTTCGCTGCTGTCACCAGCCGTGATGAGGTCCGTTTCAGTCACGGATTTCCTTTCTGATCCCCCGCTGGTCGAGTCGACGCGAGGGTCCGGGGCACTCAGCTGATGCGCTGAATGCGGAGGTCCCACCATTGCCTCTGCAACGGTGATCGCCGGGATTCGCCGGTATGCGGCGAACCGTCAGTCCACAAGATTGAACACCTAAATAGGGAAGTGGTCGTCCTAGTGTCGGCGCAGGCAGAGACGCCGCGATTGCTGGACGACAGCGAGAATAACCCGCTTCGGAGCCAGAAGCAAGAAACACCCTGATTCGCGTGTGACTCATGTGATCCGTAACTAACTCCGAACGGCCACGCCTGACGTCCATCGGACGCCTTCACCAACGGCCATCTTGCTGACGGTGAACCCGTTGGCGGTGCCGTACTCCACTGTCTCTGGAGGCAGTTCTGGCAGCAGACTCAGTGCAATGACCGCGGGGCCAGCCCCGGACAACACCGCCGCAACTCCACAACACCGCAGTATCCGCAGGTATTCCGCCGATGCCGGCATGGCGGCTGCACGCTGCGGCTGGTGCAGGACGTCCTCCGTCGCTTCCATCAGTAGATCGGGCCGGTCGGTCAGCGCCAGCACGAGCAGTGCCGCGCGGCTCACATTGAACCGGGCATCGGTGTGGCTGACCTCGTCGGGAAGCAGCACGCGCGTCACGGCCGTCGACGAGCGCTCGTCGGGAATCGCGGGAAACAGGTGGATGTCGGGGTGCAGCCGCAACGGCGCCGCCGCATAGCGTGGCAACACACCCTCATGCTCCGTCCATGACACCACCGCGCCACCCAGGACGGCGGCCGATGCGTTGTCCGGATGTCCCTCGAACTCCGACGACAGCTGGATCAGTTCTGATTCGGTGAGCGGCGTCGAGCCCGCTTGCGTCACAAGGCCGTTGACGACGGCGAGGCCGCCGACGACCGCCGCGGCCGACGAACCCAACCCGCGGGAATGCGGAATGTCGTTGCGACAGCGGACGTTCAGACCGGATGCGGTGACGCCCGTAGCCTGCATTCCATGTTCGATGGCCCGCACCACCAAGTGCGTCGAATCCAGGGGCACCTGGCCGGCGCCTTCCCCTTCCACCTCGATCGTGAGGCCGGATTCGGTTGTCTCGACCACGATTTCGTCGTAAAGGCTCAGCGCCAAGCCCAGACTGTCGAAACCGGGTCCGAGATTGGCGCTCGATGCCGCCACGACGGCGGTCGCCGTCAGCCCGGCCGGCAGAGTCTGCGTCACCCGAACTCTCCTGCTCCTCACGTGCGCGGACTAAACCAACCCCAGCTTCGCGACCACGGCCACGGGATCAACCGGCACGGGAGTGACGGCGGGCATGCCCTTCAGGGCGGTGTCGGGGTCCTTGAGGCCGTTGCCGGTCACCGTGCACACCACCGTCGATCCCCTGCGCCACCCAACCATCCTCGATCGACTTGAGCAGGCCGGCGATGCTGGCCGCAGACGCCGGCTCGACGAACACGCCTTCCGTCCGCGCCACCAGGTGATACGCGGCGAGGATCTCGTCGTCGGTGGCGGCAAGGAAACGGCCGTTGGACTGCTGTTGCGCCTCGACCGCCGACGTCCACGACGCCGGTGAGCCGATCCGAATCGCGGTGGCGATGGTCTCGGGCTCGGATACCGGCTCGCCGAGCACCAGCGGCGCGGCACCCGCGGCCTGGGTACCCAACATGCGGGGAAGCCGGTCGGACAGCCCGTCACGGTGGTACTCGGTATAGCCCTTCCAATAGGCGGTGATGTTGCCCGCGTTGCCGACGGGCAGCGCGTGCACTTCGGGTGCGGTGCCGAGCGCGTCGACGATCTCGAACGCCGCGGTCTTCTGGCCTTCGATGCGGAACGGGTTGACGGAGTTGACCAGCGAGATGGTCGGGAAGTCGGCGGTGAGCTTGCGGGCCAGCTCCAGGCAGTCGTCGAAATTGCCGTCGATCTGGATGATCTTCGCGCCGTGCATGACCGCCTGCGCGAGCTTGCCCATCGCGATCTTGCCCTGCGGCACCAGCACCGCACAGGTGATGCCGGCCCGCGCCGCGTACGCGGCCGCCGACGCCGACGTGTTGCCGGTCGACGCGCACAGCACGGCCCGCTGACCCCGGGCCACGGCCTCGGTGACGGCCATGGTCATGCCGCGGTCCTTGAACGAGCCCGTCGGGTTGAGCCCCTCGACCTTGAGATGCACTGTGCACCCGGTGTATTCGGACAACCGCGGCGCCGGAACCAGCGGGGTGCCGCCCTCGAGTAGCGTGATCGCGGTCCAGTCGTCCTCGACCGGCAGCCGGTCGCGGTACGCGGCGATCAGCCCCGGCCAGGGCTGGTGAACGGTCTTGGGCGGGGCCGTGCTCACTGCTCTTCGCGGCAGCGGCTCATCGCTCATTCGCTGGTTCCTTCCATGCGGAGCACGCTGTTGATGCTCTGCACCACGTCGAGGTCGGCCAGCGCCGCAACGGTTTCCGACAACGCGGCGTCGGTGGCCTGGTGCGTCACGACGACGATGCGCGCACCGCAGCGTTGACCACCCTCGTCAACCATGCCCTCCTGGCGGACCTCGGCGATGCTGACCTCGCGCTTGCCGAATTCGGCTGCGACAGCAGACAACACGCCGGGCCGGTCGGCGACGTTCATGTTGACGTAGTAGCGAGTGGGGATGAACCCGATCGGCGAGATCGGCAGCTTGGCGTACTTCGACTCGCGCGGTCCGCGGCCGCCCTGCACGCGGTTACGGGCGGCCATCACCAGATCGCCCATCACCGCCGATGCGGTCGGTGCGCCGCCTGCACCCTGGCCGTAGAACATCAGCCGACCGGCGGCCTCCGCCTCGACAACGACGGCATTGAAGGCACCGTTGACGGCGGCCAGCGGATGATTCAGCGGCACCAGCGCCGGATAGACGCGTGCCGAAACCCGTTGCTGCCCTTCGTCGGTGGTGAGGCGTTCGCAAATGGCCAGCAGCTTGATCGTGCAGCCCAGTGCGCGCGCCGAGGCGAAGTCGGCGGCCGTCACCTTGGTGATGCCCTCACGGTAGACGTCGTCGGCTGTCACGCGCGTGTGGAACGCGATCGAGGCCAGGATCGCGGCCTTGGCCGCCGCGTCGTAGCCCTCGACGTCAGCGGTCGGATCGGCCTCTGCATAGCCCAGGGCGCTGGCGTCGGCGAGGGCACTGGCGTAGTCGGCACCGGTGCTGTCCATCTCGGAGAGGATGTAGTTGGTGGTGCCGTTGACGATTCCGGCGACCCGCAGCACCGTGTCGCCCGCCAGCGACTGCGTGAGCGGGCGGATGACGGGGATCGCACCGGCCACGGCTGCCTCGAAATAGAGGTCGACGTGGGCATGCTCGGCGGCCTGCGCCAGTTCGCCCGTCGACACCGCCATCAGCGCCTTGTTGGCGGTAACGACCGACTTGCCTTGCTCCAGCGCGGCCAGAATCGCCTTGCGGGCGGGTTCTACCGGCCCCATCAGTTCGACGACCATGTCGACGTCGTCGCGGGACACCAGTTCTTCGACATTGTCTGTGAGCAGCTCGACCGGCACGCCACGGTCGTCGGCCACCCGACGCACTCCGACACCACGCAACACCAGCGGCGCCCCGATGCGGGCGGTGAGATCGCTGGCGCTCTCCTCGATGATGCGGACCACTTCACTGCCGACGTTGCCGAGCCCCAACACGGCTACGCCGATGGGCTTTTCGTCACCGTTCACGATTTACCTCACTTCCAGACTGAGCAGATCGTCGACCGTCTCCCGGCGCAGAATCAGGCGGGCCCGCCCGTCGCGCACGGCCACCACAGCGGGGCGGCC
This sequence comes from uncultured Actinomycetota bacterium, assembly GCA_963770125.1. Classification (GTDB taxonomy): domain Bacteria; phylum Actinomycetota; class Actinomycetes; order Mycobacteriales; family Mycobacteriaceae; genus Mycobacterium. The sequence goes on along the minus strand of CAVYPI010000098.1, from coordinate 7,753 downwards.
GACCAAGTTGTAACGGCTCGACATGGAGTAGCAGTATGCGCCCGTGGCGGCCACGCCCAGCAGGTCGCCGGGTGTGACGTCGTCGGGCAGCCAGGTGTCCCGTACGACGATATCGCCGCTCTCACAATGCTTCCCGACGACGCGTGACAGCGCGGGCGATGCGTTGCTCGTGCGGGACAGTAGTCGGACGTCGTATTCGGCGCCGTACAGCGCCGTACGGATGTTGTCGCTCATCCCACCGTCGACGCTGACGTAGCGGCGGTTCGCGGTGGGGCTGATGGCCACATCCTTGACGGTGCCGACCTGATACAGGGTGATGGTGCCGGGGCCCGCGATCGCTCGACCGGGTTCCACCACGAGTCGGGGCGTGGGCAGGCCAACCGCGGCGGATTCGCTGCGGACAATTGCGCCGAGCTTGGCGGCCAGGTCTTGCACCGGCGGCGGATCGTCGTGTGGCAGATACGAGATGCCAAGGCCGCCGCCGAGGTCGACGGTCGAGATCTGCGACGTCTTGTCGACCCCGAACTCCGCGACGACGTCGCGCAGCAGGCCGATCACGCGGTGCGCGGCCAGCTCGAAGCCATCGACGTCGAAGATCTGCGAACCGATATGGCTGTGCAGGCCGACGAGGCGCAGATGGTCGGATGCAAATACGCGCCGCACCGCGGCCATGGCCGCACCACTTGCCAACGACAACCCGAACTTCTGGTCCTCGTGCGCGGTGGAGATGAACTCGTGGGTGTGGGCTTCGACTCCGACGGTGACCCGTACGAGTACGTCCTGGACGACACCGGCCGCACCGGCGATCTCGTCGAGGCGTTCGATCTCGGTCATCGAGTCCAGCACCACGTGGCCGATCCCGGCTTTGACGGCGGCGGTCAGCTCATCGATGGATTTGTTGTTTCCGTGCAACGCGATTCGCTCGGCCGGGAAGTTGGCGTGCAGCGCAACGGCCAGCTCACCGCCGCTGGCCACGTCGAGCGACAAGCCTTCTTCGTCGACCCAGCGCGCCACCTCGGTGCACAGGAACGCCTTGGCCGCGTAGCGCACGTATTCACCGCCGCCGAACGCCGCGGCGATCTCGCGGCAGCGCGACCGGAAGTCGTCCTCGTCGATCACAAAGACGGGCGTGCCGAACTCGGCGGCGATGTCGGTGAGCGGCACGCCGGCGATCGAGACCACGCCGTCATCACCGCGAACGGTGTTGCGCGGCCACACGTTCGGGGCGAGCTTGAGCATGTCGGCCGGGGACTGCGGCCGGGGCGGAGCGCCGCCGTGGTGGATCTCCTCAGCGTGCCTGGGCCCGGCGGGATGAGCGATCACATGCGCTCCGGAGCGGTGACACCGAGGATGGCAAGGCCGTTGGCGATGACCTGGCGGGTGGCCTGGCACAACGCGAGTCGCGCGGCGTGCAGGTCGGTAGGTGCCTCGTCGCCTTGCGGCAACACCCGGCAGGAGTCGTAGAACCGGTGGTAGTCTCCGGCGAGGTCCTCCAGGTAGCGGGAGACACGGTGCGGTTCGCGCAGGGCCGCAGCGGTTTTCAGCACGCGCGGGAATTCGCCGAGATTGCGAATCAGCGTGCCTTCTTTCTCGTCCGTGAGGAGCTCGAGGTGTTCGGCGCTGGCGACGAGGCCTATCTCAGCGGCATTGCGGGCCAGCGCTGCCAGCCGGGCATGTGCGTATTGCACGTAATAGACCGGGTTTTCGTTGGACGCCGACGACCACAGCTCGAGATCGATGTCGATCGGGGTGTCGACCGAGGACCGGATCAGGGAGTACCGCGCGGCGTCGACGCCGATGGCCTCGACGAGGTCGTCGAGGGTGATGACGGTGCCTGCGCGCTTGCTCATCCGGACGGGCTCGCCGTCGCGGACCAGGTTGACCATCTGCCCGATGAGCACCTCGACGGTGGCGGGATCCTCACCTAGGGCGGCGGCGACGGCCTTGAGCCGGGCAATGTAGCCGTGATGGTCGGCGCCGAGCATGTAGATGCAGAGGTCGAATCCACGCTGGCGCTTGTCGAGGTAGTAGGCGATGTCGGCGGCCACGTACGCGGGCTGGCCGTCGCTCTTGATGACGACGCGGTCCTTATCGTCGCCAAAGTCGGTGGTGCGCAGCCAAACTGCGCCGTCCTTCTCATAGATGCTGCCGGCCTCGCGAAGTTTGGCGATGGCCTGCTCGACCCGACCGGAGGAGTGCATCGAGTCTTCGTGGGTGTAGACGTCGAAGTCCGTGCCGAAGTCGTGCAGCGACTGCTTGATGTGCGTGAACATCAGGTCGACGCCGATGGCGCGGAACGTCTCGCGCATCTCGTCATCGGGCAGGCTCAGCGCGTCGGGGTCCTTGGCGAGCACCTGGGCGGCGATCTCTTTGATGTAGTCGCCCGCGTAACCGTCGTCGGGCGTGGGTTCGCCCTTGGCGGCGGCGATCAGGGAACTGGTGAACCGGTCGATCTGGGCGCCGTGGTCGTTGAAGTAGTACTCGCGTACGACGCGGGCACCCTGGGTGGACAGCAACCGGCCCAGCGCGTCGCCAACGGCGGCCCAGCGGGTGCCGCCGATATGGATGGGCCCGGTCGGGTTGGCGGAGACGAACTCAAGGTTGATGTTCTGGCCCTTGAGCGCCTCGGAGTCGCCGTAGTTCGGCCCGGCGGCGAGGACGTTGTTGATGATGACGCCCTGGGCGGAGGCCTCGATGCGCAGGTTGACGAAGCCGGGACCTGCCGCGTCGGCGGAGGCGATGCCGCTCTTGTTCGGCCAACGCGGTCGCCAGCCAGCCGGCCAGCTCACGCGGGTTGGCGCCGACCTTTTTGCCCAGCTGAAGGGCAAGGTTGGTGGCGTAGTCGCCGTGTTCGGGATTGCGCGGGCGCTCGACCGTGACCGTGGCCGGCAGCGCGGACGTGTCGAGGCCATGCTCGGCCAGCACCGCAGCGGCGGTGGTCTTGAGCAGCTCTGCCAGGTCGGCGGGGGTCACGAGGGTCCATCCTATGGTCTGGGGTGGTCAGCGCCCGAATCCGTTTCCGCCCCTCATATGCGTTAGGCTGTCGGAGCCCATCGGCGCAGTCTGTTTCACATGCGCCCCCGTAGCTCAGGGGATAGAGCGTCTGCCTCCGGAGCAGAAGGCCGCAGGTTCGAATCCTGTCGGGGGCACCAGCGTTTCCGCAGGTCAAGGGCTTTTTCGCCCAGACCGACATGCCGTGTGCCATCCGCGTGCCATCTCGAATCGCCAGCGACACGCGGCAGCGAGGCCCGTCGGCACGGCCAGCACGTGCCACTCGGGCTTCCAACACACGACGCCGTGGTGCGGATTACGGGCCAACGACGCCTGAATAGCTGCCGGAAGCGTGGTTCCAGCAGCCCAGCGACAGGCCGTCTCTGCGCAGCCGCACCAGTCCACTCGGGCGCACGGCGCTCGACACCCGGATCACGACCGTTGTTCCCGCGGACCTGAGTCCTTGTATCCAATGCACCCGGTGACCGATCCGGTAGGCCGGCACGAGCGGCCCATCGGCGGCACAGTGTCGAAATCGTCGGACATGACCACTCCAGAGATCCAGGCCTCAGGAAGGTCAATCGCGCCGCGGAGCCCTTGGCCTCCCGGCCGCCGAGCCGAATGCCGCTGCTCGCACGGAGGTGCTCAGCAATCTCAGCCCTCAACTCCGGCGTCAGGTCGCTCATTGACGGATCCCCACAAATGTTGCTGGTCGATTCTCGCTCGTGGCGATTAGGCCAACTTGACGCTGACGCCACCGGAGAACACCGAGTCATGCACCTCCAGTGCGGCTGGCTGCGTGCCGGGCGGAACATCGAACGCGGCCTTCACCTGAATCGAGTTACCCGGATTGATGTCACCCAGGGGGCTGTTGCCGGTGTTCATCCACATGTCGGCTTCGCTGTTGGCACCGTACTCGCGCCCGCTGACGTCAACCACCTTTTGGTTCTGCCCGAAGTAGCTCTGCGGCTGGTCACCGATGTTGGCCACGGACATCGTGATGACAATGAACTCGCCCTGCGCCGTCACCGTCTCGTATGGGTTGTCTGTTGGGTCGGATACCGTCTTCGCACGGGCGACGTTCAGGACCTGGAACTCGAACTTGCCGTCGCGTACCGCCGACCCGGCCGGAGCGATGGTGGCGGTTCAACGGGGCCATCGGCGTGCTGGCACACTAAAAACCGGCGCGGATGTCGACGGGAAACCGGTCGGCCGGAACGGTCTCACGACGGCGGGGATGACGACTGACGCACTATTGGGAACATCCCTTATAACATCGGGTCGGCCTCAACTTTCTTCGTCTTACTTCGTTTATGTGGTGAGAAAGTCCCGGGTGCCATTCTCCCGCTACCCGTCCATTCTCCGACTACTGATCAGTAGCGTCCGGCACCCGTCCCGGCGGCCGCGAAGCGCGTTGACATGTGGCGTGGATCATACTTACGCTGAGGCGCCGACTTAGCGGTCTGATAACCGAAATAGTTGGCGCACATGACATCGTGCAGGGACCTCCATGACGGGGCACGCACCGTTGGCCGTCTGCCGCCCCCACCAGAAGACTGAGTGATCACCATGCACCGAGATGGCGGGCGCCCGAGAAGGCTTCGCGTTTCCTCACTGGCAGCAGTAGCCAACCCGTCCTACACGCGGATCGATACCTGGAACCTGCTTGACGACGCGTGCCATCACCTCGCCACGGCCCAGCGTGCGGGGCTGGACACCAAGCAGAAAGTGGCTCGGGCGAAGCGGCTGCTCGATCGTCTCGCCACCTACGAGCGGTATTGGCTGTACCCCGGCGCGGCGAATCTGGAGGCATACCGCGGCTACCTCGCCGATCTCGCGACCGAGCGACTCGCCGACGAGGTGTCGCTCGCGGTGCGCCTGCTCTCCGAATACGGCGATCGCGCCGCACTGTTCGACATGGCTGCACCGCTGGCCGACCAGGAGCTTGTGGCGCGGGCAAAGCAGCAGCAGTTCTACACCGTCCTGCTCGCCGACGATTCCCCGTCCGCGGCTCCCGAAAGCCTGGCGGAGAGCCTGCGGGCGCTGCGTACACCGTCAGACGATGTGCAGTTCGAACTCCTTGTCGTCTCCAGCGTCGAGGACGCCATCAGCGCGGTCGCGCTGAATGGGGAGATCCAGGCGGCAATCATCCGCCATGACCTACCGCTACGTTCGCGCGACCGCCTTCCGTTGATGACGACGCTGCTCGGCGCCAAGAGCCTGCCGGTCGGGACGGATCTCACGCACGACTGGGTCGAATGCGGCGAGTGGATCAGGGAGTTGCGCCCACACATCGACCTGTACTTGCTCATCGATGAATCGATCGCGGCGGTGACCGACGACGAGCCGGACATCTACGACCGCACCTTCTACCGGCTCAACGACGCCACCGATCTGTACAGCACGCTGCTGGCGGGCATCCGGACCCGGTTTGCCACACCGTTCTTCGACGCGTTGCGCGCCTACGCCGCGGCGCCGGTCGGCCAGTTCCACGCCCTGCCCGTCGCGCGCGGTGCAAGCATCTTCAACTCGAAATCGCTACAGGACATGGGCGAGTTCTACGGTCGCAACATCTTCATGGCCGAGACGTCGTCCACCTCCGGCGGGCTGGACTCACTGCTCGACCCGCACGGCACGCTCAAGCAGGCGATGGACAAAGCCGCCCGCACCTGGTGCGCCCAGCAGACGTACTTCGTCACCAACGGAACATCCACCGCGAATAAGATCGTGGTGCAGTCACTGACCAGGCCGGGCGACATCGTCCTCATTGATCGCAACTGCCATAAGTCGCACCACTACGGCCTCGTGCTCGCCGGGGCGTACCCGATGTATCTCGACGCGTACCCGCTCGAGCCCTTCGCGATCTACGGCGCCGTGCCGCTGCGCACCATCAAGGAGGCGCTGCTCGACCTGGAGGCGGCAGGACAGCTGAACCGGGTACGCATGCTCCTGCTGACCAGTTGCACTTTCGACGGCATCGTCTACAACCCGCGCCGGGTGATGGAGGAAGTCCTGGCGATCAAGCCGGACATCTGCTTCCTCTGGGACGAGGCGTGGTACGCGTTCGCGACAGCGGTGCCGTGGTCGCGGCAGCGGACCGCCATGGTGGCCGCCGAACAGCTCGAAACGATGCTGTCCTCTCGCGACTACGCCGAGGAGTACCAGGAGTGGCGCGAATCGATACGAGGAGTTGACCGTTCACAATGGACCGAGCACCGACTGCTGCCCGACCCCGAACGGGCGCGGGTCCGCGTGTACTCGACCCATTCCACCCACAAGTCGCTCTCGGCGCTGCGGCAGGCGTCGATGGTCCATGTCCGCGACCAGGATTTCAATACGAAGAGCCGCGAGGCGTTCGGTGAGGCGTTCTTGACCCACACCTCGACGTCGCCGAACCAGCAACTCCTCGCGTCGCTGGACCTGGCCCGCCGCCAGGTCGACATCGAGGGGTTCCAGCTGGTCCGATACGCGTACAACATGTCACTGGTCTTCCGACATCGTGTCCGCATCGATGGGTTGATCGGCAAGTGGTTCCGGATACTCGACGAGTCCGACCTGGTACCCGAAGAGTTCCGAGCTTCCGAGGTCAGCTCGTACCGTCAGGTGAGTCAGGGTGCCTTGGAAGGGTGGAACGAGGCATGGAGATCTGACGAGTTTGTGCTCGACCCGACGCGAGTAACGCTGTTCATCGGCAAGACCGGGATGAACGGTTACGACTTCCGCGAGAAGATCCTGATGGAGCGGTTCGGCATCCAGATCAACAAGACCTCGATCAACAGTGTGCTGTTGATCTTCACCATCGGCGTGACCTGGTCAAGCGTTCACTACCTGCTCGACGCGCTGCGCCGGGTTGCCGCCGACTTCGAGCGGACCGCGAGCACCGCCAGCAAGGACAGCCGCGCACTTCAGCAGCGCCGTGTCGAGGAGATCACCAAAGACCTGCCGCCGCTGCCAGATTTCAGCGAGTTCGACAGCGCGTTCCGCCCCGACGGCGCAACCCCCTTCGGCGACATGCGGGCGGCTTTCTACGCCGGCTACGAAGAGTCAGACCGCGAGCACATTCTGCTCGGCGCTGCGGCACGACGGCTCGCCGAAGGCAAGACCCTGGTGTCCACCGCGTTCGTCGTTCCCTATCCACCGGGCTTCCCGGTGCTGGTACCCGGCCAGGTGGTCTCGAAGGAGATCCTGTATTTCCTCGCTCAGCTTGACGTCAAGGAGATTCACGGATACAACCCCGACCTCGGGCTGTCGGTCTTCACCGAGGCAGCGGTAGCACGCCTGGCATCGGCTCGGAATGCTGCCGATGCGGACACCGGTGCAATCGACCCAACCTCGGCGGCGGCATCGACGCCAGGCGAGTAGAAACAACGACCGTCGACGAGTGTCACGTACGGTGCAGACCGGCTTCGGCGAGACGTCGGGCTGCGATGGTGCGGGTTCGTGAACGTGGCTTCAGGTCGGGTGGTAGGCATCGTCGAGGTAGCTGAACCGAGACCAATGCCATCCTTGTATCTCGATGATGCCGGACGCATGCGGGAGCAGACTCGGCTGAACTTCGATTCGACCGCTCATCCACCGGAGGGGCTTCGCGTCGGTACTCGGCTATCGTCCGCTGGCTCCCCAGCGACGGTTTTGGTCGATGCGGTGTGGCTTACTGAATCGGAACTGTCGCCCTAAACGTTGACTGCAACTCTAACGAGGACTGGGCTCTCAGCCCCGTTGCGAATGAGGATCCCCATCACCCTCGGTGGTGGCGGGCGAG
>CAVYPI010000097.1:0-35233 GCA_963770125.1 uncultured Actinomycetota bacterium | reverse complement strand
AATCGTGGTGTCGGCAGGCTGTCCGGGACCTCGACCGTCTCCGAGCATAGTGGTGCAGCTATCGCAACCACAGAACCGAGCATGAGATGGCGAGGAGGTCTGGTCATGACCGCGCTGATTTTGCTTTGCACGGCAATCATCACGGCATGGACGGTGGAGTCGTGCCAACGGCGCTGTGAGAACTGGTGTCAGATCCGGGATAAGGATCTGTAGAGGACGACTTGCGATGTGCACTATCCGCGATCGGGTTGTGAGGATGTCGCCGACGGCGAGACGACCGCCGCACTGAAGGGAACGACCATGAAATCCACGATGGTGTTGAGTACGGACATCTCGGGTCGCACGCTGCGGGTAGACATGGGCTGGCCCGCCTGCGACGAGCGATTGGTCACTGTCGCCGAGGCCACTGCGCACACGGTCGGTGGTGCGACCTCGGAGTTTGCCCGACGTGCGGTGAGCCGGAAGAAATGACGCTGACCATCGCCCGTAATTGGCCTGTTGTGCGACGGGAAAACGAATACACGGCCGTCCACGCCGCGCTTGTCGATAAACCGGGGATCTGTGGCGTCGTCATCATCGGCGATGCGGGGGTAGGAAAGACAACGCTGGCCCGGTTGGTGACGCGGGCACTGCCCACCCCGGTGCGCTGGGTTGTGGGAACGGAGTCAGCGCGCAGCATCCCGCTTGGCGTGTTCGCCCCGCTGGTTGGCGCGGCGACCTGCACCAGACCCGATCACGTTTTTGGCCACCGCTCGGGAAGCCCTCCTCTCTGGGGATCATTCGGTCATCGGTGTCGACGACGCCCACTTGCTGGATCAGTTGTCGGCCACCTTGCTGCATCAACTGGCGCTCGACGGGTCGATGCGCATCGTCGCCACGGTGCGCGCCGGCGAGGCGGTGCCCGACGCGATCACATCGTTGTGGAAGGACGGCTATCTGCAGCGGCTGTATTTGACTCCGTTCAATAAAGAGCAGTCCCTGAAGCTAATAGAGCAAGCCTTGGGCGGCCGTGTTGAGGGGCTGAGCGCGGATTTGATGTGGGACGCGTCGGGCGGCAACGCCTTGTTCTTGCGGCACCTGGTGGAGGGCGCGCTGGAGGCTGGCACGCTGCGGCAGGTTCGCGGGGTCTGGCAGCTGCGTGGCCGCATGGCGGTCACCTCAGAGCTCGCCTCGCTGCTGGACAGTCGGGTCGATCAGCTGCCCGACCCGGTGCTGCACGCCCTGCAGGTGCTGACATGCTGCGAACCGCTCGATCTCGACACGCTGTCCAAGATTGCCGGCGACGACGCCGTCGAGGAGGCCGAGACTCGCGGGCTGATCCGGGTCACCAAGGACCACGGCATCAACGTCCGGTTCAACCATCCGCTGTTCGGTGAGGTCATTCGCCGGCGTTTGGGCACGGCGGCGTCGAGGCGTTTAAGTGGTGAGCTGGTCCGCGCCCTGAAGGAACGGCCGCCGACCACGCCGGCCGAACGGATACGGTTGGCGGAGCTGACCATTGATAGTGATCAAGCGCCCGACGTTTCGCTGCTGGTGGCCGCCGCCCGAGATGCGGTAGCGCTGACCAACATCACGCTGGGCGAGCGTTTGGCGCGTGCGGCGGTGAGCCGAGGCGGCGGGCTGGCGGCCAGCGAGTTGCTCGCCCGATCGCTGTTGTGGCAGGGCAATGCCGTCGAAGCCGAGGAGACGCTGAGGCCGTTCCACTTCGATGAGCTCAACGACCTCGATCTGGTCCGCTGGGGTTTGGCGAGGATCGCGAACCTGCAATGGTCGATGGGCGACGCCGAGCGCGCCGGTGAGGTGCTAAAGATGTTGCGGGACAGGGTGAGCGACCCTGGACTGCGGCTGCTCGTCGACGGCGTCGCTTCGGCGGCGCTGGTATTCGAGAACCAGCTGGGGCAGGCCGTCGCGCTGTCACAACACGTGCTCTCTGACGAGACCGCCAGTGCCGCGGCGGTTGAATGGGCGGTCTTCGGCGGCGCGTTGGCGCTGGCGTTGATGGGACGGGGGGACGAGGTTTCGGCGGTGGCCAAGCGCGGGCACGCGATCGAGAGCAGGGTCGACGGCCTGCTGAGGTATCTGACGGCGTTCGGTGAAGTTCGTGCGCTGGCGCTGGCCGGCGAGTTTGCCGCCGCGGCGAAGCGATCCGCTGGATTTGTGCAGATCTCGTCGGCCGGCCAGTACTTGGCGTGGAGTATGGCCAACGTGCTGGTGGGCACCGTCGACTTGGCCCGCGGCCGATTCGCCGACACCGTCGCCCGGATGGAGCAGACCGTTGCAGCTTTGACATCCGAATCGGCCGCGTCGTGGAGCTTCCCGGCACGGCTCCTGCTGGCGCAATCGTATTGTGCGCTGGGCCGGGTGGGGCCGGGCGCCAAGATGGTGGCCGAGGTGCGCACCCGGTTCGGCAGGCATGTTGCGGTGTTCGAGCCGCAGTTGCGCATCGCTGAGGCTTGGCTGGCCGCGGCGGAGGGAAACGTCAGCTCCGCAATCGATTTGGCACTTGACGCGGCACGGCGCGCCGAAGAGTCCGGCCAACGGGCGATCGAAATGCTGGCGCTGCATGACGCGGTCCGGTTCGGTGACGAATCCAGCTTGGGCCGCCTGGTCGACATCGCCACAGACGTCGGTGGACGGCTGGCGGCCGTCATCGCCGCGCACGCCGCGGCACTACGCGACCGCGATGCCGCGACGATCTTGGCCGCCGCGCACCAATTCGAAGAGATTGGCGCACTGTTATCGGCGGCCGATGCCGCCGCCCAGGCGGCGTTCGCATTCCAGGCGTCCGACGACCGGCGGCGCACGGTGGAGGCCGCCGGGGTCGCCCACCGCCTCGCTGCTGAATGCGGCGGTATCCGTACGCCCGCACTGGACATCGCCGCGCACCCGCTGCCCTTGACGATGCGTGAACGCGAGATCGCGAATCTGGTCGCGGCGGGGCTCAGCAACAAAGAGATCGCCGACCGGCTGGTGGTGTCGGTACGCACCGTGGAGGGCCATCTCTACCGCGCCTGCATCAAGCTCGACATCTCCGATCGCGAACAGCTGGCCGCGACCATCCGCGGCAACCCGCAGCGTGGCACGGTGAAAGCGCTGCTGTGCGCTTAAGAACTAGGCACTTAGGCCGACTAAATTAGGTATCGAACAGCGCGCGATAGCCCCAAGCCGAACGCACTTCGGCTGATTCGACTGATGCCGGCCTCGATGTGGTAACGGTGGTTCACACGTTGCACGACGCCCAGAACGGCGAGATGTTCGGCCAGGCGATACGCCGACGATTTCGGCAACCCGCTGGCGGCCGCCAGTGAAAGCGCCAGCGAGGACCCGCGGCCTGCGCGCCCAGCTGACAGCGGCCCAGTCGATGCACCACAAGGTACGGTTGGCGGCTGCGACTCCACGTAAGTCGACACCTCCGACCGGTCATCGATCACTTTCGCAACCGTCGAGGGCCGCAAGCCGCCGCCCAGCCCATGGCGGGTTGGCGTCGCCAAATTAGAAACAGGTAGTGCAGTACTCACGCGGACCGGCGCCGATACGCGGATAATTTCAACGGTCAACCCTGACGGCTTCGAGTAGCGATCGTGATTGAGTGATCATGAACGACCGGGGAAGGACGGCATCAAGGTGAGTGGTCGCGTTTCGGTCGTCATTGCCGAGGATTGCCTGCTGGTGCGCGACAGCGTTTACCGGGCGTTGTCGACCGACGCCGATGTGACTGTCGTTGGTGTCGCCGAGGATTACGATTCCGCGGTCGAACTCGTCGACAAGCATCAACCGATGATGCTGGTCACCGACGTGCGGATGCCACCGACGTCGACCGATGAGGGCATTCGGCTGGCCCAGTGGCTGCGCACGGCGCATCCCGACACCGGGGTGATCGTGTTGTCGCAGTACGCGGATCCGCGCTACGCGGCGGGGTTGCTGGACGGCGGTACGGCGGCCCGCGGGTATCTGCTGAAGGAACGTGTTTCGCATTTCGACGAACTCAGCGAGGCGGTGCACCGGGTCGCGGCCGGTGGCACGGTGCTCGATCCGCTGGTGGTGGAGGCGCTGCTGGCCCAGCCGCGCTGCGCCGCGACGCTGAGCCGGTTGACCCCTAGAGAACGCGAGGTACTCGCCGCATTGGCGACCGGGCTCAGCAATCGCATCGTGGCGCACCGGCTTTTTCTGTCTCAGCGGGCGGTGGAAAAGCACATCAATTCGATTTTCGCCAAGCTCGGCTTGAGCATCGACGACTCGGTTGATCGGCGGGTCAAGGCTGTGCTGATGTTCCTCGACGATCATGCCTCGGCTTAAAAGTCTGGTGTGTACACCCCTTAGAAGTGTGGTGTGCACACCATGGTGTGCGGTACGTCGGCCCGGCACGATGCCACGGTGGCGGACGAGCGGGTGCGGGTCTGGGTGGTCGACGACCAGGCCAGTTTCCGGCGGGCTACCGCCGCGACCCTGGCTGTCATGGACGATTTCGTCATGGCCGGCGAATGCGAGACCGGTGAATCCGCGATCGAAGTCATTCCGGACGGCGGTGTGGGGATCGTGTTGATGGACATTCACATGCCAGGCATGGGTGGCATCGAAGCCACCCGGCGGATCCGCGCCGCACATCCCGATTTGTTGGTCCTGCTGATGTCAACCTACGACGTCGAGGACCTTCCCGCGGGGGCCGCGGACTGCGGCGCCGCTTCGTATCTGCACAAAGAACACCTGAGTCCGGACCTGCTGAGACGGATATGGCGAGCAGCCGACTGAGCGAACCGACGGCGGCCGGATCGGTGCCCTACTGGCGCGTGCCGAAGGTCCTCCTTCTCGCGGCGGTCCGGTCTTCGTCCTTGTTGGGTCACGATCTCCATCACCACTTGAGGGCGGAACGCTTTCAGCTGTTCCTTACTGGTCACCTGGCCGGGTATGCCGGTGTTGGTATCTTGCTGCCGCTTTGGGGATACATATGGGTGCTGCGGTCCCCCTGGTTGCTGGGCATGGTCGTGGTCGGCGTCGCGGGGTGTGTCGTGCTGGGGGTGGCGCTGCGCCTGGCGCGGCGCGGTAGATATCAGCGATCGATCACGCTGGTTTGTATCGGTAACTGGGCCGCCGTTGTGTTCGTTACGTTCGTCGTGCCGGACCTGTTGCCGGTGATGGTGCTTGTGGCCCTGCTGCCCGTCGTTTTCGCCGAGCCCTACATCCGCTGGCAGCGCGGGCTGGCTTTGACCGTGATCGCCGCCGGCTGCGTCCTGGCTCTGGGTGCGCTGGCCCGGTTTCAGAATATTTCGCAGCTGGCCGGGCAGGGGCCTCGCTGGATCGTGACTGCCGTCATCATCGCAGCACTGCCGATCAACGCCCTTCACCTCCTGGTGATTGTGTGGAACAACGCCGCCGCGCTGAGGACGTCGGAGAACCTGCTGGCCCAGCGCGCAGACGAACTCGCGGCCTCGCGCACCCGGCTGATCACCGCGGCCGACGAGGAACGGCGCCGCCTCGAACGTGACCTGCATGACGGCGCCCAGCAACACCTCGTCGCGCTGGCGGTGCTCATCCAGCTGGCCCGCACCGCCGAACACGACCGATATCAGCCGCTGCTGATGGAGGCGTCCGGGCTGGTGGAGACCGCGATCGCCGAGATCCGCCGGCTCGCCCACGGCATTTACCCCCCGCTGCTCGTCAGCGGCGGTCTGGCCCAAGCCCTACCGGCGGTCGCCGGACACGCCCCGGTCCCGGTGCGGCTGGACCTGCAGGGCCTCGGCCGCTACCCCGCTTCGATCGAGGCCGCCCTCTATTTCTGCTGCAGCGAAGCGCTGCAGAATGCCACCAAACACGGCGGCCCCGACACCACCGTCACGATCACCGCGCATGCCGACGACCGCACGCTTACCCTCACGATCAGCGACACCGGCCGCGGATTCGACCCGGCGACCCCCGCCACCGGGCTGACCAATATGACCGACCGCCTGTCAGCCATCGGCGGGCGCCTCGTGATCGACACCGCGCCCGGACGTGGCACCCGCATCACCGCCGCCATCGCCACCCCGGAACAACCAGCCCGCTCGGAACCGCCCGGAAACGGTGGACCCCGTCTTGGTCTGACAGCCATCGGCGTTGAGCCTGGTCGGAAGGACTAGAACTAGAGGATGTCAGAAACATTCGAGTCCACGTCTACCACCGTGCATCGATGGCAGCTTCATGAGCAATTGCTGAACCAGATCGCAGAGCAGGGCGTGCAACGCCCAACACCTCGAGGTCGCGGCGGGCCTGCGCCGCAAAGGCCGCGTCGGCGTTTCAGGCGTCCGACGACCGGCGGCGCACGGTGGAGGCCGCCGTAGTCGCCCATCGCCTCGCTGCTGAATCCGGCGGTATCCGCACGCCCGCGCTGGACCTCGCCGCGCACCCGCTGCCCTTGACGATGCGTGAACGCGAGATCGCGAATCTGGTCGCGGCAGGGCTGAGCAACAGGGAGATCGCCGATCGGCTGGTGGTGTCGGTGCGCACCGTGGAGGGTCATCTCTACCGCGCCTGTATCAAGCTGGACATCTCCGACCGCGGGCAGCTGGCCGCGACCATCCGCAGCCGCCGGACTGGCTCAGTCGAGTTGCCCTTGAGCCAGTTGTCAAGAAATACGTTGGTGACGGCGCCGTCATCGTACATGCCCGACATGCCATCCCGGATCGCGTTCGCGGTGATCAGCTTCTCGGTGGGTTTTTGAAGGCGCTGGACCATCGGCCGCCTGATGACCCAAAAATCGTCGGGCAGAAAGCGTCGGGCAGAAAGAAGAAGGTTCGGGGTCGACTCCGAGACCGCCGCCCCGGCTGGTCAGCAGAATGCCGGCATTCAAATTCGTCGGACCGGGCAGATTGTGTATGTCATTGCCGTGAAGTGGTCGCTGTTCTGACCGGGCCGTCGAGCATGATGACGGCGCGGCCCGGGTCATGCAGGTGATTGGCGTGGATGTTCAGGTTCCACAACGGACCCGTCACGACAATGCCGTTTTCGGTCAGGCGCACCGACATCGTGGCCGTCGATGGCGATATTCGACCCACTGTCGACCAGAGTCCGGTATGTGTCGGCGGTGGTTTTCGGGTTCATGAGCGCGACGTTGCGCGCATGCACAACTCTGATCAGCCACACCGGAGCTGGGGCGCCGGGATCGATCGCTGCGCCAGGAAAGTCGACGGTCACATTCTATCCGGTGATGCTCAGCGGCGTGTCGGCCCGCAACGTTCGGTCGCCCACGGTGATGGGTGCCGGGCCCGAGGTAGCGATCAGCGCGCTCAACCATGAGAGCCCGGCATGCCCGAGCGTCGCGCAGCATGCTCATCCCTGATGCGCGGCACTCGACACGCCCGGACGTGGCAAACTTCGGTCACGAACGAGGGCGTGAATGCCGGTGCGATTCTATTGGGCGACAACGCATTCAGCGTCGTGCTGGTCGGAGATCGAGTGTAGTGGGGTGCGCACCCACGGCCGCGACGACTTGGGGGTGATCGACATCAGGTTGACCGCGTAAAGGGTTGTGCAGCGCTGCCAGGCAGCCCGGGCACGGTGGCCCCGATCGCGGCCACCAGCCCGGTGTGGGCGTGGTTGGTCACCAGTGCCACCCCGGACAGGTAGCAGGCTGCGCCGCCGGGGCGACGCCCACTCCCGGTTCCGCTGGCCGCACGCCACCATAGGCGGCGACAACTTCGGAGACAGTTTGCTCGAAGCGTGTGACGGCGGCGGTCATCTCGTCGGGCGGGTTCTCCCACAGCCGCGTAAAGCGCTCGACGTCAGCCACCAACAGCGTCGCCGTTCCCGTCGGGAAAACCGGTGAAAGTCGCGCAGGGAGAGGACCCACACGATAGTGCAACCTGGTCTAGACCCGGGCTATAGCTGTTGTGCGACAGCCGTGTGCACAAAGCTCTGACCGTCATGCTGCTAGTGGCAGCGGGCCGGTTGCAGGGACGGCTCGTGCTGCCGGGGTGGGTGGTCGCGGTGCCAACTCCCTCCGGGCTCGTTCCAACAGAGCGTCGAGTCTGTCGTTGACGACGTCAGGGCGATCGAGCATCAGCATGTGTCCCGCGCCGGGGACATCGACGAACTCCGCTGCGGAGACCGCAGTGGCAATGGCCGCCGAATGGTGGGGCGGCGTGACCCAATCCACGGTTCCGCACATGATCAGTGTCGGTGTGCGGCTAAGGGCTCGGTAGGCTGCCGTGCCGTCGAAGTCAGAGATCGAGTCGAGGAAACCCGCCACGATTGGCAGCTGCGGCGCGTTGATGAGGGCAGCCACGGTGGGCGCCTTCTTTGTGACCAGTCGCCATATTGGTTCGGTGGCGCGGACTGCGGTGATGCGGACCGCTTCGGCGGAGGCGGGGATGTGGGCGGCCAGAGCACACGCACCCCCGGCCAGCGGAGTGGCCAGCAATCTGCCCAGCCCGTGGCCGGTGATGTCGGCAGCCGCAGCGGCGATGAGCCCGACTCCCGTGATTCTGTCCGTGTTACGGGATTGGTGATGCTGCAGGTACTGCAGGATGGTCATGGCCCCCATGGAATGGCCGACGAGCACGATGCGGCCGGTGGGCGTCGTCATGTCGATGACGGCGTCGAGGTCACCGGCGAGTTGCCCGAGGGTGTTGCTGAGGGCGCAGCCGCGACCGGAGCGGCCGTGTCCGCGTTGGTCGTAGGCGATGACGCGGATGTCGGGGTGACGCGATGTCAGATGACGTGTCTGGTACCGCCAACTGTCCCTGTCGCCCAGGAGTCCGTGCAGCAGAATCACCGTCATATCTGCGATTTCGGGACCAATTTGTCTGGTCGCCAGGGCAAGCCCGTCGGCTGCGGTGACGGAAACCCGTTGTGCTGCGATTGGCTTCATAGCGTGGCCAGCGATTAATCGTTGAAATGCCGCTCGTGGTCCCAGCGCTCAAGCCAGGACTGCAGGTCGTGCACGCCGGCCGCGAACAACGCCAGTGACACCACTATCACGACGGCCTGGATGGTACTCATAGTCGGTCCATTTCGCGGGCCATGCGGGAGTCCTCGAAGCAACTGAAGCGCGGCGGGTAGTGTCGCCGCGCGGGCGGCGGGCGCAATGCGGCGTCGACGACTCGGATCGCGTCGGTCAACCGGCGCGAGATCGATGGGGGCCGCGACGACGTGGCCGCCGCGGTGCTGAACACGACCTCCTGCGGGGTGATGAGAACGGGCGCATCAGACGTCCCGTCTTTGACCACGGTTGGTTCAGCATCTTGGATGACATCGGGTGTCGTCGCGGATGTGATTGGTGATTGCGACATTTCGCCTCCTGGTGGTGTTGGCTTGCCACCCTCGCTGGACATGTTCTGATAGCAATCGAGTGTCGTCGGAAGGCAAGGGGGTGGGCCAGGGAGCACACACCACACTTGGTGGTGATGTGCACCCCCGGGTGTGCGCATCAGTGTCGAAGGTGGTGCCTACCTGCCGGCCTGCCCGGGCGTCGCGCGAGGATGCTCATCCCCGGTGCGCGGCACTCGACACGCCCCGCCGTGGCAAACTTCGGTCAGAAACGAGGATGTGAATGCCGGTGCGGGGTGCCCGCGCTGACTACCCGTATTGATCACCACCACAGTCGTGGTTAAGGCATGGCGAGACACGCCAACCACCTCAATGGGATGACGAGTTGGCGATCAGCCGTGACGCTCGCACTGGGCCGCAACACCGGGCGGGCGATCTTGACGGATTCCGGCATCCAATGCAGCCACGGGGCCCCAAGTACCCAAGCAGCCGCACGAACGGTAGATGCCACGTTAGTCGGCGCGGATCCTGGACTCGGCATGGGGATTTCGAAGCTTCCTGCCGCACAGCGGTGTGATGATGACACCATCACATTTCAGCGTGCTTGGCCACCCCAGGGAAGTACGCACCACACCAACGGTGGTGTCCTCAGGCTGTTGGCGCCCCTGGAGTTCTCCGAAGATCGGTGCATCGGCCGTTTTTTGGCCGTCAGTGCGAACCCACGAGATCACGAGCGGGACAATGCTTCAACCGACATCTGTTGCAACACATCCGAGTTGGCGCGCGCACCCGCCGCGTAATTCGGGTCTTGGTGGCGTGCGCGGCGTTACGGCTGCCACAGCAGTTGGCGCCAATCCTGTCAGGAGGAGGAACCGGCGATGACCGATCAAGACATTGCGGAACTCGTGCGGCGTGCCCCCTCCGCCTCGGACATGGCGTCTCGAAGCTTGCCGAGGAGCCTTTGGCGCGTAGGACCGATGCTGCCTATCGGGATAGCGAGGCTGACACTTATGTCCGCATATGAAGGCGCTGGGTCGGCGAAGAGCATGACGATAAGCCGACGTTGCTGCTCCGAGAGTTCCATCAGGGCCCGATGCACCATCTGTCCGGCGGTCCGTCAACGAGTTTCGACGCCTGTTCGACGCCCTACCGCTGGCCGCAAAACACACCCTGACCACCCTGCTCGCCTGGTCAACCTGGCGACGACGACACCAACACCGAGCCCGACAATCCCACTACCGACGACGCGAACACCAATGATCACGATCTAGGAGGGTCGGGGGCTGGCGCGGTGGCGAATGGTTCGGCTGTAGGTCTGGCGCTCCTGCCTGGGGTTTCCCCGCGGGCAGCTTTCGCTTCGACCGTGGCCGGTATCGCTTCCGTTTCCAGCCCCCGCCCGTCAAACCGTGCATGCGGTTCTCCCGCACACGGCTTACCGACGTTCTTCACCGGCGGCGTTCGGCTTTCCAGGCCCGAAACGGCCTGGGCGGGACGACGATCCCATCAAGGCTGATCAGGCCCAGGTGGTTGGGTGAGTTGAACACCTGGGTCATCCCCCAACCCCAAGCTCGGCGGCGTTTGCCCCGTTTGGACAGCCACAGCGCGAGCCGGGTCAAGGCATAGTTGCGGATCTGGCCGAGCATCAGTGCGGAGTTGCCGAAGCGGAAATACCCCGCCCAGCCGCGCAGGAACAAGTTGAGTTCCTCCACGATCCACTCGACCGGCACCAGCAGACGGGACCGGGCGGTGATCGACCGAATCCGATCCCGTGCGTGTTGGACCGCCTGACGCGAAGGCCACCGACCGAGGAACACCAAATGCGCCGACCGGGGAGTCCGCCCGCGCACCAGCCGATTGTGGAAGCCCAGGAAATCCACTCCCTGACCGCCTTCGACCAGATGCACGATGCGGGTCTTGGATGCCTTGGGCTCCAACCCGAGATCACCCAGCAGGACCGTCAACCGCTCCAGAGCGGCCTGGGCCTGTTCCCGCGACCGACACATCACCACCAGGTCGTCGCAGTAGCGCACCAGCACACCGTGTTCACTGGTGTCCCACACCCGGTCCAGCCGGTGCAGGTACACGTTGCACAACAACGGCGACACGACTCCTCCAACGCAGTTGGCAACTTCTGCTTTGAGGTGTCGCTGAGCTATCGGCGTGTCGAACGGCCGCGGCGTGTCAGTGCGGCGGTGTGACATGTCGAGTAGTATGTTAGTGACATGCCTGTTGGTGGGTCTGCCGGTCGCGCTCGCGCTCGTGGTGACGTGTTCGCGGAGCGGGTCAACGCCGCCGCGGACCTGCTGGACGCGGGGGTGCCGGCAGCCGACGCCGCGCGAGAGCTGGCCAGCCGGTTCGGCTGTTCGCCGCGGCAGGCGCACCGCTACGTGCAGCGCGCGGTCGGTCTGGACATGTCGCGGTACCGGCCCCGGCCGCGGTGTTCACCGTCAAGCTGCCGGTGCCGCTCATCGCGCGGGTCCGGACGTATGCCGTCGCGTCGGGGCGGACGCTGTCCGCCGTGGTCGCGCAGGCCCTGGAGGAGTTCTTGGCGCGGGCGCATCGAGAGCCTCCGCGCCGGTGAGCGAGCGGGTGGTCGAGACCGAGTTCGTCTTCGATCGCCTGCAGGCCGCGGAACTGTCGGCGGCCTACCGCATCCTTGTCCCCGAACGACCCTCGCGCAGCGTGCGCGCCGGTCAGGAAGCGAGCCGTGCCGATGAGCAACGCAGCAATCTATGCCCGGGTCTCCTCGGCCCGGCAGAAGCAGCAGGAGACGATCCGATCCCAGACCGTGGCGCTTGCGTGCGCACGCCGAACAGCTGGGTCTGGACGTGCCTGAAACAGTGGGTGTTTGAAGACGACGGCCAGTCCGGGGCGAGCCTGGTCCGTCCGGCGCTGGAGCGGCTGCGCGACCTGGTCTGCCAGGTCCCGGTGGACGTGCTGCTGGTCTACTCGCCGGATCGGCTGGCTCGCAAGTACGCCTATCAGGCGCTGCTGATCGAGGAGTTCGCCAAGGCGGGCACGACCGTGATGTTCGTCAAGGGCCCGCGCAGCGACAGCCCCGAAGACGCACTGCTGGTGCAGTTCCAGGGCATGATCGCCGAGTACGAGCGCGCCCAGATCCTGGAGCGGACCCGCCGCGGCAAGGCGCATCGGGCCAAGAGCGGCACCATCAACGTGCTCTCGGGCGCCCCGTTCGGCTACCGGTATGTCCGCAAGAGCGAGCATGCCGATGCCCGCTACGAGGTCGTGGCGCACGAGGCGGCGATCGTCGCCGAGCTGTTCGCCCGCTACGCCGACGGTGGGGTCGCGATCGGCGAGCTGGCCCGCTGGCTGAGCGGGCTGGGTGTGGTGACCCGCACCGGCAAGCCGCGCTGGGACCGCTCCACGGTCTGGGGCATGCTGCGCAACCCCGCCTACGCCGGGCGGGCCTGCTTCGGCAAGACGATGCGCACCGATCAGGCCGCCGGGCTCAACCGCACCGCCCGCCTGGTCGGGCGCGCCACGCCCCGCTGCTACACGGTCATCGACCGGGCCCGCAGCGATTGGCTCGAGATACCCGTGCCCGCGCTGGTCGACGAGGACACCTGGCAGCGGGTCCAGCGGCGGCTGGCCGACAACAAGCGCTACGCCACCCGCAACAGCAGGAATCCCTCCCTGCTGCAAGGCATTTGCGCCTGCAGCAGCTGCGGCTACGCCTACTACCGCACCTCGACACGCACCACCAACAAGAAGATCTACTACTACCGCTGCCTCGGCTCGGACGACTACCGCTACGAGCACGGCCGCGTCTGCACCAACAAGCCGGTGCGCGCCGACTACCTCGACACCGTCGTCTGGAACCACATCACCGCCCTGCTTGCCGACCCGGCCCTGATCCGAAACGAGATCAACAAGCGGCTCGACCAGGTCCGCACCGCGGACCCCGCCACCGCCCAGCGCCAGCGTCTCGATGCCGGACTGGCCAAGGCCACCACGGCGATCACCCGGCTCATCGGCGCCTACCAGGAGGAGTTGATCTCCCTCGACGAGCTCCGGACCCGCATGCCCGAGCTGCGTGCCCGCCAGACCAGCCTGCACCACCAGATCGACGCGCTCGACAGCCAACTCGCCGACCGGGAGGTCTACCTCAAGCTCGCCGACAACCTCGAAGACTTCCTCACCGGGCTGCGCGGCAAGGCCGCCACAGCAACCGTCGCCGAACGCCAGCGTGTCCTGCGCCTGCTCGTCAAAGACGTTCTCGTCGGCGCCGAAAAGATCACCATCCGCCACTCCATCCCCGTACGGCACAACGTGAGCAGCGGGACCAACGACAGCCCCGACACCGACTCGGAGGGCGAAATACGGCCTGATTGCCAACTGCGTTGGAGGAGTCAGCGGACCGCCCTGCGGGGTTCCCGACGCCTCACGGCGCACGGACCCGTCGGCCATCACTCCCGCACGCAGCATCGCGCGCAGCAGCTTCAACACGCCCTGGTCACTGACCCGTTCCTCGATCGCTTGCATCAACTTCTCATGCGGAATCGCCGAAAACGAAGCCCCGACTTACTACCGGTCTCGAGGACCTCCCGGCGTCGGTGACGATCACGCGAGTTCGTCATCCGCTGCATGACCGGTCGTTGCGGGTGTTGGGTGGGATGCGACGGCACGGGATGGTGGAGTTGCTGCTGGAGCTGCCCGACGGCAGCAAGTCGCTGGTCCCTGCAGCGTGGACGGACGCCCAGCCGTCCAGCGGCGATGTCGCCGGCCCGGCCGCGACCCTGGGGTCGCTGGCGGATCTGCTGCATGTCTGCGAGCTGATCGCCGAGCTGCGGGGACAGGCTGCAGGGATGTCACCGTGCAAGGAGGACTCCCATGCAGCCTGCCCAGCTCAGTTTGATACCAGACCCGGGCCCGGCCTCGAGCACCGAGCCGGTCCTGGCACCGCCGCCGGCACAAACGGTCGACCGCCTGCCCGCCGATGCGGCCAGCATGGCGATCACGTTGCTGGCCAACGTGATCGCCAAGGCTGCCGCCGCGATGGGCAGCGGGGTGGTCGGCGATGAGTGAATCCAAGGTCAGCGCTGCACAACTGCGTCGCGCCGCGGTGGTGTATGTGCGCCAGTCCACCATGGCCCAGCTGTCCCGTAACCGGGAATCCACCGCCCGCCAGTACGACCTGGTCGGCCGCGCGGTCGAGCTGGGCTGGCCGCGCGCCGGGGTGCGGGTGATCGACGAGGACCTGGGCGTGTCCGGGGCCAGCGCCGCGGGCCGGGCCGGGTTCGCCGAGCTGGCCGCGCAGGTCGGGCTCGGTCAGGTGGGAATCGTGTTGGCGCTGGAGGTTTCGCGGTTGGCCCGCAATAACGCCGACTGGTATCGGCTGCTGGATTTGGCCGGGATGACCGACACGCTGATCGCCGACACCGACGGCGTCTACCACCCCGGGTTGTTCAACGACCGCATGCTGCTGGGTATGAAGGGCACCATGTCGGAGGCCGAACTGCACATTCTGCGTGCCCGCCTGCACGGCGGCATCCGCTCCAAGGCCGCCCGCGGCCAGCTGCGCCGTGCGTTGCCGGTCGGGCTGGTGTGGGGCGAGGCCGACGGACAGATCGGCTTGCACCCCGACGAAGCCGTCTCCGGGGTGATCGCGGCGGTCTTCGAGCGGTTCGCGGTGTGCGGGTCGGTGCGCGGGGTGTGGCTGTGGCTGCGCGATCAGGGGTTGAGGTTCCCGCTGCAGCGGCATGGCTACGTCACCGGCGGCGAGGAGATCACCTGGGTGGCGCCGACCTACCATGCGGTGCACACCGTGCTCACCCATCCCGCCTACGCGGGCGCCTACACCTTCGGCCGCACCCGCGCCCACCGCAGCGTCGACGCCGATGGGCAACTGCGCACCAGCCGCCATAGGCTGCCGCAGGACGAATGGGAGGTGCTGATCATCGATCATCACTGCGGGTTCATCGATTGGGATACCTACCAGGCCAACCAGATCCGGATTCGCGGCAACATCCGCCCGAGGGCGCACCAGCCGGGCACCGGCGCGGCGCGCGAGGGCTGCGCGCTGCTGCAGGGGCTGGCCACCTGCGGGGTGTGTGGGCGCAAGCTCGCGGTCTACTATGACGGCCCGGCCAAGGCCACCCCCGGCTACTACTGCACCGGCACCGGGCACCTCGTCGAGGGCCGCGGCACGCGTCACCTGCGTGTCGGTGGTGCCGGGATCGACGCCGCCGTCGCCGGGGCGTTTTTGGCCGCGCTGCAACCGGCGGCGCTGCAGGCCTGCCTGGCCGCCGCCCAGCAGCTCGAGGACGGCCACGACGCCGCGCTGGCGCAGTGGCGTCGCCAGGTCGAGCAGGCCCGCTACCAGGCCGGCCGCGCCGAGCGCCGCTACCGCGCCGTCGACCCGGACAACCGGCTGGTCGCGCGCGGATTGGAGACCGAGTGGAACACCGCGCTGCAAGCCCTCGCCGACGCCGAGGCCGAACTCGCCCGCCGCGAAGCAGCACGACCGAAAACCCTGACCCCACAAGAGAAAACAACCATCCTCGCGCTCGGCAACGATCTCCCCGCCGTGTGGTCGGCACCGACGACCACCGACAAGGACCGAAAACGGTTGCTGCGCAGCCTGCTCGACGAGGTCAACGTCAGCGTGTGCCGCGACCACACCGACGCCCAGGCCGAGCTGGTGCTGCGCTGGAAGGGCGGCGCCATCACCGACCTGAGGGTGCCGATCCGGCGCAAACCACCCAACCTGCTACGCACCGACGAGGACACCGTCGACCTGGTGCGCCGCCTGGCCGCCCACTATCCCGACGCCACGATCGCCCACATCCTCAACCGGCAAGGCCGCCGCACCGCCCGCGGCCTGTCGTTCACCGCCGGTAGGGTGCAGTCGCTGCGCCACCACTACGACATCGCCTGCCACACAACCGCCGACGACCCGCAGGACGGAGAGCTGCTCACCGTGACCGACGCCGCCGCCGAACTCAGCCTCGCCCCGTCCACCCTGCACCGCTGGCTGGCCGACGGGTTCATCGCCGGCGAGCAACTCACCCCCGGTGCGCCCTGGCGCATCCGGCTCACCGACGAGATCCGCAACCTGTTCGTCGACAACGCCCCCGACGGCTGGCTCGCCATGCTGGAGGCCACCCTCGCCTACGGCGTGTCCCGCCAAACCATCATGCAGCGTGTCAAGCGCGGCGAGCTCAACGCCGTCCACCTGCGCACCGGACGCCGAAAAGGCCTGCGTATCCAGCCCCCACCCGCCCAGGAAGGACTGTTCTAACCATGACAATCAACGAAAACGCAGTGTGATGAAGCATCCAAACAATTGGCGATGTCCGTCTCGACCACCCACCGTTTGCCCTGCCAGGACTCGTCGATGAGCACTTGCAGCGCATCGTGTGTCGACCGCTTCGGGCGGAACCCGAAACTGCACGACAGAAACCCGGCCTCAAAGATCGGCTCGAGCACGATCTTCACCGCGGCCGCCACGACACGGTCACGGACCGAAGGAATCGACAGCGGACGCTGTTCGCTCGTCCCCGGTTTGGGGATGAGCACCCGCCGCGCGGGCAACGGACGCCACCGATCGGCCCTCAAGTCCTCGGCCAGCTCATCGAGGAACCGGTCGACACCGTATTCCTCGACATCGGCCAATGTGGTCCCGTCAACGCCGGGCGCGCCGTTGTTGCGGCGCACCGCGACCCACGCCCGCCACAGGACATCTCTGCGATAGACCTTGTCCCGCAACGCATGAAACCGTCGCCCCGGATCGGCCTTGGCCGACCGGTAAAGCGTGTGCTGCAAGGCACGAACCGGATCCACCACGGACCCCGAAGCGGCGGAACTAGCCTGATCGGCACTCACCGGGCACCTCCTTCCCAGACACAACGCGTGAACGAAGCAGCGGCCCTTCCCTCACCGCAGGTTGTGTTGTCCTACGGCTCGATCGGTACTACGACCGCCTCCGACTCCCACCCGGCACCCGATCCACTTCCCGGCTCCACACCGGTTATAGGACAAGCTATTCCACGCAATTCGCAGTGCGTTTCGGCCGGGGAGGGCCTCCCCAGTTCCCGCCGTCACCGTCTGAACGTTCCGCGCCCTCTTACGCCGAGGAGTCCTTCGCGGCTGCACTTCCAGGATCTTCACCGCTTCCATGGCCTTCACCGTGAACCGCCCGGCTCGGCTCTCCCTCAATATCTAACGACGCGGCAGGCTTCGCTTCCGCTACGGACCGCTCAGTTGCTTCCCCCAACGGGGCTTTTGACGCTGGGCTTCGACCCGGCCCGTTTCCAGACCAAGCCGCCAGCCTGCTACCGGGCCTCCTGACAGCTACCCGGACCGGACTCCCACCGGCAGGCGACGACGAGCTTTCGATCAGTTCATGACCTGAGCAATCACCTCCTGATCACTGGGCGCACCGGCTGCAGTACTAGATCTCGCGATCGAAACAACGTGTTTTTCGCCATGCGGGTTGAGCCAGGCGACCCGTTCGTCGAACTCGTCGCTGTCGGCGCATGGTCAATTGGCTTCGACCATGCCGACGAGAATTGGTGCGCTCTGACACGCCTTCTCCCGGACGTCCTGCACTGCTGGATAGGTCAGCTGCGAAGTGGCAGTTCGCGCATGAGGTAGTCTGCGAGATCATCGATCGTCTGGTGGTCGAACAGGATTCCGGGCGACAGCCGATGCTCGACGACCTTTTCCAACGCTCCCGAAAACTGAACGGCTGCGAGTGAGTGAAGGCCGTAAGCGTCGAACGGCTTGCCCGTATCGACCTCCGCCTCGGTGATTTTCGCCACTCTCGCCAGCTCAGCGACCAACCACGCTCGTAGCTTGTCGTGCGTCAGCTGGCCCTCGATTGTGGCAGTTCTCTTCCGTTCGAACATTGTTCAACTTTCCTTTCTACTTGTCTCGATGCATCTCATTTAACGTGTATGGTTTCGTCGCAACCGACTGTTGATCTTGTCGCGATCTGGCATCTTCAGATCCCATACCACACCGGTCTTTGCGAGGATGGCGATCACCCAGCCGCTGAGATCGGGTTCCCACCAACGCATTCCGTGTCGGTAAGCACCTGGGAACGCATGATGGTTGTTTTGTAAGCCCTCACCGAACGTGAAGATGGCTACCGGCCAGTTGTTGGCGCTGTGATCTTTCGTCGCGAACGGCCGCGAACCGACCATGTGACTGATGGACCCGACGCACCAGGCCGCCTGATTGGCGATGAATACCCGTGCCAGTCCGCCGAAGATGAAGCCCGAGAACGCCGCTGCGAGGCTGCCGGCGATCGCGAACCCGAGAAGTGCTGGGACAAGCAAGCTCGCCAACGCCCAGTTCGCATATGTCCGGTTGTAGTAGTACAGGTGACGATCCCGCACCACATCGGGGGCGAACACGGTTGCTCGGGACTCCTCATCGCTGAACATCCATGGAATGTGGGCATACCAGAGACCTTTCAACTTGCCCCTCAGGCCGGTGCCGCTGAGGTTTGGCGAACGCGGATCGCCAAGCTCGTCGGAGAAGCGGTGATGCGGCGATGTGTGCTCACCAGAACAAGACGGGACCTTCGAGGGCCATCGATCCGGTAATCATCAACACGCCCTCGAAGAACCGGGATGTCTTGAACGCCTTGTGCGCGAGATAGCGATGGAATCCGATGCTGACACCGAACGTGTGATCGCGTAGAACACCCCGAAGAGGGTGTAGTCGAGCGCGGTAGCTCTGCCCGTGAACACCAGGTACATGGCGACCGCGAACCCTATTGCTGGTACTCCGATCGTGACCAGAGCCACGACGCGTTTGGCGCGCGCACTCTTCGGGTTGAGTTGCACAATCGCCCGAGCAAGCGACTCTTCGCTGCCTACGGAAACAGTTGGTGGACTCTTAGTTTCCAGTTTCATGCAGCACTCCTTGCATGCTCAAATGATGAATTGACGTACCGAACGTTGCGAACCAGTCCCACATGATCTAGGAACCGAATGAATTCTCCAATCAGATCGAGCTGCCACCAATGCCGGCGGGTCTGAGCAAGACCGGGCCGAGCATGATGGTTGTTGTGCCATGACCCGCCCATGGTCAGCGCTGCGAGAACTCCAATGTTGCGGCTCTCGTCACGGCTCTGGAATTCGCGGTTGCCGATCGTGTGCCCCAATAAGTTCACCGCCCACGTCACATGGTCGAGCGCGAAGATCCGAGCGAAGCCGCCCCAAAGGATTCCAGCGACAAAGCCGTGGACCGATTGGGTCGCAAGACCACCAATTACACCCGGAGCCACGATGCCAAGCAGCACCAGCGAGAAGTACTGGGCGTTGATCTTCATCACCCGACGATCCTGCAGCCAATCACGGGAGTGCCGGCTCCAATCGTTCTTCTTGACGTTGAACAGCCAACCAACATGGCCGTGCCACAAGCCTTTTGCGCGCCCCCAGATACTTGGGCCTTGAGGTTGCGGCGATTGCGGGTCGCGATCCGCGTCGGCGAATGCGTGGTGAAGTCGATGATTTGCCACCCAGAAAACCACGGGGCCCTGTGCAGCCATCGAGCCGGCGACAGCAAGGAACACCTTTACTGGTTCGGACGCATCGAAGGAGCGGTGAGTGAAATATCGATGCAGGCCGCCCTCCACGCCCAGCCCCGTGATCAAGTACATGACGGCGAATAAGACGACGTCGGAGACCCTGAAACCGTTGTAGACGGCGTAGACGATTGCGCCGACGGTTCCTACAGTGGGTAACCCGACGGTGAGGTATGCGAGACGCGAAGCGAGGACGTCTCGCTCGGATCCTTGATGTAATTCACCTCTGCTCGCATTTTGACGCTGGGAATTCGTGGAATCTGTAATGATGTCGTGCACCCCTGCATCGCGGTTGCATCGTTTTGGAGATTTCCTGCGGCGTCGGCCAACGACCATCGAATCTCACTTGCCGACGTGCCGTCGGCAAGAAATATGTACGCGAGACCTTCGGACGACGATCTCGCGGACATCACGTCAACAGTGCTCTTGAGGTGGCAATCCACAGTATCTAAAACCCCTCCCCTACCCCAATCACATCAACCGACGCCATGAGCTTTCCTTCCGTCGATCTGTCCGAAGCTGCTCCTACTGTGGAAGAGGCCGATTGGCGTCCCGCAGACACAGCAGGGCTGCTGAGCTTAACGTTGCTGCGGTGGCCGCGGCGGGCGAAGACCTCGCACGCGCTGGTGCGGCAGTGTCGGATTGTGTTGGGTTGCGCGGCAGGAAAACCCAACAAGGAGGTCGCCGCTGAGCTGGGTGCGATGAACAAATCGAGGACGTGATTGCGGCGACGGTCCAGCCCGACTACCGCCATGCCGGCGAACGCTACCGCGTGTATAGGCCGTGTTCGCCCAGCCGCGACGCCGCGTCCAGCAGCATCGCCACTTCCTGTGGCTTCTCCGGCATTTCATGGCCGAAGCGACGGTCTGCGGGCCGCTCGTACATCGGCCGCCCGCCGGCGATTGCCGACGCCAGCCGCCGCTGTCCGGCCAGGCTGCGCTCGGTGGCCTGCTTGGTGTAGGCCTCCCGCTGTTCGGGATCGAGCGCCGCGAGGAACGCCTGCGGGTGCACCAGCGCGATCAACGCCGACACGTGACCGAACCCGAGGCTGGTCACCAGACCGGCCTTCAGCGGGTACTTGTCGCCGAGCCGCAGCGTCTCCCGTGGCCACACGAAGTGGGCCGAGGAGACCATCTCGTCGTCGACGCAGTCCAGGCTGCGGTTCGGCGGGATCACGCCGTCGCGCAGGATCTGGCAGAGCCCGATGATCTGAAACACCGCTGCGCCGCCCTTGGCGTGGCCGGTCAGGCTCTTCTGGCTGACGATGAACAACGGCGCACCTTCCGACCGGCCCAGCGACTCGGCCAGCCGTTCGTGCAGCTCGGTCTCGTTGGGGTCGTTGGCCAGCGTCGAGGTGTCGTGCTTGGAGATCACCGCGATGTCGTCGGCACCCACACCCAGCTTCGCCAGGGAGCGGGCCAGCACGGAGTCCTTGCCGCCGCGGCCGGCGCCCAGCGCGCCGATGCCGGGCGCCGGGATCGACGTCTGCACGCCGTCGGCGAAACTCTGCGCGTAAGCGACCACAGCGAGCACTGGCAGCCCCATCTTCAGCGCCAGATCGCCGCGGGCCACCAGAATGGTGCCGCCGCCCTGCGACTCGACGAACCCCAGGCGCCGCCGGTCGTTGGCGCGCGAAAACTTCGAGTCGCTGATGCCCTTGGCGCGCATTATCTCGGTCTCGGCGGTGGCCGCCATGTCACCGAAGCCGATGATGACCTCGTGCGTCAGGTCGTCGAAGCCCCCTGCGACCACCAGTTCGGCCTTGCCCAGCCTAATCTTGTCGACGCCCTCCTCGATCGATACCGCCGCGGTGGCGCATGCGCCGACCGGGTGGATCATCGCGCCGTAGCTGCCGATATAAGACTGGATCACGTGCGCGGCAACGACATTCGGCAACATTTCCTGCAGGATGTCGTTGGGCTTGTTCCTGCCCAGCAGGTTGCCGTGGTACATGGTCTGCATCGACGTCATGCCGCCCATGCCGGTGCCCTGGGTGCTG
This sequence comes from uncultured Actinomycetota bacterium, assembly GCA_963770125.1. Taxonomy (GTDB): domain Bacteria; phylum Actinomycetota; class Actinomycetes; order Mycobacteriales; family Mycobacteriaceae; genus Mycobacterium. The sequence continues at coordinate 13,436 of CAVYPI010000097.1, read as the reverse complement.
GCCACCAGGCTGGGGTGCACCCAGCGCATCAGTTCGGTCGGGGTGAACCCGGCGGAAAGGAACGCGTCCACGGTGGCGACGATGTTCCACAGTGCCACCCGGTCGATCGAGGTGGCCATGTCCGCGCTGATGCCCCAGACGGTCGGGTCGAACCCGGTGGGGATCTGCGCGCCGACAGTCCGCGACAGCTTCGTCTTGCGCGGGACCCGGATCTCGGTGCCGGCCTTGCGGGTGACCCGCCAGTCGCTGGAGTCCGGCACCGGACGCGCGACGGTGTGCTCGGGATCGAACTGCACGAACGCCCGGGCATCGGCCTCACTGGACACGACGAACGAGAAGTCCTTGTCCAGGAACACCGAAACTAGCAGCGGCGAGGCGTGATCGGGATCGATCGCGCCATCGTCGACGAATTCGCGGATGCCGCAGCGCTCCACCACGGTGTCGTGGTAGCGCTCCACGATCTCGGATTCCTCCACCAGCTCGCCGGATTCGGCGTCGTACCAGCCCGGCTGTGGGTTGTCTTCCCACTTGATCAGCCCGGTGGTCCAGGCCAGCTCCAGCACTCCGGCCGCGGACAGTTCGTTGTCGACCTCCATCTCGTAGCGGGTGCGCGACGAGCCGTACGAGCCCAGCTCCGCACCGCCGACGATCACGACCAGGTCGGCCGGATCCACGTCCAGGTCCTCCCACGGCGGCGGTGGCGCCGCGGTGAACCCGCGTGGCGGTGACGGCAGCGCGCGGATCGTGGCCGCGCCGTCCCCGTCGGGACCGGACTCCGGGCCCGCCGCCTCCTCGCGCTCTTCGGCGGCCAGCGCCGCCATGTCGAGCTCGATGTCGCCGAGGCCGCCGGTCAGGTCGACCTGCAACGGCGCCCGCGCCGCCGCGACCTTCGACTCGATGTCGCACAGGTCCAGCAGCATCGTCGCCATCTTCTCGGTCGAGTAGGTGGTGACGCCGGCCTCTTCGACCGCGCTGACAATCGCGTCGTTGTGGCCCATCAGGCCGGTGCCACGGGTCCAGCCGATAAGCGCATGGGCCAGCGACACCCGCTGCGCCCACGACGACTCCGCCTTCCACCGCGACACCACCGCGTCCAACGCCGACTTGGCTTCGCCGTACGCCCCGTCTCCACCGAAGATGCCGCGGTTGGGCGAACCGGGCAGCACGACGTGCAGCCGAGACGCGATGTCGTAGTTGGCGCCGATCGACGACAGCCCGCCGATGAGCCTCTGCACGGCCCACAGCAAAACCTTCATCTCCATCTCGGACCGCGAGCCGGCTTCCGACAAGTCGCCGGCGACGCGCGGCGCCGCGAACGGGAACAGCAGCGTCGGGCTCTGCGCGTCTTTGACGTGAATCGACTGCGGCCCAAGGCTTTCCGTCTGCTCACTGCCCACCCACTGCACGAACGCGTCGATGTCGGTGTAGGACGCCATGTTGGCGGGCACCACCCATAGCTGCGCGTCGAACCTGGCGTGGTCGCGATACAGGCCGCGGTAGAACGCCAGCCGGTCGTCGTCGAGCTTGGAGGTGGTGGCGATGACGGGCGCACCGCCCGCCAGCAGCCGGCCCACCACCGATGCGGCGATCGAACCCTTCGACGCGCCGGTGACCACGGCGACCTCGTCGCTGTAGCGGCCCTTGCCCGGGTTCTCCGCGCCGGCCGACGCGCGGCCGTACAACGACGCGTGGATCGTGCGGCCCGCGGCCAGTGCCTTGCCCTGCCACCAGCCGGCCTGGGTGGCGACGACGTGTCCGGTGCCCTCGAATCGCTCCGAGAGTCGCGGCCAGTCGGCGTCGATCTCGTCGTCGTCCATCAGCCAGATCCTGGCGAGATCCTCGCGGGCGCTGGCCCAGCGGTCGTCGAACACGACCGCCTTCTTGGCGTCGAAGACCGGCGCCACCAAACGTGGCCAGTCCGAACCGAGTTCGGCGGTGACCAGGTCGATGAGCTCCGCGTCGGTCGCTGTCTCCGGGGTGGTTGTCGCGTCGTCCAGCCCCAGCTGGTTGAGCATCAGCCGTGCCGCCGACGCCAGCACACCGTCGCGGCCGGTGACCTGTTCGGCGAACTCGCCAAGGGCCGCGGAGTCGACGATTCCCCCGGCACCGCCGCCCGCCGAGGGCGGTGATACCGCTACACCCTTGCGCGCTGCCACCGCCCCCAGCGCGGCGTCGATGACCTTGTCGACGCTTGCCGCGTCGGCCAACGCCCCGTTGGGCAGGCCGCCGAGTGCACCGCCGCGAACGCTGAAGCCCTCACGGGTGCCGAGGGCTACCTCGACCGTCGCGTGCCTGGCCCAGCCGTCGCCGAGCTCCCAGGTCTTCTTGACGCGCTCGGCGATGTACGCCGGACGCTTGCCCGACGGACCGAGCACTGTGCGCAGCAGGTCGTTGATCGCATCACTCAACACAGGGCCGAACGGCTTGTACGTGCGGGCCAGCTTGCTCACCTGCGACTTCAGCGCGGCCAAGTCGGCCTCGGCGGCGCCGTCTATCGCCCCAAGGTTCAGCTCGGTGCCCAGGTCTACCAGCAACTGGTTACGCCGCGACGAGGCGCCGTCGGTGATCGACTCGATGGAATCCAGCGGCTCGATCTGGTCGATCCGCATCTTCGCTGACTGCGCGATCAGCGCCACCGTGGCGTCGGCGGCGTCGAACGGAATGTCGTCTGGGCGCGGGGCACCCGCCGGCGCGCTCGGCGCAACCGGAGCGGCCACCACCGGAGCGGCTCCCGCCGAACCGTCGGCCCCCGCCGTGGCAGCAGCTTCAGCAGCCGGGGCTTCCTCGGGCTCGGGATCGGTGTCGGTCGCGAACAACACCGAGGTGTCGCGCTCGGAGTTGAGCACTTCTACTGTGCTGTGAGCGTATTCGGGCAGGTTGAGCGTGTTGGTGGCCAGCCCGGCGATGGTCGGCGCCGACTTCACGCCGATCTCGACGAACCGCTCGACGCCCAGACCGCCGGCGGCCTCCTCGATGAACAGCAGGTCCTGCGTTTCGATCCACCGCACGGGGCTGGCGAACTGCCAGGCCAGCAGTTCGATGACCACCTTGCGGCACAGCTCGCGCGGATTCTCGTTACGCCACGTGTCATAGTCGGCCAGGATCTCGTCCAGCGGCTCGGCCGGGACCAGATCCCGTATCTCCTGGATGAATTCGCGATCCAGCGAGAACGGCCGCGGCACCAGGTTCGGGATGTAACGCCCGATTATCAGGTCGGGGTCCTTGTCGCGAGGCATCGCGCGCTCGAGCGAGTGGCGGAAGTCGGCGACACCGACGCGCAGCACACTCGAGTGGAACGGCACATCGATGCCGGGCACCAAGATGAACGAGCGGCGGCCGCCGGTGATCTCGCGGCGGCGTTCCACCTCGGCCTCCAGCGCCTCCAACCCGCGGACCGTGCCGGCGATCGCGTACTGGGAGCCGCGCAGGTTGTAGTTGACTATTTGCAGGAATTCGCCTGTGCGCTTGGAGATCTCGTCGATGAACGAAGGAACGTCGGCGTCAGCCAGGCCGATCTGCGACGGCCGGATCGCGGCCAGCCGGTAGTTGGACCGGCCCCGCTCGTCGCGCGGCACGATTTCGTGCATCTTCGAGCCGCGATGAAAGACGACCTCCAGCAGGCCTTCCAGTTCATAGACCCCGCTGACGCAGGCCAACGCGGTGTGCTCGCCCAAGGAGTGGCCGCACGCGATCGCCCCTTCGACGAACGCGCCCTGCTCACGCATCTCGGCCACCTGGGCCGCGGCGACGGTGGCCATCGCGACCTGGGTGAACTGGGTCAGATACAGCACGCCCTCGGGGTGCTGGTAGTGCACCCCGGACGCGATCAGGCTGGTCGGGTTGTCGCGGACGACGTGCAGCACCGAGAAACCCAGCGTCTCCCGGGTGAACTTGTCCGCGGAGTCCCAGACCTTGCGGGCGGCCTTCGAGCGGGCACGCACCTCCATACCCATGCCCTTGTGCTGGATGCCCTGCCCCGGGAACGCGTAGACGGTCTTGGGCGCGGCCAGCCGTGCTGTCGCCGACATAACCAGCTCAGAACCGATGCGTGCCGCGATCTCCAAAACTTCAGCGCCCTGGTCGATTCCGACACGGTCGACCCGGATATCCACCTCGTCGCCCGGCTCAACCATGCCGAGGAAACGGGCGGTCCAACCGAGCAGCCTGGCCGGCGGACGGGCTTCCCCGTCGGTGGCCGTGACGACGTGCTGGGCGGCGGCGGACAGCCACATCCCGTGCACGATCGGAGATTTCAGCCCGGCCAGCAGCGCGGCGGCCCGGTCGGTGTGGATCGGGTTGTGGTCCCGTGAGACCACCGCGAAGGGCCGCATGTCGATGGGCGCTGTGATGGTGACGTTGCGACGGCGACGCCTTGGTGTGTCGGTGGCGTTGTCCGACACCGCGCCCCCGGCGCGCGCCGGATCCGTCAGCTCCGCCGCACTGGTGCGCCCGCGGATCGCGAAGCGCTCCTCGAGCGTCGCCAGCACGGTGCCGTCGGTGTCGGCGACCGTCAGCGAGACCGGGATGACGCGGCCGACCTCGGTATCGGTGGCTTCCGCAGCCGTTGCGGTGACCAACAATTCGGCGGTCGTCGTGGGCAGCGCTCGCAGCAGGTTGACAGCGTGGTCCAGATGCACCAGGCTCAGCAGGCCCTCGACGACCGGCAAGCCGGTGTCGGTGACCGCCGCGCCGATCGCAGCGAACACAGCCGGCCAGCATCGGCCGACCAGGGCGTCGGGCACCACGGTCAGCCCGGGCGCCAGCGGCGCGTCGAACGTTGCGGTGACACCGGTGTGGTCGGCAACCTCGTCCGGGTTCCAGATGACGCTGGCCTTGGCGGTGCCGCTGTACACGGCGGGCAACGACTCGGGCCCGTCGACGCCCGCGGCGATCGCCAGCACCGCGCGCATCGCAGTGGCGGCGTCATCTATCGACACGACGGGCGCGCCACCGTCGCGGGTCGCGTCGGTCAGCGTGAACCGGATGTCGATCCAGGTGCCCGATAGGGGCACGCTCAGCACAATGGCCTCGTCCCCGGCCACCTCTAGGCGAGCACCGGTGGATGGGTTTGTGGCGCGGAGGCTTTCGGGTCCGTCGTGGACCTGCCAGTCTGCGGGGTCCGCGATCCGGTGCGCCGGGTTGGTCACGGTGCGCCCGGCCCATAGCACGTCGAGTGCGTCGAGCACGACGGCCAGCCGACCGTTGACGTCGGTCCGGCCCTGGCGGCGCGCGGCGACGGGGTTGGGCTCGGCTCCTGAGGCCAGCACCTCGTCGACGGCGGCCTGCTCGAAGCGATCCAGCAACTCGCCGACGGGTTCGTCTATCCGGGTGATGCCGGCCACCGACGCGGTGCCGGGGATGATGCAGACCTGGTCGGCGTCATACCGGGCGTCGTGAGCCTGCCACAGCGAGTCGCTGCGCCACCAGCGCCGGACGTCCTTATCGATCACCGGCACGAAGTTGACCGGCTTGCCGGGCGTCTTGCACAACTGGACGAAGAACGGTACGTCAGCTGGGTGCAGCTGGACGGTCTCGGCATCGGGATAGCGGGCCAGCAGCGCGGCGATCGCGTCAGCGGGCCGCTCCAGAAGAGCTTCGTCTTCGTGGCAGTCGGTGAACAGCGTGTCGATCGGGCCGAAGTCCTTGGGATGCAGCCTGGCCTCGCCCCGCTTAAGCATCGCCTCGAACCGGTCGCGCCACGTGTCGGCCAGCCAGGGGCTGCCCGGTGAGGCGGTGTCGGCCGTCGAGTTGCCATCACCGATGGTCAGCTCGACGTAGCGCCGCAACCACTGCAGGTAGGTCATCTCCCCGACGTCGCCGAAGTACGGCTTGGCGGTGTTGGCCATCGCCGCGATGATCTCGTCGCGGCGCTCGGCGACCGCCTCGGCGTCACCGGCGACCTCGTCGAGCAGTCGGCCACAACGCGAGGCGCTGTTGTCGATCTCGTGGATGTCCGCGCCGAGCTGGCTACGGCTGGAAGCCATGCCGCCCTGGGCTTTTCCGGCACTGATCCACTGGTCGGTGCCTTGCGTTCCGACCAGCATCCGCTTGACGGACGGCGAAGCGGTCGACTCCTTAGTCGCCATCGCGGCGGTGCCCACCAGGATGCCATCCACCGGCATCAGCGGGTACCCGAAGTGCTCCGCCCATCGGCCGGACAAATACTCGGCCGCGCGCTCGGGGGTTCCGATGCCGCCACCGACGCAGACGGTGATGTTGGAGCGCGAACGCAGTTCGGAGTAGGTGGCCAGCAGGAGGTCGTCGAGGTCCTCCCAGGAATGGTGGCCGCCGGCGCGGCCGCCCTCGATGTGCATGATCACCGGCTTGGTGGGCACTTCGGCCGCGATGCGGATGACCGAGCGGATCTGCTCGACCGTGCCGGGTTTGAACACCACGTGGCTGATGCCGATGTCGTTGAGCTCATCGATCAGCTCGACGGCCTCCTCGAGGTCGGGGATGCCAGCGCTGATCACGACGCCGTCGATCGGCGCGCCGGACTGGCGTGCCTTCTGCACCAGCCGTTTGCCGCCGACCTGCAGCTTCCACAGATACGGGTCGAGGAACAGCGAATTGAATTGGACCGCACGGCCTGGCTCTAGCAACGCAGTGAGTTCGGCGATCCGATCGTTGAAGATCTGTTCGGTAACCTGGCCGCCGCCGGCCAGCTCGGCCCAGTGGCCGGCGTTGGCCGCGGCCGCAACGATCTTGGCGTCGACCGTGGTCGGCGTCATCCCGGCCAGCAGGATCGGCGAACGGCCGGTGAGCCGGGTGAACTTGGTCGACAGCTTCACCGAGCCGTCGGGCAGGCTGACAACCTTCGGCGCGTAGGTCGACCACGGCCGGGCCACCTCGGGAACTGCGCCGACGGTAAACAGGTTGCGCTGGCCGCCGCGGGTGGCGGCCGGCACGACGCCCACGCCAAGACCGCGGATCACCGGTGCGGTGAGCCGGGTCAGGATGTCACCCGGACCCAGGTCGAGGATCCAGCGGGCCCCGGCCTCGTACAGCCCGGTGATCTCGTCCACCCAGTCGACCTGACGCACCAGGATCGCCTCTGTCATCTCGCGCGCGAGCGGTACATCGAGGCCCACCTTGTCGGCCCACGCGCCGACCATCTCGACACCGCCGGACAACCGATGGCTGTGGAACCCAACCTCGACCTGCACCGGGTCGAATACCGGCGAGAACGCCGCGCCGCCGCGCACCTTATTCTTGCGGTCGGCGGCGTCGACGTCGGCGATCTGCTCGCAATACAGCTCGAAACGCGCCAGCTGCTCGGGGGTGCCGGTGATGACGACCCCGCGGCGTCCGTTGCGAATTGACAGCACTGGCGGCAGTACGGTGCGGACGTCCTGAGCGAATTCGTCGAGAAGCGCGGCGATCCGCTCCGGGTCGGCGTTGGTCACCGAGACCATCGGCGGGCGGTCGCCGAGTGCCGCGATACCGCGTCGGCGGGCGACCAATGTTGCCGCGGCGCCGATGAGCTGCGCCATCGCCAGCAACTCCACGTCGTTGGCGCCCCCCGCCTTGAGCGCTTCCACGGCCAGCACACCCTGCGAATGCCCGGCGACAGCCACCGGCGGGGAGCCGACCAGGTCCATGCCCTGACGGCCAAGCGCACGGATCGCGGCGATCTGGGTCAGCAGGACGCCCGGCACCGACGTGGCCGCGGAGGTCAGCTGCTTCGCGCTGGGGACCGATTGCTCGGCTGCCAGTGTTCGCATCCAGCGCAGCGGCTCGAAGCCGATCGGCCGAACGACGACCAGATCCCGCGCCACCGGTGCGAGCAGCAGATCGGCCTCACTCGCCAGCGTCGCAATCTCGGACTCGATGCCCGCAGAGGGCACCAGTTCTTCGAGTGTTTCCAGCCAGGCGCTTCCCTGGCCACCGAAGGCGACCGCGTACGGCTCGCCGGCATTCAGCCGATCGACCAGAGCGTGACCGCCGTGCGACTCACCGTCACGGCCCGCCGACACCGTGTCGTATTCGTAGATCGTCACACCTTGAATCTCCTGATAGTCTTTTCTGTCTCGCGGCGCGTAACTTGGCTTGTGTCGGCACTACCGACCTGTATTGGCTGGCGAGCTATTCACCGTTGCCTGTCAAACCCCAGTCGAATCCGACTGAAGCTGTTGCCCATTGGCGGTCTGCGAGCCACTACCGCCGCCACGACCGCAATAAGGTCGCTTAAAACCCAAGACAATTCCCGCGGCCAAATCTCACAGGAAGATAGTGGCCGGCAATAGCAGCCACGCTCTCTTTGCGTTCACGTCCACCTCCCTGGCGGGCTTACGAAGTAACGCTGGGTTGCGTCTTTGTCGCGGATGTCGCGGTCCCCGATTCTCGGGGGGTCGCGTCGTGGCGGGGAAGCGCCCGCCGACACAACGATCTTCGGCGACGGTGGCCGCCTCACCCAGCCTGCCCGCACCACTATTTGTGGTGGTGTACACATGGTGGTGTGTTTGGCCTGACGTCCGGACGCAGGACTGATTGGGCAGGTCCGGCGGGACGGGCGACCTGAGTACCAGCCTGCCGAATGGTCCTCTGCGTGACATCGGCTGTGTGCGTTAACAATTGGTGGCCCGTGGTTAAGACAGGCGCGAGGCGGGGGACCGCCCCGCCAGAGTAGATAGCAGGCTGGTCGAGGCGCGAAGCGGTCACGTTAAGTCAAGTAGTGACCGGCGCGCTCTCCAACGGGACGCAGAGGTCTGCACTACACGGGAGCGCGGGTGTTACACGCGAAGAGACTACACGCGGCGGGCGACGTCGTCAGGTATGTCACCGGCACCGTCGTTGATGGGTTCGTCAGCAACCCGCCGAAGCGGGATATGGCCACCTCATATTCCGACTTCGATATCGGCTGGTTCATCAGCGGGCCCACCGGTACGGACCTTCATCGATGCTTCTGCCAGGGGAATCGCGATCACGGCAGTGGCCGCGAGTTCTTTGCGCGTCGATGGCCGCAGTGTCGCCCATCGTCCCGGAATCATGTGGTCGATGATCAGCGCGAGGGCACGCTCACGTTCGCCTGGATCGTCGACTTTGCGTGCCCGTCCGATGATTACGGCACTCCGATAGTTCATCGAATGGTGGAAGGCGCTGCGCGCGGCGACAAGACCATCGAGCTCCGTGATTGTCACGGATACGTCATTTTCGAAAGTTCTGGCTAGCCAGCCAGCCGCCACGGAACCATGCAGATAGAGCGTGCCACCGTCGTCGGGGCCAGCGACATCGACTCCGAACGCGGTTGGCAGCACGACAGGATGGGAGCCCGCGATGAAACCGAGATGAGCAAGCAGGGCATCAGCCAGAAAATCGTGCAACTGTGCACGATCGGTGACGGCCCAGTTCTTGCCTCGAGAGACCTCTGTGCGGCTGGTGGGTGACAGCGTCTGCATAGGTCTATAGGTATCGATCGATTCCATCATGGTGCATATGTCCGCGTCGTCTGAAAAATGACCCCGTGTCGACGCGCGAATTTTGACCGGCTCCGTCTGACTCTCGGCGTGAGCCGAGAGGAGAAGGGAGTTGTTGTCCGTGGAGGACTGGGCCGAGATCCGCCGTTTGCATCGAGCGGAGGGGTTGCCGATCAAGATGATCGCGCGGACGTTGGGAGTCTCGCGCAACACGGTGCGCGCGGCGCTGGCCAGTGAGGGGCCGCGAAGTATGTGCGTAAGCCGGTCGGTTCGGCGGTGGATGCGTTCGAGGACGCGATCCGCGCCCAGTTGCAGGCGGTGCCGACGATGCCGGCCACGGTAATCGCCGAGCGGGTGGGCTGGACCCGTGGGATGACGGTGTTCAAAGAACGGGTTCGAGAGCTGCGCCCGGCGTATCTTCCGCCGGATCCCGCCGGGCGCACGAGCTATGAGGCCGGCGATGTCGCGCAGTGCGATCTGTGGTTCCCGCCGACCACGGTGCCGGTCGGCTATGGCCAGACTCGCACGCCGACGCAACTGCCGGTACTGACCATGGCGTGCGGCTATTCCCGATGGCTGTCAGCGATCCTGATCCCGTCGCGCCGGACCGAGGATCTGTTCGCCGGCTGGTGGCAGCTGATCAGCGCCCTGGGTGCGGTGCCGCGCACCCTGGTTTGGGACGGTGAGGGCGCGATCGGGCGGTGGCGTTCGGGCCGCTCGGAGTTGACCGGTGATTGCCAGGCGTTTCGTGGGGTGTTGGGCACCAAGGTGGTGGTCCTCAAGCCAGCCGAACACAAGGGCATCATCGAACGGGCCCATGACTATTTGGAGCGCTCGTTTCTGCCCGGCCGAACATTCAGTGGCCCCGGGGATTTCAACCACCAGCTGCACAAGTGGTTGCAGATCGTCAATAGCCGGACCCGCCGGGTGCTGGGGTGTGCACCCACTGACCGCGTCGGCGCTGATCGCCAGGCCATGCTCGCCCTGCCGCCGGTGCCCCCGCAGGTGGGCTGGCGTCACTCGACCCGGTTGGCGCGCGATCCCTACGTGCGTCTGGACTCCAACGACTACTCGGTGCATCCCGGGATGATTGGCCGGCGCATCGAGGTGACCGCGGATCTCGATCGGGTGCGGGTGTTCTGCGACGGCAAGACGGTCGCCGATCACGAACGGGTCTGGCCTGGCATCAGACCATCACCGACCCCGAGCACCGCCAGGCGGCCAACCTGCTGCGCCACAACCGCATCGGCGCACTGCGTGCGGTGCGTGAGCATGAGGACCAGATCGCTGTCGAGCAGCGGTCGTTGTCGGATTATGACGCTGCCTTAGGACTTAGGGATCGATCTCGGTGAAGGCGGGTTGGTGTCATGACCACCAAGACCACACGGACCCCCTCATCGAATCACCGTGACCTCTCCACGGAGATCAGCTTCCTCACCCGAGCCCTGAAAGCACCCACGATGCGCGATGCAGTGCCAAGACTGGCTGAGCGGGCCCGTGCCGAGTCCTGGACCCATGAAGAGTTCCTCGTGGCATGTCTGCAACGCGAGGTCTCCGCCCGGGAATCTCACGGCGGAGAGGGCCGTATCCGCGCAGCCCGGTTCCCGTCACGAAAGTCATTGGAGGAGTTCGACTTCGACCATACCCGTGGCCTCAAACGCGACATCATCGCCCACCTGGGAACCCTGGACTTCGTGGCCGCCAAGGACACCGTCGTCTTCCTCCGCCCGCCCGAGGCTGGTTAACACTGCGCTCTCCTTCTATCAGGGTGTGTCGAACAGTCCAGGCTGGTCGGGTTTGACCTGGATACGCAGGCCTTTGCGGCGTCCGCGGTTGACGTGGACGGCTTGCAGTTCGCCGCGTTGGACTTTGTGCAACACGGTTTGTCGGGCGACGCCGAGGGCTTTGGCGGCTTCGTCGAGGCCGAGCCAGCCCTCTGGTGCCTCGGGTCGGATCCTGTCGCGCAGGGCTTGGTCGACGCGGATGCGCCAGGGTGCGCCGGGGGTGATCTGTTCTGCGGTGATGAAGCCGTCGCGGATCCATCGGTAGAGAGTTTCCTTGCTGACGGCGAGGATTTTCTCGGCGGCGGTGATGGTGACCACGACGATATCGTCGCAGTCGGGTCCGACATCGGGTGTCGACGGTTGGTAGACGGGGATGTCGTGGCCGGCGCGCAGGATCGCCACCCGCGCTCGGGTGAAGGGTAGGCCGGTGGCGGTGCGGCGTTTCTGTTTGGCCATGATCGCCGCGATGGTGCGGTCGTCGTAGTGCTCGGCGAGTCGGCGCACCAGGGCGACGGTTGCCTCGTCGGTCACGCGTAGATGTCGGCCCGGTTTGGTCATCGGCATCGACAGGTCGGTGGTGGCGCCGCCCTGCCAGAGGATCCGCAGTTGCGCGACGCGCTGCTGGGCGTCAACGGTGACGGCGATCTCGTCGATCACCGCGCGGATGAGTTGTTTGCGTTCGCGCAGCGTGGTGGTGGGGGCGTCGAACACCGCCCGCACGTCCGCGCCGGCGGTGGTGATCCAGGCCAGTTCTTGTTGGGTCAACGCCACCGGGCGCCGGGCGCGTTGAGCGGCCAGGTTGTTCTCCGCGGCGCGGACCGCGGCCAGTTTGGTTTCCAACGTGGTTTCCAATGTCCTTGCCACCAAACGGTTCTCCGATTCGACATTGTCGAACTGGCACTGGGCGCGGTCGGCTTCGTAGCGGGCGCGTTCGGTCGCCAACTCGAACACCGCGAGGTCACGCCGATGGTGGGTATCGGCCTCGGCTAATGCCTGAGCGGTGGCGGTCAGCGCCGCCGGCGCCAGGACGGTGAACAGCTCATCGAGGACGGTGTTCTCCAGCCGGACACCACCGATGCTCTGGCACACTTGTTCACCGGCATACAGCTGTTTGGCGCGGGCACACACGTAACGGGGGCAGTTGCCCTTGGTCCCCGAGTACGCGGTCTGCATGATCCGCCCGCACCGCCCACAGCGCAGCAGGCCCTGCAGCAGCGCCCGGCCTTCCCACACCGCGCCGCCGGCCAGCTCACGGGGACGGCGCCAGTTGCCGCGCAGTCGTGCGGTATTGGCCTCGAACGTCTCCCATGTGATGAACCCGCGATGGTGGTCGGGGATCAGGATCTCCCATTGCTCGCGCGGCACCGCTCGGTCACGGGCGCGGACGGCTCCGGTGGCCCGGTCCACCCGCTTCTCGGTGCGGGTGCGGCCGAACACGAACGCCCCGGCATAGGCCGGGTTCGTCAACAAGTCGTGCACCGCCGGGTAGGTGGCTTGTGCCCAGATGATCCGCGTGGAACCGTTGCGCCGACGCGGTAGCAGCACACCGTCTTCACGCAACCGGATCAGCACCTGGCGCGCGGAGCCGAGTTCGTCGAAACGACGGAACACCGTGGTGATCGCCTCGCGCACCGCCTCGTCGGCGCAGATCACCACCTTGTCGTCCTCGTCGTAGTCCAGCCCGACTGGAAGGCCCTGGCGCAGTTCTCCTTTCGCCGCCTTGTGTTTGAGCCCCGCGGTCAGCCGGGACCGGATCAGGTGCAGCTCGGCCTCTTATGCGGACCCCGCCGTTATGCCGATCATGTGACGGAAGATGCCTGCGGCGTTGGTATTTGGTGCGATGATGTCGGCATAATCGTGGACGCTTGATCAGCGTCTCCTCTCCATCCATCTATTCCGTTTTGGAGAGGAGAAGGTTATGACGACAGTTCCGTGTTGGGCTCGGGTGCGTGGTCCGCTGGCACCGTGTGCCGAGGGTTTGCGGGTTGAGTTGGAGCGGCTGGGCTACACGCCGCTGACGGCGGCGACGCATGTGCGGTTGCTGGCGCATCTGAGTCGCTGGCTGGCGCGTGAAGGTGTGGATGGGTCGGGGTTGACCCCGGCGGTGGTGGAGGTCTACTTCGCCGAACGCCGCGCGGCGGGCTATGTCGGGCACGTCACCGGCCGGGCGCTGCAGCCGCTGCTGGGCTACTTGCAACGGTTGGGGGTGGTTTCGGTTCCCGCACCGGAGGTCCCG
>CAVYPI010000096.1:0-123256 GCA_963770125.1 uncultured Actinomycetota bacterium | reverse complement strand
CACTTCGTGTGACCGTCATGTCAGTCGCCGCCGCGGCCCCGACTTCCGAGCACGACAAGTTGGGCGCTCTTTGATCGGCAGCCCGCGCAACGTGGCTTCATGCGCTGCCCGGCTGACCGCAGCGTAGGACGCGACAGACCCATCGACGCCGACCACGAATTCGGACCGCGTCGCCTCGCTGGACATGCGTCCTCCCGATTGCGTAGATGCCTTCGGCGCATCATCGCGCCGACATCGCTCGCCGTCATTGTTGGAGCGGACAAGATGTAATTGGTGACTGTACCGACGAACACAGGAACGGCACAGTCATGTTGGGCAGGCTTAGATTACCGCTGACCCTGGTCAGTGCCGAGGGTGACCAGGACGGTTCTGGGATCACCCGAAGGATCAATAAATCCCACGGTCACCCGGGCGCCTGGCGCCTGTGACAGCACCGCTGCGCACAGCGTGCCGGCATTTCGGATCACTTGGTCATCGACCTTCGTGACCAGCGCGCCATTAGGTAGTCCGGCTACGGCCGCGGGACTACCGCTTGTCACCCCAACGATTCTGGCGCCTTCGGTGTCCGTCTCGGCGCCTACCTGCGCTCCCAGCCAGGCATGCGATGCCGTACCGGTGTGGACGAGTTCGCTGGCGATGCGCACGGCGTGATCAACGGGAATGGCGAAACCAATCCCGATCGAACCGCTCTGCGTATTGGCGTCGTCGCCAAGGCTGACCAGCGACGCTGTTGCCGAGTTCATTCCGATGAGCTCGCCGTTCATGTCAACCAGGGCGCCGCCCGAGTTGCCCGGGTTGAGCGCGGTGTCGGTTTGGATGGCGTCAAACGCCGCGACCTGATTGTTGCCGTCGGCGGCACCGAACACAGGGCGGTTGAGCGCACTGACGACGCCAGCGGTGACGGTGCCCGTTAGGCCGAGCGGAGACCCCACGGCGGCCACCGGCTGACCGACACGAAGGTCGGCCGAGGAGCCGAACGAGATCGGGGTAAGCCCCGAAATCCCTTCAGCCCGCACGACCGCGATATCACTCTCGGTATCGGTGGCGACCATGCTGAACGGGGTGGTACGACCGTCGTTCAACGTAACCAGGGTGCTGACGGGTTCCTGCGACGCATCACCGGCCGCCGCGACGACATGGTTGTTGGTCATGATGAGCCCATCAGGGGTGAGGATGACGCCCGACCCCTCGTGAAATTCGCCGCCACCTAGTTCGGTCGTCAATGTCACCACGCTGGGCAACACCTTGGCGGCGACCCGTTCGACCGAGGGGTCGATCGTCGGCTGCGTGTTTGCATACCGAGGGACGGCCAATTGCCTGCCGATGTCGGGCGGACGGGCGAGCAACGCGACGGCTGCACCGACCGCTGCCGAAATCGCTGCGACTGCGAGGCCACGCAGAATTAACGTTCGAACACCCCCCCGCTGCCGCACCGCTATCGCCCTATGTGACGGGTACGGGGCGGGTGGCTTCTCATCCGGCGAATCCCGGCGATCCTGCTGAACTTCAGACATGGGATCACGCGGTCGCCGGCAGTGCATCGGGGCCGCCGACTTGGCCGACGCCGCCACCGAGCAGTGCGCGCAGTTGTCGTCGGCCGCGATGAAGTCGCGACATCACGGTTCCGTGCGGGGTGTTCGTCAGAGCCGCGATTTCCTTGTAACGGAACCCCTCGACATCGGCGTAGTACACGACTTCTCGAAATTGCCCCGGCAGTGCCTGCATCGCGGCCTTGATGTCGTTGTCCGGCAATAAATCCAGTGCCTGATCCTCAGCCGAACGCAATGCCGATACGGCCGAGCGTGCGTTGGCCTCGGTCAAGTACTGATCGGTGAGGTGCTCGGTGGAGTACTGCACCGGTTGACGTCGCCTCTGGCGGTAGCCGTTGATGTAGGTGTTGGTCAGTATTCGGAGCAGCCATGCGTTCAGCTTGGTGCCCGACCGGAATGAATCGAAATGGGCGTACGCCTTCATCACGGTTTCTTGCACCAGGTCCTCAGCGTCCGCGTGATTATGGCTCATGCGAAACGCGTGGCGGTAGAGCAGATCGCGCAGCGGAATGACCTCACGTTCGAACCGCGCATTCAACTCGGCGTCGACCGACCGGCCCTGGACCGGTTCGCGGGCTTTTTTCATTCTCGAGTGGGACTGCGTGGCGGTCATTATCATCCTTCCGAAGGTTGAATCGCAGGACCTGGCAGGCCCGTCTAAGCCGAGCTGAAGCGGCAGAACTGCTGCGGTCGTGACTCTTTCGCGGCCAGGGCCGCGCCGGACTACGCGGACCGCTGTTGTGGTGAAAAGCGCTCAGACACAGAGTCGACTGCTTCTCGCACGGTCTTCGCATCCTTGCGGATTTGAAATGCCTGAACGATCTGGACCACGCCCATCACGACAAGCCACACGCCGGTAACGAGCACAAGCACGACGATTGAATCAAACGGCCAAACAAGAACGACGAAGCCGGCGATCACAGAGATGACGCCAAGGACGGCGTACCAACCCCGCCCGGACAAGTTCTTCTCGCCGATCGAGACCGCGACCTCCGAAACGCCTTGAAATATAAACCCGATTCCGATCCAGATTGACAGCAGAAGAACGGCGTAGGCATCGCCGAAGTGACGGAAGGACAGAACGGCCAGGACCAACGACAGCGCGCCGGTGATAAACAGCAGAACCCGAGTGGCGGCGGACCGCGGTAAGGTGAACGCCAGAAACAGTTCTGTGAACCCGGTCAGCAGCAGGTAGACGCCGAACAATGTCGAGGCGACAAGGATTGTTGGACCAGGCCAAGCCAGCACGATGCCGCCCAAGACTATGGTTAGCAGGCCAGCGACGAGCTTCCAGTTCCACAGCTTTTGCTCAAGAAGATTATTCATGGCGCTCCTCATTTCGTCGAAAGTATGGTCTTTGTGGGCCGGCCATCTGCTGTCGTTGCAGTTGGACGGATACCGTTGCCGACGTTGGTTTTCCGTCTGCTTTTCAATCCTTTAACGAGTTCCCCGAAGTGTCGATGTTGTCCGGGACAACCTCGTCGCGGTATTTCGTGTCACCGTCAACACCGTCGCGATGCTCGATTTCCTCACTCGTCGCGTAGGAGCGCTTCGCGTCCACTGTTGACGGGCGCGTGCTGCGTCAAAGGCGGCCTCTCGAGTGCGCCGCGGTCGCGCGACAGCAGATCGGCGATCGTCTCGCGGCGCACCAGTTCGCGGGTGCGCCCGTCCTTGACCACGACGAGCGGTGGCCGACCGACCATGTTGTTGGTCGACGCCATGCTGTGGTGATAGGCGCCGGTGCACGCCACTGCGAGCAGGTCGCCTGGATGGATATCGATTGGCAGTGGCACGTCGCGCGCGAGATCGTCGCCGGATTCACAATTGCGGCCAACGACGGTCGTCGGCTCAGTCCGCGTGAGCGGGTGGCGGTTGGCCAGCGCGACGCTGTAGTGCGCGTCGTAAAGGGCGACGCGAGGGTTGTCGCTCATGCCGCCGTCGACCACGACGAACGTGCGCCCGCCTGGTTGCCGCTTGACCGAGACGACCCGATAAAGGGTGACGCCGGCGCGCGCGCTGATCGCGCGTCCCGGCTCGACGACGATGGTGGGACGCGGGAAGCGCGCAGCGGCACAGGCCGCATCGAGTGCATCGTCGATGAAGTCTCGCAACGCGTCGAGGTCCAACTCAGGGTCACCGGAAACATACGGAACGCCGTGTCCGCCGCCAATATTTAGCTCGGTCAGTATCACGCCGTGGTGGGCACGGATGTCGGCCATCAGCGGAATCATCCGGCGGATGGCCTCGCCGTAGAGCGAAGGGTCAGTCACCTGCGAACCGATATGGCAATGCAAGCCGACCAGGTAAAGCAGCGGCTGACCCAAAATCCGTTCGACCACACTGGCGGCGTGCCCGTCGGCACACCCGATTCTCGGGTCGGTCAGCCCAATGCCCACCGAGCTGTGTTCGTGCATGTCGATATCCGGCGTGACCCGAATCAGCACCGATAGGGGCGTGTGGACATTACTCGCAAGGAAGGCGATCTCCGTCGGACTGTCCACGATGATCCGCCCGACGGCGATGCCGGCGGCGTTGCGCAACTCGCACTGACTATTAGCGCTGCCGTGCATGACAATTCGGTTAGGGTCCACGCCGGCGACGAGCGCCGTCGCGAGCTCACCACCCGAACAGACGGCAAGGTCTGCTCCCTCCTCGGCGACCCATCGAGCGACGGTGGTGGTCAACAGTGACTTGGCGGCATAGGCGATGCGAACGCCCGGTAGTGCGGCGCGGTAGCGGCGAATCCGATGACGAAAATCGGTCTCATCGACGACGTAGGTCGGCGTCCGGAATTCATCGGCCACCTCGGTCACTGGCACGTCGCCGACACACAGCCGACCCAGATCGTCGATGTGCGTGGTCAGCGGCCACACCGCACGATCTATTCGCGGCGTGGCCGCGTGCTGCAGCGACGGCAAGATCTCGAAGAGAGTCATTTATTCGCCCGTGAACTTCGATCGCCACAGCTCTTGGCTAAGAATATTGTTCATGACGGTCCTTACATCGTCGAAGGGTGTGGTTTGTCAGTGCAGCCTTCTCACGTGGTGTTAGGCCGGACAGACCCTGGCGAGGCGTAGCTCGCCGCTGCTGTTTCGATCGTCAAAGTGGATAGCACGAATGTCGATGTATTGGCAGACAATTGGGCGCGTGTTTTGGTGTCGCCATCAACACCAGCAGCTGCATATCACGAGGTCCTGGCCGTTGTTGTGCGCATGGACGTCGACGGGTGCACCGCGTTGTTCGCGACGACATCGACACAGTCGATGGCTGAGGTGACGATCGAGTTGTCCAGTAAAGAAGCTGTCACCGCATTCAGACAAGGTCACGATGACTGCCATTACGCACTCCCCGAACGCGCAGTGTGCCCTGCCCTCGCGTGAGCACCGCCATACCTGTTCTCATCTCTTGATCGGCCTCCTCGGGTTACTGCGGTGACCGGCGTCAACGTGTTGGTGATCGTCGGCAGCCGCGCGAAGTCGGTCAACGATGCACTGGCCCTACTCGCCGCCGAAAGCGTGTCGAACGGAATAACCGTGAACGTGTTCGATACCCTCGGCGACCTGCCGCCGTACAGCGAAACCCTAGAAGCCGACCCGCCTCCCGACTCGGTTGTCGCGCTGCGGACTGCCGCCACCGAGGCAGATGCGGCGCTGGTGGTGACGAACTACCACGGCCGCGTTCCTACGATGGTGAACAACGCGATCGACTGGCTGACGATGCGGTGGAATCAGAGCGCGCTGCATGACAAACCGCTCGCCGTGATTGGGCGTGCGGCTGGATGCTACAGCGGGGTTTGGTCGCACCACCAAACCCACGATGGTCGTCGCATAGCACAGCCCCGTGTTGTCGAGCCCATCACCGTGGCGACCCTGCGCGAGGCGGTCGACAAACTTGTCGTCGAAGCGAACGAATTTAGCGAGCCGTCCTGGGCGGCAACAGCATTCGATCGCATGCGATAAAGCAATAGGACGCGGGTCTACGACCGAAAGCGTGCGAATTGTCAGCGTCGGCCGCTACGCGCCCAGGTGTTGCAGACTACCGCTCTCGACCAGTTATTCCATTCGCACACAAACCGAATTGTGCAACCGACGGCATCTACCAGGCGATCGCTCACGAGCCGATGGCGACGGGAACGCGTGCCCCCGCGGCGACCCACGCCACCAATAGCACCGCCGATATCCGCCACGAGCCGGCGGCCCAGAATCCCAAGCCGAGCTCGATCAAACCCACAATGATCAGCACCCACCACCCCGGTGATCTGGGACCCGCCAGTGCCATGGCGATGTCGAATCCGCCCCGAAAGACGAAGTAGAAGCTGATGACGGCGGTACGACACCGCCAGCATCGACTGGTCGAATGACGTTGGGGTGATGGTCGTTTAGGGGTGGCCGGCGTGTCCGTCGCCGCCGAGGTTGTCGATGCCGCGTTGCCATGCCTTGTTGCGGACCCGGCCGAGGATGATCCGGGTGACGGCGAATGGGACGGCCGCGGCGGTGGCCACCATCAGCCAGGTCACCACTGCGGCCCTGACTGCATCTACAGCGGGACGGGTGGTCGACGTCAGTTTATCGGCGGTTGAACCGTCACTGTTGCCTCCGGCGCGCCATTGGTCACGCACGGTGTTCATGTTCGTTGGCGAGCCTTGTTGGGCGACATTGTCGTCGGTGACCGTAGCGGTAACCCGGTGGCGAGTCTGAACCTGCTCGGCGTAGAACTGCTGGTGGGAGTCATGGACCGCCGTGCCGACGGCGCAAGCGATGGGCACCGCGAGCAGGGACACAAACACAGTCAACACCACGACAACTGCCTCGACCCAATCACTGGTGCGTACCAGCGGATTGCGGCCAAACAGCGCAATAGACCACTTCGGCAAGCGCGCGACGAAAAGGGTGTCCATCGCGGCTTCTTCAGCTAACGAGTGGGCCTTCATCGAATTCCCTCTCGGGCAGTGAGCTCTGGGATCTGCGGTGTCGCTCGGCAGGGTTCGTCGGCGGTTAGGAGGTCGTCCATGGCTTCCTCATCAATCGTCACTTTGGGCTGTTCGACCGCTGGCTGGAGCGCTCGCGCTTTCGAAACTCGTGCAGGGCTGGCGGGCAGCACGGCGCTGTGCTGTCCGTCGTCGGCCGAGTCGGGCCGTCTTCGCATCCGCCAGTCCACACCGTTGATAACGATTCGCCCGACCGGATTAATCTCAATGGCGGTTGAGGAGTATCTCACCCGGCCTTGGCTGCGTCACTAGTTGCGAACATACGATGAGTTTGTCTGGCGAACTTGCCGTCCGGCTACATCAGTCGGCGATGTACCTCGAATGGCAGATATAGCTCGGCGACATCCCTTGGGCGCGAATAAGATCGGCTGGTACCGCCCGTTGGACAGGCCGCGAAGGCCCCTCATCGAAACGCTCTTTGGCCTCGGCTGAGCTCAATGGAGCCGACGGTGCCGACTCGCGCTGCCCTGCGTTATGGATTGTGCGCCGCCACAGAATCGCGGTGATCATGTTGACCCCGCACACAACGGTGACGACCGTCTGCCAGGTAAGAATTAGATCTGACGAATCCACCACGAACCACTTTGATCAAGGGAACTGTCATGACCGACACTTACCGTCCTGCTTCAGATCTGATGCACCGCATCTGGCTATCAGCGATCCTCTTCGGCCTTTTGGCGGTGATCCTCGGCGTCGTGATCCTGGTGTGGCCGGGGCCTTCTATCGTGGTGGCGGCCGTGTTGTTTGGTGTGTACCTTGTGGTGTCGGGCATCACGCAAGTAGTCCTCGCTTTCAGCCTGCCCGTCTCGGCCGGCAGCAGATTCTTGAGTTTCATCAGCGGCGTCGCGTCGGTCATCCTGGGGATCCTCGCGTTTCGCCACTTTGGTGAGGGATACGCCGTTCTGCTGCTTGCCATCTGGATTGGGGTCGGATTCATGTTCCGCGGTGTGTCCGTGATGGCCTCGGCAATCGGCGATAAGCAGTTTCCCGGTCGAGGCTGGGTGATCTTCTACGGGGTCATCAGCATCATCGCCGGTGTCGTTATGCTTGCTTATCCGTTCGACTCGATCGTGACGTTGGCGCTGGTGGTCGGCATCTGGCTGATTGTCCTCGGCGTGGCGGAGGTCATTTCCGGGTTCGGCATGCGCAGCGATGTGAAAAAGGTCGAGAAGGCCACGGGCACCGGCGCCGTCCGGCAGGCAGTGACCTGACGTGGATCGCCACGCGCGCCGTCTTCACGGCATTGGACAGATCGCGTCGGCATTCCTGGCTCCGCAAAATCGGCCGACACGTAGCCGCGCGGCGAGCCAGGGTCATCCGGGATCCGCACCGCCCTGAAGTACCCAACATGGCATACTCGTCAACCTCATGGGTCGCTCCCGGCGTTGATGGGCGGCTGGAGGTCTTCGCTGTCGGCAGCGACCACGAAGGCGGCCAATCACTCTGGCACCGATCGCAGATCACCTCCGGCGACGGCTGGTCGGATTGGTGCTCACACGGTACCCCGCCAGATGCAAATGGTTTGCGCTGGTCCCCCACGGTCGCGCCGGCCGCAGACGGGTGCCTGGAGGTCTTCGTCGTGGGTGACGATCTTCAACCCGACGGCTTGGGATCCGGTGGAGCGCTTCACAGGACATCGCAGACCGCCCGCAACGGTGGGTGGTCTCGTTGGCGTTCATACCCGACGGGCGGGCCGAACCTGTTCGGGTCGCCGGCTGTTGTTCGCAGTACCGATGGCCACCTGGAGCTGTTTGCGTTGGGCGACGACGGAGCGCTGTGGCACATGTGGCAGACAGCTCCCAACAACGGCTGGTCCCAGTGGGTCTCGCATGGCACGCCCCCTGGGCTCTTTCTGAATTCCGCGCCGTCGGTTGCTGTCGGGGAAGACCGACGCTTGGACGTGTTCATCGTGAGCCAGGAAGCGGCGCTGTGGCACATCGGCAAGACGGCTGCCAGCGGCGGCTGGTCTGATTGGGTTTCGCTCGGGAGTCCCTCCGGGGTGTTGTTCGGCTCGGACTCCACCCCGGTCGTTGCGCGCAGCGCCGATGGACACCTGGAGCTGTTCGTCGTCGGCAACGACGGAAGGCTATGGCAGATGAGGCAGACCGCCCCCAACGGCGGCTGGTCGGGCTGGACACCACACGATGCTCCATCGGGGATGAAGTTCCTGCGGCTTCGCCCGGCGGTTGCTTCCGGCCTGGATGGACGGTTGGAAGTGTTCGTCGTGGGCGACGACGCATCTCTGTGGCACCTGCGCCAGACGGGATCCAATGACGGTTCCTCACAATGGTTTTCGCACGGCGCTCCGGTGGTGCCCGGGTTGACGGGATCACCGGCGGTCGCTGCCGACGCGGACGGAGGCATGCAGCTCTTTGTCGTGGGCACCGACGGAGCCCTGTGGCAGCTGTCGCAGACCGCCCCCAGCGGCGGATGGTCGCAGTGGTCTTCGCACGGGGCCCCAGCGGGGGCTTCGCTTCTTGCGGCGATCACCACCGGTTGAGCGCCGCCACAAGGAGATTCGGGCGCGGATACAACAGGGGCGGGTGTAGCCGGACTACACCTCGATTCGCGAACCCATGATCACCGTGCGATCCCGTGGTAGGCCGAATTGCTCGGCGCCGTCCGCGGTGACGTGGGACGTGGCGATAAACAGGTACTTGCGCCATGGGGACATCGTCGGCTCTGCACCCACGACTAGTTCGATGCTCGACAAGCAAGTATGAGGCGCCGTCGACAGCGAACCGGCCTTCGGTCCGGCTCGGGTCGAGCAGGCGCAGCACGTGAGGGACATTCGGCGTTTCCATGTACCCAAAGTTTGCGGTCACGCGGACGATCCCGTCGTCGGCGTAGCCGAGCGCATCGACGGTCGCGCGTTCAGAGTCCGCTACGCGCGGCACCGACACGGTATTGATCGCCATGATGATCACATGTTCGTGGAGGACGTGGTTGTGGTCGACGATCGCCCGCATCGCCAGGGGCGCTGTGTCCTTCCCACGGTTGAGGAACACCGCCGTGCCAGGCACCCGTAGTAACCAGCGCCTCCGCGCCGGTGAACGCCGGCACCACTGCGGCTGGCGCGAAGAAGGCAATGTGAAAGTGTCCCACCACGAATTCCAGCGCATACGTCGGCGAGAGCGCCATGATGCCGCCCTCGCCGTTGTTGTCGGCACGCATCACGAGAGCGACGTAGGTCAGCGTGACGATGATCATCACCGACCAAAAGATCAGTGACGCAAGGCCGTACACGTTCTGCGTGCCGATGGGCACCGGGTGCGGGTCGTCTGGGTTGAAGAGTGTCTGAACGGTGTAGATCGGGCTGGTGCCGATGTCGCCGAATACGACCCCGAGTGCACCGACAACAAGGGCCAACCGTGCCGTTTTCGCATTACCCTCTGCGCGGGTCGACACCGACTCGGAAATTGTGTGCATTGTCGACGCGTTACTTAATGGTTCCGCGCCTGGTCGCCTTGCGACCGTTCTGCGCGTCGGCGGTAGCACGAGTGTCGTCGACCCTAGCCGATGGCCGGCCATCGATGCGATGCCGGGGCCGATATCTGCTCATGATCCGCACCCACTTCCGTTCCACACCAGACCCGCAGCTCGGTGACCCGAGTCTTCAGCACATCGGGTCCTCCTGCGACGTCGCCGGGGACAACGTCGCTCAGGTCTTGCTGTAGCCGTGGACAACGCCGCTGCGCCGCACGGAAATCGAGCGTTCCGCGATCAACCCGCGTCGTCCCGCGCCGCAGTGGCGTCGGCTGGCACGTATTCGATATCAAGCCTCTGCTCGCGCCGCTGGGCGTCGGCTCTGACCGCGTCGGTGTAATAGGCCTTATCGGCGTCCGTCAGCGGGGGTGGCACCAGACTGCGGGGCCACAAATGTCGGGCACGAACAACATCGGCCCCAACGGCATACACGACCACCGTTGCTTGTAGCCCGAACCATTCGAGCAGCCCCAGTGCCATGCCGAACAGGCCTGCGATGGCTTGGCCGTGGCGCAGCAGATGAGTGGCTGCCGGCTATCGAACCGGCGCGCCAGGTGCTCAACGCGATTCACGGGAGCGCCCATGACGCTTGATCGCCGATGCGGCCATGTTATCGACGATAGGACGACGCGGAGATTGCAGCATCAACTCCGGCCGGCATCGAAATCAATTATCGCCGTGACTAATCTGCGGTCACCGATCGTGTCCCCGCGAACAATGACGCCTTGACACCCACCACGGACGATGCACGGTAGGGGCGGACAGACCGCCTTGGTGGATAAAGGAGCTTTCATGTCAGACGCCGATCTCAAAGCACAGTTCGAGAAGATCTCCGACACAGCAAGGACCGCGACGGACAAGGTAAAGGCGGCCGGTGAGAGGACACGGGATGAACTCGAAGCTGACGTCGACTCCGCACGCGACAGGGCCACCGCAGCGGCTGATCGCGTGAAAGACAAGGCGGATGCGGCCCGGGATAACGCGTCATCCGAGTGGCAGGAGATTCGCGACAAGTGGCATGCCCACGTCGCCAAGGTTCGGACACGCGCCCACAAGAAGAAGGACCAGATCGACGCGCACAACGCCGCGATGGACGCCGACATGACCGAGTCGTACGCATATGATGCGATTGATTTCGCCCTGGACGCGATCGACGAAGCCGAGTACGCGGTGCTCGATGCCATATACGCGCGAGCCAACGTAGAGGCGCTCAAAGCCTGAGCGGCCAAATCCCTTTCGTGCGGGGCCGCCATCAAAAGGCAGGCCCCGCACCTGGGATCGATCATTGACCGCACTCGAGTTTCGTTAGCTCGTCATCGAACCACGCGCTGACATAGCGGACCTCACCGCGGAGATTATCCCGTCGCGGTGAGCACCGCACGTGCCGTCGATGACGGAACTCGACGTGCTCTACGTGACAGAACGCTGCGTATAAGCACGGTTTGCGTACGACACGGACCACAACACCTTTTCCGAGCGTGGTCTCGCTCCGTACATCTCGAAAGCCGTCAGCAAGCGCTCGACTGGCTGCATCGGCGAGAACCCTCGACTACTCGTCGTGGGCACGTCGGAAGGATTCGATCGCCGGTGCCAATTCGGCTGCGTTGGTAATGAGGTCGACGTGACCACCGGAATGGAGGTACAGCATCGCGTGCGGCAGCAGGCGGGCCATCATCCTGGCGTTCACTACCGGGATTATCCGGTCGTCGGTGCCGGCGACAATCAGTGTCTTCTGGCGGATCAGCGGCAGCGCAAAAAGGCTCGTCCACACCGCTGCCGCCAGCAGTTGGTGGCGGTAGCCCCGGCGTGAGCCGGCCTTCATCCCGTTGTTGAGCAGCCGCGTGACCGTAGAGGGGTCGCTGCGGATCGTCCCGCCGTAGAGATCACCCGCGATCGCGGCCGCATGATCGTGGTCCCGGAACCGGCGTGTGGTGGCCATCTTCATCAGCACCGCCGGCTTGCCGGGCACCATCCCCATACCGGTGCCGGTCGACACCAGGATCAGCCGCCTGCAGCTGCGGGGATTCTGCAAGGCGAACTGCTGGGCCAGCGCGCCGCCCCACGACAGACCAAGGACGTCGACAGGTCCGCCGACACCGATCTTCTTCAGTAGTCGACTCAGAACCGCAGCCAGATACGGAAACCCATACGGCACCAAGGAATCCGGTGACCCGCCCATGCCGGGCACGTCGAACCGAACGACAGGACTATCGGGATTCAGTTCCGCGACCAGTGGGTCAAGAACCTCCAGGTTCGTGCCGATGCCGTTGCACAACACAAGCGGCACTCCGGTTCCGTCACGGACGTCGACCCGGATCTGCTGGCCAAGCACCGGGATGAGGCTGGGCACGATGTTTTCCTTCCTCTCGCATCGGACGATGGTATGTACGCGCAGCCGCGGCGGTGCTGTCGCGGTGCACAACAATTGCGCGCCGATGTTGTGTCCGCACACATCGCGCCTGTAGAAGTGTCGCCGATTTCTACGACAGCGATCGAGCGCCGGTCCTGGAAACACGTCCGCTTGTTAGAAATCGACGTAGTGCGGGGCCGCCATCAAAATCCGCACCTGGGATCGGTCATTCAGCGCCCTCGAGCTTCGTTAGCTCGTCATCGAACCACGCGCTGACATAGCGCGTGGCCTTTCGGGCGGTCTCTCGCTGTAGGCCCAGTTGGGCGACGATCTCTTCAGCCACATGGCGGGCATGATCGGATTGGCGCGTTGCCCCACAATTACACCCAACGCCGGCATCGTCGACGCGGTGGTCTTCAAGCACTTTCTGAATACGTTCGATGGGATCGGTCATGTCACTCAAACATCGCCAGTACGCGGATCGATCTCATGGCTCGGGACCATGTTTCGAGTTGGTCGAACATCGTGTCGGCGGCGTCGCTTTGTGGGCCACGGGTTTGAACATGGACACATCCTCACCGCCGTGTCGTGCCACCATGTGGTCTCCCTAGACAAAGGCACTGAGTCCGGTGATGGCGCGCCCGACGATGAGTGTGTTCATCTCCCGCGTGCCTTCGTAGGAGTAGATGGCTTCGGCGTCGGCGACGAATCGCCCGACATTGTGCTCCAGCAGGATTCCGTTTCCTCCCAGCAACTCCCGTGCGTAGCCGACGGTTTCACGCATCCTAACGGTGCACCATGCCTTGGCCAGCGACGAATGCCGGTCCTCTGCCTGCCCCTCGTCCTGCAGCTGCGAGAGTCGGGCGCATAGTGCCCACGACGACGTGATGTTGCCCAGCATCCGCACCAGTAGGTCCTGCACCAGTTGGAAACCCGCGATCGGCCTGCCGAATTGTTCGCGGGATGTCGCGTACGCCAACGCGTTCTCGTAGGCGCCGCGCGCGCATCCGACCGCCATCCACGCCACCCCTGCCCGGGTCATCCGCAGCACCTCGGCGGTGTCGCGGAACGAGTTCGCGTTCTGAAGCCGGTCATCCTCAGAAACCCTGACATCGTCGAGAGCGATGACGGC
Source organism: uncultured Actinomycetota bacterium (assembly GCA_963770125.1). GTDB lineage: Bacteria > Actinomycetota > Actinomycetes > Mycobacteriales > Mycobacteriaceae > Mycobacterium. The sequence continues at coordinate 109,751 of CAVYPI010000096.1, read as the reverse complement.
GTTCTGCACGATGCGCAGCGCAATCTTGTCTTCCAGCTTGGTGGTCGAGAACCCCGGGCTGTCGTTCGCGACAATGAACCCCTTGACCTGGCCGTCGGCGACATCTTTCGCCCAGATCACGGTCAGGTCGCCGAAGGTGGCGTTGCCGATCCATTTCTTCCGCCCGTTGAGGATCCACGAATCCCCGTCCTTGCGAGCCGTCGTCGTCAGCCCGCCGGAGGCGCCCGAACCGACGTCCGGCTCCGTCAGACCGAACGCCCCGATCTTGTCGAAGCTGGCCATCGCCGGCAGATAGTGTTGCTTCTGCTCCTCGGTGCCGCATAGATAGATCGAGCCCATCGACAAACCGCCGTGCACCCCGGCGAACGTGGCGATCGACGGGTCTGTCCGGGCGAGCTCCATCGCCACCATGCCGTCGAGAAGGAACGACCTTCCGGGACAACCGAATCCCTGATACGGCAACCCCGCGAGTCCGAGTTGACGAAAGCCCGGCACGATCTCAAACGGAAAGCTGCCCCGCTGCCAATGCTGATTGACGCTCGGCTCGACCTCAGATTTCATGAAGTCCCGTACACGGTGCAGGAAATCTTGCTCGTCGTCGTCGAGCAGCGACTCCAGTGCGTAGAAATCGGCGCTGTCGGTAGTGGTCGCGGTGCTCATCGGCGCTCCCTCAGTCGGGTTGATCTCTGAAACTCTCGATCACCGGCGCCAATTCGGTGGCGTTGGCGACCAGGTCGACATGGCCTCCGGCATGCAAATGAACCCGTGCGTGGGGCAGCAACCGCCCCATGATCTTGGCGTTCACGACGGGCACGATCGGGTCGTCGAGTCCGGCGACGACCAGCGTCTGCTGGCGGATCAGCGGTAAGGCGAACAGGCTGGTCCACACGGATCCCGCGAGCAGCTGATGAAGGTAGCCCACCCGCGAACCGGCCATCAGCTGGCGGTCGAACAACGACTTGACGAGGGACGGATCGGTGCGCACCGTGCCACCGTAGAGCTCGCCCGCGATGGTCGACGCGTATTCGTGGTCCAAGAACCGGCGCGGAGTCAGCATCTTCACCAGCACCGCCGGATTTCCAGGCACCATGAGTGCACCTGTGCCGGTGGACACCAGGATCAACCGCCGGCAGCGACGTGGGTTCTGAAACGCGAACTGCTGGGCCAGCGCGCCGCCCCACGACACACCGAGAACATCCACCTTGCCGTTGAGCCCAAGCTTCTTGAGCAGCCGGCCAAGCACGGCCGCCAAATACGGAAACCCGTACGGCAGAGGCGAATTCGGTGAGCCACCGGTGCCTGGCACGTCGAACCGCACCACGGTCGTGTCGGGATCCAGATGCTCCACGAGCGGATCGAGCACTTCCAGACTGGCTCCGATGCCGTTGCACAACACCAGCGGTACGCCGGTGCCCTCGCGTACGTTTACCCGGATCTGCTGGCCGAGGACCGGGATCAGGCGTTCCACGGTCAACCCCTCTGAAGCGGCGGCCGTCATGGGTACAACACGATCACATCGGCGACGCAGGCGGGGCGGTCTTCGCCGTCGATCTCGTACGTCACGGTGAACACCGACTCGACCCCGGAGGTCTTCTGCTGGGCACTCATCACGGTGACCGCAGCACGGATCTGGGCGCCGACCCTGACCGGAGACGGGAATCGCACCTTGTTGAGCCCATAGTTCAACGCCGCTGTCACCTCCCGGATCTCCAATACCTGCGAGATCACGGCGGGGGCAAGCGAGAGCGTCAGGTAGCCGTGCGCGATGGTGCCTCTGAACGGACCCTTCGCCGCGCGGTCTGGGTCGGTGTGGATCCACTGGCGATCGCCCGTCGCCTCGGCGAACTGGTCGACTTGCTGCTGCGTCACCTTCATCCACTCGGTGGTGCCGAGTCGCTGTCCGACCAGCTTGAGCAGATCAGCTGGCTCTTCAAGAACTGTTGTCATACAAGGCCTCTCGCGATGGTCAGTGGTCAAGCACATAAGTGCCGGGGGCGGGTTCCAACGGCACCATGCCCGCGCCACCGAGCGACTGGGGTGCGTCCTTCTTCTGGCCGCTGCGCTCGCCAAGCCATGCCACGAAGTCCGGCCACCACGAATCCGTGTGTTGCTCGGCCGACTCCACCCAAAACTCCGGATCCGGCTCATCCACGCCGCCCAGCCGATAGCTCGCCCTCGGGTTGCCCGGCGGGTTCACCAGGGAGGCGATGTGCCCGCTGGACGACAGCACGAAGCGCAGGTTCTTGATCCCGAGCAGTCGGGCGCTGCGATAGCAGGCCTGCCACGGCGATATGTGGTCGGCGATCCCCGCCACCACGTACGCGTCGGTGGTCAACTGGTTGAGGTCCACCGGTGTTCCCAGCATGGTGACGGCCCCGGGCGTGGCAAGCGAATTGTGCAGACCCGTCGTCACCATGTCGCGGTGCAGCGCCGCGGCCATCCTTGTGGTGTCGGCGTTCCAGTACAGGACGTCGAAGGCCGCAGGCGACTTGCCCTCGACGTAGTTGTTCACCCAGTAGCGCCATACCAGGTCCGTCGGCCGCAGCCAGGCGAACACCTCCGCCAGTGATCGGCCGTCCAGATAGCCCTTGCGTGCCGACAACGCGATGGCGATGTTCGCGGCTTCCTCGTCGATGGCTGCTGCAGCGAAACCGGCCTTCGTCTGGTCGAGCACCGTCACCATCAACGTCAGCCCGGCGAGCCGCTGGCCCTCGCCCGTGGCGTTGAGATGCGCGGCCGTCATCGCGGCGAGAATCCCCCCGGAGCAGGATGCCTGCAGATGCGTACGATCAGACTGGGTGATCTTCTCGACGGCGTCAAGTGCGTTCAGGATCGCCTGGCCGTAGGTGTCGAAACCCCAATTCCTCTGTTCTGCAGTGGGATTGCGCCACGATATCGCGAAGACCTGGATGCCTTGGCGCAGAAAGTACTCAATCATGCTGCGCCCGGGCGAGATGTCCATGATGTAGAACTTGTTGATCACCGGTGGCACCACGAGCAACGGCGCCGAGAAGACCTTGTCGGTTTGCGGGGCGTACTGGATCAGCTCGAATTCCTCGCATCGGAAGACCACCGAACCTGCGGTGGCGGCGATGTCCTTGCCCAACGTGAACGCGTCGGGCTCCACCATCGACGGCACTCGGGGCGCCGACACCATGTCATCGACGAAGTGGCGCAGCCCACGCACCGCACTCAGCCCGCCGGTGTCGATGAGCGCCTTCCAGCCCAGCGGGTTCAGCACCGGATTGTTGCTCGGCGAAAGTCCTTCGGTGAGAAAGTCCAACACAAACCGGATTCGCTCGGCATCCCGCCAGTCGAGGTTCGCATCCGAGAACAGTTGATCCACTGTGTTGTTGGTCGCAAGGTAAGCCTGCATTGTGCGGTGCAGCAACGGATTGCCCCGCCACGCCGGATCGGCGAATCTCTTGTCGCCCTTCGCCGGTGCCACCTCGGAACGGCCCTCGGCGATCGACACCAATTCCCGCCCCAGCGACGCTGCTCGCGATGCCACCGTACGGGGTTGCTTGGCCAGGTTGAGCGCGAATCTGCTCCACGCCACGTTGGGCATCAGCCGGTCCGCCATGCCGACCGCCGAGCTGGTCAACAGTAGATCCAGTGGTGCCGCTAGCTCGTCGGCGCTCCGGCTGGTGGTCGCTACCACGGTGTTATGCCTCCTCGGACGGTGGTGGTTTCACTTCACGGCGCAGCAGCTTCCCGGTCGGACCGGTAGGCAGGCTGTCCACGAACCAGATGCGGCGTGGGTACTTGTATGCGGCGACACGCCCCTTGACGAATTGCCGCAGTTCGTCCAGTTCGGCCGACGCGCCGGCCTTCAGAACAACCGCCGCGCCGACTTCCTCGCCGAGTGACTCATGCGGAATGCCGATGACCGCAACCGCAGCAACGGCGGGATGCTCGTACAGCGCCTCTTCGACCTCTCGCGGGTAGACGTTGTATCCACCACGAATGATCAGTTCTTTCTTGCGGTCGACGACGTAGTAATACCCATCGGCGTCGACGACGGCGATATCGCCCGTGGAGAACCAACCGTCCCTGATCGACTCGCTCGTCGCATCGGGCAGGTTCCAGTAGCCCTTCATGACGTTCGGGCCCTTGACCTGAATCTCCCCCGGCGTTCCGGTCGGCACCTGGGTCCCGTCCTCATCGACGATGCGTACCTGGACGCCCTCGATCGGGGTGCCGATCGATCCCGGGCGGCGTTCGGCGTCAGGGTGATTGAATGTCACGGCGGGCGACGTTTCGGAGAGGCCGTAGCCCTCCAGGATGATCGCCGCGAAGGTCTTCTCGAAATCGTTGAGCACCGCGACGGGCAGGGCCGCGCCGCCGGAGACGCACGTGCGCAGTGTCGCCGTCGCCTCCTGCGAGAACTCATCGGCAACCGACAGCAGCGCGCTGTACATGGTGGGCACGGCCTCCAGCACCGTGACGCGGTCGCGTCGGATTCGCTCGATCGCCTTGGCCGGGTCGAAGCGCGCCATCAGCGAAAGTCCGGCACCGGCAGCGACCGCGGCGTTCATCGCGCAGGTCATCCCGAACACATGGAACAGCGGAAGGCAGGCTAGCACAACGTCGGCGTCCGTCAGCATCAGCAGATGTCGCACGATGACATCCCGGTTGCCCCCGAGGCTTCCGTGAGTGAGCTCCGCACCCTTGGGCGTGCCGGTGGTTCCCGAGGTGTGCAGCACGACCGCGGTGTCGGAGTCGGCACGCTCGACGGGGCCGCCGAACTCGGGTAAGTCGGCGGTCAACCGCGACAGTTCGGCGTCGTCGACGAGCCACAGCTTCGCGCCGGCGCTCTCGGCGCCATCGGTGGCCGCACCGGCAAATCCCGGGGTTCCGATCAGCGCCTTCGCGTCGGTATTCGACAGGTAGAACTGCACCTCGCGGCCCTGCATCAGCGGGTTCATCGGCACCGCGATGGCACCTAGCCGCCAGATGCCGTAGTAGGCGATCGGTGCTGCGGCGATGTTCGGCAGCATCACGCCGACCCGATCTCCCGCGCTTATCCCCTCGCGTTCGAGCAGAGTTGCCAGCCGCGCCGACGCGGCGTCCAGTTCCGCGTATGTCATCGTGCTTTCGTCGGTGATCGCCGCGGCCCGATCAGGGATACGCGCGGCGCTGGCAACAAGATTGAGCGCGAGATTCGACATGGCGGCTCCATCTGCCCGCTTCGGTGACGCTTCAATCGTCTCGACTGCCGGGCGCTCCGTCTTTGTTGCACGGAACAACGTCAAAGGGCCGAACGTGTACCGGCGCACACTCGGTGGTCACGGTGCGCTGGTACAGCGTACGCCGGTTGTGTTCGATGAACACCGTCGAATCAGGCGTGCCGTGGTCCGCAATGTGCGTCAGAACACCGTGGCCCCGGTGATGTTGTACCCACAAACACACGCGCAGTGTCCAGGCGGCGCAACAATGAATTCCGTCGGCTAGCGCGGCTGTCTTCGCGCGAATCGTTGACACCGGAATCACTGGGAGTGGAAATGACCGAGACCCGTCAGGCCGCACTGTCACCATCGGGCGTATTGCATCCCATTCTCGACGACGTCGTTTCCACTACGAAGAACTGGTGGTTGCTGCTTATCGCCGGCGTGGCGTGGATCGTGATCGCGGCGGTGATTCTGCGGTTCGATTACGCCACGGTGGCGGCGATCGCCACGCTTTTCGGATTCTTCTGTTTCGTGGCGGCGGCGAATGAGGTGATGGTCGGCGCCGTCTCATCCAAGGGCTGGCGCATTCTGCACTGGCTGCTGGCGGTGCTATTCGTCGTCGTCGGCGTCTTTGCGTTCATCCGGCCCGACGACACGTTTGTCGGCCTGGCGGCCATCATGAGCTTCTATTTCATTTTCCGTGGATCGTTCGACATCGCAATGGCATTCGCGGCCAGCCGAGCACCTGGATGGTGGGTACTGCTGATCGTCGGTCTCGCGGAATTGGCGATCGGGTTCTGGGCCGCCGGCTCGTGGAACGTGTCGGTCACCGTGCTGGTGTCGTGGGTCGCCGCAGGCGCGCTCATCCACGGCGTCGGCCAGATCGCGTTGGCCTTCGCCGTGCGCAAGGCTGGCCACGGTGTTGCCGCACTCGACGGACAGCCCGCGTCGTGAATCGCCTGGTGGGATGAGTCGACTACGTCCCGAAGCCGGCCGGCTCGTACCGCGTCGGCTCCTCAAGGGCACCGACCTACACCACCCGGCGGTGATCGACGAGGCGCGCAAACGCAACGCGAGTCTCCAGCTGCGCGTGGCCGACCAGATCACCACATTCGCCGGGTCGATGAGCTTTGTCTACATCCATGCGGCGTTGTTCGCGGTGTGGATGTTGTTCTTCGAGCACAGTCCGTGGCCAACATTGACCCTGGTGGTCTCGCTCGAGGCGATCTTCTTGTCGACCTTCGTGATGATCGGCCAGAATCGACAGGCCGCGTTCCAACAGTCGAAGGCCGATCACGACTTCGAGGCACAGGAACTGGAGCTGAAGACCAACACCGAGCTGACTCGGGAAATCCACAGGCTCACAGCCGAATTGCACAGACGCCTCATGGGACCGGCGTCTGCCGATCATGGTCCTGCGTCTGCCACATGAGACGGCGATGAACTTCCATCGCCAGGCAGAGTTCGGCGACATCGCGCGGACGCGACAGTGAACGACCAGTTCGTTGCTCAATCCGATGCAGCCGATACCGCACGGTGTTGGGGTGACAGAACAGCAATTCGCCTACCACACGGAGCGATCCGTCGTTCTCCACCCAGACCCTGAACGTGTCGAAGAGAATGTCACGCTCATGTTGAGCAAGTTCGGCGAAGCACTCGATCGTTGGCGTGACGAGTGTGACCATCACCTCTGGAGCACTGACCGCGGCAGTGGCGAGTATCGAGCCGTCAAACTGTGTCACACGCAGTCCCGGGTCCGGCCTGCCGCGCAGGGTGATCCTGGCGTATCGAAGCGCTTGTGCCGTGTCGCGCAGGTCGTTGAAGCGCGCGCTCACCCCGACCCGCGTCGTCGCTATGCGGGACACGAGCGCCAACACACTCGCGAGGTGTTTGTCGGTCTTGACGTGCACGATCCCGATCTGCAGATCGGGAAGCATCCGCCACGCGGAGAACACATCCAAGCTCCGCAACTTCGATTCGACTTGCGGCAGGGCGTCCATGCCGATCTCGGCGATTTCGGCGGCAATGACGACATATGGTCCCTCGCTGGGCAGCCGCAGGTAGTCCGCCGCTTCCCAAACGCTCCACTGTTCGAACAGCTGTCCGCGCAGGACCGAGTCGATGAGAACCGAGCGCTCGGACTCGTCGCTGAGTACCCGGCGCGCCTGTTCCTCGCGATACGCGACGGCCATCGCGTCCGTGTAAATATCTTGGGCAGCAGACACTTTCGCGGTCAGTACGCGCAACGCTTCGCCGTTGACGTGGTTGTGCGTCCCGGATTCCATCATCACCGCGTCCCATACGCAACGGAATCCAACGCGATATGCCTCCATCAACGACGTGAGCGGCACGCCATCCCCGGCACGCTGGATTCCCAGCTCCGCCGCGGCGGTCGGGTCGAACGCCGAATCGTCCGAAATCGCGTTGAAGATCGGCCGCATATTCCCGGCGCACCCATTGACGATGGCCTCGAACGGCACCGGTGTCGTCGCCTGGTAGAGGCGCACTTCGCGAGTGATCGCACGGGCAAGCACCGGTGCAAGCTCGTCGGTTCGCCGGTAGAGCGCTTCCGCGATCTCCGCAACCTGTTGCTGCACCACGTCGCCATGCATGCGTGGAAGATTAAGCACAACCGCCACCTAGGGATTGTTCTCGGAGGACGAAGTTCGCCATCGTCGTTGTCTCCGGCGATCGTGTTAGGCCGAGTCCCGCCGGAGAACTGCGGCGCCATACCAATGGCACACCAACAACGCGAGTTCGACGGCAAGCCGATCCTCTGCGATCGGCCGACCGCGCCGGGCTTCCGCGCGCCCGACGCGGTACTTCACCGTGTTGAAGTGCATGGCGAGTTCTTCGGCCGCCAGCTTGTAACTGCTGCCGCAGCCCAGGAATATCCTCAGCGTCTCACGCAATCGCTCGTCGTTCTCGGTATCGGCCGCCAGGTCACCGAGCACCTCGTCAACCCATTCGCGCACGTATCCGACATCACCGCCGAGCAGCGCTGCGATGGACAGGCCGGGGTCGCTGGCGGAAATCACCATGCGTTCGCGCCGACCGCTCGCCATCGCGACGGCGCGCGCTCCCTGGGCTTCGCGGTGCGACCGGCGGAATCCCTCGACGCCGGTCGCCATCGTCCCGATCGCAAGACTCGGGCCGTCCCCCTGCTTCTGGGCGTAGGCGCACACACTGGCCGCGGCGTCGGACGGTTCCGCACGGAACGGCAGCCATCCGTAACCGCACAGCCGGTCGGCCGCAACGAACAACGGGTTCGCGTCGGCCCCTGCGGCCTGGGCGAGTTCCCGGACAAACCGCTGCAACGAGGCGAGTTCGTCGCCCTCGGTGCCCTCGTCCGGGCACCACATGATCACCGCCAGGTGATGCCATCGCAGCGGGTAGCGGATCGATGTGCTCGACGCATCCGCATCGACGGCCTTGTTTGCGGCCAGCACCTCCCGAACCCGCACGGCTCGAAGACTGTTCTGGTTCTCCAGCCAGCGTTCCCGCTCGTCCTCATAGACCGCGACGACCTGCTGCGAGATCCAGTCGATGTATTCGAAAAGGGTGCGGGTGATCACCTCGATGACGGTGTACCGGGCCGACTCGGGGATATCGATCGCGCGCACCTCGGCGAAAACGATCTCGTTCATCTGGCGCTGACCGAGACGGTAGGCGCGGACCAGCGCGTTGACCGGGACCCCGTGTTGGGCGAGCCGGCGTGCATACTCGAGGGCCGCGGTTGGCGACTCCACCCGCTCCACGGCGATGTCGTAGCGCAGGGCGTGCAGGATGGTGTCCACATTTCCCTCGACGCTGGCGCCGAGCAGCTCCATGACCCGCGCATCGCCGCGCAGCTCGGGGATCTGCTCCTCCAACAGACTCTGAATGCCCGACGAGAGCTCCGCCAGCCGGTCGTGCAGCCGGTCCGCAGTCTCGGCGACGTGGCGGCTCACGTCGACGTCGCCGTCGAGACGCCGGGTGGTCACCTCATGACAGTAGATCGTCGCGCCACCGATAACCTGCGATTTGCCGGCCTCACAGGTTGTTGGCAGGCAACAAAACCCTCGTCGATTGTTATCGGTTCGCCACTGTGCCGTGGATCGCCCGATTCGTACCGTTATCGCCACTCAACCCGTTATCGCCACACTCAACCCGTTATCGCCACTCAACCGCGAACGAGGAGCGCACATGAACCTATCCGCCCTTCCCGACCAACGCGCCGCGGAGAACCCACGCGGTCCCGCCGTCGCCGACGACAAGACTGATCTGGACAACGCCCAGTTCCTATCCGCCGTCCGGCGCGCGGCGGCATCGCTGCGCGCGCATGGAATATCGGCCGGCGACGTCGTCGCGATCATGCTGCCCAACACCGCGAGCTTCGTGGTATCGATGTTCGCGGCGTGGCGCCTGGGTGCGGCGGTCACGCCCATCAACCCGTCGCTCCGACCCGCGGAGGTCACCTATCAGGTCTCCGACGCCGCCGCCAAGGTGCTGATCGTCGAGAAGACCCCCGAGTTCGACGCGGGCCTGCCTGCAGTCGAGACCGACCAGCTCGACAACGGCGAACCCGTACCCGGCGCCGATGCGCCTCACGAGGCCGACGACGCGCTGGCCCTGCTGATCTACACCAGCGGAACGACCGGTCGGCCAAAGGGCGTGATGCTCGATCACGCCAACCTCGATGCGATGTGCAACGGGGTGATCGACGCGTTCAAGCTGACCCGTGCCGATCACAGCCTGCTGATACTGCCGCTGTTCCACGTCAACGGAATCGTCGTCGGAACCCTCTCACCGCTGCTGGCCGGAGGCAGGGCGACCGTGGCGGGCCGGTTCAGGCCGGAGTCGTTCTTCGACCGGATCGAGCAGAGCCGCCCCACATACTTCTCGGCAGTACCAACCATTTACACCATGCTGTGCGGCTTGCCCGCCAGCGTGAAACCGGACACCTCGTCCGTGCGCTTCGCCATCTGCGGGGCGGCGCCGGCCAGCGTCGAACTGCTGGAGGCGTTCGAATCCCGCTACGGCATACCGATCATCGAGGGGTACGGGTTGTCAGAGGGATCCTGCGCCAGCACGGTCAATCCGTTGGACGGCGAGCGCAAGCCCGGCACGGTGGGACTACCCGTGCCGGGTCAGACCATCCGCATCGTCGACACGGCGGGCCGTCCGGTGCCCGACGGTGCGGCCGGCGAGGTTGTGATCAAGGGCCCCAACGTGATGCGCGGTTACCTGAACCGTCCCGAAGAGACAGCCAAGACGGTCGTCGACGGCTGGCTGCACACCGGAGACGTCGGCCGGCTGGACGAGGACGGCTATCTCGTTCTGGTCGATCGCGCAAAGGACATGATCATCCGCGGCGGCGAGAACATCTACCCCCGCGAGATCGAGGCGGTCGTCCACCAGCTGCCCGAGATCGCCGAGGCTGCCGTCGTGGGCAGGGCCAACGCGGTCTACGGCGAAGAGCCCGTGCTGTTCGTGTCGCTGCACCCCCGACAGACGCTCGACACCGACGCGATCCGCGCGTACCTCAGCGAATCGTTGTCGAAATACAAACTACCGGCGGAGATCACGATCATGAATGACCTCCCCAAGAACGCGGTCGGCAAGATCGACAAGCCGACGCTGCGCAAACGACTCGCCGAAACACGTTGAAAAACAAAGCCCATCACATCGCAGAGGAGCATCAATCGTGGGATTCATCAAGCCGGACTTGCCTGACGTCGATCCGGACACATTCATGCAGAAACCGCTCATGGAGCGGATGCGGATCCTCGCCACCGACTGGGTGGACAACGGATTCGGCTCACCAAAAATGGTGCACACCATTTACATCGCGAAGCTGGTCTTCCTCTACGTACTCGGCGGCATCCTGGTGGCGACGCTGACGTCCGGGCTTCCGTTCCTTCATGTTTCGCAGTGGTGGAACCAGCCCATCGTCTACGAGAAGGCCGTACTATGGACGGTGCTGCTGGAGTTGATCGGCGTAGCCGGATCGTGGGGACCGCTGGCAGGCAAGATCAAGCCGATGACCGGTGGCATCCTGTTCTGGGCCCGGCCGGGCACCATCCGGCTCCGGCCGTGGAAGTGGGTGCCGTTGACCGGCGGTGACCGACGGACATGGTTTGACGTCGGCCTGTACATCGTGCTGATGATCAGCGTCGCTGTCCCCCTGTTTTCGCCTGGAGTGCACAGCGATTCACTCTCAGCAGCGATGCCCGGGAACACGACGGGGGTCGTCAATCCGGCGCTGCTGATCGCGCCGATCGCACTGCTGGTGATCATGGGACTGCGAGACAAGATCGTCTTCCTCGCCGCCCGCGGTGAGCAGTACCTCCCCGCGCTGATCATCTTCACCGCATTTTCGTTCGTCGACATGATCATCGCGCTCAAGCTGTTGATCGTGGTGGTCTGGGTCGGCGCCGGGGTGTCAAAGCTCGGGCTGCACTTCACCAACGTCATCCCGCCGATGGTCAGCAACAGCCCGTTCATTCCATTCAAGTGGCTGAAGCGGGCGCACTATCGCAGCTATCCCGAGGATCTGCGGCCGTCTCACCTCGCCAGCTTCATGGCGCACGGTCCTGGCAGCGTGGTGGAGATCCTTGCTCCGCTGGTCCTGCTTTTCTCGACGAACAAATGGTTGACGATCGTCGCCGTCGTGATCATGGTGAGCTTCCACCTCTTCATCATCTCGACGTTCCCGCTCGCGGTTCCGCTGGAATGGAACGTGCTGTTCGCCTACGCGACCGTCTTCCTGTTCTGGGGCTTCCCCGCGTGGAACGGCTACGCCGTGTGGGACATGTCCTCCGCGTGGCTCACGGTCGTTGTTGTCGCGGCGCTGTTGTTCTACCCGATTCTGGGCAACTTCCGGCCCGACAAGGTGTCGTTCCTGCCGTCGATGCGGCAGTACGCCGGCAACTGGGCATCGGCGGTGTGGGCGTTCGCTCCCGGCGCCGAGGCCAAGCTCAACAAGGTGACACGCACCGCCAAGAACCAGGTCGACCAGTTCGTCGACTTCGGTTACGAACCAACATGGGCCGATGTCACGATGCAACGGGTGATTTCGTGGCGCACCATGCACAGCCAGGGTAGAGGTCTGTTCTCGGTGTTGCTGAAGACGTTGCCCGACATCGACACCCGCTCCGTTCGTGAGGGCGAGTTCGTCTGCAACTCGTTGATCGGGTTCAACTTCGGTGACGGCCACCTGCACAACGAAGACATGATCGCGGCTGTGCAGCGTGAAGCGGTGTTCGAGCCGGGCGAACTTGTGATCGTCTGGGTGGAATCGCAGGCGTGGGGCAGTCACGTCCAGCACTACAAGGTGATTGACGCGGCCCTGGGCGTGATCGAGCGCGGCACGTGGAAGGTGACCGACGCCATCGCCGAGCAGCCGTGGCTGCCCAACGGCCCGATCCCGACCGAGGTCACGTGGTCGCTGGTTGAGCCGGGGAGGAGCGCCAAATACGCCGTCGCCCGCGACGAGGAGGATCACGATCACGGGGCGCTGGCGTGACGACCTCAATCGTCGTGGGGGCCGGGCCGAACGGCCTGGCCGCCGCGGTCGCCCTCGCCAAGGCCGGCCTTCAGGTCACTGTCCTGGAAGCGGCCGACGAAATCGGCGGTGGCACGCGCACCAGCGAGGCGATCATTCCCGGCCTGCTGCATGACCACTGCTCGGCGATCCACCCGATGGCCGTCGGTTCACAGTTCCTAAGTGGCCTCGGCCTGGACCGCTACGGGTTGTCCTGGCGGCTCCCGGAAATCGACTGCGTCCACCCGCTCGACGGGGGTAGCGCCGGCGTGTTGTACCGGTCGGTCGAGGCCACCGCCGACGGGTTGGGCGCGGACGGCGCCCGGTGGCGCAGGCTGTTCGGCAAGACGTCGGCCAGTTTCGATGCGCTCGCGGAGGACATCATGGGTCCGCTGCTGAGGGTGCCGCATCATCCGCTGACGCTGGCCCGGTTTGGTGCGCCGACCGTACTGCCTGCGTCCACCCTCGCCCGGTGGTTTCGCAGCGCGGAGGCTCGGGCATTGTTCGGAGGTGTTGCGGCGCATGCCTTTCGGCCGCTGCACTACCCGATGACGTCGGCGATCGGCTTAGGCATTCTGACCGCGGGACACCGCCACGGATGGCCGGTGGCAGCGGGCGGGTCACAGTCGATCACCAACGCGCTCGCGGCGCTGCTGTCGGATCTCGGCGGCAAGATCGAAACGGGCAAGCGGATCGAGACGGCCTCGCACTTGCCGCCCGCCGATGTGACGATGTTCGATCTCGCGCCCGAAGCCGTCGCCAGCATTCTCGGCGACCGCCTGCCGCGCCGAATCGCCCACGCCTATCGGCGATTCAGGCAGGGGCCTGGCGCGTTCAAGGTGGACTTCGCGATCGAAGGTGGCGTCCCGTGGAGCAACCCGTCGGCGCAGGTGGCTGGCACCGTTCACGTCGTGGGCAGCTACGCCGAACTGGCCGCGACCGAGCGGGATATCCATGCCGGACGCATGCCGGAGCGCCCGTTCGTCCTGGTCGGCCAGCAGTATCTGGCCGACCCTCAGCGATCCGTCGGCAATGTCCACCCGCTCTGGACGTACGCGCATGTGCCGAACGGATTCTCGGGTGACGCTACGGAGGCGATCATCACCCAGGTCGAGCGGTTCGCCCCTGGCTTCCGTGACCGGATCGTCGGGATGACGGTCCGCACCACCACCCAGATGTCCACCTACAACCCGAATTACGTCGGCGGGGACATCATGACAGGTTCCAAGGACATCCTCCAGTTGACGTTCGGCCCTCGGATCACGCTGTCGCCCTACAAGATCGGCATCCCGGGCATGTACATCTGCTCGGCGGCGACACCGCCGGGACCGGGCGCCCACGGCATGTGCGGCGCCAACGCCGCCGATGTCGCACTTTCAGAACTCAACTAAAACACACAGAACGAACGAACGGAGCATTGATTTCGTCGCCGAACTGTTGACGAAGACGAGGCTCCACGGCGCAACCGCCGCAGCACACCGGGGCAACGTCGGCTCGTCGGGCGATTGCCGCCGCACGATCGCAGAGGTGATCGACGAACACGGGCGCCTCGACATCTTGATCAACAACGCGGGCATCACCATCGACAAGACCGTTGCCGCGACGACGGAGGACGACTGGCACAACGTGCTCGCCGTGAACCCGTCGGGCGCGTTCTTCCTCTGCCAGGCCGCGCTGGCCCACATGCTCGAGCGAGGCAGCGGGCGCATCGTCAACGTGTCGTCCGTCGTCGGAGAGACAGGCAACATCGGCCAGGCGAACTACGCCGCGTCGAAGTCCGGACTGTTCGGGCTGACCAAGACGCTTGCCAAAGAAGCCGCCTACCAGCTGGCCAAATCCGGCAAAGGCACCGGCGACGGAATCGGAATCACCGTCAATACCGTCACGCGCGGCCTGATCACCACCGAGATGACCGCGGACATCCCGGCGAAGCTGACCAGCCAAATCCCCGTCGGTCGGGCAGGCACGCCGGAGGAAGTCGCCCGCGTGGTGCACTGCCTCGCCGCCGACGCCTCCTCCTACATCACAGGCCAGGTCTGGAGTGTCAACGGCGGCATGGACATGTGAGCCGGGGAAGGATTCGCGTCCTCGGCCCGCGTCTGCGGCGTTATCGTGACGATCGAGGATGGTGACCGTCGATGGGCGACGTCGATTCGCAGGCGACACAGCGGGGACTGGCTCCTGACATCCCCGCGGAACTACGCGACGCGGGATTCGACGATGTCGGCGAAATCGGTCAAGGCGGCTTCGGCATCGTGTATCGGTGCGTCCAGCCGATCCTGGACCGAACGGTCGCCGTCAAGGTCCTGACGTCCGACCTCGATCCGGATAATCTCGACCGCTTCATGCGCGAGCAACGTGCGATGGGCCGCCTGTCCGGTCACCCGCACATCGTGCAGATCCTCGAGGTCGGTACAACCGCGAGCGGCCGGCCGTTCATAGTGATGCCGTACCACGCCAAGGATTCGCTCGAGGCGTTGATCCGCAGGCACGGACCACTGGATTGGCGCGAGACACTGAGCATCGGCGTCAAGCTCGCGGGCGCACTCGACGCAGCGCACCGCGTCGGCACGTTGCATCGCGACGTAAAGCCCGCGAACATCCTGCTGACCGATTACGGCGAACCACAGCTGACCGACTTCGGCATCGCCAGGATCGCCGGGGGCTTCGAGACGACGACGGGAGTGATCACCGGTTCGCCGGCGTTCACCGCACCCGAAGTATTGGAGGGTGCCACACCGACCGTCGCGTCCGACATCTATTCCCTTGGCGCGACGCTGTTTTGCGCCCTGACCGGCCACGCCGCGTACGAGCGCCGCAGCGGCGAGCAGGTGGTCGCTCAGTTCCTACGAATCGCGTCGGAGCCAGTACCGGATCTGCGGGACCAGGGCTTGCCTGATGAAGTGGCCGCGGCCATCGAAGTGGCGATGGCGCGCGATCCCTCGGATCGTCCGGTGACCGTTGCGGAATTCGGCGAACGGCTACGCGACATTCAACGCAGTACGGGCACAGACGTCGACCAGATGGCACGGCCCGTCGAACTCGGCATAGAGCGCCGGGAGCCGCCGGAGGCGTCGATGCGGCGCAACCTCACCCCCACGCCGACGCCACCGACACCCGCGACGAAGTACCGTCCCCCGGTTGCCATCAGATCGATGCTCGCCCGCGATCGGTTGATCGAGGTTCTGCGCGCAGGTGGCCGGCGACGGCTGGTGCTCATTCACGCGCCCTCGGGCTACGGCAAGAGCACCCTGGCGGCGCAATGGCGCGACGAGCTCACGCGCGATGGTGTTGCTGTCGGCTGGCTGACTGTCGATGACGACGACAACAACGTGGTGTGGTTCATCGTCCACGTTCTCGAGTCGCTCCGGCGGGTCCGTCCCGAACTCGCCGCCTCACTGTGCCAGGTGCTCGAGGAGCACGGGGACGATGCCGCCCGGTACGTGTTGACGTCGCTGATCGACGAGATCCATGAGAAGGACGACCGCATCGCCTTGGTGATCGACGACTGGCAACGGGTGACGGACGCTGGGACCACGGCCGCCCTCGGCTTCCTGCTCGAGCACGGATGCCATCACCTGCAAGTCATCGTGACCAGTTGGTCACGTGCCGGACTACCGTTGAGCAAGTTACGGATTCATGACGAGCTAGTGGAAATCGACGGTGGCTCTTTGCGTTTCGATGCCAACGAAGCGCGGTCGCTCCTGAACGACATCGGTGGACTGCAGTTGTCGGGTAGCGATGTGGAGGCGCTGACCACATCGACCGACGGGTGGGCTGCCGCCTTGCAGCTGGCGACGCTGTCCCTGCGCGGCGGCGCCGACGCCGACCACCTTGTCACCGAGATGTCGGGTGCCAACGATGTGATCGGCGACTTCCTGGCCGAGAGCGTCTTCGACAACACGCAACCGGAGCTGGCCCAGTTTCTGCTGGCCAGCTCGATAACGGAGCGGATCTGCGGCGGGCTGGCGTCGGCGCTGGCGCAGACTACCCGCGGGCAGGCGATGCTCGTGGAAGTCGAGCGGCGGGGATTGTTCCTGCAGCGGGTCGACGGCGATCCCGAGTGGTTCCGGTACCACCAGATGTTCGCGGAGTTCCTTCGTCGTCGACTCGAACGCGACCACCCCGACCGGGCCGCACACCTCCACGACTCCGCATCGACCTGGTATGCCCAACACGGCTACCTCAGCGAGGCCGTCGACCACGCACTCGCCTCCGGCGATCCTGTCCGGGCTGTCGACCTGATCGAGCAGGACGAGACCAGACTGCTTGAACAGTCGAAGATGACCACCTTTCTCGGCATCATCAAGAAATTGCCATCGCAACTTGTCGCATCCCGGCCTCGGTTGCAGTTGAACCTCGGCTGGGCGCACATCCTGCTGCAGCACACCGCGGCCACCAACGCGGCACTGAATCGGTTCGAGGCGGCGGTGGGTCACGCTGAACTGTCCGACACAGCGCGAGCCGACATGTGCGCCGAGGCAAACGTCGTACGAGCTGTTGCCGAATCCTTCGCCGACCGCGCCGAAAACGTCGACCACCTGGTCGCCGAAGCGATGTCGAGACCGGACACCTTGCACCCGCGGGTGGCCGGAGTCGCCGGAAATATCTCGGCGTTCGCGGCGATCTACCGCTTCGAATTCGACACCGCACACCGGTTGCTCGAATGGGCGGCGCCCTACCACGAGATGATGGGACCGTTCGCGAGCGTCTATGGGGCCTGTTATGACGGCATCGCCGCCAGGTATCAACTCGACATCGCGCGTGCCGAGACCAGCTTCCGCAGGGCGTTCGAGATCGGCTGCGGTGTGGGCCCTCATTCGCACGCCGCGCGCCTCGCCGGTGCGCTTCTCGGCGAAGTGCTCTACGAGACAGGCGATTTGGCCACAGCCATGCGTCTGCTGGACGAGAGCTATCGGCTCGGTCCCGAAGGCGGCGGAGTGGACTACCTTGCCGCGCGATACGTGATCGGTGCGCGACTACGAGCGATCCATGGTGATCTGGACTCGGCGGTGGAGCGCCTGTCCGCAGGCATGAGGGTTGCCGAGCAGCTTGGCCTGCAACGGCTGGCGGCCGGCGTGAACAACGAACGGATACGGCTGGGTATCGAGATCGCGCCCGCGGTTGCCGACCGATTGCGGGCGGAGCGCACCATCCCCCGCGAGAACGGAACCGCCAGGATGACCGCCGAACTCGACGAGGACTCCGGGATCCGGCTGTTGTGCGCCAGCGGTACGGACGACGATCACCAGCAGGCGTGCCGGCGGGCGCGCGACCTCCTCGCCGGAACAGATGGTGAGAATAGGCCGCTGGCGGCTCTCAGCGCGCGACTACTGCTCGCAGAGACACTCACTGCAACCGGCAGGCTGCAGGACGCCGCTGTGGTGTCGTCGGATGCCGCCGCGCAGTGCGCAGCCGTTGGACTATCCCGCCTGCCGGTCGACGCTGGGCTCAGGTGATGGCGGGCTGAGGTTCGACGGCAGGAGGAAGCAACCAGAGATTTAGCCGTTGGATGCTCAGGCAGGGTAGTCGGGCATCCAGCGCACCTGCGCGATGCGCTCGTTCAATTGGTCTGCACTGCGTTCGGGAGCGACGCCGTCCGTGACCGCTTGGACTGCGACAGCGTGGGCGATGTGGACGGCCACGTCCGGGACGTCCGTCCAGGCGGGCAGCAGCGGCTGGTTGGGATCGACAAGGGCGGGCGAGGCGTCCCCGAGGGTGGCGGCGGCGATGCGCATCATCTCATCGGTGACCCGGGTGGCCTGCGCCGCGGTGACGGCGAGTCCCATCGCCGGGAAGATATAGACGTTGTTGCATTGCGCAATTGGCCGTTCGACGCCGTCGCGGTGCAGCGGCGCGAAGGGTGAGCCCGTGGCGACCAGCGCACGCCCGTTGGTCCACTCGTCCAATTCGGCCGGATGCGCCTCGGCGCGGCTGGTCGGGTTGGACAGCGGGAAGATGATGGGCCGTTCGGTCTTGCCCGCGAGTTCGCGCACGATTTCCTCGGTGAAGGCACCCGCCGCCGTGGACAGCCCCAGCAGGACGCCGACATCGACGTGGTGCACGACGTCGGCCAGTTGGGCGGGTCCGGACAGGCCCCAGTCCGCGACGCGGTTCGCCGGCTGGGCGAACTTCCGCTGTTCCGCGGACAGGTCCGTGCGGTCGTCGGTGAGCAGTCCCTGGATGTCGACGACCCAGATCCGCGCCGATGCGTCCGCTTCGGACAGTCCCTGCGCCACCATCTCGCGCCGCACCATGTCGAGGACACCGGTGCCGGCCGAGCCCGCGCCGAGCATCACGACCTGCTGCTGCGACAGCGGGCGGCCGGCCACCTTCGCCGCGCCGTGCAGCGCGCCGAGGGTGACGGCGGCAGTGCCCTGGATGTCGTCGTTGAAGGTGAGCAACTTGTCGCGGTAGCGATCGAGAATCGGCAGCGCGTGGGCGGTGGCGAAGTCCTCCCACTGCAGCAGCACATCGGGGAGCTCCTCGTGCACCGTGGCGACGAATTCGTCGATGAATGCGTAGTAGTCGTCGTCGTCGATCCGCCGGTGGCGCCAGCCGAGATATTGCGGGTCTTCGAGCAATTCGACGTTGTCGGTGCCCACGTCGAGCACGATCGGGAGGGTGCGGGCCGGGTCGATCCCGCCGATGAGGGTGTACAGCGAGAGCTTGCCGATCGGGATGCCCATCCCGCCGATGCCTTGGTCGCCCAGCCCGAGGATGCGCTGCCCATCCGTCACCACGATGACGTCGACTTCGCGCTGGGGACGGTTGCACAACACCTCACGCAGGCACTCTCGGTCTGGGTACCCCACGAACAGCCCCCGCGGCCGCCGGTAGATCTCGCTGAAACGCTGGCAGGCCTCGCCGACGGTCGGGGTGTAGACGATCGGCATCGTTTCCGGGATGTGGTCGCGCAGCACCCGGTAGAACAGCGTCTCGTTGCGATCCTGCAAGGCGCGCAAGTAGATGTGTTTGTCGAGATCGTGTCGGCGGGTGGAGAACTCGTTCCAGCAGTGCTCGACTTGCTGCTCGAGGGTCTTCTCTGCCGTCGGCAGCAGCCCCAGCAGGCCGAACTTTCGGCGCTCAGCGTTGCTGAAGGCGGTGCCCTTGGTCGTCAACGCGTCGAACAGCTTGTCCTGTCCGGTCTTTGCCTCAGGCAACTGGAATCCTTCCGCCGCGCGGTTACGGGAGCTTGTTGACCAACTCTTCCACTCCGACGCGCGGGCCGGTGAAGAACGGCGTCTCCTCGCGCACATGACGGCGCGCGTCGGTGGCCCGCAGATCGCGCATCAGGTCGACGATGCGATGCAACTCGGGGGCCTCGAAGGCCAGGATCCACTCGTAGTCGCCGAGCGCGAACGCAGGCACCGTGTTGGCCCGCACGTCCTTGTACTCGCGGGCCGCCATGCCGTGCTCGGCCAGCATCCGGCGGCGCTCATCGTCGGGCAGCAGATACCAGTCCAGCGACCGGACGAACGGATACACGCAGACGTATGCGCCGGGCTCCTCGCCTGCCAGGAACGCGGGGATGTGGCTCTTGTTGAACTCGGCCGGGCGGTGCAGCGCGACGTTGCTCCACACCGGCGTGGCGACCCGGCCAAGCGTGGTCGTCCGGCGGAAATCCGAATAGGTCGCCTGCAGCGCCTCGACCGTCTCGGCGTGGGTCCACATCATGAAGTCGGCGTCGGCCCGCAGGCCTGCGACGTCGTAGAGGCCGCGGACCACAACGCCTCGCTCCTCCTGCTGCTTGAGAAAGGTCGCCATCTCATCGACAACGACCGCGCGGTCGTCACCCAGCGCGCCCGGCCGCACCGCGAACACCGAATACATCAGGTACCGGATGGTCGCGTTGAGAGTGTCGAAATCGAGCTTGGCCATGTCTTCTATCGTGCCACGCGCGCGGTGACCAGCGACGCCACCGCCCTGGTCGCCGCGGCCACGCAGGCAGGCACCCCGATGCCGTCCAGATAGCCGCCCGCGACGGCCAGCGTCGGGGGCAAACCGGCCCGCAGATCGGCCACAAGGTCGGGATGGCCCGGCCCGTACTGCGGCATCGCATCGATCCACCGGTGCACGTGATAGTCGACCGGCTCCACGCTGACGCCGAACACCGTGGCCAGGTCCTGCGACGCCCACGCCAACAGATCCTCGTCACCGGCACTGCGGGCCAGGTCGTCGCCGAACCGGCCGTACGACAGCCGCACCAACTCCGCGTTGCCGCACTGCCCCCATTTTCGGCTCGACAACGTAATCGCCTTGGCGCGCAGAGGTTTTCGCTGCTCCTCGCGTGCGCACTGTCCTCCGCTGGCCACCAGCACCCCCGACTGTTCAGGCAGCGGCGTGCCGCCCGGCAGCGCCAGCGCCACCAGCGCCGTGGACGCGACCGCGATGGCTCGCGCCGCCGCCGCGGTCCGCGGAGCCACCCCGTCGATCAGCCGCGGCAACCGCGGCGCCGGGACGGCCAGCACCGCCGCGTCGGCGTGCCAGCGCTGCCCCTCGTCGTCGACCAGCTCCCAGCCCCGCGGTGCGCGGTTGACCTGTACGACGGCCACCTGCGCCCACCGAACGGCGGCCCGGCGGACCAGCTCGTCGACCAGCACCGCGTATCCGCCCTCGACGGCGCCGAACACCGACCCGGTCAGCGGCGGCGGCAGCGCCTCACGCACCGCTTCGGTGAGGTTGCGTGCGCCCCGGTCCAGCGCGGCTGCCAGCGTCGGAGCGGCCGAGCGCAAACCGATCGTCGCCGCGGACCCGGCGTACACGCCCGCCAGCAGCGGATCCACCGAGCGGGTCACCACCTGCTCGCCGAACCGGTCACCGACCAGATCGGCCACCGACGGGTCGGCGCCTGGCCGCCACGAAAACGGGCGGCTGCGTTCGTCGAGCATCCACGTGATCGTGGAGTCGTCGACCAGACCGGCCAACGCCTGCGGCTGCGCCGGGATGCCCTGCAGGGTCTCGGTCGGCAACGGGTGCAGCCTGCGCTGGCTGTAGATCAGCGGCCGCGCGCCGGTGGTACCGATCTGCCTGCCTGCCAGGCCCAGCTCGGCCAGCAGTGCAGGCACCTCCGGCCTGCGCGCGACGAACGCCTCCGCGCCGACGTCCAGCGGCTGGCCGCCGATCCGCTCAGTGCGTAGCACGCCGCCCAGCCGGTCGGCCGGGTCGAACACCGTGACCGTCGCGTCCGGCCCCGCCGCGACCCGCAGCCGATAGGCCGCCACCAGACCCGAAATCCCGCCCCCAACAACGGCATACGATCCATTCACAGTGAATGCACCAATGCGACGACGTCGGTGATCACCGACGGATCGGTGCTGGGTAGTACGCCATGGCCGAGGTTGAACACGTGGCCCGCCGCGCCCGCGTCGACCGCGCGCCGACCGTCCTCGACCACGGCACGCACCGCGCGCTCCGCCACTTCAAAGCCGGCCAACAACACGACCGGATCGAGATTCCCCTGCAGCGCGGTGCCCGGTTGCACGCGCGCGGCGGCGTCGGTCAGCGAGGTCCGCCAGTCCACGCCCACCACCGTCGCGCCCGCCTGCGACATGGCGCCAAGCAGCTCGGCGGTGCCGACCCCGAAATGCGTCATCGGCACACCGGCGGCGGCGAGCGTGGAAAAGACCCTGCTGCTGTGTGGCAGCACGGAGCTCCGGTAGTCGGTCAGCGACAGTGTGCCCGCCCACGAGTCGAACATCTGAATCGCGTCCACGCCTGCCGCCACCTGGATCCGCAGGAACGCGATCGTCACATCGGTCAGCGTCGTCATCAGGGCATGCCAGGTCTCGGGTTCGCCCAGCATCATCGCCTTCGTGCGCTCGTGGTACCTGCTGGGACCGCCCTCCACGAGATAGGACGCCAGTGTGAACGGAGCGCCCGCGAAGCCGATGAGCGGGACGTCGCCCAGCTCCGACACCAACTGTGAAACTGCCTGCGTGATCGGCGTAACATGTTGCGGCTCAAGTGCTTTCATGGCTTCCACGTCCGCGATGCTGCGCACGGGATGGTCGATCACCGGCCCGACATCGGGCACGATGTCGAGCTCGATGCCGGACGCGCGCAGCGGCACCACGATGTCGGAGAACAGGATTGCGGCGTCCACACCATGGCGGCGGACCGGTTGCAGAGTGATCTCGGTGATCAGCTCGGCGTCGAAGCACGCCTGCATCATCGTGTTCTTGGCCCGTAATGCCCGATATTCCGGCAGCGACCGGCCTGCCTGCCGCATGAACCACACCGGCACGCGGCTGGGTTTGCGGCCGGTGGCTGCGGCCAGATAGGGAGACTCGGGCAGCGCGCGGCGGGTAGTCATCGGCTCCAATGCTGCCATGCGGCCTCAACGGCCGAGATCGTCGTCCTTGTCCATTACCGCAACCACCCATGCCGGGGTTTTCGGCATCAGTCGCGGTCGCCGCAGGGCCCGATCCGCCTGGATCTGAGGCTTTTCTTGCTGATCGTCGTGGTTGGGACGGGCTATTTCCTCGATGGCATCAGCAACCCGTTCCGGCATGAGCACATCGTCTCATCTCCGCCGCGCCGGTCGTGCACGAAATCGGCGCGCCTGCGCACAGGCCTGGCAAGATCGACTAGCGTAAAACGGCATGACCACCGCCGAACCGGTTCAGTTCCGTGAAGCGGTGGCGGCGATGACTGCCACCACCGTGCGACCGGAAATCGAGCTCGGCCCGATCCGCCCGCCGCAGCGGCTGGCGCCGTTCAGCTACGCGCTGGGCGCAGAGGTCCGGCATCCCGAGACCGCCATCGTCCCCGAGCGCTCGGAGGGCGACGCGTTCGGCCGGCTGATCCTGTTGCACGACCCGGACGGCGCCGAGGCGTGGGACGGCACGATGCGGCTCGTCGCCTACATCCAGGCCGACCTCGACTCCACCGAGGCCGTCGACCCGCTGCTGCCGGAAGTGGCGTGGAGTTGGCTCGTCGAGGCGCTCGAGTCCCGGGCCGAACACGTCACCGCGCTGGGCGGCACAGTCACCGCCACCACGTCGGTGCGATACGGCGACATCTCAGGGCCGCCGCGTGCGCACCAGCTGGAGCTGCGGGCGTCGTGGACCGCGACGACGCTGGAGCTCGGCCCGCACGTGCAGGCGTTCTGCGAGGTGCTCGAGCACGCGGCGGGCCTACCTCCGGCCGGCGTCACCGATCTGAGCTCCCGCACCCGCGCCTGACGATGGCGGACCCCGAGGAGGCCGCCGAGACGGCTGAGCCGGACGCCACGCCGCTGCTGGCACCGCGAGACGGGGTGCCGCAGCTTTCGGTCAGCCGGACTGAAATCGCCACGGCCGCAGAGCTTTTAGCGTCCGGTCACGGGCCGTTCGCGGTTGATGCCGAGCGGGCGTCCGGCTTCCGATACTCCAATCGGGCCTATCTCGTGCAGATCCGCCGCGCCGGTGCGGGCACGGTGCTGATCGATCCGGTGAACCACGGCGACGACCCGGTGGCGACGCTGGCGCCGGTCGCCGAAATGCTGGCCACCGACGAGTGGGTGTTGCACGCGGCCGACCAGGACCTGCCGTGTCTGGCCGAGATCGGCGTCAGGCCGCCGAAGCTGTATGACACCGAGCTGGCCGGCAGGCTGGCCGGCTATGACCGGGTGAACCTGGCCGCCATGGTGCAACGGCTGCTGGGTCTGCAGCTGACGAAGGGACACGGCGCGGCCGACTGGTCGAAGCGTCCGCTACCGCACGACTGGCTGAACTATGCCGCGCTGGATGTCGAGGTGCTGCTCGAGTTGCGCGAGGCGATCGCCGAGGTTCTGCAGGAGCAGGGCAAAACCGATTGGGCCGCAGAGGAATTCGAGTACGTGCGTACATTCGAGGCCACACCGACGCGGCGGGATCGGTGGCGTCGCACATCGGGCATTCACAAGGTGCGCAACCCGCGGGCGCTGGCGGCCGTGCGTGAGTTGTGGCAGACGCGTGATCACATCGCCCGCCGCCGAGACATCGCGCCGGGTCGGATCCTGCCCGACTCCGCGATCATCAACGCCGCCACCGTCGACCCGGACACCGCCGAGAAGCTGACCGAGCTGCCGGTGTTCGGTGGGAACCGGCAACGCCGCAGCGCGCAGGTGTGGCTGGATGCGCTTGCCCGCGCCCGCACAGCGGAGCCACCGGAGGTGCAGGAGCCGTCGAACGGGCCGCCGCCAGCGTCACGGTGGTCACGGCGCAAGCCCGAGGCGGCCGTCCGACTGGAGGCCGCCCGCGCCGGTCTGACCGAACTGTCGCAACGGGTTTCGGTGCCGACGGAGAACCTCGTCTCCCCCGAGGTGGTGCGCCGGTTGTGCTGGGACTGGCAGCCGGCCGCCGACACCGCCGCGGCGATCGACGGCTTCCTGCGCGACGCGGGGGTTAGGCCGTGGCAGCGCGAGCTCGCCGTGCCTGTGTTGACCGCCGCGCTGAAACAGTCCGCCTGAGAGCCGCGCTACCCCGCCCCCGCCCCTGCCCCTTGCCCCGCTTCGGCGGCGGCAGCGAAAAGTGCTTCTGCGACCAACGAGTTGGGCTCACGATCCAACACGATCAGACCGACTGCGGGGCCGGGCTCCTGCGCGACCATCGGTCGCATCGCCAGCCCGTCGGGCATCCCGAACGCCTGCAACCAGGTATGCGCGACCACGCTTGCCAACCGCAGGGTCCTGAGGTGTGCATATATCGCGGCGACGGTGTCTGCCTCTACCACGGGCCGGAACTGAACGCCGTCGGCGGCCATGTTGGCATCGATGATGCGGCGATTACGCATCGTCGTGGTCAGCGTGCACAGCGGAAGCTGTGCCGCCTCCGACCAACGCACTTCGTCCTGCTGCATCACCGGATGCGCCGTGGGCGCGACCAGCACGTAGCGTTCACGGTACAACTCGACACTCCTTGTGCCAGGAGGTGTTTCAGCGTCCAGATATGTCAGGCCCGCGTCGAGCTCGAACTCTCCCAACCGCCGGGCGATCTCGCGCGATGACAACGACTCCACCTGGACGGTCGCAGCCGGATAGCGTTGCAGGAACTTGCCCGTGACCAAGGGACTCGCCGGAACCGAGGTGGGAATGGCCCCGATCCTCGCCGTCACCGTCAGCCCCCCGCGCATTCGTTCGATGTCCGCCAGCAGTTCATTGCGTTCAGCCAGGATCCGATGCGCCCAGGTGACGACGCGCTGCCCCTCCGCCGTGAATCCCTCAAACCGCTGTCCGCGCAACACGATTACGACATCCAGTTCATGCTCGAGCTTGCGTATCGCTACCGACAGCGTCGGTTGGCTGACGTGGCATGCCGACGCAGCGCGGCCGAAGTGGCGCTCCCGCGCAAGCGCCAGAAGATACTCGAGTTGTTGGATCGACACCTCGCCGTGCATCAGTATCACTCCATAGTCCGGTAATGATAGCGAATAGCTATCAGGGTATGTCAGATTGCAAAGATTGAGACCTTGTCCGCCATGATCTGCAGTTGTTAGCGTAATCACGTCGGCATCGGCTATCGCCGACACCAGAGCCGGTCTCTCGCTGTGAGAGGACGAATGTTGGCTGTCGACGCGTTATTCGGTGGCCGAACGGTCGAACACGTCGGATGAAGCCGAGGGCCGCCCGCCGACGCAGGCGTGGCCTCAGGGGCATCTGACCGGTGCAACTACAAGAAAGGTAATCGAGAGCAATGGCCAAAGTAGTCTGCGTGCTATACGACGATCCCGTCGACGGCTATCCCAAGAGCTACCCGCGTGACGGCCTTCCGCACCTCGACCGCTACCCCGACGGGCAATCGCTGCCCACGCCGTCGGCGATCGACTTCACGCCGGGCTCGCTGCTGGGCAGCGTCTCCGGCGAGCTCGGCCTTCGGCACTACCTGGAAGGCCTCGGCCACGAGTTGGTCGTGACCTCGGACAAGGACGGCGAGAACTCCGTCTTCGACCAGCACTTGGCCGATGCGGAAGTCGTCATCTCGCAGCCGTTCTGGCCCGCCTACCTCACCGCAGAGCGGATCGAGCGGGCGCCCAAGCTCAAACTCGCGGTGACTGCGGGAATCGGGTCGGACCACGTCGATCTCGACGCCGCGATCAAGAACGGAATCACCGTTGCCGAGGTCACCTTCTGCAACAGCATCAGCGTCGCCGAGCACGTCGTGATGATGATCCTGTCCCAGGTGCGCAACTACCTGCCCTCCTACAAGTGGGTCATCGACGGTGGCTGGAACATCGCCGACTGTGTGCAGCGCTCGTACGACCTCGAAGGCATGCACGTCGGCACGGTCGCCTCAGGCCGGATCGGCCTTGCCGTCCTGCGTCGGCTCGCGCCATTCGGCGTGCACCTGCACTACTTCGACAAGCACCGATTGCCCGCCGAAGTCGAGGCCGAGCTCAACCTGACCTATCACCCGAACGTGCGCGACATGGTGCCGCATCTCGATGTGGTCACCATCAACGCCCCATTGCACCCGGAGACGCGAGGACTGTTCGACGACGAGCTGATCGGCACGATGAAACGCGGTGCGTACCTCATCGATACCGCGAGAGCCCTCATCTGTGACCGCGATGCCGTCGTTCGGGCTCTGCAAAGCGGTCAACTGGCGGGCTACGCCGGTGACGTCTGGTACCCGCAGCCCGCTCCGGCCGACCATCCATGGCGCACGATGCCACACCACGGCATGACCCCGCATATTTCCGGGTCGTCGTTGTCGGCGCAGACCCGCTACGCGGCAGGCACGCGGGAGATCCTGGAAAGCTACTTCTCCGGGAGCCCGATCCGGGACGAATACCTCATCGTCGACGGCGGCGCGCTCGCCGGTGTCGGGGCGCGTTCGTACACGGCCAACACCTGATGGGACGTAGTGGTGTGCCGGGCAAGCACGGCCCGGCACACCGCTTCGCGATTGGTCGAGACGCCGGCTAACGCTGGGCGGTGACGCTCTCGACGTGGGCCAGAAAGTTCTCCAGCACCGCGTCAGGCGCCTCGATCTGGGGCCAGTGACCGATCTTGTCGTCGAGCATCACCACGTCCGGATTCGGGATGACCTCGAGGTAGCGCTGCGCCATGTGCCTGCCCGAGTTTGGGTCGATGGGCCCGTCGATCAGCCGCATGGGGATGTCGGTTTGCCGCATCGCCCGGACCCACCGATTGCGATGCGCGTAGCGGTCGCTGATGAACCTGCCGACCTTGTGTGTCACCCGCTTGCCTTCGTTGTACTCGAGGATCTGGTGAAACAGGTCGAGCATCCGTCGCGTCGGTCTGGTCTCCGGCCCGAACAACTCGTTGATGGTGGGCTCGATCAAGCGCCGGGACACCCGGGTGGCTTGCAGGGGAGTCAGCATGTCCCCCAACGGTGTTCGCGACAGCACCTTCTGCAACAGCCGCGGGGTGTATGCCTCGTTGAACAGGCCACCGTTGAGCCAGGTGATCGACTCGATGCGCAACGCCCCGTAGGCCTGTTGGCCGAACTCATGGCGCGCCAACATCTCCTGGCCAACCGAGTCGCCGAGGTCATGCGCGAGAATGTGCGCAGATCCGAGGCCGAGATCAGCCAGCAGTGCCTCGTGCATGTCGGCGTGGTCATGCACCGTGTACTCGTACCTTGCGGGCTTGTCGGAGAACCCCATGCCGAGCATGTCGGGTGCGACCACGGCAAAGCGGTCGGTCAACCTGTCCCATAACGGCGCCCAGTCCCACGAATTGAACGGGTAGCCGTGGATGAGCAGCAGGGTGGGACCGCTGCCCTTCTTGCGGTAGAAGACGTCAAAGCCCAGGTAGTCGAAGTACTGACCGTCGGACTTCCAGCGCTCGAGTTCAGCGTCCATGTGTCTCCAAGCGGTGGCGAGCACCCGTCACAGGGGCACGTTAATCGAGTCGTTCGCTCACTTCGCGTTCGCTGACCGGCGCGCCGAGCGCGGCCACCCAGCCGGTGATCTGGCGGGCGATGTTGCGGTCGGTCAGGCCGACGTCGGCCAGCACCTCGCCCCGCGACGCCTGTGCGAAGAACTCCTGCGGTAACCCGACGTCGCGGCACGGCACATCGATCTCGGCGCGCCGCAGCGCCGCCGACACGGCCGAGCCGACACCGCCAGCGACGCCGTTGTCCTCGACGGTCACCACCAGCTTGTGCGCCTGGGCCAGCTCGCCGATCGCCTCCGGCACCGGCACCACCCAGCGCGGGTCGACCACGGTCACGCCGATGCCCTGGTTGCGCAACCGCTGAGCGACCGCCAGCGCCATCGAGGCGAACGGCCCGACCGCGACCAGCAGCACGTCCTCGGATAGGCCGTCGGCGGGCACGGCGAGCACGTCGATGCCACTGAGCCGCTTGAGTGCCGGAATGTCTTCGCCCACATCACCTTTGGGAAAACGCAGGGCGGTCGGACCGTCGTTGACGTCCAGCGCTTCGCCGAGTTCCTCGCGCAGCCGGGTGCCGTCGCGTGGCGCGGCGACCCGCATGCCCGGGACGATGCCCAGCATCGACAGGTCCCACATGCCGTTGTGGCTGGCGCCGTCGGAGCCGGTGATGCCAGAACGGTCCAGCACCATGGTCACCGGCAGCTTGTGCAAAGCCACATCCATGATGACCTGGTCGAACGCCCGGTTCAGGAACGTCGAGTAGATGGCCACCACCGGATGCAGGCCACCCATCGCCAGCCCGGCGGCCGACGTCATCGCGTGTTGCTCAGCGATGCCGACGTCGAAAAAGCGGTCGGGGAACCGCTGCCGGAACGCGCTCAGCCCGGTCGGGCCCGGCATGGCGGCGGTGATCGCCACGATGTCGCGGCGCTTGGTGCCGTAGGCGATCAGGGCCTCGGAGAACGTCGACGTCCAGCCCGGCCCTGGCACCGACGTGGCCAGCCCGGTCTCGGGGTCGATCACGCCGCAGGAGTGCATCTGGTCGGCCTCGTCGTTTTCGGCAGGCGGATACCCCATGCCCTTGCGGGTGACGACGTGCACGATCACCGGAGCGTTGAAGCCCCTGGCGTTGCGCAGCGCACTCTCCACCGCGTGCTCGTCGTGCCCGTCGATCGGGCCGACGTATTTCAGGCCGAGATCGGTGAACATCACCTGCGGCGAAAGCGCGTCCTTGATACCCGCCTTGACGCTGTGCAGGCAGTGGTAGCACAGCTCGCCGACGAGCGGCAAGCCGCGCAGCGCTTTGCGGCCTTCGTCAAGCACCTTCTCGTAGCCCGGTTGTAGCCGCAGCCCGGCCAGGTGCTCAGCGAACCCGCCGATGGTCGGTGCGTAACTGCGGCCGTTGTCGTTGACGACGATCACGACCGGCCTGCGCGCCGCGGCGATGTTGTTCAGCGCCTCCCAGCACATCCCGCCGGTCAGCGCGCCATCGCCGACGACCGCGACCACGTGCCGGTTGCGGTGACCTGACAGCTCGAACGCCTTGGCCAGCCCGTCGGCGTAGGACAGCGCCGAGCTGGCGTGGCTGGACTCCACCCAGTCGTGCTCACTCTCGCCGCGCGACGGATAGCCGGAAAGGCCGCCCTTCTTGCGAAGCGTGTCGAAGTCGATGCTGCGGCCCGTCAGCATCTTGTGCACATAGGCCTGATGGCCGGTGTCGAAGATGATCGGGTCGTGCGGCGAGTCGAACACGCGGTGCAGCGCCAGCGTGAGCTCCACCACACCAAGATTGGGGCCGAGATGCCCGCCGGTTGCAGCGACCTTGTGGATCAGGAATTCCCGGATTTCCTGCGCCAGGTCGCTCAGCTGCGACTGGGTCAGGTGCTGCAGATCTGCGGGACCGCGGATCTGTTCAAGCATTAGGTTAGTGTACGCACGCGCCCGCACCTCAGTCCTGTCGAGACTCGTAGGCATCCGGCACACCGTCGTGATCCGCGTCCGCAGTTTCGAATAGATGTATTCGCCGATAGGCGGCGTTACGGCTCAACAACACGAAAGATGCCAGTACACCTGCGATAACGGAGCCGACGAGCACACCGATCTTGACGTCGTCGGCCGCCGAGGTGCCGTGTCCGAACGCAAGTTCACCAATCAATAACGACACGGTAAAGCCGATGCCGGCCAACAGTGACACGCCGAGCACGTCGCGCCACGCCAGGTCGTCGTCGAGGCTGGCGTGGGTGAACTTGGCCAGTACGAACGCCGTCAGCCACACGCCGAGAGGCTTGCCGATCACCAGTCCGGCGATGACGCCATCGGTGACTGGATGCAGGAGCGAGTCGCCAAAGCCTGACCAGCCGCCGACCGTCACTCCCGCGGCGAAAAACGCGAACACGGGCACCGCGAACCCTGCGGACACCGGCCGCAGCGTGTGTTCGAACAGCTCGGCGCTGGGGTGGCCGTGCCGGCCCAGCACCGGAACGGTGAAGCCCAGCAATACCCCGGCGACGGTGGCGTGCACGCCGCTGGCATGCACCAAAGCCCAGGCCGCCGCGGCCAGCGGCACCAGGAGCCACCAGTGATGAATCCCGCGCTGCGCCGCCAGCCCGAAAAGGGCGATCGGGATCACCGCGAGCGCGAGGGGTCCGAGCGACAAATGATCGGTGTAGAAAAGCGCGATGACGGTGATGGCGAGCAGGTCGTCGACGACCGCCAACGTCAACAGAAACGTGCGCAGCGCGTTCGGCAGGTGCGTGGACAACACCGCCAGCACCGCGAGCGCGAATGCGATGTCGGTGGCGATCGGAACCGCCCACCCGCCGAGGTTTTCGGGATGCCCGTTGATCAAGTTGATCGCTATGAACACGGCGGCGGGCACGACCATTCCGCCGACGGCAGCCGCGATCGGCAGGGCGGCACGGCGTGGATCGCGCAGGTCGCCGGCGACGAACTCGCGCTTGAGTTCCAATCCGACGACGAAGAAGAAGATCGCAAGCAGCCCGTCGGCCGCCCACGCCGATACGGACAGGTGCAGATGCAGCGATTCCGGTCCGATCGCGAACTCCGACACGGTGTGGTAAACGGGCGACCACGGCGAATTCGCCCACAGCAACGCGGCACCGGCGGCCGCCAGCAGCAGCACGCCGCCGACGGTCTCCTTGCGAAGGATTTCGGAAAAGCGTTGCGTCTCCGACCACGAGCCACGCGTCAGCAGTCGAAGTGGCCCAGGCATTGCCGAAAGTCTAATGACGCGGCAGAGTTACGTCCGCCGATATTTGCGGGGGGTACACGGCAGACGTGGCAGATCATCGAATTCGGTTGCCGGGGGGTCATCCTTTACGGCATCTTTACATGTGGAGCGCCGGGAAGTCTGGTCGGCAGTCGCACCGCAAGTGCGACTTAGACGATGGCCGCGGGAGTCACACATGGCGCTGCAATCGGGGTTCGGCGCAATTCGAAGCCGACAAGGATCCGTATGGATTTGTGCTCGCTCGCGCCGCGGCGTCGTAGCGTTGAAGTGTGCGGGCCGAACAGATCGCGGAGGAGTTTCCGGTGGTAACGCTGGACTCCAACGCGCTCGACGCGGTGCGACTGCTCGCCACCCGCCGGCTGCCCGGGCTGGTGGTGACGGACGGCGCCGGGACTCCTGTGACGATACTGCCTGCTTCGCAGGTCGTCCGCCTGCTCGTACCTCCGTATGTCCAGGAGGATCCGTCGCTCGCAGGAGTACTGAGCGAGTCGATGGCCGACCATGCCGCGGACAAGCTGGGCGGCAAGACGGTCAAAGAAGTGCTGCCCAAGCCGCCGCCGGAGATGTCGACGGTGAAATCGGACGACACCATCGTCGAGGTGGCCGCGATCATGGCGCGCAATCGCTCGCCGTTGGTTGTAGTGATGAGTGGCAAGGGCCTCGTGGGCGTCATCACGGCTACGCGGATACTCGAGGTGGCTCTCGCGCACTGAGCGCCCATAGCCCGGGGGCGGTCCTGTGGCGATCGTCGCGCTAGGCGTTTTCGTCGTCGCCTACGCCTTGATCGCGACGGAGCGCATCCACAAGGTGAAGGTCGCGCTCGGCGGCGCCGCGGTGGTGCTGGCGCTGGGGATCGTCGACTCCCACGACGTGTTCTACTCGCACGAGACCGGAATCGACTGGGACGTAATCTTTCTGCTGCTGGGCACGATGATCATCGTCGGCGTGCTGCGCCAGACGGGCGGCTTCGAGTACGCGGCGATCTGGGCGGCCAAGCGGGCGGGCGGTTCCCCGCTGCGGGTGATGATTCTTCTTGTCCTCATCACCGCGGTGGCATCGGCGATCCTGCCCAACGTGACCATCGTGCTGCTCATGGCGCCGGTGACACTGCTGGTGTGCGATCGCCTTGACATCAATCCGATCCCGTTTCTGATCGCCGAAATACTTGCATCCAATATCGGTGGGGTGTCGACACTGATCGGCGATCCCCCGAACATCATCATCGGCAGCCGAGCGAAGTTGTCGTTCAACGACTTTCTGATGCATCTAGCGCCTGTGGCGATCATCGCGATGGTCGTTTTGGTGGCGGCGCTGCCGCTGCTGTTCCGCGGGACGTTCGGTGTACACGCCGATCGGGTCGCCGAGGTGATGTCACTCAACGAACGCGAGGCGATCCGCGATGTGCGGCTACTGGCCAAGTCGGGCGTCGTGCTGGTCGGTGTGATCGCCGCGTTGGTCGCGAGTTCGGCCATCCACGTCGGGCCATCGATCGTGGCGCTCATCGGCGCCGGCGTGTTGGTGACCATTTCTGGTGTCGAAAGTGTCCACTACCTGGCCAGCGTCGAATGGGAGACGTTGCTGTTCTTCGCGGGCTTGTTCATCCTGGTCGGATCGCTGGTGAAGACTGGAGTGATCGCGGATCTGGCCCGGCTGGCCGGCGACGTCACCGGTGGTGACCCGCTGTTGGCGACGATGTTGATACTCGTTGTCTCGGCGGTGCTCTCGGGCCTGATCGACAACATCCCGTACGTCGCCACCATGACCCCGGTGGTTGCCGACCTCGCCACGACTATTCCCAATCCCGGCCATGTTC
Organism: uncultured Actinomycetota bacterium; assembly: GCA_963770125.1. Lineage (GTDB taxonomy): Bacteria > Actinomycetota > Actinomycetes > Mycobacteriales > Mycobacteriaceae > Mycobacterium. Next base: position 76,169 of record CAVYPI010000096.1, on the reverse strand, counting down.
AGGCCATGTGGTGGGCACTGGCCATCGGAGCCGGCTTCGGCGGAAACATGACCGCGGTCGGCGCGAGCGCAAACGTGGTGATGGTCGGCATCGCCGGGCGCGAGGGGTATCCGATCGGGTTCTGGGATTTCACGCGCAAGGGGGCGGTGGTGACCGCGCTGACCGTTGCGGTGTCCGCCCCATATCTGTGGTTGCGCTACTTCGTTTTCGGTTAGGTGTTCTTGGCGCCGAAGCCGGGATCGCCGCCACCGAGGACGGCAGCCTGGCCTGCCAACGTCTCACCCAGATGCGCAACTTCTACAACTTCCTGTTCGAGGAGATTCCGGCGCTGCTCGACCGTTGGTATCAGCGATCAGGGTCCACCTACACGTAGCCCACCGTCGCCCGGTCTTGTCGGATACCTTGAATCGTCATGATCATCGAACGGCAGAGCGTCGTCGATGCGCCGGTCGATCAGGTGTGGCCGCGCGTGGTCACACCTGAGGGCATCAACGACGAACTGCGGCCGTGGCTGACCATGTCGATGCCGCGCGGAGCGGAATCGCTGACCGTCGACAACGTGCCGATCGGCGTCCCGATCGGGCGCGCATGGTTGCGCCTGTTCGGTGTCCTGCCGTTCGACTACGACCGGCTGTCCATCGCCGAACTGCAACCGGGCCACAGCTTCCGCGAGGAATCGACGATGATGAGCATGCGCCGGTGGCGACATGAGCGCAGCGTGACGCCCGACGTTGACTCCAAAGCCATTGTCAGTGACCGCATCACTTTTCAGCTGCGCGCGCCATTGCGTCCCGCCACGCCGATCGTTGCAGCGGGATTGCGTGCACTATTCGGCCACCGGCACCGGCGGCTGCAGCGGCATTTCGCCGACGCATGAGGCTCGCCGAGATCGACGAAATGGCGTGATCTACTCGCAGTTTTCCGCCCAAACGTTGGTTTGGGCGTGAAGCGCGCTAGCGGGTCACCACCGCAACGCACTCGACGTGGTGCGTCAGCGGGAACGAGTCGAACACCCGCAGATCCTCAACGGCGTACCCGTGCCCGAGGTACAGCCCGACATCGCGCGCGAACGACGCTGCCTCGCAACCGATGTGGATCACCCGGGGCACCTCGGCGGCGGCCAGCAGGTCGATCACCTCGCGGCCTGCCCCAGACCGCGGCGGGTCCAGCACCGCCACGTCGGCCCGCTCGGTCTGCGCCGCCAGCGCCCGGCGAACCGAGTCGGTCACCACCGACACCCAGCCGAGGTGGGCCAGCGCCGTCCGCGCCGACCGCGACGCGCCGCGTGACATGTCCACGGTGACGACCTTGCCGCGCTCCCCGACCCCCTCGGCGAGCACAGCGGCGAAGACCCCTACCCCTCCGTACAAGTCCCACGCCGTCATACCGGGGTCGAGCTGCGCCCAGCCGGCCACGAGCTCGCTGTAGACCCGGGCCGCGTCGCGGTGCGCCTGCCAGAACGCCGTCACCGGCACCCGCCAGATCCGCTCTCCGACCCGCTGCACCGCCTCGTAGCGGCCCTCGACCACCAGTGTCGACGTCTTGCGTCCGGTCCGCGGCCCTGACTGCACGACATGCCGGTCACCGTCGTCGTCGACTGCCACGTGCAGCTGCGCCCCCGGGGGCCACATCCAGTCGCTCAGCCCGTCGAGCATGCCTGCGGGAAGCTGCGCGCAGTTCAGCTCGGTGACCAGCTCAGAGCTGTGATAGCGGTGAAAGCCCGCCCGGCCCTCCCCCGACGTGTCGAGCCGCACCCGGGTCCGCCACCCGGTGGCACCGCCGTCTCCGACCGGCTCCGCGACGGCGGAGTCCTCGTCGCGCCACTGGTAGCCGCCCAGCCGAGCCAATTGATTGGCGACGACGGCACCCTTCATGCGGCGGGTGGCGTCGGGTTCGGCGAACGCCAGATCGCAGCAACCCGCGCCATCCACGCCCGCGATCGGGCACAACGAGTCGATGCGGTCGGCCGAGGGTTCGATCACCTCGACAACATCTGCGTGCCAATAGGATCCGTGATCGCCGACCACCCGGACCTTCACCGTCTCTCCCGGCAACGCGTACCGCACGAATACGACCCGGCCCTCGTGGCGCGCAACGCAGCTGCCTCCGTTGGCCGGTGGCCCGGTGGTCAGCGTCAGTTCCGTCGGCCAGGGTGGCGGCTCGGCGACCTCTTCACTCAATCCAAGAAGCCCCTGCGTGCGTCACCGGGAGCCGCATGCGGCTGCAACGTCTTGAGTCGCTCCGACGAACTCAGTTGCCACGGAACCGATGTCACCATCACGTTCGGCATGAACAGCAGCCTGCCCTTCAGCCGCAGCGCGCTCTGGTTGTGCAGCACCTGTTCCCACCAGTGCCCGACGACGTACTCCGGGATGAACACGGTGACCACGGTCCGCGGCGACTCCTTGCTGACCCGCTTGACGTAGTCGAGCACTGGGCGGGTGATCTCGCGGTACGGCGAGGCAATCACCTTGAGCGGCACGCTGATATCGCTATCCTCCCAGTTGTGCACCAGCTCGCGCGTCTCGGCGTCGTCGACGCTGACCGTGATCGCCTCAAGCACGTCGGGCCTGGTGGCCCTGGCGTAGGCCAGCGCCCGCTTCGTCGGCAGGTGCAGCTTGGACACCAGCACGACGGCGTGGTTGCGGCTCGGCAGCACCATGTCATCGCCCTGTTCCTCGGCTTGCTGCTCGAGCTCGTCGGCGACGGTGTCGTAGTGCCTGTGAATCATTTTCATGATGATGAAGATCGCGCCCATCGCCAGGATCGCGATCCACGCGCCGGCGAGGAACTTCGTCACCACCACGATGATCAGCACGGTCCCGGTGCAGATGAAACCGATCGTGTTGATCACCCGTGACCGCATCATGTGGCGGCGGACGGCAGAGTCGGTTTCGGTGCGCAGCAGCCGTGTCCAGTGCCGCACCATGCCGATCTGGCTGAGCGTAAACGACACGAACACGCCGACGATGTACAGCTGGATCAGCGCAGTCACCTCGGCGCGGAACGCGACCACGAACGCGATCGCGGCGAATGCCAGGAACAGGATGCCGTTGGAGAATGCGAGCCGGTCACCGCGGGTGTGCAGCTGGCGCGGCAGGAAACGGTCTTGGGCCAGAATCGATGCCAGCACCGGGAACCCGTTGAAGGCGGTGTTGGCGGCCAGCACCAGGATCAGCGCGGTGACACCGGCGATCAGCCACAGTCCCAGCGGGAAGTCGTGGAACACGGCGTCGGCGAGCTGAGCGATCAGCGTTTTCTGGTGGTAACCCGGCGGCGCGCCGACGAGCTGCTCCGGGCTTTCGGCGATCTTCGCGCCCGTCTCCTTGGCCAGCATGATGATGCCCATGAACAACGACACCGCGATGACGCCGAGCAGCAGCAGCGTGGTTGCGGCGTTACGGGACTTGGGTTTCCGGAACGCCGGCACCCCATTGCTGATCGCCTCGACACCGGTCAGCGCAGCACAGCCGGACGAGAACGCGCGCGCGACCAGGAATACCATCGCGAACCCGAGCACCTCGCCGTGTTCGGAGTGCACCTCAAAGGCCGCGGATTCGGCGCGCAACGGCGTGCCCAGCACGTAGATCTGGAACAGCCCCCAGGCCAGCATGATGTACATGCCGACCATGAACGCGTAGGTGGGGATCGCGAACGCGGTACCCGACTCCCGGATGCCACGCAGGTTCATCGATGCCAACACCAGAATCGCGACGACCGCGAACAGCACCTTGTGCTGCGCGATGAATGGCACCGCCGAGCCGATGTTCGACATCGCCGAGGCCATCGACACCGCGACCGTGAGGACGTAGTCCACGAGTAGCGCGCTGGCCACCGTTAGGCCGGCGGTGTGGCCCAGATTGGTGGTGACTACCTCGTAGTCGCCGCCGCCAGATGGATACGCGTGTACGTTCTGCCGGTAACTGGCGATGACGACAAGCATGACCGCTCCAACGGCAAGCCCGATCCACGGCGCCATCGAATAGGCCGTCAGGCCCGCGACCGAGAGCACCAGGAAGATTTCCTCCGGCGCGTAGGCCACCGACGACAGCGCGTCGGATGCGAAGACGGGCAGTGCGATCCGCTTGGGCAAGAGCGTGTGGGCGAGCTTGTCGCTGCGGAACGGCCTTCCGAGGACCATCCGGCGCGCAGCGGTGGAAAGCTTGGACACGAGAGCCAAGAGTAAGCCCACCGGCGAATGGCTGTAGCGTTCCGAGTGCGCGGGTTCGCCAAAGACTGGCCGGAAAGGACCGTCAGGTGCGTGTAGTGGTCATGGGATGCGGCCGGGTGGGCGCATCACTGTCGGACAGCCTGGCCCGGATCGGTCACGACGTCGCCGTCATCGATCGCGACAGCACGGCATTTCACCGCCTGTCCCCCGAGTTTCCGGGCGAGCGCGTGCTGGGCATGGGGTTCGACCGCGATGTCCTGCTGCGAGCAGGCATCGAGGAGGCAGGAGCCTTCGCTGCCGTCTCGTCGGGCGACAACTCCAACATCATCTCGGCGCGGGTGGCCCGCGAGACTTTCGGTGTGGAGCGCGTCGTGGCCCGCATCTACGACGCCAAGCGCGCGGCAGTCTACGAACGCCTTGGCATCCCGAGCGTGGCCACCGTGCCGTGGACGACCGACCGGCTGCTCAACGTGCTGACCCGAGAGACCGAGACCACCAAGTGGCGCGACCCGACCGGCAAGGTCGGCGTGACCGAACTGGCGCTGCACGAGGCCTGGGTCGGCCACCGGACCACCGACCTCGAGGCGGCCACCGGCGGTCGCGTGGCGTTCATGATCCGGTTCGGCGCGGGCCTGCTGCCTGATGCGAAGACCGTCATCCAGGCGGGCGACCAGGTGTACATGGCCGCGATCGCCGGGCACATCGCCGAAGCACTGGCGATTGCGGCGCTGCCGCCCAGTGAGGACCTGGAGAGCGCATGAAGGTCGCCATAGCCGGGGCCGGCGCCGTCGGCCGGTCCATCGCCCGCGAGCTCGTCGAGACCCACGACGTCACGCTGCTGGAGCGCAACCCCGACCACATCGACGTCGACGCGATTCCCGCCGCACACTGGCGCCTTGGCGACGCGTGCGAGCTGAGCCTGCTCGAGTCGGTGAAGCTCGAGGAGTTCGACGTCGTGATCGCCGCGACAGGCGACGACAAAGTCAACGTGGTGGTCAGCCTGTTGGCCAAGACCGAGTTCGCAGTGCCGCGTGTGGTGGCCCGCGTCAACGACCCGCGCAACGAATGGCTGTTCGACGAGAACTGGGGTGTGGACGTCGCGGTGTCCACGCCGCGCATGCTGGCATCGCTTGTCGAGGAAGCCGTGGCCGTCGGTGATCTGGTGCGGCTGATGGAGTTCCGCAAGGGTCAGGCCAACCTGGTCGAGATCACGCTGCCCGACGACACACCGTTGGGCGGAAAGCCGGTCAAGCGGCTGGAACTGCCGCGCGATGCCGTGCTGGTGACGATTCTGCGCGGACCCAGGGTGATCGTGCCGGAGTCCGACGAGCCACTCGAAGGCGGCGATGAGCTGTTGTTCGTGGCCACCACGGACGTCGAGGAGGCGCTGCAAGAGGCGCTCTTGCATCCGCGGTCGCGCTGAGGGTCAGCCCTGGGTGTAGGCAGGCGGCGGCGGTGTGCGGTCGTGACAGCACGCCGCATTCTCGGGTGATACGCGGTCGAAATCGCACTGCTCGTTGCGGATCCCGATCGCGGAAATAAGCCCCGCGACCGCGAACAGGCCGGCCGTCACCAAGGCGCCCTGCCGGAAACCCGCGAAATCGACTGCGCCGACGCCGTTCCCGTCGCTTCGCTCGCCCAGCGAGATGATCACACCCGTGAACGCGATCGCGATGAGGCCCGCGATTCGGGACACTGCGTTGTTGATCGCCGATCCGATGCCGCTCTGCGCCGGATCGACCGCGGCGAGGATCGCCGCCGTCAGCGGCGACACCGTGATCGACAGGCCGAGCCCGAACACCACCAGGCCCGGCAGCATCTGAGTCCAGAAGTTGAACGGCTCGCGCGCCATCGTCATCCATAGATAGCCTGCCGCGGCGATCAGCGGACCGACGGCCATGAACAGGCGTGGCCCGCGCGCGCCCGCCAGCATGCCGAACCGGCGGGCCAAGAAGAACGACAGCACAGGCACCGGCAATGTCGCAAGCCCCGCCTCCGTGGCCGACAGTCGCGCGGTCTCCTGCAGGAACAGGGAGACGATCAACATGCCCAGTGACACCGCCGCATAGAGAAACACAGTGGCGAGGTTGCCCACGGCGAAATTGCGGGCGGCGAAGATGTGCAGCGGCATCATCGGGTGCGGCGTGCGACTCTCCCAAAAAGGGAACACGGCCAGACACGCCAGCCCGATCACCATGCCGGCGACGACTGTCGGATACGAGAAGCCAAGCCGTTGCCCTTCGATGAGCGCGTACACCGCGCCGGTCAGCCCGACTGCGTTCAGCACCGCGCCGACCACGTCGATGCGGGCGGATCGGTCTTCATGGTCTTGCCGGCTCGCCGGCGTGGCGAACTCGTCGGCCGACAGCTTCGTCGTCAAATACAGCGTGACGGCCAGCGGCACGATGTTGACCCCGAAGATCCACCGCCAGCCCACCGCGTCGACCAACACACCGCCGAGCAGCGGGCCGATCACGAACGCGGTGCCGGTCCACGCGGTCCACGTGCCGATCGCACGGGCCTGTGCGGTGCCCGAGAACCGCGCGTTGATCATCGCGAGCGAGCTGGGCACCAGAAACGCCGCCCCGACACCCTGCAGGCAGCGGGCTGCGACCAGTACCCAGCCGCTGGGCGCCAGCGCGCACAGCGTCGAGGACACGGCGAAGACGACGATGCCCATCCGCAGCACGGACAGCCGGCCGAACTGATCGGAAATCGCGCCTGCCACGAGAATCAGCGCCCCGAGCGTGAGCAGATAACCGTCGACAACCCACTGCTGCAGGGCCAGCCCACCGCCGAATTCCCGGCCGATGGCAGGCAGCGCCAGGTTGACCACCGACCCGTCCAGAAACGCCACGAACGAGGCCAGCACCGCGACCGCGATCAGCGGCCGGTCGGTGTCGGTCTCAGTGGGCATCGGGTTGAGATACGCCTCCGTGCTCCTCGGCGGTCTTCCCGGTTTCCTCGGCACCATGTTCGTGCAGCGCCCGCTGGGCGGCCCGAATGGCCAGATACGTCACGAGCGCTGCCACCGCCGTGAGCGGCCAGCCCATCGCGATGCGGGCGACGCCCAGCCAGCCCGTCTGGTCGGCGTCGTAGAGGTGTTGCTGCACGACGAAGCGCGAGGTGAACACCAGCACCCACACGAACGTCGCGAGGTCGAACGCCATCACCGCCCTGCGCAACCCACGCCAGTCACGGTCGTGGGAGTTGACCCAGCCCCAGATGTAGCCGACGACGGGACGGCGAACGAGGATCGACAGCGCGAAAACGACCGCCCAGAACAACGACATCCAGATGCCGAGCAGAAAGTAGCCCTTCGACTCGCCGACGATATAGGCGATCAGCGCGCTGATCCCCACGCCGATGAACCCGGAGATCGCCGGCTGGACGGACTCGCGGCGGAGTAGCCGCCACACCAGAATCAGCGCCGCCACACCCACCGCGGCGCAAATGGCAGGCAGCAGCCCGAACGCGGTGGATATCGGAACGAACACCACGACGGGCAGCGAGGAGTAGATCAGGCCGCTGATGCCGCCCATCTGCTCGAGGACGGCGCTGGCCTTGTTGTGCTTCCCCGGTTCAGGTCCGGGGTCGCTCACTTTTGAATCTCGTAGTGCGGGTTGTACATCGCCTTGGCGCCGTTGTCGAGCTTGCCGATGCGGCCGTGTACCCGCAGCGTGCGGCCGGACTCGATGCCCGGGATGCGGCGCTGGCCGAGCCAGACGAGCATCACCGAGTCGGTGCCGTCGAACAGTTCGGCCTTGACTCCGCCGGCGCAGCCCTTGCCGTTGCATTCAACGCTGCGCAGAGTGCCGACCATCGTCACTTCCTGCCCGCGTTGACAGTCGATCGCCCTTTGGGCGCCGGTGCTGGCGGCTTCGTCGCTGAGCTCTTCTACGTCGAGTTGCTCCGGGTCCTCCGTCAGCCGGCGGGTGAGCCGGCGCAGATACCCTTCGGCCGTAGCCATGGCCTCTCCTGACTTCTGCAGATCCACTATGGATCTACCCAATCCAACGCCACGGTAGACCTCCTGGTTCCGATATGCCACGCGGGGCCGGGTCGCCGCACCGACGAGTCGATGAACAGGAGAGGATCGTTTGATGGCGGTCAATCTGCGCGGTGTCACGACGGTTCTTCTGCCCGGCACCGGATCCGACGACGACTACGTCTACCGGGCGTTTTCCGGGGCCCTGCACGACGTCGGTGCGGTCGTGGTGACGCCGGCGCCGCAGCCGGACCGGCTCATCGACGGCTACCGCGATGCGCTCGACAACGCGGCACGGGCCGCTCCGATCGCCGTCGGCGGGGTGTCCATCGGCGCCGCGGTGGCCGCCGGGTGGGCGGTGGCCCATCCCGGCCACGCCGTCGCTGTGCTGGCCGCCCTGCCTGCCTGGACGGGCGAACCGGACACCGCGCCGGCGGCCATTGCCGCGCGGCACTCGGCGGAGATGCTGCGCCGCGACGGCCTGGCATCGGCTACCGCGCAGATGCGGGCCTCCAGCCCGGCGTGGCTGGCCGACGAGCTGACCCGGTCCTGGGTCGGGCAGTGGCCCGCGCTGCCCGACGCGATGGACGAGGCCGCTCGCTATGTCGCGCCGACCTGCGGTCAGCTGGAGGGTCTGACCGTCCCGATGGGTGTGGCCGCCGCCACCGACGATCCGGTGCATCCGGTCGAGGTCGGCATCGAATGGGTGGCGGCCGCGCCACGCGCGGCACTGCGCACCGTCACGCTCGACGAGATGGGCGTGGACCCGGCGGTGTTGGGTGCCGCCTGCCTAGCCGCGCTGGCCGATGCCTCTAGCGATTGCGATTTCGCTAGCCTCCCGTGATTGTCCGCAGCTGCTGCATGGCCGAACCCTGCGCGCTACGGCGCGCGACAGGCTCCGCCGGTGGCGGCTGCTGCTGGGCCTGTTGCGCCTGTTGAGCCTGCTGCAGGGCGGCCTGTTCGGCCGCCGCACGCAGCTGCGCCGCCATCGGCTCGGGCAGTTCCACCTGTAGCGGGGTGCGGACAGGCAGCGGCGTGTCCCCGCGCCGAACGACGGTGTCCGCCAACGCGTTCCGTGCTTCGGCGGCCAGCGCCGCGATTCTGTCCTGCGAGGCGTTGACAACGCAGCGGATCATCCAGCGATAGCCGTCGACGCCGATGAACCGGACCACGCCGGGCGGCTGGTCCGTCTCTGCCTTCGCCACGCCGACCACCTCGCGACCCCAAGAGCCGTCCTCGATGCTGACCTTGGGGACATCCTTGCGCAACGAATCGGCCAGTTCCGTTGCGACCTCCCGCCACAGGCCCGCGGTCTTGGGCGCGGCGTAGGCGGCGATCGTGAAGCGGCCGTTGGGCGTGACGACCCACACGGCGCTGGGCACGCCCATCTCGCTGAGCTCGACCTGCACCTGCCCGGCCTCGGGCATCGGAATCAACACCGAGCCGAGGTCCAGCCGGCCCAGCCCCGCCGTCGACGGGTCGTCGAAGTCATCGATATCGAATGGGCCTTCGAGTTCGTCGACGTCGTTGACGTCCTCATTGGCGATCACGTCGTCAGGGTCGTTTCACGTCGTCGCCGTCTTTGTGCCTTCCGAATGCCATCACAAACTCGCATGTCCGCCGGAGGAACCGTGGCCACCGTCGCCACGGGATGTGTCGGCCAAGCCGGCCTCGTCGAACGACGTCACCTCGACCAGCTCGGGAAGCTCGACCCGTTGCACCAGCAGCTGGGCGATCCGGTCCCCGCGATGCACGACGATCGGCGTCTCGGGGTCGAGATTGATCAGGGCTACCTTGATCTCACCGCGGTAACCGGCGTCGATCGTGCCTGGGCTGTTGACGATCGAAAGTCCCACGCGCGCAGCCAAACCCGAGCGGGGATGCACCAGCCCCACCATGCCGTAGGGGACGGCGACGGCGACGCCGGTCGGCACCAGCGCCCGCTGACCGGGCGCCAGCTCGATGTCGAGCGCGCTGTAAAGGTCGACGCCGGCATCGCCGTCATGCGCACGGCTGGGCATCGGCAAATCGCGATCCAGGCGCACGACCGCGAGAGAGGTGGACACGACGTCAGAGATTACTCTTGGCCGCGTGTCCGACACGCGCGCCACGTCGCAATCCGTGCGCTACCGCGAACGGTTGCGGGTGCCCTGGTGGTGGTGGCCGCCCGGACTGGGGCTCGCCGGGCTGATCGCCCTCGAGGTGAATCAGGGCGTGCCCGCAGTGCCGGATTGGGTGCCGTTCGCCGTACTGCTCCCTGTCGCCGCCGTCGTCCTGGCATGGTTCGGCAAGACCGAGGTGCGCGTCGTGGGCGGTTCGGGCGAGACCGAGCTGTGGGTTGGGGCAGCACACCTGCCGGTCAGCGTGATCGCGCGGTCGGCCGAGGTGCCCAAATCGGCCAAGTCGGCCGCACTCGGCCGCCAGCTCGATCCGGCGGCCTACGTCGTGCACCGGGCATGGGTGGGCCCGATGGTTCTTCTGATCCTTGACGATCCCGACGATCCGACGCCGTACTGGTTGGTGAGCTGCCGCCATCCCGGGCGGGTGCTGGCCGCGCTGCGCGGTTGAGCCGAGCAAACAGACCCCGCGGTCAGGCCGCGCAGTCGGTACAGATCATCACGCCGTTCTTCTCGCTGGCCAGCCGGCTGCGGTGATGTACCAGGAAGCAGCTCGAGCACGTGAACTCGTCGGCCTGCTTCGGGATCACCCGCACAGACAGCTCCTCGCCAGACAGATCGGCGCCGGGCAGCTCGAAGGACTCGGCGGACTCGGACTCGTCAACGTCTACGACCGCCGACTGGGCTTCGTTACGCCGCGCCTTCAGTTCCTCGAGTGAATCCTCGGAAACGTCGTCGGTCTCAGTGCGCCGTGGGGCGTCGTAATCGGTTGCCATCCTCATGTCCCCTCCGTCAAACCTTGCAGCAGAGCTTTGTACCAGCGTCGAACGCATTCCCCAAACGATTCGTGCCCGTTCTGACACGCGTTCCACTGTGATTTACGTCACAGTGTAGGCGCGACCACCGGAAGGGCCCAGCGTCGCTGGCCTTAGAGTGCAGTCGTGGTCGTGCAAATCACAGAGGGCACCGCGTTCGACAAGCGGGGTCGGCCCTTCCGTCGGCGTAATTACCTGCCGGGGATCCTGCTGTTCGTCGCCCTCGCCAGTCGTGACGATGTCGGTCTGGGTGATGGCCCTGAGCCGACCGCCCGACGTCCGCGAGGCCACGGTGTGCAACGCGCCGCCACCCGCCGCCGACCCGACCGCCCCTGCGCCGCAACTTGGTGAGCAGGTGTCGCGGGAGACGATGACGGACGTCACCCCGGCCAAGCTTACCGACGCCAAGATCCGGGTCCTCAACGCCAGCGGACAGGGCGGCCAGGCCGCCGAGGTGGCAGGCGAACTGCGCGACCTGGGGTTCGTCGAGCCGGCCGCGGCAAACGACACCGTGTACGTGAAGGCCCGGCTGGAATGCCAGGGCCAGATCCGCTTCGGTCCCTCCGGGCGCGCCGCGGCCGCGGCGGTGTGGCTGGTTGCGCCGTGCACTGAGCTGTTCCAGGATCAGCGCAGCGATGACACCGTTGACCTGGCCATCGGCACCGAGTTCACCGAACTGACCCACAGCGACGACATTGACGCGGTGCTGGCCAGCCTGCGCCCCGACGCCACCCAGGCCGCCGATCCGACGCTGCTGAAAAAGATCCACACCGGCACCTGCTAGTCCCGTATTCCGTTGGGGCGGACGGGTCTTCGCGGCTACAACGCGCCCGAGCGGCGCAACGCGTCGGCAAGCGCGTCGGCGATGCCCGGCGCGGCCGCCACGATCAGGCCGGCTCCCCCGTCGGCCGGCGGCAGCCGGAGGATCGCGCCCGCCTCCGCGGCGATCAACGCACCGGCCGCCCAGTCCCAGACGTGTACGCCATCCTCGTAGTAGGCGTCGAGGTGCCCGGCGGCCACCATGCACAAATCGAGCGCGCAGGAGCCCATCCGTCGCACGTCCCGCACGTCGGGAAGCAGCCTCGTGAGGATCTCGGCCTGCCGTATCCGTTGCTCGGGCGCATAGGAAAAGCCGGTGCCCACCAACGACATTGACAGCTCGACGGCCGAACTGGAGCCCAGCGGTGTCGCGACGCCGTCCCGCTGCACGCGCGCGCCGTGACCCAGCGCCGCGGAGTACAGCGCCCCGGCGGGCACGTTCGCCACGGCCCCGGCCAATGACGCGCCGTCGCGCTGAACCGCCACCGACACCGCATACGTCTCGATCCCGTAGACGAAGTTGACCGTGCCGTCGATCGGGTCGAGCACCCAAGTCAGGCCCTCGCGACCGCCGGTCGATCCGCCCTCCTCCTCGCCGAGGATGTGTTCACCCGGCCGCAGTTCGGCCAGTCGGTCGCGCAGCAGCCGCTCGGTTTCGGTGTCGACGACGGTGACAGGGTCGGTCGGTGTGCTCTTTGCCCGCACGGCTGCCCCGGCGCCTGGTTGGCGGTCCCCGAAGACCTCGAGGCGACGCCGCCGGACGAATTCGGCCGCCTCCGTCGCCAGCCGCTCCGCCACCGAGCGCAATAGGACGGGATCGGTGTCGTTTTCCGTCACCGTTCCATCGCAACACAGTCCCCCTGCACGCGGGGGCGCCCCCAGTCGCTAACCGGTTGGGTGACTGGGCCCCCGCGTGCAACGGGACTACGCATGATATTTCCCGAGCCACTAATGTGTGGGGCGCGTCGCACCTGCCGGCCTCTGTGAGGAGCGCTCATGACCGCCACCGATTCACCCGCCGCCGACCCCACCACCAACGGCGGCCCGCAACGCCGCGGATTCGGCATCGACGTCGGCGGAAGCGGCGTCAAGGGCGCCATCGTCGACCTGGACACCGGGGAGCTGGTCGGCGAGCGCTTCAAGCTCGAGACCCCGCAACCGGCCACTCCCAACGCCGTCGCCAAGACCGTCGCGGCCGTCGTCAAGGAATTCGGGTGGACCGACAAACTCGGCGTCACCTATCCCGGCGTGGTGACGAACGGGATCGTTCGCACCGCGGCCAACGTCGACAAGCGATGGATCGGCGTCAATGTCCACGACGTGTTCGGCTCGGCGCTCGACGGCCAGTCGGTGACCGTGCTCAACGACGCCGACGCCGCGGGACTGGCCGAGGAGAAGTTCGGCGCCGGTAGGGACAACTCCGGCGTCATCGTGCTGCTGACGTTCGGCACCGGCATCGGCTCGGCGGTGATCCACAACGGGGTGCTGCTGCCCAACACCGAGTTCGGCCACATCGAGGTCGGCGGTAAGGAGGCCGAACATCGCGCCGCGTCCTCCATCAAGGAAAAGAAGGGCTGGAGCTACGAGCGCTGGACGCAAGAGGTGACCGCGGTGCTGGTGGCCATCGAGAATGCGATCTGGCCCGACCTGTTCATCGCGGGCGGCGGAATCAGCCGCAAGGCCGACAAGTGGATCCCGATGCTGAAGAACCGAACGCCGGTGCTGGCCGCCGCGCTCCAGAACACCGCAGGCATCGTCGGCGCGGCGATGGCCGCCGAGGTGGATGTCACTGCTACTGGCAAGTAGCCGCGCCACCCGCGCGTCAAATTTGCCGCTGAACACGGCGGTACCTCACACTGTCGTTACAATGGTCGACGGCGGCCGCATCCCGGATAGCGGCGAGATCAACCGCCAATATTCGACATAGCCGACGCTTTTCGATGGTGCACGACCGCGCCCATCGAAATTTGCAAGATCGAAAGGGTGTACGTGGCAGCGACAAAGGCACGCCCGGCAACCGATGAGCCGGTGAAGCGCACCGCTACCAAGACCCCCGCCAGGAAGGCCTCGGCGGCAAAGTCTGCCAACGGATCGGCACCCGCGAAGCGGGCCACCAAGACGACCGCGGCGAGCCGCGAATCCGGCAGCGCGGCCAAGTCCGCGAAGGCCGCTGCCGCCAAGTCGGCGAAGGCCGCTGCCGCCAAGTCAGGGCCGTCGCGGAGCGCCAATGCCGCTGCCGACGCGCCTGCCAGTCGCAGCCGTGCGAAGAAGGCCACGGCGCCCGAACCGGGCACCGTCGACGAGGACCTCACCGACGAGGTCGAGGGCGTCGACGACCTCGAAGCCGAGCCCGGCGACGACCTCGAGGTAGAGGTAGTGGAGGCGGATCTCGACCTGGAAGACCTCGAGGTCGCCGACGAAGAGGTCGGCGAGGAGGAGGCAGCCGCCGGGGACAGCTCCGACGCCGATGCCGAACCGGCAGCCGAATCGGGCGAGGACGCACCTACGGTCGAGGACGACGAGATCGCCGAACCGAGCGAGAAGGACAAGGCCTCGGGCGACTTCGTCTGGGACGAAGAGGAATCCGAGGCCCTGCGGCAGGCCCGTAAGGACGCGGAGCTCACCGCGTCGGCCGACTCGGTGCGCGCCTACCTGAAGCAGATCGGCAAGGTCGCGCTGCTCAACGCCGAGGAAGAGGTGGAGCTGGCCAAGCGGATCGAGGCCGGTCTCTACGGCACGCAGCTGATGTCAGAACTGGCCGAGAAGGGCGAGAAACTGCCCGCCGCGCAACGCCGCGACATGATGTGGATCTGCCGCGACGGCGACCGCGCCAAGAACCACCTGCTGGAGGCCAACCTCCGCCTGGTGGTGTCGCTGGCCAAGCGCTATACCGGCCGCGGCATGGCGTTCCTCGATCTCATCCAGGAAGGCAACCTCGGCCTGATCCGTGCGGTCGAAAAGTTTGACTACACAAAGGGTTACAAGTTCTCCACCTACGCCACCTGGTGGATCCGGCAGGCGATCACCCGCGCGATGGCCGACCAGGCCCGCACCATCCGCATCCCGGTGCATATGGTCGAGGTGATCAACAAGCTCGGCCGCATCCAACGCGAGCTGCTGCAGGACCTGGGCCGCGAGCCCACGCCCGAAGAGCTGGCCAAGGAAATGGACATCACGCCCGAGAAGGTGCTGGAAATTCAGCAGTACGCGCGCGAGCCGATTTCGCTGGACCAGACGATCGGCGACGAGGGCGATTCCCAGCTCGGCGATTTCATCGAAGACTCTGAGGCCGTTGTCGCTGTCGACGCGGTGAGCTTCACCCTGCTGCAGGATCAGCTCCAGTCGGTGCTGGAAACGCTTTCCGAACGTGAGGCCGGCGTGGTGCGGCTGCGGTTCGGGCTGACCGACGGCCAGCCCCGCACGCTCGACGAGATCGGCCAGGTGTACGGCGTGACGCGCGAGCGCATCCGGCAGATCGAGTCCAAGACGATGTCAAAGTTGCGGCACCCCAGCCGTTCTCAGGTCCTGCGCGACTATCTTGATTGAGTTTTAGCGCTCAACCGGCCCCGAGGCGCTCCAGCACCCCGCTCGGGTCGTAGTACAACTCCTGGCGGGCGATCCGGCCGTCGCGATAGCGGTAGATCACGACGTACGTCGAGCGCAGGCGTTCCGCACCCCGGGTCCAGTCGAACTGCACGCGCACAAACGCCGCGTCCGCTCCGGGCGTGATGGCGTGCTCCACCGCCTCGTATCGGATGGCCGGGCAGGCACGGATGGTGAGTGCGATGAACTCGAGCGTGCGCTCGATGCCGTCGATCCGGGCCGGCCAATCGAAGAGGCGTACCGTCGGGCTCACGTACACCACGTCGGGCTGATAGAGGTCCCGTGCGACCGCCGGATCGCCGTCCGCGAATGCCCGCGCGAAGCACGCCTCCTGCGCAAGCAGCGCGTCCTCCGAGATGCCGCGCGTGGTCATCGACGCTCCTTCTGCTAGACGACCCGGTGCTGCCGAGCGACCATGTTAACCGGCAGCGACGGCGGCGCACCTCAGATATTTTGAGCGCACAACACCCCAACCAGCAGCATTTACGCACGTAAGAGCACTCGGGCAGCGCACCGCCAGTGCGCGACCATCTCGACTAACGCGTGGCCGGAAAACCACCGCGGATCCCGCCGCTGGCGCTGGTCCGCGCAATCAACACGGTCCGCGCCGGTGTGCAGCGGGCGAATCGTGCGCTGGCTCCCGGCGCCATCAACTCGAACTGCCGGATCTGGCCGGAACGGTCTTCATCGGACATCGGCTTGCTGATCGACCTCGAGATGCTAGTCGCCGTCGGCGGCAAGGAGCGCACGCACGCCGAGTGGGCGAATCTGTCGGGCCGGGCCGGGTTCCGGCTGAACCGTGTCGTGCACACCGCAACGCCGGTGTCGATCGTCGAGGCAGCACCCGCCTGATCAGCGCCGCGAATCACGCCATGCCAGGGCTGCTTTCAGCTCTGTGAGGTCATATCCGCCCTCCGCGAACACCGATACCGTGAACAGCGTCGCACCCGCATCGGCGAACCCGTCCGCGGCCTCTGCACTCATCCACGACACCGCGCGTTCGATCTCGCGGTCGTCGCGCCCGATTCGCTGAGTCTGCTCGACGAGAACTTCGTGCCTACGCACGAACGCTTCTAACTCACCACCGGAGTGCCAGATGTCGGCGAACCGTGCGACGGCGGGAATGGTCTTCTTCTCGCCACCACCGCCGATCAGGACCGGAATCTTTCGCAGCGGCGGCGGAACCAGCTTGGTCAACCTGTCCTGGATGCGCTCTAGCGCATCGACGAAAAGCGCATGGCGCGACGACACCGCGCCGAAGTCGTAGGAGTATTCGGTGTAGTCCGGTTGGTACCAGCCCGCGCCGAGGCCGAGGATGATGCGACCGCCGCTGATGTGGTCGACGGTGCGGGCCATATCCGCGAGCAGGTCGGGGTTGCGGAACCCCGCTCCGCCGACCAGAAGCCCGAGCTCGGCGCGGCTGGTGATCTCGGCCCACGAGGCCAATGCCGTCCAGCTCTCGAAGTTGGACTGCACGGGCGGGTTCGGGGCGGTGACGGGCCGCCCATTCTCGTCGCGGCCGGTGACCGCCGGGACCATGAAATGGTCGTAGCCGAAGATGGCGTCGGCGCCGATGTCCTCCGCGCGCAAGATTGCGTCGCGCCAGGCCGAATAGCTGGGTGTGCCAGCCGGCGGAATCTGCGCGGCAATGCGAATCGGTCGTGTCATCGATCCTCCGTTCGGGGTCACTGACGTGCGACCGTGCCGCAGCGGAGAATATTCCTTTCCTCGGTGAATTCCTCTGACCTGACGGCGTGTCTGTGAGTCGGCTGAGCATTCCATCGCCGACAGCCCAAAACCCTTGCCGCCATTGCTGTCAGGCGCTTACGGCGTCAGCGCTTCTTATCACGCACCTTGTACGTCGACGGCCACGATTCTCGAGTTTCGTCTCCCACCAGCGGAACACCCTTGCTGCCGATGCGGATGTCGTAGGGCTCCTTGCCAGCGCCGACTTCGCGATTGGCGTGTTCGGTGGCGAGGTAGATCAGTTGATCGATCTCGGCTTCGGCGAACGCGACGAACGTGGTCTTGCGCACGATGTCCTCGGGGGGCGGAGTCATCGTTTCGGGCAGGATCCGCGACGCGAGCGCCGCCAGGCCAAGCAGCGAGAACGGGATAACCCAGTAGCAGACGAACGACAGCGGCGTCTTGGTGTCGAGGATCGTCGCGTCGCCCTGCGCGATGGGCGGGATCGCCGAGGACACCGTCATGCCGGCAAACGCGGCCACCCAGATCCACGTCAACAGCGTGGTGATGCGTCGGAAAACCTCGCTCTCGACCACCTCCTTGGGCTGGTCGACTTCGGCGAACTCACGCACGAACGGCCTGCCGACGAGCACACCGATCAAAGCGACGAGGAAGATCCCGGCGTTGCTCAGTGGTTGCATCCACCGCTCCATGAACGACTGGCTCAGCGTGAACGTCAGCACCGTCAAAACCAAAAACGTTGCGACGGCGCCGATTTCGAGAGTGCGGCCCGGCGCTCCTCTGACCCGTCCGATCACGAAGGACAACACGGCGACCGCCAGTGCGACCAACACTGCCGTCGTGAAGGGGACATTGCCGACAAGCACCCAATAGACGATCCACGGCGTGAAGCCCAACAGAATGCCCACGAGGGGTCAGTGTAGGGAGTCCAGCACTCGCGATGTGACAGTCCGGGACTAATTTGTAGTGGTGACCCAACGCTGGAAGGTGTCGTCGGGCTCGGTGTACGAATCGGCCGTGGGCTACTCGCGTGCGGTACGCACCGGTCCGCACGTCGTGGTGGCCGGCACCACGGGCACCGGCGACGGCATCGCCGCGCAGACACGGGAAGCCTTGCGTCGCATCGATGTTGCGCTCTCCGAAGTCGGCGCGACGCTCTCCGATGTCGTGCGCACGCGCATCTACGTCACCGACATCTCGCAGTGGCAGGAGGTCGGCGCCGTACACGCTGAGGTGTTCGGTGAGATCCGTCCGGTGGCCACCATGGTCGAGGTGTCGGCGCTCATCTCGCCTGACCTGCTGGTCGAGATCGAGGTCGACGCGTACATCGACGCCTAGTCGGTGAGCGGCGCGAACCGGCCGTCGTCGTCGGGCCGGTAGGACGTGATGCTTATCACAGCCGCCGCAGGCAATGGTCCGTACAAATGCGGGAAAACCATGGCATCGGGATCGGTGGCGACACCGGGTTCCCACCGGATGGGAGAGGTCAGGCGTGCGGCGTCGATGCGCAACAGCACCAGATCCGTGCGGCCGGCGTACAGCCGGTTGGCCGGCAGATGGACCTGTTCAGGCGTCGAGAGGTGGACGAAGCCATTCGCGTCCAGCGACCCGGGGCGGTGTTCGCCGCTTTCCTGTGCGGCGCGCCAGTCGGCGCCGCTGCAGAGGTGGACCAGCACGTGCGGCGGCGAATTCATATCGCCAGCCTGCACCGCTCGCAACTCGACGCAAGCGTGAGACACGACACACCGGTAAACGCCTTGGGAACAAGGCCGGAACCAAAAACGTCTGAGACAGTAGATCCACGCGGAGCAGTATCGCGAGCATTACGGAGGAACCCATGAACGCAACGCTCACCAGTCCCGAGCTGACCAGAGTTGACCGCTGCGATCGCTGTGGAGCCGCCGCACGCGTACGCGCGAAGCTTCCGTCGGGTGCCGAACTGCTGTTCTGCCAGCACCACGCCAATGAGCACGAGGCCAAGCTGATCGAACTCGCAGCCGTTCTCGAAGTCAGCCCGCTGGAGCAGTAGCACCGAATCAGGAATGCTGGACTGGTCATGACCGACCAGTCGCGGGTGAAGCCGTCGCGTCACCACATATGGCACATCGCGCGACGGACGTTGTCGAAAAGCTGGGACGACTCGATCTTTGCGGAGTCCGCGCAGGCCGCTTTCTGGTGTGCGCTGTCCCTGCCGCCCCTGCTGCTGGGGATGCTGGGGAGCCTGGCCTATATCGCCCCGATGTTCGGCGCCGACACACTGCCGACGATCCAAGAGCAGTTGATCAGCACGGCCGGCCGGTTCTTCTCTCACAATGTCGTCGACGAGATCATCGCGCCGACAGTCCGAGACATCGTCAAGGGCGCCCGCGGCGAGGTGGTGTCGCTGGGATTCGTCATCTCGCTGTGGGCGGGCTCGTCGGCCATCTCGGCGTTCGTCGACTCGATCACCGAGGCCCATGATCAGACGCCGCTGCGTCACCCTGTACGCCAACGGTTCTACGCACTCGGCCTCTATGTGGTGATGCTCATCGGGGCGATCGTGACGGCCCCGTTCATCGCACTGGGGCCGCGCAAGATCGCGGAGTACATCCCGGACAGCTGGGACAGCGTGCTGGCCTACGGCTACTACCCGGTGCTGTTCCTGGGCCTGGTCGTGGCGATGACCATCCTCTATCGGGTGTCGCTGCCCAAACCGCTGCCGTCGCACCGGCTTGTCATCGGCTCGGTCCTGGCGACCTTGGTGTTTCTGATCGCAACGTTCGGGCTGCGGGTGTATCTGACGTGGATCACCAGCACCGGCTACACCTACGGCGCGCTGGCGACGCCGATCGCGTTCTTGTTGTTCGCCTTCTTCCTCGGCTTCGCGATCATGCTGGGCGCCGAGCTGAACGCCGCGATCCAAGAGGAGTGGCCTGCGCCGGCCACCCACGCGAAGCGGTTCCGGTGGTGGTTGGAGGAAAAGGCCGAGTCGCGGAACGGCAGCGGCCCGTCGCCGCGCAGCCGGCCGCCAGCGACCGCCGAGGGCGACGCTACTTCTTGAGCTTCTCGTAGATCCGCTTGCACTCCGGGCACACCGGCGAGCCGGGCTTGGCGGCCCGCGTCACCGGAAACACCTCGCCGCACAGCGCGACGACGTGCGTACCCATGACGGCGCTTTCGGCGATCTTGTCCTTCTTGACGTAGTGGAAGTACTTCGGAGTGTCGCTGTCAGTCCCGTCGTCGACGCGTTCGTCGGTCTCGGTGCGCTCGATCGTCTGGGTTCGCATGTGACTCATTCTGCCCGTAAGAAATCCGACGCGTACAGGGGACGACGAGTGTGGAACAGTGGAGGTATGAAACACGGCCCTGAGCTGAGTTTCGACGACGACGGCCGGCCCGTCCTGATCACCCGCGCCGCGCTCCCCTTCGAGGAGGAACACCGCAAACGGGTGCGCAGATACCTGACACTGATGTTCTGGCGCATCCCGGCTCTGATCCTCGCCGCAGTCGCATACGGCATATGGCAGAACGGCCTGATTTCGCTCGCGATCATTCTCGTATCGGTGCCACTGCCGTGGATGGCCGTGCTGATCGCCAACGACCGCCCGCCGCGGCGTGCCGAGGAGCCGCGGCGGTACGACTCCCGTCGCCGGATACCGCTGTTTCCGACGGCCGAGCGACCTGCTCTCGAGCGCGGCGCGCACCCGGCGCCGCAACCGGACGGCGGCAATAAGCCGCGCGATGTTCCCAGCTGAGGAAGTTCTGTCTCTATTCTCAGCACATTCTCAGGTCGACTGCGGATAACCGCAGATCAGAACGTGTGAACCGGCCGACGGGCGGGAACTCTTAGAGGCACGTGGGCGTTGTAGCTCATGACAGTTCGACCCGATCAGGAGGCCGTCATGGCTAATGCCACCACCACCCGCGGCGACAACGACCTGGACGCCCAGAGTCCGGCCGCTGACCTCGTGCGCGTGTACTTAAACGGCATTGGCAAAACGGCGTTGCTCAATGCCGCCGATGAGGTTGAGCTCGCAAAGCGTATTGAGGCAGGCCTTTACGCGCAGTATCTGCTGGAGACGCGGAGGCGATTGGGCGAGAGCCGCAAACGTGATCTTGCCGCCGTCGTCCGTGACGGCGAGGCTGCCCGGCGTCATCTGCTGGAGGCCAACCTTCGACTCGTGGTGTCGCTCGCGAAGCGCTACACGGGCCGCGGCATGCCGTTGCTGGACCTGATCCAAGAGGGCAACCTGGGTCTGATCCGCGCGATGGAGAAGTTCGACTACACCAAGGGATTCAAGTTCTCGACGTATGCCACTTGGTGGATCCGTCAGGCGATCACCCGCGGCATGGCCGACCAGAGCCGCACCATCCGGCTGCCGGTCCACCTGGTCGAGCAGGTGAACAAGCTGGCCCGGATCAAGCGCGAGATGCACCAGAACCTGGGCCGTGAGGCCACCGATGAGGAGCTGGCCGCCGAATCGGGCATCCCGGTGGACAAGATCACCGACCTGCTCGAGCACAGCCGCGACCCGGTGAGCCTGGACATGCCGGTCGGCAGCGACGAGGAAGCCCCGCTGGGCGACTTCATCGAGGACGCCGAGGCGATGTCGGCCGAGAACGCGGTGATCTCCGAGCTGCTGCACACCGACATTCGCCACGTGCTGGCGACGCTCGACGAGCGCGAGCAGCAGGTCATCCGGCTGCGGTTCGGCCTCGACGACGGTCAGCCGCGCACCCTCGACCAGATCGGCAAGCTGTTCGGGTTGTCCCGGGAGCGCGTGCGCCAGATCGAGCGTGAGGTGATGGCCAAGCTGCGCAACGGCGAGCGCGCCGACCGGCTGCGGTCATACGCAAGCTAGCCCTCCGTACATGGACCCCGCCGGTCGACCGGCGGGGTCCATGCCGTGTTGGGCGGCGATGTTGCGGCCCAGTTTTCCCAGCTTGGCCGGTAGACTCTGGCGTGACGGAGGGTTGCCTAATGAACGATCTTGTCGATACCACCGAGATGTACCTGCGGACCATCTACGACCTCGAAGAAGAGGGCGTAGTGCCGCTGCGTGCCCGCATCGCCGAGCGGCTCGAGCAGAGTGGCCCCACCGTCAGCCAGACCGTGTCGCGGATGGAGCGCGACGGGCTGCTGCACGTCGCCGGTGACCGCCATCTGGAGCTCACCGACAAGGGCCGCGCCCTTGCCATCTCCGTGATGCGCAAGCATCGGCTCGCCGAGCGGCTGCTGGTCGACGTGATCGGGCTGCCGTGGGAGGAAGTGCACGCCGAGGCATGCCGGTGGGAGCACGTGATGAGCGAGGACGTCGAGCGCAGGCTGGTGCAGGTGCTCAACAACCCGACCACCTCGCCGTTCGGCAATCCGATCCCCGGACTGTCCGAGCTCGGCGTCGGCCAGGGCTTGGCCGACGATGAGGTGAACCTGGTGCGGCTCACGGAGCTGCCGTCCGGGATGCCCGTCGCGGTCGTGGTGCGACAGCTCACCGAACACGTCCAGGGCGACGCCGAATTGATCGCGAAGCTCAAGGACGCCGGCGTGGTACCCAATGCCAGGGTGACCGTCGAGGCCAACGACCACGGCGGCGTCATGATCGTGATCCCCGGCCACGAGCAGGTCGAGCTGCCCCACCACATGGCGCACGCCGTGAAGGTCGAAAAGGTCTGAGCCGCTTGGGGCACGCCCCCTCGCAAGCTGGGGGCACTACCCGCCCGAACTGCAGGGGGACGCTTATCCCGCCCGCCGGCCGAACGCCCGCATCGGCGGTAACTGCACGCCGAGCCGATCGGCCAGCCGGTAGCCCGTGATCGCCAGATCGCGGATCTTCTCGGGCCGCAGCCCCGACTGCAGGGCGGTGTCCAACATGCCTGCCATGCGGTGCGTCGGGTCGCCGCGCAGCGCAGCTTCCAGCGACACTCCGGCCAGCGGGCCGTCGCCGCGCGCGTAGGCCGAGAAGGCCAGCAGCACGAGCGCCTCGACCCGCCACGGCTCCGGCAGGGTGCGCGACAGCACGGCCCACAGCGACTCGGCCTGCCCGGCGTTCTCGCCGACCGCCAGCGCGTAGAGGGTGTCCCGCACCCGAAGGTCGGTCAGCGCCCACGCCAGCCGGGCCAGTTCGTCGTCGCCGAGTTCGGCGGCGTCGGCCACCCGCGCGGCCGCCGCGATGACCGCTTCGATGTCGGCGCGCGCCGCGGCGTCCGGGCGCGCCGCCGAATCCGGTTTGCAGCCCACGATGACCTCGGCGAGCACGTCGGTTCGGGCGGGATCGATCACTTCGATCACTTCTTGCAGCTCGGCGCGCCGGGCGTATAGCCGGCGGCCGTCCAGGACCGCTGCCACGGCCAACGGCGACGTCGACGGATCGTCGACAGTGCCTGCGTTGCCGCAGCCGTCGGCACAGTGCCACCGCCCGCCGGCGGCGACCCTGTCGACGACGTGCGCTGCCAGTAGTTCGATCCCGCGGTTGGCCAGCGCGGTCGTCAACAGGTCGGCCAGTTCGCGGTGTTCGTCGTTGCACATTCGGCAGTTGGCCCCCTCCTCGTCGATCACCACGGCGATCGCCGATTCGGGCTTGGCCGCGGCGGCGACGTCCGCGAGGTGCCCGAGCGAGTGCACGAGTTCGTCCGAAAGGTCAACGCGCATAACACATCCCATTTCGCCGTGATCGACGGTGACGAGCACGAGGGATTTCTCCGGCACGAAGCCGAGCACGGCGGGCAGGGCCGCGATCAGCACGCCGGGCCGGTTGAGGTGAAAGTCGGGTGATTGCGATGTCGTCATGACCGTCAACCTCGCAACAGGCACTGCCGGATTCGGCCGCAAACGGCGCCATCCGTGGGCGTCTGGGGATGAATTCCCGACTGGGGACAAACTAATGGCGGCCGATGCGGCGCACCTTGAGCACCGCATCGGTGAACACCGTGTCCAGCGCTTGGGTGTCCGGGGCGACATCGGGTGTGGCTTCCGGCGTCTCGTCGTGTAGCCAGGTGGCGCTGACGCGCACATCGCCGATCTGAGCGGCCAGCGTCAGCGTCCTGCGCATCGACCCTGACGGCTCGGCGGTAACGGTCTGGTCGACGGCATAGCTTTCGTCGGCGTCCACCTGTGGCGCCGGCAGGACGGTCACGGTGACCGCGGACGTGTCCTGGCCGCGGACAGCAGTGAACGACGGGCACGCCGTCAGCTGCTCGGCCCGATCACGCAGCGGTGTGTCCGGCCGCGTCACCGTGACGATGAGACTGCTGGCGTCCTGGCTGTCGATGCCCTCGACGGCAGCGCTGTCCTGTGGCGCGCGCGGCGGGGGCGCGCACTGCGGCGGGTTCACCACCGCGGCGGCGGCGACCCCGTCGACGTCCTGCATCGCCCGATAGACCGCGGTGGCGTCGAGCACGACGGCAGGATAGCGCACGGGAAACTGTCCGAGTTCGATCAGTAAGTCCGCCACCCGAATTGGAGCGAGTTCGGCGCCAGGTGCGATCGGCTGAACCGTGCCGAGGATCGCGCGGGTGCAGCCGGCGAGCAACGCCACCGCCATGGCAAGCGCGCAGCCGCGCAAGCACCGCGAAAGTGTGCTGAGCATTTCGCTCATCGTCTCATCGGCCGCTCCCCTGGCCGGTCAGGCGCGCCACGAAGGCATTTATTCACGCGTATTGACAAAGTCGGCATGCAAGATTGCCCGAACCGGCGTAGACCTTGTGCCATGGGTTCCGATGCTGGAGTACGACCTCGTCGTCATCGGTTCAGGTCCGGGCGGCCAGAAGGCCGCCATCGCAGCCGCAAAGCTCGGCAAGTCGGTCGCCGTGGTCGAGCGCGGACGGATGCTCGGCGGTGTCTGCGTGAACACCGGGAACCATCCCGTCCAAGACGCTGCGTGAGGCCGTCGTCTACCTCACCGGCATGAGCCAGCGCGAGCTGTACGGCGCCAGCTACCGCGTCAAGGAGAAGATCACCCCGGCCGACCTGCTGGCGCGCACCGCACACGTCATCGGCAAGGAGGTGGACGTCGTGCGCTCCAGTTGATGCGCAACCGCATCGACCTGCCACATCGGCCACGGCCGCTTCGTCGACGCACACACCGTGCTGATCGAGGAACCCACCCGCGGCGAGCGCACGACCGTCAGCGGCGAGTACATCGTGATCGCCACCGGCACCAAGCCGGCCCGCCCGCCCGGCGTCGAGTTCGACGAAGACCGCGTGCTGGACTCCGACGGCATCCTCGACCTGAAGTCACTGCCCGACGATCGATGGTGGTGGTCGGGCGCGGGCGTCATCGGCATCGAATACGCCTCGATGTTCGCCGCGCTGGGCACCAAGGTGACCGTCGTGGAGAAGCGCGACACCATGCTGGACTTCTGCGACCCGGAGATCGTCGAGGCGCTGAAGTTCCACCTGCGCGACCTGGCGGTGACGTTCCGGTTCGGCGAGGAGGTGACGGCGGTCGATGTCGGCGCCGCGGGCACGGTCACCACTCTGGCCAGCGGCAAGCAGATCCCGGCCGAGACCGTGATGTATTCGGCCGGGCGGCAGGGCCAGACCGACCACCTCGACCTGGCCAACGCAGGCCTGGAGACCGACAACCGCGGCCGCATCTTCGTCGACGACCAGTTTCAGACCAAGGTCGACCACATCTACGCCGTCGGCGACGTCATCGGCTTCCCGGCACTGGCCGCCACGTCGATGGATCAGGGCCGGCTGGCGGCCTACCACGCGTTCGGCGAGCCGTGTAAAGGCATGCACCGAGCTGCAGCCCATCGGCATCTACTCGATCCCCGAGGTGTCCTACGTCGGCGCCACCGAGGTTGAGCTGACCAAGGATTCGATCCCCTACGAGGTCGGGGTCTCCCGGTACCGGGAGCTCGCCCGCGGCCAGATCGCCGGCGACTCCTACGGCATGCTCAAGCTGCTGGTGTCCACCGAGGACCTGCGGCTGCTCGGCGTGCACATCTTCGGCACCAACGCCACCGAGACTGGTGCACATCGGTCAGGCGGTGATGGGCTGCGGCGGCACAGTCGAATACCTCGTCGACGCCGTCTTCAACTACCCGACATTCTCGGAGGCGTACAAGGTCGCCGCGCTGGACGTGATGAACAAGCTGCGCGCGCTGAACCAGTTCAAGGCCTAGTCGCAGTCGTCGTCGAACACCGTCGGAGCGACGTCGGCCCGGCCCCCGGCCTCGGCGCGGGTGAGCAGCCGCTTGATGGCATCGTCGAAAGGCGGTGAGTAGGAGACACTTTCGTCGCTGCAGCCGCCGCCGTCCAGCCCGCCGATCAGGCCAGTCACCGTCGACCCGTCGATCCACGGCGCACCGGACAGGCCGTCGACCAACTCTGCGCAGTCCAGCGACGGAAACCCCTTTGCCGGGGCCGCCGTGGCCGTCCGGCAGCCGATCGGGCGGCCGCCGACGCCCATCCCGTAGCCGGTGACGCTGACGACGGTGCCCGGTCTCGGGGCAGGCTCCGAGCGTCAGGCCGCCACCGGCCTGCGCCTCCACCGTCCCGCCCGTGTCTCGGCTCACCCGCGCGATAGCGAAGTCGGCCAGCGGGTCCTGGTTCTGCATCCACCGCGGATCGAGATAAACCGCGTCGATATGCCAGAAGTCCTCCGGTGCGGCGGTGTCGTCCAGGCCCGCAACGAACGTGGCGTCGACACCTTCGGCCACGCAGTGCGCGGCGGTGAGGATCAGATCACCTGCGGCCGAGTCGAGCACGCCGCCGGTGCAGGTGTGCAGCGAGCCGCCACCCAGGAACACCGCACCCACCCTCGGATCGGGCGGCACCGGCTGCGCGCTGGGCGGCGTCTTGGACGCGACGGTCGCGGCCTGCTCTACCGGCGGGTGGTTCCCGCACGCGGTCAACGCGACGAGCAATCCCGTTACCAGGACGGTCGCCGGCCGCGGAGAAGCGCATGACCACCGATCTTGCCCCAACGCGGGGCTGCGCCCCGACGATGCCCGCCCGCCGGGTTGGCAAACATTCCGCCGGGCTGGTTCAGATGTTCGGACAATCGCCGCAAGCGGGCGGGCCCCAGCCTGCGAGGGGAGTCCCCCAAGCACCCGGGTGGAATGCGAGATCGGCGACGTCGTGTTCGAACAAATGGGTGGGCCGCAATCGCATCTACCGCGAAATGCGCGACACTAGGTGCCAGGAGGCAAGGCAATGGCTGAGAACGCCGATAACCCAGAACAGCACTACCAGCCCGAGCAGACCGGGATGTATGAGCTGGAGTTTCCCGCGCCGCAGTTGTCCTCGGCGGACGGCAGGGGTCCGGTGATGATCCACGCCCTGGAGGGCTTTTCGGACGCCGGGCACGCCATCCGGCTGGTCGCGCAGTACCTGAAGAACAATTTGGACACCGAGCTAGTGGCGTCGTTCGCCATCGACGAACTGCTGGACTACCGGTCGCGACGGCCGTTGATGACGTTCAAGACCGACCACTTCACCTCCTACGAGGAACCCGAGCTCAACCTCTACGCCCTGCACGACAGCATCGGAACGCCGTTTCTGCTGCTCGCGGGCATGGAGCCGGACCTGCGCTGGGAGAGGTTCATTACGGCCGTGCGGCTGCTGGCCGAACGGCTCGGCGTTCGCCGGGTGATCGGCCTGGGCACCATCCCGATGGCGGTGCCGCACACTCGTCCGATCACAATGACGGCGCACGCCAACGACAAGGAGCTGATCGCCGACCACACGCCGTGGGTGGGTGAGGTGCAGGTGCCCGGCAGCGTGTCGAACCTGTTGGAGTTCCGGATGGCCCAGCACGGTCACGAGGCGGTCGGCTTCACCGTGCACGTTCCGCACTATCTGGCGCAGACGGACTACCCATCGGCAGCCGAGGCGCTGCTGGCCGCGGTCGCCAAGAGCGGCTCGCTGCAGATCCCGCTGGCCGCGCTGACGCAAGCCGCAGCCGAGGTGCACGACAAGATCAACGAACAGGTCGAGGCGAGCAGCGAAGTCGCTCAAGTGGTGGAGGCACTGGAGCGACAGTACGATGCCTTCGTCGCCGCTGAGGAGAACCGGTCGCTGCTGGCGCGCGATGAGGATCTACCCAGCGGAGACGAACTCGGTGCCGAGTTCGAGCGGTTCCTCGCACAGCAGACCGGTGACAAGTCCAACGACGACGACAACAACAAATAGCAGCCCTCACCGGCCCCGACAACGAAGTTGGCTACATGACGACAGAGCGAAAGCCCAACCTGCGGCCCGTCCGGGAACTGACGCCCTCGCTGCAGTTCCGCACCATCCACGGATACCGGCGCGCGTTCCGGGTGGCCGGCTCCGGTCCGGCGATTCTGCTGATCCACGGCATCGGCGACAACTCCACCACGTGGAGCACCGTGCAGACCAAGCTGGCGCAACGGTTCACGGTCATCGCTCCCGACCTGCTGGGCCACGGCAACTCCGACAAGCCGCGGGCCGACTACTCGGTCGCCGCCTACGCCAACGGCATGCGCGACCTGCTGTCCGTTCTCGACATCGACAACGTCACGGTCATCGGTCATTCACTCGGCGGCGGCGTGGCGATGCAATTCGCTTATCAGTTCCCGCAATTGGTCGACCGGCTGATCCTCGTCGGCGCCGGTGGCGTGACCAAGGACGTCAACGCCGCACTGCGGATTGCCTCGTTGCCGATGGGCAGTGAGGCTCTGGCGCTGCTGCGGCTGCCGCTGGTACTGCCCGCGCTGCAGGTGGTCGGCCGCGTCGTCGGCGCCGTGCTGGGGTCCACCGGCCTTGGCCGCGACCTGCCCGACGTGCTGCGCATCCTGGCCGACCTGCCCGAGCCGACCGCCTCCTCGGCATTCGCCCGCACACTGCGCGCCGTCGTCGACTGGCGAGGCCAGGTGGTCACCATGCTCGACCGATGTTATTTGACGCAATCCGTTCCCGTGCAACTGATTTGGGGCACCCGCGATTCGGTGATCCCGGTGAGCCACGCCCGGATGGCGCACGCGGCGATGCCCGGATCGCAGCTGGAGATCTTCGAAGGCTCCGGACATTTCCCGTTCCATGACGATCCCGACCGCTTCGTCGAAGTCGTCGAGCGGTTCATCGATTCCACCGATGCCGCGGTCTACGACCAGGAATTCCTTCGCGATCTGCTGCGCGCCGGCATCAGCGAAGGTGCCATCTCCGGACCCGTCGACACCCGCGTCGCCGTCCTGGACGCGATGGGCGCCGACGAGCGCAGCGCCACCTGACCGCCGCTGCCGCCCACCCCGTAGCATCGGCCACATGGCCATCGACGTGACAGTGCTGCGCGTTTTCACCGACCAGGACGGCAACTTCGGCAACCCCCTCGGCGTCGTGGACGCCAGCCGGGCCGAGCCCAGCGAGCGGCAGCGGATAGCGACCCAATTGGGTTACAGCGAAACGGTATTCATCGATATGCCGGAGTCCGGCGCGAACACGGCGCACGCGCGCATCTACACGCCTGCCACCGAGCTGCCGTTCGCGGGACACCCGACGGTGGGCGCTTCGTGGTGGCTGCGCGACCGCGGCACCCCCATCCACACGCTGCAGGTGCCGGCGGGGATCGTCCAGGTCACGTACGAGGACGACCTGACCGCGGTCAGTGCCCGCTCGGAATGGGCGCCGGAGTTCGCCATCTATGACATCGAGTCGACCGATGAACTCTTGGCCGCGGCCCAGGACGACTATCCCGACGACATCCAGAATTACCTGTGGACGTGGACGGACCGCGAGCGTGGTGCGATTCGGTCGCGGATGTTCGCGGCGAATCTCGGAGTGCCCGAGGACGAGGCGACCGGAGCGGCGGCGGTGCGTATCACCGATTACCTCAGCCGCGACCTGACCATCGTGCAGGGCAAGGGTTCGGTGATTTATACCCAGTGGAGCCCCGAGGGTTGGGTGCGTATCGCCGGCCGCGTGGTAAGCGACGGCATCAAGCAGATCGACTGACGGCTCAGCTCTGCGCGGGAACCTCGCGGTGTGCGCGCAGCGCTTCGATCTCCCGCTCGAAATCCTCGGCCGACGAGAACGACCGGTAGACGGAGGCGAACCGCAGGTAGGCCACCTCATCGAGTTCGCGAAGTGGGCCGAGGATCGCCAGCCCGACCTCATGGCTGGGCACCTCGGGTGAGCCCGTCGCCCGAACGGTGTCCTCTACCTGCTGAGCGAGCAGATTCAACGCGTCGTCGTCGACCTGTCGCCCCTGACAGGCCCGGCGCACGCCCCGGATGACCTTCTCGCGGCTGAACGGCTCAGTGACCCCGCTGCGCTTGACGACCGCCAGCACCGCGGTCTCGACCGTGGTGAACCGCCTGCCACACTCCGGGCAGGATCTGCGCCGCCGGATCGCCTGGCCCTCATCGGTTTCGCGGGAGTCCACCACCCGGGAATCGGGATGACGGCAGAACGGACAGTGCATCACCGCTCCTTCGCCGCGACGACAAACAACTACCTCGAACCTCTTCGAGCGTACCTGCGTGCCATCCCCGGAGCCTAGCGCCGGTGCGATTGTGGCACTTGTCGTCGATGCGTCTGCCGGAGCCGTTGTGCGGCAATATCTTTCACCGCTCACGGCCCACCGTCACGCGATGGGCGCGATGAGCGTCTGACCGGCGTCGAGCGCCACCGAGTCGAGCTGGTTGAGCTCACGGATGCGCTCGACGACCTGGCCGACGGGCGCATCGGGAGCAACCCGGTGGGCCACCTGCTGCAGCGTCTCCCCTGTCTGCACCTGGATCACGGCCAGCCGACCCGGCACCGGCGCATCGCCTCCGGTCACCCCGCCGAACTGGGCGACCAGACCGAGCCACACGGTGATCCCCGACGCGATGAGCGCGAGCACCACCGTGGTCGCGGGCGTGATGGGCCGCCTGCGATGCGATGCCCGCGACATCAGCACGCCGGTGCCGCGGTAGCGCAGCGGCGTCACGCCGGGTCGGCTCGACCGCGGCCGCCGTCGGGTGTCGCCCGGCCGGAACCCGGGCCTGACCACCGGTCCCGCCTGGATTTCTGGCGTATCGAGGATTGTCATCTGCCTGCCTTTCACTCCGGCGCTTTCGCTCTTGTGTTCGAACATACTCGCTCACTTGTTCGATTTATAGAACATGTGATCGAACTGTTGCCAAACGATAGGACAGCCCACCGACAAATTTCGGCGGCCTGATCCCGCCAGACATCGAGACGCGACACGCCTCGAACACATGTTTGATTATTGGATCGGCACGGACTACATTCGGCGCCATGAGCGACGACAGCAGCGACCAGCGCGAAGGCACTGGAGGCCCTGGGGATACCGACAGCACCGGCGGCCGCCGACTCGACACCCGTCTGACCGAGCGTCAGAGCACCATCCTCCAGGTCATTCGCGCCTCGGTCACCAGTCGCGGTTATCCGCCGAGCATCAGGGAGATCGGCGATGCGGTCGGCCTGACATCGACGTCGTCGGTGGCTCATCAGCTTCGGACGCTGGAACGCAAGGGCTATCTGCGCCGCGATCCCAACCGGCCACGCGCCGTCGACGTGCGCGGCGCCGAAGACAACTTGACGCCAATCGTCACCACTGACGTCGCCGGCTCCGACGCGCTACCGGAACCCACATTCGTGCCCGTGCTCGGCCGCATCGCCGCTGGCGGGCCGATCCTGGCCGAGGAAGCCGTCGAGGACGTCTTCCCGCTGCCCCGCGAACTGGTCGGCGAGGGCTCGCTGTTCCTTCTCAAGGTCGTCGGCGACTCGATGGTCGACGCGGCGATCTGCGACGGCGACTGGGTGGTCGTGCGTCAGCAGAGTGTGGCCGACAACGGCGACATCGTCGCGGCGATGATCGATGGTGAAGCAACCGTCAAGACGTTCAAACGAACGCGCGGTCAAGTGTGGCTGATGCCGCACAACCCGGCGTTCGATCCCATTCCCGGAAATGACGCGGCCGTGCTCGGCAAGGTCGTCACTGTGATCCGCAAGATCTAGCCGTCTAGTTGGCCCTCACGAACCCGTTGGTGCGAGCGAGTTCCTCGCTGACGAACCAGATTTCGGCCCGCGCCTCGTCGTAGAGCGTGCCGCCGGGCGCCCAGTACAACCCGGACTTGGTGTCCGCTTTGATCGGATAGCCCTCCGGCGCCTCGTTCGGGTCATCGAGCGGCAGGTGCAGTGCGGTGCCGTTCGGTGCAGGCTCGTCGATCTCGATCCGGGCATGGCGCCCCGTGTCGGTCAACGGGTCGCGTTCCACACCGGCCGGCACGAGTGTCGGTGCGGTGTCGACAGTGTCGGGATCTTCCTTGCCGTCCTGCGTCTCCTGGGCCGCAACTGGCTCGCTCGTGGTGTCGGCCTCTTCGGCGTGCTCGGGCGCTTCCCAGACACTCGCCTGCCCAAACGCGCCGGAAGTCAACGCCGGCGCCGAGCCAAGACCCTCCCGTGAATAGCGGTCACCGAACAGCGCTGCCGTGGCGTCGTGGTCGTCTGAAACCTGACCGCCTGTCGCCGAGGGGGCGTCAATCGATGGCGGGGCGCCGTGGCCCAGCTCGTCATCGTCCGTGTCGAACACCTCGTCATCGCGCCCTCGGCGACGGTTGCGCCACACCGCGACGGCCACCAGCCCGGCCAACACCAGCACCGGAATGATCGCGAGCAGCCACCACCAACTCCACGCAAACCTCTTCTTGCCGTTGGTATCTGGGGCCTGCGGGTTAGCCGGCGGCGCCTTGGGCACATCCAGTCTCGGCACCTGCAGACCGGCGAGCTGAGAGGCCAGGTTCGGCGGCTCGGTGCTGAAGGCGTTCTTGGATCGGTCCCAGGAGACCACGCCGCCGCTGAATCGCTGCGTGATCACCTCGCCGTTCTCGGTCTGGTCGGCCATCGGTGCGCCAAGCGAACCCGGTCGCGCCGCCGAGCTTCTGCCACGCGGCGTTCATGGCGCCGCGCACGATGACGGCGCCGTAGTCGGGAGTCCAGAAGATGACCGGCTGATCCTTGGCGGCGAAGCTGCTCATCCGGCTCTCGGTGGCCAGGCCACCGTCGACCTCGCTGGACGTCGGCAAGCCCAGGTCACCCTGTGGTCCGCCGACGCTTTCGTACTTGGCGAGCACCTGGCCCGTGACGACGTTGGCTCCCGTCGCGGGGCTGTAGAAGATCTTGCCGCCCGCGAAGTTCTGGCCGAGGCCGTCGGCACCGATCGGGTACGGCGCGCCTTGCGCGGCGCCCAGCGGGCCCAGCGGCCCCCCGGCGGCGCGCCTTGCCGCGTTGATCGCCGACGTCGGGTCGTCCGGAATGGCCAGGCCGGTGAGTTGTCCGGCGAGCTCGGGGGGCACCGTGGTGAAGGTCTTGGCCTTCATGTCGTAGGACAGCTCGCCGCCGGTGAATTTCTGCGTGACGATGTTGCCGCGATACATCTCGTCGTCGGCAGGCACGCCGAGCTGTCCCGTCGAGCCGCCGAGCTTGTCCCACGCGGCGTTGATCGCCCCGCGAACGACCCGCGCGCCAGTGTCAGGGGTCCAGAAGATCACCGGGTTGTCGGAGGCGCTGAACGTCGTGTTGCGGCTGTCCGGGGCGCGCCCGTCGCCCTCGTCGATCGTCGGGAAACCCAGGTCGCCGTCGGCGGGCCCGCCGAGCGATAGGTACTTGTCCAGGATCGCGCCGGTCATGATGTGGGCGCCGGTGGCCGGGGTGAAGTAGATCTTGCCGCCCGGGAAGTTCTGGCCGAAGCCGTCACCGGCCGGATAGACGCCGCCGTCCTTGGGGCCGAGCGGACCCGTGTCGCCGCCGCCGGCCTGCCACGCCGCGGTGATCGCGGCGTCGGCGTCGCTCTCGGGCGTGGCCGCCGCGACCGGCGCCAGCAGTCCAACCGCGGCGACTGCCAGCAGACCTATGGCCACCCGCCCCAGCACTGTGTGGCGCACGGTCCGGTGCCAGCTCATTCATCCTCCCGCGGTCGGCGCAAACTACTGCGATAAGTATCGCGTCCGTCAACTCTGCGTCAGCAGACGTCGATTACCAAGGACCATCGCCGATGTTGGAGAGAAAAATACCCGGCCTGCGCTAGATGCTGGGCATATGGCCGGGCTAAATACCCATGCTGTGAATACGGCCTCGGCTAAACGCCGAGGCTGCGGCCGATGATCTCCTTCATGATTTCGGTCGTGCCACCGTAAATCGTTTGCACACGTGCGTCGAGATACGCCCTCGCGACCGGATATTCGCGCATGTAGCCGTAGCCGCCGTGTAGTTGCAGGCAGCGGTCGATGAGATAGACCTGTTTTTCGGTGGAATACCACTTCGCCATTGCCGCCTGCTCTGCCGTCAACTTCTCCTCGAGGTGCAACTTGATGAACTCGTCAACCATCATGCGCACCACAGTGGCCTCGGTCGCGAGCTCAGCCAGGAGGAAGCGGCTGTTCTGCTGACTGCCGATGGGACGGCCAAAAGCCTTGCGCTCCTTCGTGTATTGCAGCGTCGACTCGAGCACCGTCTCCATGGCCGCGGCCGCCATCACCGCGATGCCGATGCGCTCCTGCGGCAGGTTCTGCATGAGATAGATGAAGCCCGAGCCCTCGTCGCCGAGCAGGTTTTCGGCGGGGACCTTCACGTCGGTGAACGACAGCTCTGCGGTGTCCTGCGCGTCGAGACCGATCTTGTCGAGTTTGCGGCCACGCTCGAAACCCTCCATACCGCGCTCGACGACGAGCAACGAGAAGCCCATGGCAGCACCCTTGTCAGGGTCGGTGCAGGCGACCACGATCACCAGGTCGGCGTTGATGCCGTTGGTGATGAAGGTCTTCGCGCCGTTGAGGATGTAGTGGTCGCCTTCCCTGACGGCGCGGGTCTTGATGCCCTGCAGGTCGCTGCCCGTGCCGGGCTCGGTCATTGCGATCGCGGTAATGATTTCCCCGGTGCAGAACTTCGGCAGCCAGCGCGCCTTCTGCTCGTCATTGGCCAGCCTGAGTAGGTACGGCGCGACCACGTCGTTGTGCAGACCGAAGCCGATGCCGCTGTAGCGGCCTGCCGTGGTCTCCTCGGTGACGATCATGTTGTACCGAAAGTCGGGATTTCCACCGCCGCCGTACTCCTCGGGCACCGCCATGCCCAGAAAGCCCTGCTTGCCAGCCTCCAGCCAGACACCGCGGTCGACGATCTTCTCCCGCTCCCACTGCTCGTGATAGGGCGCCACGTGCCGTTCGAGGAACCCGCGGTAGGACTCGCGGAACAGATCGTGCTCGAGCTCGAAGAGGGTGCGGTCGTATTTGACGACGCTGCCCATGGCTGACCTCCATGAACTGGTACGGGCTATTACCGCCAAACCCTACCCCATCCAACCGGATGGTTGGTCGATGGGACGGCGCGTCGCCGACCGGAGGACGTCGCGGAGCGGTTCTAGACTCGCGGCATGACCCGCGCCCCGACGAGCCTCACTCATTGGGGCGGATTCTCGGCGGGCATCGAATCCGGCGATATCGCATCCGTGACGCCGCTCGACGGCGACACCGACCCGTCACCGCTGCTGGGCAACCTGCCGGGTGCTATCCGGCATCCCTCCCGCATCGCCACGCCTGCCATCCGGCGCGGCTGGCTGCGCGACGGGCCGGGCCCGAGCACGCGGCGCGGCGCCGACGAGTTCGTCGCCGTTTCGTGGGACGAGCTCACCGAACTCCTGGCGGGCGAGCTGCGGCGCGTCGTCGACACGTACGGAAACGAGGCGATCTACGGCGGCTCGTACGGCTGGGCCAGCGCAGGCCGGTTCCATCACGCCCAGAGCCAGGTGCACCGATTCCTTAAACTTCTTGGCGGATATACCTTTTCGCGACACTCGTACAGTCTCGGCGCCACCGGCGTCATCATGCCGCGGGTGATCGGCACCCACGACGACCTGTTCAAGCGGTCGACCCAATGGGAGGTCATCGTCGAGCACACCGATCTGCTGGTGTGCTTTGGCGGCCTGGCGCTGAAGAACACCGGAGTCAACCACGGGGGCACCACGGCCCACCCGGCCCGGGATGCATTGCGGCGGTTGCGGGACCGCGGTGGACGCATCGTGTCGTTCTCGCCCCTGCGCGACGACGTCGAGGGCGAGTGCGAATGGCATGCGCCGATGCCGGGCACCGATGTTGCGATCATGCTGGCGCTGGCCTACGTGCTGGCCACCGAATCGCTGGCCGACCGGGATTTCCTGAGCATCTACTGCACCGGCTACGACCGCTTCGAACGCTATCTGCTCGGGATTGACGACGGCATCGCGAAGTCGCCGCAGTGGGCGTCGGAGATCTGCGGGCTGCCCGCCGGCGATCTGACCGCGCTGGCGCGACGGATGGCGGCGGCGCGCACGATCGTGACGGTCAGTTGGTCGCTGCAGCGGATCCGGCACGGCGAGCAAGCGCCGTGGATGGGGCTCACGCTCGCGGCGATGCTGGGCCAGATCGGCCTTCCCGGGGGCGGTTTCGGGCACGGCTACGGCTCGATGAACGAACCCGGATTGCCACCGCTGCGCTTCGGCCTGCCTTCTCTGCCCCAGGGCCTCAATCCGGTGCAGACGTTTATCCCGGTCGCGGCGATCAGCGATATGTTGCTGCATCCCGGCGAACCGTTCGACTACAACGGCCGGCGGCTGACCTACCCCGACATCAAGTTGGTCTATTGGGCCGGCGGCAACCCATTTCACCATCACCAGAACATTCCGCGGCTGCGGCGCGCGCTCGGCCGCGTCGACACGATCGTCGTGCACGACCCGTACTGGACGGCGATGGCCAAGCACGCCGACATCGTCGTGCCGTCCACCACCGCGTTCGAGCGTGACGACTACTCCGGTTCCCGCAACGACCCACTGCTGATGGCCATGCCGAAGCTGACCGAGCCGTACGCGCAATCCCGGGACGACTACGCGACATTCGCGGCGCTGGCTGAGGCGCTCGGGTTCGGCGAACAGTTCACCGAAGGCCGCACCGCGCGGCAGTGGCTCGCGCTCATGTACGACAAGTGGGCCGCCGGACTGGACTTCGCGGTGCCGACATTCGAGGGGTTCTGGCGGCAGGGGCGGTTGCGGCTGCCGACCGAGGGAGGGCTGACGCTACTGGCCGACTTTCGGACCGATCCGAAAACGCACCGGCTGAACACGCCAAGCGGGCGTATCGAGATCTTCTCGGACGACATCGACGGGTTCGGCTACGACGATTGTGCGGGTCACCCGACGTGGTTTGAACCGTCCGAATGGCTTGGGGGCCCGAGGGCGGCGCGCTATCCGCTGCACCTGCTCGCGAACCAGCCGGCCACCAGGCTGCACAGCCAGCTGGATATCGGTGCAGTCAGCCAGGGTTCGAAAGTGCAAGGGCGCGAGCCGATCCGGATACATCCGGTCGACGCCGAGGCTCGCGGACTCGTTGACGGCGACGTGGTGCGGGTATTCAACGACCGCGGCGCCTGCCTGGCAGGCGTGACGGTCGACGATCGGCTGCGCCGCGATGTGGTGCAACTGTCGACCGGAGCCTGGTTCGACCCGGCCGACCCAGCCGACCCGGACGCCACGTGCGTGCACGGCAACCCGAACGTGCTCACCGACGACGCGGGCACGTCGTCACTGGCGCGGGGCTGCACCGGGGCGCATGTGCTGGTGCAGGTCGAGAAGTTCACCGGGCCGCTGCCGCCGGTGCGGGCGCATGAGCCGCCAATGATCGTCGACCGATGACCGAGGCGCTGACCGTCGAAGAACGTGGTCGGACAATCACATTCACGCTCGACGACATGATGCGCTACCACGGCGTCCACTCCCCTGCCGGTGTGGCGATGGCGTTCAAGGTCATGCAGCGGGCATTCGCGATGCTCTCCCCCGACGGGCCACCTAAGCGCCGTTCGATCATGGTGCGGACGGCATTTCGCGGCCCCGGCGCCCGTGACGGGTTCGAGGCGGTGACGCGCGCAGTGTCCGACGGCCGTTACGTGGTCGACCGCTCGCTGGTTCGATCCGACCGCGGTCGGCTACTGGAGGATTTCGTGTTCGTGGTCGATGTCGGGGGCCGCACCGTGACCCTTCTGCTACGCGACGGATTCGTCACCGACGAGTTCATCGACCTGGCACGCACCGAGGCCCGCAGCGCTGGGCAGGAGCAACGGCTCGACCAGATGAAAGCTCAACTGGCGCAACGGGTCATGTCCTCGCCAGCGGACCGCGTCTATGACGTCACATAGTCAGCCTGGTCGGATGGCCGTGCATTGTTGACCTCGGAGCGACTTTGTCGCTACCGACGATCGGGATGGAATCCGTTCAGCGACAACATCGCTCCCAGGTTGGCAGAGAGGCGTGTACGTTCAGCCCAGCGCGGTCGTCATCTCGGCGACGACGGCTTCGGGAGCGTCGAGCGTCAGCACATGCCAGCACCCAGCAACAAGCGTGCGCGCACATTGGGAATGACCCACTGCGCACGCGCAAGGGCGGCTTGTGGGCCGCCGGCGTAGATGACTTCTCGGTCGCCGAGCAGAACGGTCGTGGGCGCGCTGATTCGGCGCAGCTCGTCGTCGGAAAGCTTGGTCGGCGGGATCATCTCGAGCCGCAATGGCCGGCAAGACAAAAAGCTCGTCACAGCGAGCGCCGTTACTGGATCCGATGATACGTCGGGCCTACTCGTCGCCCACTGCAGGGAGCGGCAGGCCAAAGATCTTGACGGCAGGATGGTGGCCGAGAACATCCGGAATAACCACACAGGAGCGATTCGGGCGAACGTCCCCGCCGGGCTCATCAGAAAACGAGCCGGTTGACGAGCTCCGGCGCATGCGCTCCCAGAAGCGCCGCCAGCCAGCCGCGGTAGGACAATCCGGCCACCCGGCGTTCGCGATGCCGAGCGCGGAGAAGACGTGACGGCGACGTGCTCGCCCGGGACTGACGCCCAGTAGTCAACGGAACCGCACGGCGCGTCGTGGTCCACATCCCGCGGTAGCGGCAGCGCCGTGAGCCTCGCGCAGCTGCACCGGAACGGTGGTGACGACCGGTCCGGATTCCGAGCGCGGACGTGCAGCTTGCTGCACGTCAGGGAATCTGATCCAGCCGACGTAACGCGTCGACTCGCGACGGGGCCCACACCCGAGCCTCTGGCTGCGAAACGGCTCCGGTTCGTCCGCGCGGACGGACCCACGACCGACGCGTAAGGTGCGCCGAACGCATACACGCGCTTGCGGCCTGTCAAC
This sequence comes from uncultured Actinomycetota bacterium, assembly GCA_963770125.1. GTDB lineage: Bacteria > Actinomycetota > Actinomycetes > Mycobacteriales > Mycobacteriaceae > Mycobacterium. The sequence continues at coordinate 36,844 of CAVYPI010000096.1, read as the reverse complement.
CGACGCTCCAATAGATTTAGAGCATTGTCACGGTGCTTTCGACCCATCCGAGGTGCGAGCCGTATGAACGTGTTCAGAAGCTCGACAATGCCCGCCACGACTCGCATTCCTGCTCGCCGTGCAGTAGGCGCGAGCGAACGTAATCCAAAGCTCCCGCATCAGAAGTTCGCTCAAGCGGACGGCACCCTCTCAAGGTTGCCACCTTGAAGAGCGTCGGGCCAGACGGCCAGCCGCGATACTGCCCGACCCCACTGGCGACACGTCTAGCACGGTCGCAAAGCCCCGCCCCCGGCGCTTGACGACTCCGCTGATGCCGCCGATGTAGGCGCAGCCCAAGACCGTGCTCAAGTCACCGTTTCCCGCCGCCACGAACGCGATCACGCATCCCGCCACTGTGCCGCCAACGAACGCGCGAAACCGGTAGCGGTACGCGAGCAGCCCCATCGGGACAGTCCCCAGCAGCGACAGTCCAGCGATCAGCGGAATGAGCGCCGATAGGATCGAAGTCGCTGCACACAACGCGGCCATCACCGCGGCCTGAGCCATTTCGTCGGGTCGCAACGGTCCACCTGACGCCGTTGGGCACGCAGAACCGCCCGCTCCACTCCCTCATTTCGCGTGTGCGGCTCCACCGAGCCACGATAGGTCGGCGTTCCTGAAGAGACGCTGAGCTTTCAAGTGATCACGGGTCCGCTTTCGGGCGATCGCGGATGGATCTACCGCGGACCGTCAGCCTCCAACTCGCAAGCAGGCCGACGAGTTCACCTGCTCGAGCTGCTTTCTGGTTCAACACCGCAACCGGCTGGCGATGCACAAGGGCGATCAGCAGATCGGCGCCGACTGCATCTGAGCCCAGCGCACGCCAGGATAAAAAAAAAAAAAAAAAAGCGGTGCTTACCCGTGGGGCCCGTCGTTTCCGGGCGTGCTTCAGAACCTTGGACCTGGCGGCCAGTCCCGGCTTGGCCACCGCCGGCGCAAGCGTCAACGGCCGCACCGGCAATCCGGGCAATAACGGAACCTCCGGATCGGCGACCCCGCAATAAACGGGTCGTTGGGCCGGCCCGCAAACTGGACTCAAGCGATCGGCGACGCCGCGCATCCACGGATCGTTGGCTCGGCGGTCAGCGCCCCGTAATGTCTTTCGGCATGGATGTCGCCCTACATGCGTGTGGGATTCGGGGCCACGCCACCTTCGCCCCGGACGAGCCCGAGCTGCAGGCCAGGCTGCGGGTCGAGACTCCGGCCGGTGACGCGTGGCGATGTCTGCGATGCGAGACGTTCGTGGTGGGCGAACCAGCCGGCCACGGCCCCGCTGAAACGGCACCGCACGTGCGGCGCGGGCGCAACCTGCGCGACGTGGTCATCATGCGGGCGCTGGCCGTCGAACGTGTCGTGCGTGCGGTGATCTTCACGCTGCTGGCTGTCGGAGTCCTGGCGGTGCGCGGGACTCACGGCCGGTTGCAGACGGCGTTTGAAAACGAACTGCCGCTGGTCCGGCCCCTGGCCAATCAGATTGGTTGGAATCCCGATAACTCCAAACTGCTGCATCACATCGACCAGGCATTCTCTTTGTCGCCGACTACTTTGGCGTGGATCGCCGTCGGTCTATTCGGTTATGGGGCTATCGAGTTGATCGAAGCCATCGGACTGTGGCTGATCACCCGCTGGGGCGAATACTTCGCGGTGGTCGCGACGAGCGCTATTCCTGCCTCTCGAGATCTACGATAGCTCAAGTTAACAGATTGCTTCCGCGTGCTCCGTGTTCTCCCTGTCTAGTGCTCGCCGTTCAATGCGGACGCCGAGAATGCCCACATCCAGCCGACACTGGCCAGCCGGTTGTTCTCGATTTGGCGATGATCACCGAGAACGAGCGTCCCACCGCGTTTCGGGCGCATCCGCCCTGGCCATCAAGCCGGGCGTCGGTGAAACGAGCGCGGTCGTCTCCGATCTCGGCGAGCACCCGAGCGCCGGTCGAGTCCGCCAGCCCCGGGAAACTGGTGATAATCGCGTAATCGGGGTGCTGTTGGAACAATTCCGCCGATGCCTGGCCGAGCTCGTCGACATTGGCGCACGCGGTGTCGAGCGACGGCGAGCAGCGCCTGCGCGTTTTTGCCCATCGCGTTCTCGACCAGAACTGGTTGGTGCTGTTGGGGTTTCCGCAACTCGGCTTTGATCTCGACGGCGGTCTGATCGATACCGCCGCTACGCCGGCCGACGCAACGCGGCCGCGACCCTGCTCACCGCTGTTTGGCTGCCGCGGCCCGCTGTCGGCGCAATCGCCAGCACGGCACGCGCCTCCGGGCTGGCGATCCCCAGCGTGAATCGGCTCGTGAAGACCGCCAGGAAGGTCGGGTAGAACTCGCGCAACAACGACCGCAGCTGATGGTGCGCGGTGGTGCGCCGCCAGATCGCGTCCTGGCGCGCACGATCCCGCACCGCGATCGCCTGGCACAACTCACTGTCGGCCGACAGTCGGCGGTGCAGGTGGGCATCGACGCGCACGATGCTGGCCAGCGTCATCGCGTCAGCGTGATCGGACTTCGCCGTGCCACCGAGTGGCGTTCCCGATACCGGGCCACCGCCAGTGGGTTATCGCATACACCGCCCTCCGTGCGAGCGGCCCTGAACCACGACATCAATCCCCACCCAGCAGTCACCGCTCCACCCCGGCGCGACACGCGTGAATCAGCGAAGACGGACAAGCGTTGCAACTGAGAGCGTTTGCTATGGGGAGGCGATAACTGCGAATAACCATCAGCTCCGCAACCGCGCCGGTCTGTAACAAGACCTCAAGAAGTCCGATAACACTGAGGCGTTAGCGACGGGACTGACGGCCGTTCGGAAGTAAGTAGATACATCTTCCCGTGGTACCAGGAACCGAATTCGTTGGGATCATCGCGCGTAAAGCGGTTCAAGGTTCCAGACGGGGACACCATAACTCGGAAGCGGCATTGGCGTTTCCCCCAAAACCCCGTCAACTGCAGCGGCCTCAAGCACGTTCAGGATAGCCGACTTTGGGCATCAAGCAGGGACAGTTTCAGTCGATTGGACAACGGTTGTGGCCGGGTCGCGGATTACACCCATGACGTATGCCGAGGGTATGGCAACCGTCAGCCAAGAGGCGGCGTGCGCGGCGGCGCCGTCCTTCGCGCGCCCGTCGCCTCGAATGCGGCAGCAAGGCGCAGCAGCGCGACGTCGTCGTAGGCGCGGCCGGCGACCGTCAGCCCGACCGGCATGCCGGTGTCGTCCATCGTGCCCATCGGTACGGTCACGGTCGGGATGCCGAGGTGCCGTATCGCCAGGTTCCCGTTGGCGACCCAGACGCCGTTGCGCCAACCGAGATCGGCCGATGACTCGTTGACGTCCATGTCCGCGGGACCGACATCCGCAACCGCCGGGAAAACGACCGCGTCCAAGCCAAGAGCGTCCATCCACTCCTCGAGATCGACACGCCGCGTCTCCTCGAGCCCGCGCACCCCCTCCTCCAGATGTGCGATCCCGAGGAACGAATCGAGCGGGTGATCCCTGACGGTGCGCCGGATAACTCGCGATGTCGTCGTCGAACCCGGTGTACCGGTCGGGCAGCGCTCCTGGCGGGTGGGGGAAGATGCGCGTGCCGTCGACGTCGGCCAAGCGGTTCAGCGCGGGGTCGCTGTTGTCGTCGAGGAAGTCGTCCCACGCCCACGCGCTGAGATCGAGGAGCTCTCTGGCCAGGTACGGCCGACTCACCAGATCCTCGCGTGAAAATCGTTGGCGCGCCGGGCCGGTCGCCCTCGTAATTGCTGACCACCGGAAAGTCGACATCGACGACCTCGGCACCGGCGGCCTCGAGGTCGCGACGGGCCGCGTCGAACAATCCGAGCACCGACGGCCGCGTTTGGACGCGTTGACCGGTTGGGCCGCCGATCCCCGGTGTGCGATCCTGGCTCTGCGGTACCAGCATCGGGATCGGCGTTGATGTACATGCGCGGCACGCCTAATCGCCGTCCTGCGAGCACCTGTCGCGCCTCATCACGACTCGTCGGCCGCAACTGCGGATACGACGTCGGCCGTACGTCACTGGGGCGAGGCAGGGCTATCCAGGGCTGGCTCCGCCAGAAGTCTCCGCGCACACTCGTGTCGTCGGCGACGATCACGTCGAGCACTTCGAGCATGTCGGCCATCGTCCTGGTATGTGGCACAACGACATCCATCGTCGGCACCAGCGGCCAGCCGCCTCGCGTGGAGATGACGCCGCGCGATGGCGTGTACGCGCACAGCGCGTTATTGGACGCCGGAGCGCTGCCGGACGACCACGTCTCCTCGCCAAGGCCGAAGGCACAGAACGACGCCGCGGTAGCGGTGCCTGACCCGTTCGACGAGCCGGACCCGAACGCAGCGGTGAGGTAGGCAGCGTTATAGGGGCTTTCCGCGCGCCCGTACAGCCCGCGCTGCATGCCGCCATTGGCCATCGGCGGCATGTTGGTCAGCCCGACTCAGGACCGCCCCGGCGTCGCGCAGCCGCTCGATCACAAACGCGTCCCGCTGCGCCACCAAGTCGGCGAACGCAGGACTACCGGCGGCCGCCGTGAGCCCGCGAGCGAGGTAACTGTCCTTGGCGGTGTATGGAATTCCGTCCAGCGGGCCGCGCGTCCCTCGACAAGCCCGGCGAGCGTCCGACGCCGCAGCGTCGGCACGGGCCTGCGAGTTCGGCACAACGATGGAATTCAACCGGATTCCAGCGTGGTCATAGACGGCGATTCGCTCCAAGTAGCTTTCGAGCAAATCGACCGCGGTCACGCGGCCGGTGTCGAGTGCCTTTCGCAGATCGGCGATGGTTGCTTCGACGACGTCGAACAAGCTCACCGGCTTTAGAACGTCGCGAATTCTTGCAGGCTGGCCGCCAACGGGATCGGCACGCGTGCCTTGATCCTGGTGCCGTCGGCGGTGTGCTCGGTGGCATCGACGCGCCCGTCGGCATGCACCTTGTTGACGAGATCGCCGCGGTCGTACGGAATCGTCACATCGACCATGGTGTCGGTCGGGGTGATCAATTCGGCCATCCGCTGCTGCAGCCGCTCCAGCCCCTCGCCGGTGCGTGCGGACACGAACACCGCGTCGGGGAGCGCTCGCCGCAGCTGGGCCAACGCCAGACCGCCCGCGGCGTCGATCTTGTTCACCACCAACAGTTCCGGCGGGTGCGCCCCGTCGTGCTCGGCGATGACCTCGTTGACCACCTGACGAACCGCGTTGATCTGCGCCAGCGGGTTGACGTCGGCACCGTCGACCACGTGCACCAGTAGGTCGGCGTCAACGACCTCCTCCAACGTGGAGCGGAACGCCTCGACCAGCTGGGTCGGCAGATGCCGCACGAACCCGACCGTATCGGTGAGCACGAACGGCCGGCCGTCCGACGAATTCCCCACGCCGAGTGGTGGGTTCGAGCGTTGCGAACAACGCGTTCTCGACCAGCACGCCCGCGCCGGTCAACGCATTGAGTAGGCTGGACTTGCCCGCGTTGGTGTAGCCGACGATCGCGATCGACGGCACGTCGCTGGCCAACCTGCGGCTGCGCTGAGTGTCGCGGACCTGCTTCATCGCCCGAATGTCGCGGCGCAGCTTGGCCATTCGCTCGCGGATGCGACGGCGGTCGGTCTCGATCTTCGTCTCACCGGGGCCGCGCAGACCCACGCCGCCGCCGCTGCCGCCGGCACGCCCACCGGCCTGCCGCGACATCGATTCGCCCCAGCCGCGCAGCCTGGGCAGCATGTACTCCATCTGCGCCAGCGCCACCTGCGCCTTGCCTTCCCGGCTGGTGGCGTGCTGGGCGAAGATGTCGAGGATCAGCGCGGTGCGGTCGACGACCTTGACCTTGACCGCCTTCTCCAGCGCGGTCAGCTGGGCGGGGCTCAGTTCGCCGTCGCAGATCACGGTGTCGGCCCCGGTGGCCACCACGACCTCGCGCAGCTCCTGCGCCTTACCCGAGCCGATGTAGGTCGACGGGTCCGGCTTGTCGCGGCGCTGGACGAGACCTTCGAGCACCTCCGAACCGGCGGTCTCGGCGAGCGCGGCGAGCTCGGCCATGCTGGCCTCGGCGTCTTTCGCGCTGCCCTCGGTCCACACGCCGACCAGCACGACGCGTTCGAGCCGCAGCTGCCGGTACTCGACCTCGGAGATGTCGGTGAGTTCCGTCGACAAACCGGCCACGCGGCGCAACGCCGTGCGGTCTTCGAGGGCGAGCTCACCCGCGCTGGGTGCGTCGTTGAGAGGAAAATCGGGATAAGTCATAAGCGATTACAGATTTGCACGGCTACCTCGGCTCGTGCACCCGAATTAACGCTGCGCAGCACGCCACCATTCCTCCGACAACTCCCCCCGGGCCACCAGGACCGACGGGCCGCGCAGATAACTGCTGGCCTCGGTGACCGTCACCGTGACCTCCCCGCCGGGAATGCGCACCCGCAGCGTGCCCGTGGTCGCGCCATCGAATGCCAGCGCCGCGACGGCGGCGGCGACGGTTCCGGTGCCACACGATCGGGTTTCGCCGACACCTCTCTCGTGTACCCGCATCGACACCGCCCCACCGTGCGGCGCCGTCAGAACCTCGACGTTCACGCCCTCGGGGAACTGCGTGCGATCGAACGAAACCGGCGCGGCGACGTCGAGGGCCGCGAGTTCGTCGAGGGTCAGGTCCGCGTCGACGCACGCCAGATGCGGGTTACCCACATCGATGGCCAGCCCCGCGAACGGCCGGCCGCCGACGATCGCCTCACCGGTGCCGAGCTGATTGGTCTTGCCCATTTCGACCGTGACGTCGGCGGTGGTGTCGTCCCACTGGTGCAGCACCACCGGGCGCGGCCCTGCCAGTGAGCCAACGACGAACTCATCACTGCCCTCCAGCCCGCTGGCCCGCAAGTAGTGGGCGAACACCCGCACCCCGTTGCCGCACATCTGCGCGATGGATCCGTCGGCGTTGCGGTAGTCCATGTACCAGTCGCCGGACGCGACACCCTCGGGCAGCCGGTCGAACACGCCCGCCGACAACGCCGCCGCGGCCTTCGTCACCCGCAGCACCCCGTCGGCGCCCAGACCCCGGCGACGGTCGCACAGCGCGGCCACCGCGGCCGGCGTCAACGACAGCAGGCCCTCCGGGTCGGGCAACAGCACGAAGTCGTTTTGCGTGCCGTGGCCCTTGGCGAACATCACCTGCTCAGGATACGTGCCGCCATAGCCGCACCGTGTCCTCGACGTTCGCGGACGCCGCGCCGTCGAGCCACACGATGCGGTGGTCGCGACGGAACCACGAGCGCTGGCGGCGGACGTAGCGGCGGGTGCCGAAGAAGGTCGGCTCCCGGGCGGCCGTTCCGTCTCCGCCGCAGTCGAGGTCGGCGATCACCTGGGCGTACCCCAGAGCGCGCGACGCCGTGACGCCGTCGCGCAAGCCGGCGCCCAGCAGCGCGTTCACCTCGCCGACGAGGCCGGCGGCGAACATCTTGTCCGTCCGCAGCGCCAGCCGCTCATCGAGAAGCGCAGTGTCGGTATCCAATCCGACGATCGCGGTGTCCCACCTCGGCGTGCCGATCACCGGCGCTGACGCCGCGAACGGCTGCCCGGTGAGTTCGACGACCTCCAACGCCCGCACGATGCGGCGACCGTCGGTGGGCAGGATCGAGGAGGCGGCGTCGGCGTCGACCCGGGCGAGTTCCTGATGCAATGCGCCGACGCCGATCTCGGCCAGCCGCCCCTCCCACTTGGCCCGCACGGCAGCGTCGGTTGCGGGGAACGACCATTCGTCGAGCAGCGACTGGATGTACATCATGGATCCCCCGACGACGATCGGGACCGCGCCGCGGGCGGCGATCGCCTCGATATCGGCGGCCGCGGCCTGCTGATAACGGGCGACAGTGGCCGTCTCGGTCACGTCGAGGACGTCGAGCTGGTGGTGCGGGATGCCGCGACGCTCGGATACGGGCAGCTTCGCGGTGCCGATGTCCATGCCGCGGTAGAGCTGCATGGCGTCGGCGTTCACGATCTCCCCGCCCACGCGTTCGGCGACGGCCAGGGCCAGCGCCGACTTTCCGGTGCCGGTCGGGCCGACGATCGCGAGCGGCCTCACGGCTGCCAGACGCCGGTGAAGTAGCCGACGCCGTAGGGCGCGCCGCGATAGAGCTCCTTGGCCGACCGCGGCGCTGGGCCCGGACGTGACGAGGATCCGGGATACCCCGTCAGCCCGGCCAGCACCTGGTAGGCAACCCGGCCGACGATGGTGTCGGGCAGCCGGGTCAGCGCGGCGGCATCGCCTGCGGCGAGCGCGTCGTCGAGCGCGGCCTGTGTGGGTATCGAGTCGGGGTCGTAGCCGCCGGGCGCGGGTGGGGTGAGCGTGTGCGCGCCGTCGGCGACGACCAGGACGCCGATCGGATCGACCGCCTCGTCGATCTCGGCGCGCAACCGGCGACCGCGGGCCAGCGCGGCGTCGACGTCGTGTTCTGCGGCGTACACCCGCACCTCGGCGCGTGCATCGGGCTTGGCCTGGCCGCGGACCCAGCCCGCGATCAACGCACACAGCGGCAGCTCGGTGAGTGTGTCGGCGGGGCCGGGCGAGAGCGCGACGCGCCGGTCGACGCCGTAGCCCGCGAAGGTGCCCGCCGCGTACGGGCCCAGCACCGCATCGGCGGGCCCAACACCGACGGCGATCCACCTCGGCGGCAGCGACCCCGCGGCCGCGAAGACCGCCCGGCGCAGGTCGGCCAGTTCGTCGGCGGCATTGGCAGCCAGTTCGGGGACCATGACGGGTGCCGACGGGATGATCGCGATGGCGCTCAGCACGCCACCAAATTAATGCTCACACGGGTTGCTTGGTGGCACCGGCCGCCTCGCCGCGGGCCAGTGCGGCCGTCGCGACCACCATCACCGCCACCGCGACGATCAGCGTCAGCCAACCGGCGTCCCCGGGCCGCAGCGTCTCGCCGAGCACCACGATGCCGAGCACCGACCCGACCACCGGCTCGGTGACGGTCATGGTAGGCAACGACGCGGTAAGTGCGCCGGCCCGGAACGACGACTGCTGCCAGGCCGTGCCCGCAATGGCGACCAGCGCCCAAACGTACAGCTCGGGCGTGCGCAGCAGCGCCCACAGGCCGTCGTCGAGGCGGTCCACCACTCCCTTGGTCAGCACCGCGAACACGCCCCACAGCGCGCCGGACACCACCGCCAGCAGCACCGCGCTGACGGGTCCGGACCAGATCCGCGCGCCCACCACGCACAGCACCAGGGCGGGCCCGAGCACGGCGATCACCGCCGTCCACGTCTCGAACGACGCCCGGGAATGCCCTGCGGTCGGATTGCCGACGGTCACGATCACCGCCACCGCGGCGGCGAGCAGCGCGGCCCACGTCCATTCCCAGCGGGTCACCCGCCGGTGCGACAGGCGCGCGTTGATCGGCAGCGCGAACAGCAGCGACGTGACCAGCAGGGCCTGCACCAACAGCACCGAGCCCAGGCCAAGCGCCGCGGCCTGTAGCGCGAACCCGACCGCAGCGACGACGCTGCCCAGCCACCACTGGCCGTCGCGCAGCAGCCGCATGAACAGGTCGACGTGGCTGAGCGGTTCGTCGGTGACCTCATGCGTCGAGCGCTGGTGGATGACGTCGCCGATCGCGATGAAGAACGCAGCGCCGAGGGCGAGCAGGGCGGCGATATCCGCCTTATCCATCCACGGCCTCCCGTTGTGTTGGGAAGAGCGTAGGCAAATGCATCGCGAAAGGCGTGGGCACGGGCCGCGGGGACCTGTTTGAATAGCGTTCGAGCTAGCAAGGCGCCGCGTCGCGCGGCAGGTGCGCGGGTCCCCGCGCGGAGGGTACGAGGTTACGGACATGACGACCAGCGAGCCAGGTGGACAGTCCACCACCCCCAAACCCGCTCCCCGGCCAGGACCGCCGCGCCCCGTCCCCCGCCCCGGCCGGCCGGCGCCGACGGTCGCGGCGCCGGTGTCGAGCGATCCGCACCGGTTCGGTCGCGTCGACCCCGACGGCACTGTCTGGCTGATCACGGGTTCCGGTGAACGCATCATCGGCTCGTGGCAGGCCGGTGACACCGAGGCCGCGTTCGAGCACTTCGGCCGCCGATTCGACGACCTGCACACCGAGGTCGCGCTGATGGAGCGCCGGCTGGAGTCAGGGACCGGCGACGCGCGCAAGATCAAGGCGACCGCCGCTGCGCTCGCCGAAACCCTGCCGAGGCGCACGTGCTGGGGAACGTCGACGCGCTTGCCGCGCGCCTGACCGCAATCGTCGAGCACGCCGACGAAGCCGCCCAGGCGGAGAAGGCGAAGCGCGACGAGTACCGCGCCGCGCAGACCGCCCGCAAGGAGACGCTCGCCGCGGAGGCCGAAGATCTCGCGACGAATTCGACGCAGTGGAAGGCCGCAGGCGACCGGCTGCGCGAAATCCTCGAGGAGTGGCGGACCATCAGCGGGCTGGACCGCAAGACCGACGATGCGCTGTGGAAGCGGTACTCGACCGCCCGTGAGACCTTCAACCGCCGCCGTGGCTCGCATTTCGCCGAGCTCGACCGCGAACGCGCCGGCGCGCGGCAGGCCAAGGAGGCGCTGTGCGAACGCGCCGAGGAGCTGGCCGACTCCACGCGACTGGGGCGCCGACCGGCGCCGTTTTCCGCGACCTGCTCACGGAGTGGAAGGCCGCCGGACGCGCCGCCAAGGACGTCGACGACACGCTGTGGCAGCGGTTCAAGGCCGCGCAGGACACCTTCTTTTCTGCCCGCAATGCCGCCAGCGCCGAGCGCGACGCCGAGTTCCGGGCGAACGTCGACGCAAAGGAGGCGCTGCTCGCAGAGGCCGAAAAGGTCGACACCTCCGACCCGGATGCGGCGCGGGCGGCGCTGCGCGCGATCGGCGACAAGTGGGACGCGATCGGCAAGGTGCCCCGCGAACGGGGCGCCGAGCTGGAGCGACGGCTGCGCGCCGATCGAGAAGAAGGTGCGCGACGCTCCGACGGGAGGCGTCGATCCGGAAGCGCAGGCCAGGGCGGACCAATTCCGGGCCCGCGCAGAACAATTCGAGCGGCAGGCGGAGAAGGCCGCGGCCGCCGGGCGGACCAAGGACGCCGAGGAGGCGCGAGCCAACGCCGAACAGTGGCGTCAGTGGGCCGACGCGGCAGCCGAGGCGCTTGGCAGGCGGGGCTAGGGCTTTCCCGACCCTGTCGTGTCATCGCCGGTCTCGTCAGTGTCGTCGTGAAGGGTGTCCAACAAACCCTTGTGCTGGCGTTTGGCGGCTTGCCTGCGGCGTTCTTGCTCCGCGGCGAGCTGCAGCGCGGTGCGTGCCCACACCGCGCGTGCCCAGTTGAAGGCCAGCACAATCACCGTGATCCACGCGATGATCAGGCCGATGCCCGGCCCAGGGTGGTGCGCGGGCGCGGTCTGCCGCGACCACACCGCCAGCAGGCCCGTAAGGGATGCCACCGTCGATCCGGCCAGCGCGATCCACGCCAGCGCCCACCGGCGGGTCAGCAGCGCCAGCATCGAGAAGCCGACACCGAACACCAGCGCAAGCCAACTGAACACCCGCGACGGCAATGCGATGCCGTTGCGGATCGCCACATCGTCGCCCACCAGCACGTCCCAGCCCTTGGCGTCGCCGGTGTGCGGCAACACGAAGGTGAGCAACAGCACGAACACCGCGACAGCGATCACCAATGCTCTTGCGCCGGGGTCGATTTCACGCGCTACGCGGCGTTCGGCAGCCTCGATGTCGCCCTTGAAGTCTTCGAAGCCGCCGTTGTTCTGGTCGCCTGCGGTCACCGGGCACACTCGGACGAGGTCGGCTGTTGCGCCGGGACACCGATGCCGGGCATGCCGAGGCCAATGCCGGATGTCGCCGGCCTGGCGGCTCCGACACCCGTGCGGGGCTTCTGCCCTGCTGCGTGCGCGTCGCCGGCCCTGGTGCGCCGATGGGTATGCGGGCCGCCGTCGGCGATCAGGTGATGCGGCGCGGCGCCGGTGACGGTGGTGGTGACGATGTCGCCGGGCCGGATATCAAGGCCTGCCGGGTCGAAATGCACCAGCCGGCCGTCGCGGGCGCGTCCCGACATGCGTGCGGTGCTGGCATCCTTACGGCCCTCGCCCGCGGCCACCAGCAGCTCGACGGTGTGCCCGATCTGCGCGGAGTTCTCCTCGAGCGAAATGCGTTCCTGAAGGTCGACCAGCCGTTGGTAGCGTTCCTGCACAACGGATTTCGGCAGTTGCCCGTCCAACTCGGCGGCCGGCGTGCCTGGGCGCTTGGAGTACTGGAACGTGAACGCGCTGGAGAACCGCGCCTCGCGCGACCACGTCGAGCGTGGCCGCAAAGTCGTCCTCGGTCTCGCCGGGGAAGCCGACGATGAGGTCGGTGGTGATCGCGGCGTGCGGAATAGCGGCCCGCACCCGGTCGATGATGCCGAGGTACTTCTCGGCGCGGTAGGACCGTCGCATGGCCCGCAAGATCCGGTCCGACCCGGACTGCAGCGGCATGTGCAGCGTCGGGCACACATTCGGTGTTTCGGCCATCGCCTCGATCACGTCGTCGGTGAACTCGGCGGGGTGCGGCGAGGTGAACCGCACCCGCTCGAGTCCGTCGACGCGCCCGCAGGCGCGCAGCAGCGTTGGCGAATGCGCCGCGATCACGGGGCTGGTCGGGGTCGGCAAAGGAGACCCCGTAAGCGTTGACGTTCTGACCCAGCAGCGTCACCTCCAGGACGCCCTGGTCGACGAGCGACTGCACCTCGGCCAGCACGTCGCCGGGCCTGCGGTCGACCTCCTTGCCCCGCAGCGCGGGCACGATGCAGAACGTGCAGGTGTTGTTGCAGCCGACGGAGATCGAAACCCATGCGGCGTAAGCGGATTCGCGCGCGGCCGGCAGCGCGGACGGGAATTCCTCCAGCGCCTCGACGATTTCGACCTGAGCCTTGGCGATTGTGACGGGCGCGGTCGAGCAGCGTCGGCAGTGAACCGATGTTGTGGGTGCCGAACACGACGTCCACCCATGGGGCCTTCTTGAGGACGGTGTCGCGGTCCTTCTGCGCCAGGCAGCCGCCGACGGCGATCTGCATGTCGGGGTCGGCCTGCTTGCGCGGCGCGAGGTGGCTGAGGTTGCCGTACAGCTTGTTGTCGGCGTTCTCGCGGACCGCGCAGGTGTTGAACACGACGACGTCGGCGTCGGTTCCGTCGGCCGCGCGCTCGTATCCGGCGGCTTCCAGCAACCCGGCCAGTCGTTCGGAGTCGTGCACATTCATCTGGCAGCCGTAGGTGCGGACCTGATAGGTGCGCGGCTGCCGGCGAACATCCGATGAGTGCTCGCGCGAAGAGGCGACGGCGCTGTCGAGCGCCGTCGCCTCCCGAGTCACCATCGAAGTCACGGCCCCATGGTACGGAGCGCTGCACGCGGCGATCTGAGTGGATTCGCGAGTTCCAGGCAAGCTGGACGTTCCCTGGGTAATGTCTGAACCCATGGAGACCACCGGGTCTGATGTGAAAGATGTCGATTCGACTCCGTCAGGCGTGCCGATGATCTCGATACAGGGCGTCAACAAGCACTTCGGCAGCCTCCATGTGCTCAAGGACATCAACCTCGACGTCGACCGCGGCCAGGTGATCGTCGTGCTCGGGCCGTCGGGCTCGGGTAAGTCGACGTTGTGCCGCACCATCAATCGACTCGAACCCATTGACGAGGGCACGATCGCGATCGACGGAGAAGTGCTTCCTGCCGAGGGGCGCAAGCTCGCCCAGTTGCGTTCTGACGTCGGGATGGTGTTTCAGTCGTTCAACCTGTTCGCGCACAAGACAATTCTGGAGAACGTCACGCTGGCACCGATGAAGGTGCGCAAGGTGTCCAAGGACAAGGCCCACGAGAAGGCTATGGAGCTGCTGGAGCGGGTTGGCGTGGCCAATCAGGCCGACAAGTATCCGGCGCAGCTGTCGGGCGGCCAGCAGCAGCGCGTTGCCATCGCGCGATCACTGGCGATGAACCCGAAGGTGATGCTGTTCGACGAACCGACCAGCGCGCTGGACCCGGAGATGATCAACGAGGTGCTGAACGTCATGACCGGCCTTGCGAAGGACGGCATGACCATGCTGGTGGTCACGCACGAGATGGGTTTCGCGCGCGGCGCAGCGAACCGGTGGTGTTCATGGCCGACGGCGCGATCGTCGAAGCCTCCGAACCGGCCGACTTCTTCGAGAACCCGCAGACCGACCGCGCCAAAGACTTTCTCGGCAAGATTCTCAAGCACTAACGCCCCGGCGAAAGGAACCGAACATGCCGTCCTTCTCAATGCGCGTAGCAGCTGCCATCGCGCTTGCCATCAGTCTCCCGTTCGCGGCTACCGCGTGCGGCGGCGGCGGCGGTGGTGGCGGAGGCGACACGATCGTCATCGGCACCAAGTTCGACCAACCCGGGCTCGGGATTGAAGAACCCGGACGGCACCATGAGTGGCTTCGACGTCGACGTCGCGAAGTATGTCGCCAAGCAGCTCGGGTACAACGAGGACAAGATCGAGTGGAAGGAATCCCCGTCCGGGCAGCGCGAGACGCTGATCCAGAACGATCAGGTGAAGTACATCGTCGCCACGTATTCCATCACCGACGCCCGCAAGGAGAAGGTCGACTTCGCCGGCCCCTACCTGATCACCGGACAGAGCCTGCTGGTGAAGGCGGACAACACCGACATCACCGGACCTGAGTCGCTGCAGAACAACAAGAAGCTCTGCTCGGTGTCGGGCTCAACTCCTGCACAGCGCATCAAGGACAAATACCCGGGTGTGCAACTTCAGCAGTACGACACGTATTCGGCGTGCGTCGAGGCGCTCAAGAACGGGGCGATCGACGCGGTGACCACCGACGAGGTGATCCTGGCCGGCTACGCCGCACAGAGCCCTGGCGCCTTCAAGATCGTCGGCCAGCCGTTCTCCGAGGAGCGCTACGGCATCGGCCTGAAGAAGGGCGACACCGACCTGCGGACCAAGATCAACGACGCGATCACCAAGATGGAGCAGGACGGGTCGTGGAAGGCGGCGTTCGACAAGAACCTCGGACCGGCAGGCATCACCGCGCCGACGCCGCCGCCGCTCGACAAGTAAGCGGTCACTCGCCGACGTGGAGCTGTTCAGTAAGTACCAGAGCCAGATCTTCGAGGCGTTCTGGACCACAATCCAGTTGACGGTGTATTCGGCCATCGGAGCCCTCATCTTGGGCACCCTGCTGGCTGCGATGCGGCTCTCGCCCGTGCCGATGCTCAACTGGATCGGGACGACTTACGTCAACGTGGTGCGCAACACGCCGTTGACGCTGATCATCCTGTTCTGCTCGTTCGGGCTGGCTCAGACGCTGGGGATCACCCTGGTCGATTCGAAGTCGCTGACGTCGATCGAGGACAGCAATTTCCGGCTGGCGGTGCTCGGGTTCACCGTCTACACGGCGTCGTTCGTATGTGAGACGGTGCGGTCCGGGGTGAACACGGTACCGCTGGGCCAGGCCGAGGCGGCGCGGTCGTTGGGGTTGACGTTCGCGCAGAACCTGCGAATGATTCTGCTGCCGCAGGCGTTTCGCGCCGTGATCATCCCGCTCGGCTCGGTGTTGATCGCGTTGACGAAGAACACCACGATCGCGTCGGCGATCGGCGTGGCGGAGGCCGCGTTGTTGATGAAGACGATGATCGAGAACGAGGCCGCGCTGCTCTACATCGGCGCCATCTTCGCGTTCGGGTTCGTCATCCTGACGCTGCCGATGGGGCTGTTCTTCGGATGGCTCGGCAAACGGCTGGCGGTGGCAAGATGACCGCGTCGTCGGTTCTCTTCGACGCGCCAGGACCGCGGGCGCGGGTCCGCAACCGGGTCGTCACCGTCGTAACGCTGATCGTCACCCTGCTCGTGCTCTGGGTGGTGTATTCGCGCCTGCAGGCCAAGGGCCAGCTCGAGCCGGAGAAGTGGAAACCGTTCCTGACGGCCAACCTCTGGAGGACTTACATCCTGCCCGGCGTCCAGGGCACACTCACCGCCGCCGCGGTGTCGATCGTGCTGGCACTTGCGCTGGGATTCCTGCTCGGTGTGGGCCGGCTGTCCACCCGCCCCGCAATCCGCGTGCCGTGCTCGGTCGTCGTGGAGTTCTTCCGCTCGGTGCCCGTGCTGATCATGATGATCTTCGCCTACTTCTTATTTGCGGACTACGACGTCTTCCCGTCCAAGCACCTGGCGCTGGCGGGCGTGATCACCGGCCTGACGCTGTACAACGGTGCCGTCATCGCCGAGATCGTCCGTGCCGGCATCAACGCGCTGCCCCGCGGACAGTCGGAGGCCGCGTCCGCACTTGGCCTGCGCTGGGGCCAGACCATGCGGTCAATCCTGCTGCCGCAGGCCGTCACGTCAATGTTGCCGGTGCTGATCTCGCAGATGGTGGTCGTTCTCAAGGACACGGCGATCGGCTACCAGATCACCTTCCTCGAGATGGTGCGCCAAGGCACCCAGGTCGGCGCGGCGTACGGCAACTACATCCCCGCGCTCATCGTCGTCGCGGCGTTGATGATCAGCGTCAACTTCGGCCTGTCCTGGTTCGCGACGTGGTTGGAGGGCCGCATGCGGCGGGCCCGTCGTGGCCCGGCGCCGATGCCTATCCAGCCGGTTACGCAGGGCGCGTTCGGCGCCGGCGCCGGGGGCTCGATTTGAACCAGGCGATCGCCTGGTGCGTGCGCCATTCAGTGGTTCGCGCAAAATCGCTCCCCGTCGGCTGATCGGGCCGGCGCACCCATCGGAGGGTCGCCATGGATATCGGCATTCGTTCGCGCCTCACATCAGGATTCGCCGTGGTTTCAGTCGGCGCCCTCGTGATGACCCCGGTGCGTGGCGGGTCAGGCGGCTCAGGCCCCCACCCCGGCCGTACCGCCGGCCGCGATCATGTTGGCCGCCGCGACGCAGCCGGTGCCATCGCCGCGCATCCTGACGCAACCCACGGCGCCGGCACCGCTCAGCAGCCGGCACCGCTCCAGCAGCTTGCACCGCTCCAGCCGCTGAACCCGCTCCAACAGGTCGGCTTCCACATCGCATTCGTCGCGGACTTCCTCACGACCGGCGCGGTGCTCTTTGCACGCGAATTTGCGATCCCTGGCGCTCTGCTCCAAGACATCCACAACGGGGTCCGGTGCCCGCCGCCGTGGGCCGAGCCCTGCAGACCTTCGCTCAGATCGAGTTGGAGGCCGGCCGCGACCTGGTCGGCTTCGCCGCGGAATATGTGAGCTTCCAGCTCAAGTTCTTTGCGAATCTGGTGACACTGCCCATCGCCGCGGTTGGCACGCTTCTCTCAGGCCTCACACCGGCGTCCGCGACACAGGCGGCCGTCGCATCCAGTCGGATCGAGGCCGTGCTCCAGACAAGGCAGTCAACGCCAGCATGATGCCGACCGCAGCGGCAACTTCCGACGAAGCCACGACGACAGGGCAGTCCGGCGTCGAGACGATTCAGCGCGTCCGTGATCCGCGTACCAGCAACTCGTCGTTGGCGGGCACCGTCACCGATCAAGCGAAGAAGTTCAGATCAACTGTCGCGGAATCCGAGTCGGTTATCGGCACAACAGCAAAGACCCACGACGAGGACGCCGACGCCGTTGCATCTAACCAAGCCGATATCGACGCGACGGCGACAACGACACACGGACGGTCCGGCGTGACCCACAAGCGGAGCTCCGACGCGGGTTCATCGACCTCATCGACCAGCGGTGGTGCCGGACGAGCCGACGCGGGAAGCAAGCATGAACCGCACCACGAACACGATGGAAATCCGAAAGGCGGTGGCGGCGAAGGTCATTAGACCCTGCGTCGCTCCCGCTCGCTCGCCAGTTCGCCCTTGACCACGTCGAACGCCATCGTCTGGCTGTAGCCTCGGCGGGCCAGCATCCCGACGAGCCGGCGCGCGACCTTGGCGTCTCGTCGTCGCTCGAGCTTTTCCCGTCGCAGCTTGTCGCGCACCAGCTTCTCGGCGCGCTCCCGCTCCGCTCCCGTATCGATGCTCGCGAGCGCGGCGATGATCACGTCGTTGTCCACGCCCTTGGTCTGCAGTTCAG
The DNA here is from genome assembly GCA_963770125.1 of uncultured Actinomycetota bacterium. Classification (GTDB taxonomy): domain Bacteria; phylum Actinomycetota; class Actinomycetes; order Mycobacteriales; family Mycobacteriaceae; genus Mycobacterium. Next base: position 18,769 of record CAVYPI010000096.1, on the reverse strand, counting down.
CGGCCAAGGCGCGCTTGCCTTTTCCGGCATTCACTCGTCGTGACCGCACCCACTGCTCGGCGAAGTCCGCGTCGTCAATGAGGCCGACCTGGGTCAGCCGGTCGAGCACCCGGTCACTCACGTCGTCGGGGTATCCCCGCTTGGCCAGCTGCCCTTCGAGCTCGGCGCGGGTTCGCGCCCTCGCGGTGAGCAGACGCAGGCACAGGGCTCCGCGCCTGCTCCTCGCGGGAGAGCTCAGAAGTCGACGGGGGCGGGCAGGACTTCGTCATCGGTCACCACTGCGCCGATACCGAGCTTCTCCTTGATCTTCTTCTCGATCTCGGCGGCCACATCGGTGTTCTCGAGCAGGAAGGTGCGGGCGTTCTCCTTGCCCTGGCCGAGTTGCTCGCCCTCATAGGTGAACCAGGAACCGGACTTACGGATGAAGCCCTGCTCGACACCCATGTCGATGAGCGAGCCTTCCTTGCTGATGCCCTTGCCGTACAGGATGTCGAACTCGGCCTGTTTGAACGGTGGCGAGCAGTTGTGCACGACAACCCCTTCCGCGACGAGGTTGTGCAGTTCCTCCACCTCGAGGTCGAACGTTCGTACCCGCCGCGTTGGCAGCACTTCTCGGATCACCGAGTACCGAAGTTCTTCCGCCAGCACATCATGCAGGAACTTGTCATCCAAGGCGTCCGCGAGCGCCTGCACGCGATCCCGGCGGAGGCGGCCGGCACCTAAGACCTGCTTCATTCCGCCACGAGGGTCCCCAGAACCCGCACCGATCATGGCTGCAGCCTCCTGCGCGGTCACGCCACGCTCGTCAAGGTAATTCAGCACGGCATCGGCCATCTCCGCGGCGAGATATGTCGCCTGCGATCCACGCCGCCGCCCCTGCATAGCTTCTGGAATCGCCTGGGTAAGGGCGCTACCACGCGGCCCCCACATGGGAACTGATTCCGCGAATGCCGTGACGTTCTCCATACCCGAGACCCGGACCTCGAACACCTGGCGCTTGCTCTGGACCCGTCGACCGTTCACGATACTCGGCCGCTTCTGGGTCGGATCGTAATCTCGAACGGTGCTCACGATACCGAATCGCAGTAGCAGCCAATGGATCTGGTGTGCGAGTTGTTCAGAGGTCGTCGTGTAACCGACCCGAAGCGCTCCGGTCTGCTCCCGACTCACCCAGCCGTCACTCTCGAACAGACCGAACAGCAGATTGCCGACAACATCGGCAGCGATATCTGGCTCGAAGAACCAGTTCGGAATCGTCCTCTCCCATGCGAGCTTGCCGTGTATACCGGCACGCCGACAAAGGTCTAGAACACCGTTGCGCTCACCAGGTCGATGAGCGATCGCAAGTGAGATACGCCCCTGCGGATGGGCCGCACAACCGAGCGTCGCAGCGATTCGTGTCACGTCATCAATGAGTGCCTGCTGAACATTGATGAAGTTGACCGGAGTCTTACCCCCCACGTAGCCATCCCCGATCAGATAGCCAAGCAGGCGTGCATGATCCGCCGAGATCGGCGCACTGTCACCGAATCCATCGAAGCGTCGCGGTTGCGCCACCCGGTCTCCCTTGCGGAGTTCTGCGGCCTGACGCCAGCCGTATTCAGTCAGCACCTTGTGATCGGGTGTCGCCCACACGGTTGCGCCACCGGCGATCCGCAACCCGATCACATCCTGCGTTCCCTGGTCGAACCAGGACACCACGGGCCGCGCATGCAACGTTCCGTCCTTGGCCGCGGCCACGACATGAATTTGCTTCCGCCCATCGACAACATCCTCAATGCGATGCGTCGTACCGGTGACAGGATCGAAGATCCGAGTGCCCTCTGCGAGGCACTTGTTCTTGACGACCTTGACCCTGGTGCGGTTGCCCACCGCATCGGTGCCGTCTTTCAGGGTCTCGATTCGCCTGACGTCCAGGCGAATCGAGGCATAGAACTTCAAAGCCTTTCCGCCCGTTGTTGTTTCGGGCGAGCCGAACATCACACCGATTTTTTCGCGGAGCTGGTTGATGAAGATCGCGGTGGTGCCCGAATTGCTCAGCGCACCAGTCATTTTCCGCAGCGCCTGGCTCATCAGCCGGGCCTGCAGGCCGACGTGGCTATCCCCCATCTCGCCTTCGATCTCGGCGCGTGGCACCAGGGCGGCGACCGAGTCGATGACCAGGATGTCCAGCGCACCTGAGCGGATCAGCATGTCGGCGATCTCCAGCGCCTGCTCACCGGTGTCCGGCTGGGAAACCAGCAGCGAGTCGGTGTCCACCCCGAGCTTCTTGGCGTAGTCCGGATCGAGCGCGTGCTCGGCGTCGATGAACGCGGCGATGCCGCCTGCGGCCTGGGCGTTGGCGACCGCGTGCAGCGCAACGGTGGTCTTGCCGGAGGATTCCGGACCGTAGATCTCGACGACCCGGCCGCGCGGCAGCCCGCCGATGCCGAGCGCCACGTCCAGGGCGATCGAGCCGGTGGGGATGACGGAGATCGGCTGGCGCACCTCTTCGCCGAGCCGCATCACCGAGCCTTTGCCGAAGTTCTTGTCGATCTGCGCGAGCGCCAGCTCCAGGGCTTTCTCGCGGTCAGGTGCCTGCGTCATGGGGGTGGTCTCCGTCCTCGTGGGTGTTCGGTGATCGGTCTCGATCAGTTGGCCGTGACGCTAGAGACCGCTACCGACAAGTCGGCCTGACCAGCATCTAGCCGTCGAACACTGCCCACAGTAGACGAACACCTGTTCGATTCAAGTAGACACGCCGCGCCCGCGCGGGGGGACTTCTACGTCTGGACACCATCGGGCGTTTTCCGACCTATGGTGGGGTTCATCCGGCCAGAACGGACAGACATGCACGAGATGGCGCTGACACAGAGTGTTGTCGACGCGGTGTGTGAGCACGCCGCGGGTCGCCATGTGCAGAGCGTCAAGGTCGAGATCGGCGCGCTGTGCGCAGTCGTGCCCGACGCCATGCAGTTCTGTTTCGAGCTCGCCACCGAGGGCACCGTCGCCGACGGCGCTCGCCTCGACCTGAACGTGCAGCCCGGCTCGGCACGCTGCCGCAGCTGCGGCGAGAGCTTCGAACTGCACGACTTGATCTTGTTATGCCCGTGCGGAAGCGCGGATGTCGAGGTGCTGGCCGGACGGGACCTTCGAATTCTGTCGATGGAAGTGAGCTGAGCATGTGCGCAACCTGCGGCTGCGGTGACGACGAAACAACCATCACGTTGGCCGGCCATGACCATCCGCACTCGCATGACCATCCACACGACCACGACCACGTGCATGCCCATACCGAGACGATCTCGCTGGAACAGAAGGTGCTCGCGAAGAACGATCTGATCGCCGAGCAAAACCGTCAATGGCTGGCCGAGCGGGCCATCCTGGCTCTCAACGTCACGAGCTCACCCGGGGCGGGGAAGACAACGATTCTCGAACGCACCATCCGAGAGCTCGGAGGCAACCGCCCGGTCGCCGTCATCGAGGGTGATCAGGAAACATTGCTCGACGCCGAGCGAATACAGGCTGCGGGGGCCCGCGCGGTCCAGGTCAACACCGGCGCCGGCTGCCACCTCGACGCCGACATGGTTCATCGCGCACTTCACGCCTTGAATCCGGAGCCGGAATCGCTGCTGTTCATCGAAAATGTCGGAAACCTCGTGTGCCCGGCGCTCTTTGATCTCGGTGAGCACAGCAAAGTTGTCGTGATCTCGGTGACCGAGGGGCAGGACAAGCCGCTCAAATACCCGCACATGTTTGCCGCAGCCGGGCTCGTCATCATCAACAAGATCGATCTCGTTCCCTATGTAAACTTTGATCTTGAAAGCTGTTTGGGCTTCGCGCGATCGGTGAACCCCGGCGTCGAGATATTGCCCGTCTCCGCGACAAGCGGAGACGGCCTTGACGCATGGTACGACTGGATCCGCACGAAGATCGGCAGTTCTGGCAAACTCGCGATATGTCCCAACGACCCGTTGACAAGACATTCGCTCGGGAGTAAACCGAGGACTGGCGCTGTAGAAAGTGGGCGCAAGCACATTCCTGCAAACGGGGGCCGCCAGCCCCGGCCCCGGAAAGCTGTGACGCATGCCGAGCGAAGCAGCAGTCAAAGCGGAAGAGGCGCTGATCCACGTCCTATGGATCAACGCGGGATTGAGTTGTGACGGCGATTCGGTGGCGTTGACTGCCGCCACCCAACCCAGCATCGAGGAGATTGCGCTCGGCGCACTTCCCGGTCTGCCAAAGATCGCCGTCCACTGGCCCCTGATCGATTTCGAGTGCGGACCCAACGGTGGTGCTGACGATTTCCTGGAGTGGTTCTTCAAGGGCGAACGTGGCGAACTAGACCCGTTCGTCCTCGTCGTCGAGGGGTCCATCCCGAACGAGCAGCTCAAAGATGAAGGCTATTGGTGCGGGTTCGGCAACAACCCCGCGACCGGTCAGCCGATGACGACAAGCGAATGGCTGGACCGGCTGACGCCCAAGGCCACCGCGGTGGTCGCGATGGGAACCTGCGCCACATACGGCGGCATCCATGCGATGGCCGGTAATCCGACCGGCGCAATGGGTGTGCCCGACTATCTGGGATGGGACTGGAAGAGCAAGGCGGGCATCCCGATCGTCTGCGTGCCCGGCTGCCCCGCCCATCCGGACAACATGGCTGAGACGCTGACCTATTTGCTGTATATGGCCACTGGTCAGGCTCCGATGATCCCACTCGATGATGCGCTTCGGCCCAAGTGGCTGTTCGGCAACACCGTGCATGAAGGGTGTGACCGGGCCGGCTATTACGAGCAAGGTGACTTCGCCACCGAATACGGTTCGCCGAAATGCATTGTGAAGCTGGGCTGTTGGGGTCCGGTCGTCAAGTGCAACGTCCCCAAGCGGGGCTGGGTCAACGGCATCGGTGGCTGCCCGAACGTCGGCGGTATCTGCATCGGATGCACGATGCCCGGCTTCCCTGACAAGTTCATGCCGTTCATGGACGAACCCCCGGGCGGCAAGGTTTCCACGACGGCGTCGGGTCTGTACGGCTCGGTCATCCGCAACCTTCGCCACATCACAGGTCGCACGGTGGACAAAGAACCAAAGTGGCGGCATCCCGGCACGAAACTCGAGACCGGAGCGACCCGGACCTGGTAGGTGCGGGCCCTCCCGGGCTGCTGCACGCGCGTTTCCCATCGCCGAAAAGTCTTGCGGCGCTGCTCACTAGCTAGACGAAAGAGAACAGTTCGATGACAACGATCATCCCCGAGCCGTCACATGCGAAGCGGGATCCCGGCCAATTGGTGGAGATGGCATGGGATCCCATCACCCGCATCGTCGGCAGCCTCGGCATCTACACCAAGATCGACTTCGACAACAAGGAAGTCGTCGAGTGCCACAGCACCTCGTCGATCTTCCGCGGCTATTCGATCTTCATGAAGGGCAAGGATCCTCGCGACGCCCACTTCATCACCAGCCGCATCTGCGGCATCTGCGGTGACAACCACTGCCACGTGCTCCTGCTACACGCCAGAACATGGCCTATGGCGTGAAGCCACCGCACCTCGGTGAGTGGCTCATCAACCTCGGTGAGGCCGCGGAGTACATGTTCGACCACAACATCTTCCAGGAGAACCTGGTCGGCGTGGACTTCTGCGAGAAGATGGTGTCCGAGACCAACCCGAGTGTGCTGGCCAAGGCCGAGAACACCCAGGCGCCGCACGCCGATATGCACGGCTATCGGACGATCGCCGACATCATGCGGGCGCTGAATCCGTTCACCGGCGACTTCTATCGCGAAGCGCTGCAGGTCAGCCGGTGGACGCGAGAGATGTTCTGCCTCATGGAAGGCAGGCATGTGCATCCGTCGACGCTGTACCCCGGCGGCATCGGCACCACCGCGACGATTCAGCTGATGACGGACTACGTGACCCGGCTGATGCGCTACGTGGAGTTCATGAAGAAGGTCGTGCCCATGCACGACGACCTCTTCGACTTCTTCTACGAAGCACTGCCCGGCTACGACCAGGTGGGTCTGCGCCGCACCCTGCTGGGCTGCTGGGGCTCCTTCCAGGATCCCGAGGTCTGCAACTTCGCCTACAGGGACATGGAGCGCTGGGGCGACGCCATGTTCGTCACGCCCGGTGTGGTGGTCGACGGCAAGCTGCACACCCATTCACTGGTGGACATCAACCTCGGCATCCGAATCCTGTTGGGCCACAGTTACTACGATGACTGGACCGACCAGGAGATGTTCGTCAAGACCGATCCGCTCGGCAATCCGATCGATCGACGTCATCCGTGGAACCAGCACACCAACCCGCGGCCGCAGAAGCGCGACTTCGACGGCAAGTACAGCTGGGTGATGGCGCCCCGCTGGTTCGACGGCAAGGACCACTTGGCGCTGGACACCGGCGGCGGCCCGCTGGCCCGACTGTGGGCGACCGCGCTCGCCGGCCTGGTCGACATCGGCTATGTGAAGGCCACGGGCAACAGCGTGCAGATCAACTTGCCCAAGACCGCGCTCAAGGGGCCCGTTTCGTTCGAGTGGAAGGTTCCGCAATACGGAAGCAACACAATCGAACGCGACCGCGCCCGGACCTACTTCCAGGCCTACGCCGCGGCATGCGCGCTGCACTTCGCCGAGAAGGCGTTGGTGGAGATCCGCGCAGGCCGCACCAAGACCTGGGAGAAGTTCGAGGTTCCCGACGAGGCCATTGGCTGCGGGTTCACCGAGGCGGTGCGCGGCGTGCTGTCGCATCACATGGTGATCCGCGACGGCAAGATCGCGAACTATCACCCGTATCCGCCGACACCGTGGAACGCCAGTCCGCGGGACAGCTACGGCACTCCGGGGCCGTACGAGGATGCGGTACAAGGCCAACCGATCTTCGAGGAGAACGACAGGGAACACTTCAAGGGCATCGACATCATGCGCACGGTGCGCAGTTTCGACCCGTGTCTGCCGTGCGGTGTACACATGTACCTCGGCAAAGGGAAGACTCTGGATCTACTGCACTCCCCCACCCAATCCGTAACCGGGGAATAAGGTATGGCCTCGCCGACGCTGCCAGGCCCGGAGGAAACTCAGGACGACGCGCAGTGGCGCACGGCGGGCGAACGAATACAAACCCTGCTCGACGCGTCGTCATCGGGCGGCGCCGTCGCGCGGGAACGCGCGGAGCAACTCGTCCGTGAGGTGACCGACCTCTACGGGGCGGTGCTGGAACGGATGATGGACGTGGCGTTGGCCGCGGATCCGGACCTCGCGGACCGATTCGCGGCCGACGACCTCGTCGCCAGCCTCCTACTGGTGCACGGGTTGCATCCGTACGACGTCGAGCGACGGGTGTCCGACGCGCTGGACAGCGTGCGGCCCTATCTCGGGTCGCACGGCGGAGATGTGTCGTTGCTCGGGGTGGACGACGGTGTGGTTCGCCTTCAGTTCCAGGGCAGCTGCAAGAGCTGTCCATCGTCCGCGGTGACGTTGGAGCTGGCGGTCGAGGACGCGGTCCGCGCGGCGGCGCCCGAGATCGACTCGATCGAAGTCGTTGCCGCGGAAAAGGACCCGAGCTCCGGGGTGATACCGGCGGAGTCACTGCTGACCCAGTTGCACAGCAACGGAGGCCATCGGTCGACGGCGTGGCAGCCGGTCCCGGAGCTCGCCGACTTGGCCGACGGTGAGGTCGGGGGCTTCCGGGTCACGGGCGTCACCGCGCTGGTCTGCCGGGTGGGCGGCGACGTCTTCGCCTACCGCGACCGGTGTCCCAGTTGCCTGGGCACGTTGGCCGGCGCGCAACTGCGCGGTGCGGTTCTGCGGTGTCCGGCGTGCGGCGCCGGCTTCGACGCCGTTCACGCCGGTGCAGGTGTCGGCGGCGACAGTCATCTAGAGCCGATACCGGTGCTGATTCGCGACGGCGTGCTGTCGATGGCCGTTCCCGAAGAGGTGGCGTGATGGACGGTAACGGCAACGTCATTGACGTACTCGCACGCATCCGCGCCAGCCGCGGTGCGCCGCAGCCCGCGGGTGAACGCTGCGAGATGTGTTCGGAGGCCATCGCCGACGAGCACCAGCATGTGGTGAATCTCGAAGGCCGACAACTGATGTGTGTGTGCCGCGGTTGCTACCTGCTGTTCAGCGACACGCAGGCCGAGCTGCGCTACCGCGCCATCCCCGACCGCTACCTCGCCTTCCCGGATTTCGCGTTGGACCGCCGTGCCTGGGAGGCATTGCAGATCCCTGTCGGGCTGGCGTTCTTCTTCCACAACTCGGCGCTCGGCCGCACGGTGGCGTTCTACCCCGGCCCAGCGGGCGCCACCGAATCCGAGCTGGATCTTCAGGCGTGGAACGACATCCACACCGCCGATCCCCGGGTGGACACCATCGCCGACGATACAGAGGCTCTGCTCGTACGGGTACCCGATGATGAAACGGCTTCTCCGCACGCTTATTTGGTTCCCATCGATGCCTGCTACGAGTTCGTCGGCCGGCTGCGCATGATGTGGCGCGGCTTCGACGGCGGACAGGACGTCCGCAACTACATCGACGAGTTCTTCGAGCTGCTCGATAGCCGCAGCCGGGTGGTGCATCGAGCATGAGCGACATCACGTTCGCCGTCCTCGACGTCGCGCCGGAACCATACGCGGTGACACCGATCCTGATGGCGCGGGTCGGCATCGCCTCTGTCGGCGAGGAGCCGGTGCACGCGATCGCACTGCGCTGTCAGGTTCGCATCGAACCTTCGCGGCGCCAGTACTCCGACGACGAGGCCGCCGAACTCATCGACTTGTTCGGGCCGCGGGAACGCTGGGCCGCGACTCAACACTCATTCCTGTGGCAACACGCCACCGCGATGGTGCCGGGATTCACCGGTACCACCCAGGTGCACCTGCCCCTCGAGTGCACGTATGACTTCGAGGTGGCGGCGGCGAAGTACCTGCACGCGCTGCGTGACGGCACCATCCCGCTGCAATTCCTGTTCAGCGGAACTGTTTTCGGCCGTGGGTCAAGCGGCTTCGCCGTCCAGCAGGTGCCGTGGGACCGCGAAGAGCGCTACAACATGCCCGTGTCCGTCTGGCGTGATCTGATCCAGCAGCACTTTCCGAACACCGGGTGGGTGCGACTGGACCGCGACACCATCGACGCGCTCGCGGCGTACCGCTCCGCACGCGGCCTGCTCGGATTCGATGACGCAATCACCTCACTGCTTGCGGCGAACTCGGCGACAAGGGAGATCTCGTGACCGCCGGGTGGGACCATGCACGCGCCGTCGCCGACGCGGTGCTGTACGAGGGCTATCTGCTCTACCCGTACCGCGCCAACTCGCGAAAGAACCAGTCGCGCTGGCAGTTCGGGGTGCTGGGGCCGCAGGGCGCTGCTGGCACCGGCATCGGTGAGGATGACACGCTGTCCGCGCAGGTGCTGGTGCGGTCAAGCGGCGTCGCGTCGCTCTCGGGTGTGGTGCGGTTCCTGCAGTTGCAGCACCGGGGGGCCGAGCGCGACGTCGGCGGCGGCCGCTTCGAGCAAGTCGACGAGCTGGCCACCGGTTCCACCAGCTGGCTCAGCTGGGATGAGGCCGTCGAAGGCGACATCCCGCTAGACCGGTTCCCCGTCACGAGTTTGCCGCGCACGCTTGACATCTCGGTCCCTTCGGGCACCGACGTCGAGATGCTGGATGGTGGGCGACTGGTGCGGACGCGCCGTGCGCTACACGGTCAACTCGACATCTCCGCCGAGCGCGATGGCGAACTATTGCGGATCTCGTTCGAGGTGCGCAATGTTGCGCCACCCGCCGCCGACAAGGACGAAGCGATCGCGACCTCGCTGATCGGCACGCATCTGCTCATCGAAGTCACCGACGGGGAATTCGTGTCTCTGCTGGAACCGCCGGATTCCGCGGCCGCAGCGGTGGCCCGGTGCCGGCAGCACCGCTGCTTCCCGGTGCTTGCAGGACCTCCGGGCGATTCGGGCCTGGTGCTGGTATCGCCGATCATCCTCTACGACCATCCCGAGATCGCCGAACAGAGCAAGGGCGCGCTGTACGACTCCACGGAGATCGACGAGATCCTCACGTTGCGGATCATGACGATGACCGACGAGGAGAAGGCGCAGGCGCGCGCCACCGATCCGTTGGCGGCCCAGATCATCGACCGCTGCGATTCCATGTCACCGGAGGCGATGCTGGATCTGCACGGTGTGCTTCGCAATCCGCGCGCGCCGACCCAGGAACCGGGACTGATACCTGAGGTCCCCGCAGACGTGGACTGGTGGGATCCCATGGCGGACACAGCGGTACGCCCGGAGCTGGATGCGATCCTCGTCAACGGCACGCGGGTGACCCGCGGTAGCCGTGTCCGGCTGCGGCCATCGCGCAGGGCCGATGCCCAAGACCTCTTCTACGCGGACAAGATCGCGCGCGTCACCTCGGTGCACGAGGACGTCGACGGCGACCAGCACCTCGGCGTTGTCCTCGAGGATGATCCGGCTGCCGACCTGCACGACTGGTACGGCCGCTACCTGTACTTCGCACCCGACGAGGTCGAACCACTCATCGAAAGGAGTTCGAAATGGAAGTAGTGGGCTGGATCGCCGTAGGTGTCGTCGCTGCTGCCGTGCTCGGTGGAGCGATGATCGGGCTGATGTCCATCTCGGATGCCAGGCGCTACCTGAAGATCCGCCGCATGTAACAGACAGCGAGGTGTAACCACGTACCGAATCCTGGTAGCCGGGATCGGCAATATCTTCCTTGGGGACGACGGCTTCGGTCCCGAGGTGATGCGCCATGTCCCGCAAGGGCTCGCCGGTCCGCATGTTCAGCTGGTCGACTACGGCATCAGGGGCATGCACCTGGCGTATGACCTGCTCGACGGGTGCGAAGCGCTCGTCCTCGTCGACGCAATCCCCAGCCGGGGGGCGCCGGGCACCCTCCATGTCTTCGAGGCCGACAATGAAAGCCTCACCGCCACAGTGGGTCTCGATGCGCACGCAATGGACCCGGGAGCGGTGTTCGCGAGCCTGAACGCGCTCGGCGGCACACCGCCGTACACGGTGGTGATCGGCTGCGAGGCCGCGAACGTCGACGAGGGCATCGGCCTGTCTGCGGAGGTAGCGGCCGCGGTACCCGAAGCGGTGCGGGCGCTCGAGGATGTCATAGCGCGGCTGCTCGGACAATCGGTGAAGGTGGGGGTACCGCCCACTCGTGGGGGAGGCTAATCATGTGTCTGGGCATCCCGGGACAAGTCATCGGCATGGTGGAGGGCTACGGCGACCAGCTCGCACTCGTCGACGTCGCGGGTGAGCACAGGAAGGTGAACGTCGGGATGCTGCCCGAGGAGACCTTCGCACCCGGCGACTGGGTCATCATCCACATGGGCTTCGTCGTCGAGAAAACCGACAAAGCCGGCGCCGACGCAGCGATGGAAGGCCTTGAACTGATGGGCAGAGGCCGAGACATCGAGACGTCGCCATGACTGCTCGGCGCCGGTTACGTGTCTGCGTGCACGGGGTGGTCCAAGGCGTGGGCTTTCGCCCGTTCGTCTACACCACGGCGGCCGCCCTCGGGTTGTCCGGGTCCGTACGCAACGACACCTCCGGCGCCATCGTCGAGGTGGAGGGCGATCCCGCCGAAATCGACCACTTCCTCTCGCGGTTGCGCGACCGCCCGCCGCCGTTGGCCGTCATCGAATCGATTGAGACGCAGGATATCCCGCTCGTCGGTGGCACCGGCTTTGCTATCGCCGACACGTCGCGGTCCGACGGCGGCCGCACGCTGGCCTCCCCCGATGTCGCCATGTGCGCAGACTGCGCGGCCGAACAGCGCGACCCATCGAACAGGCGCTACCGCCACGCGTTCGTCAACTGCACCAACTGCGGCCCGCGCTTCACCATCATCGCCGCCCTGCCCTACGACCGTGCCTCCACCACCATGGCGTCCTTCGCGATGTGCGCCGATTGCGCCCGCGAATACACCGACCCCGCCGACCGGCGCTTCCATGCCCAACCCGTGTGCTGCCCGAACTGCGGACCGGCGCTACGTTACCGCGACGGCGACGATGGCTTGACCGACGGCGACGATGCACTGCTGCGAGCACGGCAGCTGCTGCGCGACGGTGGCATCCTGGCGGTCAAGGGAATCGGCGGATACCACCTGGCCTGCGACGCCAACAACGGGCAGGCGGTCGCCGAGCTGCGCCGCCGAAAGCGACGTGGCGACAAGCCATTCGCCGTCATGGTGCCTGACCTCCCGACCGGGTGCGCCATCGCCGACGTCGATGATCCGTCAGCTCGGCTACTCACCGGTCCGCAGCGACCGATCGTGCTGGTGCCCCGCCGACGCGATGCGCGGATCGCTGACGCGGTGGCGCCGCGCAATCCCGACCTCGGCGTCATGCTGGCCTACACGCCGCTGCACACGCTGTTGTTCGGGCTGCCGGGCGATGCCGCAGGGCCGCCCGTGCTGGTGATGACGTCCGGCAATCTCGGCGGAGAGCCGATCTGCTTCACCGACCACGATGCGCTCGAACGACTTTCGCACCTAGCCGACGGCTGGCTGATGCACGATCGAGCCATCCTGGTGCCCTGCGACGACTCAGTCGTGCGGGTTGTCACCGTCGGCGGGGCCGACAATCAGAATGAGGCCCTCGAGTTACCGATTCGGCGCTCCCGCGGCTATGCGCCGCTGCCCATCGCGTTGCCGGTGTCGGTGCCGCCAACGATGGCGGTCGGGGCGGACCTGAAGAACACGATGGCGGTCGCGGACGGAAAATACGCCTGGCTGAGCCAGCACATCGGCGACATGGATGACCTCGCGACGCTGTCCGCCTTCGACGCGGCGCAACAGCACCTGCGGGAGCTGACCGCGGTCGAGCCCGAAGTGCTTGTGGCCGACGCCCATCCGCTGTACCGGTCGACCGCGTGGGCACACCGCAACGCCGCCGGGCGGCCGGTTCGGGCCGTGCAACACCACCACGCGCACATCGCGGCGGTAATGGCCGAACACGGCCTGGACGGATCACAGCAGGTGCTCGGATTCGCCTTCGACGGGACCGGCTACGGATCCGACGCGGCCGTGTGGGGCGGCGAGGTGCTGCTCGCCAACTACAAGGGCTACCAACGACTGGCGCAACTCAAGTACGTGCCGCTCGCGGGCGGCGACATCAGCGTGCTGCGCCCCTACCGGATGGCGCTGGCCCATCTGTGGGCGGCGGGAATCGCCTGGGAGTCGGATCTGCCGCCGGTGGCGGCCTGCCCTGCCGACGAACAACGCGTGTTGCGCCACCAGCTCGAGACGGGCCTTGGCTGCGTGCCGACATCCAGCATGGGCCGGCTGTTCGACGCGGTGTCAGCACTCACCGGCGTCCGGCAGGTGGTGGCTTACGAAGCGCAGGCGGCCATCGAGCTTGAGGGGCTCGCCCGTGGCGTCGACCGCGGCGCAACTTCGTACGCGTTCAACGTGGACCGCTCGGGCCAGACGGCGCTGATCGACCCGACTCCCGTGGTGCAGGCCGTGGTCCGCGACCAGCGTGACGGCGTGCCCGCCGCAGTGATCGGGGCGCGGTTCCACTGCGCCGTCGCCGATCTGGTCGTCGACCTCGCATGCCAGGACAGGGATGCATCGCAGACCGTCGCGCTCTCCGGCGGCGTCTTCCAGAACGCCCTGCTGCTCCAATTGACGTTGAAAGGGTTGCATGCCAAAGGACTTCAAGTGATCACGCATCGCGCGGTGCCACCCAACGACGGCGGCATCGCACTGGGTCAACTGTTGGTGGGTACTTGCGGATGACCAACGAGACACTGTCACCGGGCCATGCGTTGTTCGCCCAGTACGCCTATCCGCCGAACGAGCTCGGCTATTGCGGGCCGGCGGACGGCGGCGGCGCGTCTGGACTGGCCGCGCACGCCAAGGAGTTCGACGGCGCCTGGCCGTACCTGGCGGCCATCGCCGAGGCGGTCGGCGCCTGGGATCCGCTCGACGAGGACGTCGTCGGCAGCTACTGGGTGGGCGGTCCGTGGCTGACCAGAGTCGACCCCGCTGGCCTGCTGGCTCGACTACGGACATCGTTCAAGGGGCAGGTCACCGGGCTGCTGGATGCGGTTGACGCCGCACCCGGGGTGTTGGCACACCACAGCTTTCACGTCTTCGTGGTCTACCCGTGGGTACGGTTCCTGGACCGCGATTCGCTGACCGCGCTGGGCGTCATGCAGGACTGCCGCATCCGCTGGGGAACCGTCGAGTCGGTCGAGGGCGGGTACGCAGTGATCACGTCATGCCCACTGCAGCTCGACGATGGTGCGCTGGCACTCGGCGAGCCCCGCCCCGAGCGGGTGCAGTGGAAGAAGGGTGAGCTCTCGCTGGCGCCCGCCCCGGCGCCGGGAGCGATTGTGTCGGCGCACTGGGACTGGGTGTGCGGGACTCTTACCGACGATCAGAGCGACGCGCTGAAATCGGCCACGCAGGCAACGCTGGAGCTGGTCAACACCATCCGCTCCGAATGCGTTTCCGTGGCCGCGGGATCGGAGCACACTGGTGTCCTGAGGGGAGACCGAGAATGACGACGACCGCGCAACTCGGAGGGTCGTACATCGGTGTGGATTTGTCCGCCGATCTGGCTGCCGCCGCGCTGGACCTGGCCCGCAGATTCCACGACGGCGCCACCCTCTGGGTGATTTCACCGCAATGGGAACCGCATGCCCACCACGTCGCCGTCGAGTTCGTCCATCCCGTGATCATGGGGAAGCGGGCGCTGCCCTCGGTCGCACTCGTCGAACCCGATCCCGTCGCGCAGGCGCGGGTCGCGAGTCAGCCCGGCGATCTCCTGATCGCGGTCGCATCGGCAGACGAGCCTGCGGTGGTCGACGCCATGCAGCGCGCGCAGGCCTGGGGCGTGCTGACCCTGTGGATCGGTTCCGGGCCGCGGCCGCCTGCCGGCGCGGCCAACCACATTCTGTGGATCGACTCCGACGACCCGATGGTGCCGGCCACCGGGACCTTTGTGCTGATGTACCACCTGCTGTGGGAACTCACCCACGTCTGCTTCGAGCATCCGGGACTGCTCAAGCCGCCCGCCGACGAATGCACCGACGAAGTGTGCGTGACGTGCGGCGACGAGGGCCGCCTGGGTGAAGTGGTGCTAGAGCCCGCCGATGCGACCGGTCAGGCGTTGGTGCGAACGGCCGACGGCGAGGAGTGGGTGGACACCACCATTCTCGGCGAGGTCCGTACCAACGATCTGGTTCTGGTACACGCCGGCGCGGCAATCACACGTCTGGAGGTCAGCCCATGACGGCCCACGAATCCGAAAATACCGCCTTTCTCTACCCGTTCATCGAGTCCGAGGAGACCGACGCCACGAGCCTGCTCGATGACCTGGCCGCCTCCGCGCGGGGCAAGGCCACTGAAAGCGCACGGCTGCAACAGGAATCGCTCGACGAGTACGCCCCCGGTCTGACTGCGGCCGGAACGCAGATGGCCGAGCGGTTCCTGCGCGGCGGCAGGCTCTACACGCTCGGCAACGGCGGCAGTTCCACCGACGCCGCGACACTGGCATCGCTGTTCAGTCGTCCCGCGCGGGGCAGGGCGGTGGCCGCCTGGTCCCTGGCCGCCGACGAAGCGGTGGTCACGGCACTAGGCAACGACGTCGGATTCGAACTGATCTTCAAGCGCCAGATCATCGCTCACGCACGGGATCGCGACGTCGCGATCGCGTTGTCCACGTCCGGAAATTCCGAAGACCTGATGACGGCGATCACCGAAGCAAAGCAGCGGGGACTGCTCACCATCGGGTTCTCCGGACACGACGGCGGCAGGATGGCTGCCGCCGAGGATCTCGACTTCTGCTTCACGGTGCACTCGCAGAGCATCCACCGCATACAGGAGAGCCACGCAATGCTCGGATACCGCCTGTGGTTGGTGACCCAGGAACATATGTTCCGTCCGCTGTCCGGGGCTCGCGCATGAGCACGACGGCGGACCGCGAAGACCGTGTGCTGGAACGGATCGACAAGTTCCGGCAGCGCCGGCCTCGGCTGCTCGACGACGTGGTGACGCTCGCACACGGGGCGGGCGGCAAGTCGTCGGCCGCGCTGATCGACGCGGTGTTCCTCGAGGCGTTCCGCAACGACGAACTCGAACAACTCGGCGACGCCGCCGCGCTGCGGACCGCCTCGGGTGAACGGCTCGCATTTTCGACTGACTCGTATGTCGTTTCGCCGCGGCGCTTTCCGGGCGGATCCATCGGCCACGTCGCCGTGCATGGAACGATCAACGACCTCGCGGTGTCGGGCGCCCGTCCACAATGGCTGTCGGCGGCCTTCGTGATCGAGGAGGGTTTCCCGATCGCCGAACTCCGCGAAATCGTCGCGGACATGAGCGAAGCCGCGGCGAAGGCGGGCGTGCAGATCGTCACCGGCGATACGAAAGTCGTCGGCAAGGGCGCGGCCGACGGTGTATACATCTCCACTGCCGGTGTCGGCGTGATCCCCGAGGGCAGGCAGCTGTCCCGCGCCCTCGTACAGCCCGGCGACAAGGTGGTGCTGTCCGGGACGATCGGCGAGCACGGGATGGCCGTCATGCTGGCGCGCGGCGACCTTGCCATCGACGCCGACATCGCCTCCGACACCGCGCCTGTGCACGAACTCGTCGAGAGACTGCTCGCGGCCGCGCCGTCGACGCGATGGATGCGCGACGCGACACGCGGCGGCGTCGGTACCGTGGCCAACGAATTGGTCAAGGACTCCCAGTTCGCGCTCATCCTGGACGAGGACAAGCTGCCGGTTCAGCCGCAGGTCCTCGGGGCCTGCGACATGCTCGGCATCGACCCGCTTTACGTGGCGAACGAAGGCAAGTTCGTCGCCATAGTCCCGGCCGACGAGGCCGATGCGGCGATCGCCGCACTGCGCGAACATCCGCAAGGCGCCGATGCCGCGGTCGTTGGCGAGTATCGTCCCCGAACCGCACGGAATCGTCGCGCTTCGAACGTCGTTCGGCGGCAGCCGGATCGTCGACATGCTCGTCGGTGACCCGCTACCGCGTATCTGCTGAGAGGAGATTGACGATGTGTCTTGGGATACCGGGTCAAGTGGTCGACATCGTCGACGCCGAACAGTCCCTGGCCAGGGTCGACGTCAACGGTGTCCGAAGAAACATCAGCGTGCGCCTGCTTGCCGACGACAACCTGCAGGTCGGTGACTGGGTGCTTGTGCACGTCGGTTTCGCGATGGCGAAGATCGACGAGCGCGAGGCGGCGATCACGCTCGACCAGGTGCAGAAGATGGGTGCCGATTACGTCAACGAAATCGAAGCGTTCAACGCATCGGAAATCGCCTGACGGGAAAGGTTGAAACGCAATGAGATTCGTCGACGAGTTCCGGGACCCGGCCGCCGCACGTGCGTTGGTCAAATCCATCACAGAGCTGGCAGGCACAGACGAGTTCAAGTTCATGGAGGTGTGCGGCGGTCACACGCACACCATCTACCGGCACGGAATCGAGCACCTGCTGCCCGAAGCCGTCGAGCTGGTGCACGGACCCGGCTGTCCGGTGTGCGTGATCCCGATGGGCCGCGTCGACGACGCGATGTGGCTAGCCGAGCAGCCCGGCGTCATCTTCACGACGTTCGGCTCGATGACGCGCGTGCCCGGGTCGAAGGGCAACCTCATCGAGGCGAAGGCCCGCGGTGCAGATGTGCGGTTCGTGTACTCGCCGCTCGACGCGCTCAAAGTCGCGCTCGACAACCCGGACCGCCATGTCGTTCTTCGCTGTCGGATTCGAGACGACGGCGCCGTCAACCGCGGTCACCCTGGTTCGGGCGCGCGCTCTCGGTGTCCGCAACTTCAGCGTGTTCTGCAACCACGTCACGATCGTCCCGCCGATCAAGGCTATCCTCGAGTCGCCCGACCTGCGGCTCTCGGGGTTCCTCGGGCCCGGCCACGTGTCCACGGTGGTGGTGATGCGTACTGGTCGTGCCGGAGGTATAACGGAAAACCCATGGTGGTGGCCGGTTTTGAGCCGCTCGACATCCTCGCGTCGGTGCACATGCTGCTGGAGCAGATTCGCGAGGGCCGCTGCGAGGTCGAGAACCAGTACACCCGAGTAGTCCGCCCCGAGGGCAACACCCAGGCGTTGAAGCTGATGGCCGAGACATTCGAGCTGCGGCCGCACTTCGAATGGCGTGGACTCGGATTCATCTCGCAGAGTGCCTTGAAGGTGCATCCCGACTACGCGGAATACGACGCGGAACGCAAGTTCGAGATGCCCGGCGTGCGCGTCGCCGACCCCGAGGCGTGCCAATGCGGGGAGGTGCTGAAGGGCGTCATCAAGCCGTGGGAGTGCAAGGTGTTCGGCACGGCCTGCACACCCGAAACGCCGATCGGCACGTGCATGGTGTCCCCGGAGGGTGCCTGCGCGGCCTACTACAACTTCGGCAGGCTGCACCGTGAAACGGCGCAGCTGCTGGGTCAGCGCGGTTAGGGCAGCGGTTCACCACTGGTCGCGCGGGACGTCGAAGTCGGCGCATAAAGCCCGCCACACGTCCCGCGGGTCGACGCCGTCCTCGATGGCCTGCGCGGGGGTTCGTCCGCCGAGTCCCGTCAGCACGTGGTCGACGATCATCGACGCGCCGCGCACCGGCCCGAACTGGCCGTCGACGAGCTCTTGGAATTCCGTCAACCGCACCCGACCCAACCTACGCCGACGGTGCGAGCGCTTCATGGCACACCCGTACCGGATCTTCGACTTCGGCGATGCTGTCGCCGGCTCGCCTGGCGGCCTCGCGGTACCCGGCGCGGCGCCGACAACACCTCGCTCACG